>NZ_JANLNL010000002.1:0-935955 GCF_027568365.1 Niveispirillum sp. BGYR6 | reverse complement strand
ACGATCCCCACACCATCGATGAAATCCCGATGCAATACGCTCTCAGCCGCATCGCAAACCGCAGAAACGCTGCCGCCAAACGCCTGAAAAACAAAAAAAACGCGGGGAACGGCTGACGCTTACACTAATATCGATGAGTTGCGAAGAAATCAGTATTGTCACGAACACATGAACTATATGCGCAGCCGGGCAGGATAGGTAATGTTGGCCAACAGCCCAACATTACAGCTTACTCGCCGACGGCTCGACGCGATCCGGCATCCGCCAGACCAAAAGCGGGAGAAGGATGGAAATGGCAATGACAGACCGGCGGGACGATCCAGCCCAGGCCCCCAGGGACCGGCAACGCACCCTGCGCGTCGTGGTCAACGACCAGGAGCGGGAACGCATCGAAGCCCTGGCGAAGATGGCCGGTCTGTCCCTGTCCGCCTACCTGCGCACCGCCGGCCTGAACCACCCGATCCGCAGCATGCTGGACTACGACGCCATCATGGAACTGATCCGCCTGCACGCCGACCTCGGCCGCGTCGGCGGCCTGCTGAAGCTGTGGCTGGCAGACCGCCGGGGAGAAGTCGTGTCGGCGGAGATGGTGGATGCGGCGTTTGAGGAGCTGCGGGAGCTAAGGGGGGTGCTGTTCAGGAAGATTGACGAACTATCGGCCTGACGCCACCTCAGCCCCAGCCAGCACCAACTTTGCCAACTGCGCATCATAGACGTACTCGCTGATCGACCCATCTCTGATTCGCTCAATGGCTTCATCAATGGCGAAGATGGGAACCAGGAACCATTCGCGGGGCACGATTGGAATGCCCATGCGGTCCTTGATCTCGATATTCAGGCGGGCCGCCCCGAAAATCCGGTGAATGACGTTTTCCAGCCGGGTGCGGTTGATATTGTAAAGCTGGTAGGTCGCAACGACTTCCACATCCGCCATCAGGAATGTCGGGTCTAACCTTGCATTGGCGATGCGGCGGTCAACATCCCCCCCCGTGACGCCAATCTTATGCACCAGGTCCCGGTTCGCAGCGACGGTGGGATGGTCCGACTTGCTGCGCAGGACATAGACCGTGCCGGTGGCATGGTCACCCTCTTCGCTGCGGTCGGCAAACAGAGGTCCGGCAACGGGGTCAGTGATGCGTCGTCCCGCGTCGTCCTTGTACAGCGCCCGTTGCAGCGACCGCAGCAGCAGGTTGCTTTCCGTGCCGTTGGAGTAAATCACCCGCAGCCGGGCATCCGTCTCGCCATTGGGGGCCTTGATCGTCTCCCCTACCTCAGCCACATAGGCGACCTGTCCACCCAGGATGAAGAATTCCCCTTTGGCGATGTCGGCCTTGCCAAAGCCGGCATCCTTTACGAAGGGCCGGGTGGTGCGGACACCGGAATCAAGGTCGGCCTGCACCTGGGCGAACAGCGGCTTGAACTTGGGGAAATCCGGGCACTTTTCCCGGTTGGCGATTTCTTCCGCCGCCCGCTTTTCCGCGGTGGAACGGACATGGCGCAGGTTAGTGACGCTGTCAGCACCCTCCTCACCCACGCCCAGTTCGGCCAGCAGCGCATCATCGTCCAGATCATCACCGACCGATGCCAGCGTCAGCGCGCCGCTCAACAGCCCCTGATGATCCATCGGCTCAAGCAGGGAGCGGCAGTCCGCTTGCTCCCGCAACCGATCCAGCCGGACAGCATAAAGCCGCTCGAAAATGTCGCGATCTTCCCCGTGCTGGGGGGCGCGTCCATGCTGCTCAACGAATCGCTGGATTTCCTCAAACCCGGCGATGATCCGTTCCTCGCGGGGGGTGCGGCTGGATTGGTTGGGGGCTTCGACATCGATCCCCAACGCTTCCAGAAGCGCATCATCCTCATCGGTGAACTTGTTAGCCACGGGCCGCCTCCGCCTTCATCCGCGCCAGGAAGGCCACGCCTTCGGCCATACGCTTTTCCCAGGCATCGGGCGACGTTATAGACGGTAGCCGGCCGCGTTGCTGCTTGAATTCAAGCGCGCGTTTGGCCAGAAGCCTTGCATCCTCCATGGTCAGGTTGATGCGCTTGGCGGCGATCACGGCGGCCACCTGTTTCAGGCTCTCCTCGCTCATGGTCTTGGCCAGGATGGAATAGGCTTCACCGAACGGGTTGATGCTGTCGATCAGGTCGATATCCAGGTCGCGCACATCCATGGTGTATTTGCGCACGCCATCGACAAAGGCGGTGTTGGCACTGCGCTCCCCGTCGCCACTGTCCGCGCCGCCACCAGAGGCAATGTCCTTGGCCTGCTGCGTCAGGTTCAAGGCGGCGACCGCGTGCTGACGCACGGCTTCCTGATCCGCATCATCCAGTTCGGGATATTTGGCCTTGATGATCTTGCCCATGCGGACCTGGGTCAGTTCCTCTGGCACCAGTTCACTGTCGAACAGCCCGCGCTCAATCGTGCCCTTGTCCTGGACAAAGGCGGCGATCACTTCGTTCAAATCCTGGCGGCAGATGCGTTGCGCCTCGGGGCTTTTGGGCACGACCAGGCCCTTGATCTCAATCTCGAACTGGCCGCTTTGTTCGTTGAAACCGACATTGCATTTGGTCGGGTCATAGCCGGCCTCGCCATAGTCAAAGCCGGGCGTCGGCCCATTGCCGGGGTTCTTGGGCTTGAACTCAAACCGGGGGGCCAGCACCTGTTCCATCAGCAGGCTGGCCGCAATGGCCTTCAGCGTGTCGTTCACCGCCTCCGTCACTGCCTCTTCCGAGGCGTCGGGTTCGGCGATCAGGTTGGTGAAGCGGGCGCGGGTCTTGCCCGGCGCATCACGGGTGGCGCGGCCAATGATCTGGACGATCTCCGTCAGGCTGGACCGGTAACCGACGGTGAGCGCGTGTTCGCACCAGATCCAGTCGAACCCTTCCTTGGCCATACCCAGGGCGATGATAATATCGACATGGTCGCGGTTATTCTTCTGCGCGGGGTCTTTCAAGGCGGCGGAAACGCGGTCGCGCTTGGCCGGATCATCATCCACCAGATCGGCGATGCGCAGCACCTTGCCGTCCGGGCGCTGCACCAATTGAAAGCCCGTCACCGGATCAATGCCCTGCCATTTGCCCAGGGCGTCGGTGATATGCTCCACCTCTTTCAGCTTGTCCTTGGTGCTTTCCCGTGAATTGACACTGGGGATATGGATGATCGTCTTCTGCCCCGGATCAAGCACCTCCAGGATGTCGTCGGCATAGGAGCCGGCATAGAAGAAATAGCCCATGTCGAGCTGCTTCAGGTGCTCGTACCCGTTCAACTGCTCATAATAGGTGTAGGTGACGGTGTCGAACTTCGACTCGTCCTGCGGGGCCAGCACCGCTTCCGCATCGCCCCGGAAATAGGAACCAGTCATCGCCACGATATGCACGCGGTCGCGCGCGATGAACTGGCCCAGATGCAGGCCCAGCTTGTTATCCGGGCTGGCGGAGACATGGTGGAATTCATCCACGGCAATCAGCCGGTCGTCAAACGCCTCCACCCCGAACCGGTCCACGGCAAAGCGGAAGGTGGCATGGGTGCAGACCAGCACCCGGTCGGCACTTTCCAGGAAGCTGCCGACCGCGTTCACCTTGCCGCCATCGGTGCCGGGGGCATTGCACAGGTTCCATTGCGGGGCCACCACCCAATCGGCCCAGAACCCGTATTTGGTCAGTGGTTCGTCATTGAAGCTGGACCCGATGGACCGTTCCGGCACCACGATGATGGCCTGGCGCAGCCCCTGGTTATGCAGCTTGTCCAGGGCGACAAACATCAGCGCCCGGCTTTTCCCCGATGCCGGCGGCGATTTGATCAGCAGATATGGCTCCCCCCGCTTCTCATAGGCCCGTTCCTGCATCGGCCGCATGCCCAGGGCGTTGGCCTTGGTCGAGCTGCCGTTACGGGTGTAGGAGACGGAGACGGAAGGGACATTCTTGGTCATTTTCGTTCCTGTACCACCACAAGGGAGAGGGGAAAACCCCGCCAATCAAAACCCGATCAAGAACCAAAAGGTCGGCGCGAGAGCCGTAACCATCTGATATTACTCACCTCACCCGTCAAGCCCCGTCCCGCATCCCCCGATCCGATCAAAACCCGATCAAGAAATCTGACGGGCCCCTGCTTGGCCCTTGGTGTCATGGAGGATCATCGTCGGTCAATTCATCCTCACCGGCCAACTCCCGCTCAATCTGCTGGATGCTGGGCAGGTTCGTCTGAAATTCCGCCGGCAGGGATTCCGCCAGTTGATATTCGGCGATCCCCATGGGCTGGGCCTTGTCGCGCAGGGCATATTCCGCCACGACCTTGTTCTTGGTCTTGCACAGCAGCAACCCGATGGTCGGCCCGTCATCGGCATGTTTCATCTGGGCATCAACGGCGGTCAGGTAAAAGCCCAACTGACCCAGATATTCCGGCTTGAACTTCCCGGCCTTCAGCTCGATCACCACATAGCAGCGCAATTTCAGGTGATAGAATAGCAGGTCGATAAAGAACTCATCGCCCCCCACATCCAACAGCACCTGCCGCCCGACAAAGGCGAAACCGGCCCCCAGTTCCAGCAGGAAATCGGTGACATGCCGCACCAGGGCATTTTCGATATCGCGTTCCTGCGCCTCGTCACCAAGCTGCAAGAAGTCGAACCGATAGGGGTCTTTCAGCGATTCCCGCGCCAGATCGGATTGCGGCTTGGGCAGGCGTGTATCAAAGTTGGTTTGCGCCTGGCCGCTGCGTTCCAACCGGCGGGTTTCAATCTGCATCACCAGCACGTTGCGGGACCAGTTATGCTCTATGGCCTGCGCGGCGTACCAGCGGCGGGCTTCCGGGTTGGGCAGCTTGTCCAGAAGCACGACATTGTGAAACCACGGCAATTGTGCAGCAACCTGCTGCACAAATTCGGAATCCGGCCAGGCCTCGGCAAAGGCCCGCATATATTTCAGGTTACGGGGGGAAAACCCCTTCATCTGCGGAAACGCCGCGCGCAGGTCCGTGGCCAGCCGGTCAATGACCTTGGCCCCCCAGCCCTGTTCGGCCTGCCGGGAGAGGATGTCCCGGCCGATCTGCCAGTAGAGCGACACCAGTTCGCGGTTAACCGCCAGGGTGGCTCGCTGTTGGGCACTGTGGATGCGTCCCTTCAGGTCGGCCAGCCAGGAAGCATAGCCCTCGGGTGGTGGGGTCAGGGGGGCTTCACCGTCACTCATGCCTTTCGCCCCTTCCCCGATTTCCCCACCTTCTTGGCCGGCTGTGCCGCCACCATCTTGGTATAGAGATCGAACAGTTTTTCCAGCCGTTCGGTATCATTGCGGAACCGCCGCCCGATATAGATACGCTCCAGGACCTCGTCATTGCGCTCATGGGCCTGGCGAAGGTCATCCGGCATGTTGTCCGGGTCATAGAGGTCGGCGATGGTGGCCGGGAAATGCGCCTCCCGCGCCAGCAGGATATCCTCGGCGCAGCGGGTCAGGTCGGCCTTGTTCTTCTCGGTCAGGGTGGGGACGGGGAAGGTGTTCCAGCCGAGGGTGTTGGAGTAGGAGAAGTCAGTTCGCATACGGACGCACACCGTTCCAATCCATACCCAGTGCAGTCGCGAGACGATCAGCGCCAAGTTCCAGAGCGGGGCATCATAGAGGGCGAAGCACTTGTTTGAGGCGATAGCGTCTTCCTGGAAAATATCAGCCGGCAGATAGGGTCTGTTTTCAGATGAGACGCCAGAAACCAGAATTTGTTTCTCGTCTGCAATGCGCTGAATCTGCCTAAATCTGTGTGGGAAAGAGGCTGTCGGGCGAGTATCTGCCGAGCTACTATTCTCCCGGTAATCGCGGACGCGTTCTATTCGTTTTTTTATTGGTGGAATCTCTTCAGAACTAGCTCGGCGCTCGTCAGTGATCCAAAGACACCACCGGAGCGATCCGTCGATCAACTCCCGCGAGCCAACATATCTACGGAGATAATCTCTTGAGGTGGGATAATTCTCAATAATCTCATGCCTCTCATCGGAGCTAAGGATCAGGTTCCCGCCATCGGTAGGTTTGTTTCCCCACTCCATAAGACTGCGGTTGTCAGACGCCCTTGAAAGTGGCACCACGACCACATTAGGCCCAGCGACAAGGTAGGCGTTGATGTTAGTCACTTCTTTGACAATGGAGTTATTTTTATCGTCTAGACTATAAAGGAGCCTTGTCTTGCTGGCATGATTGGAGATGCCAACGATCACCACAGTCACACCAGCCTTGTTGCTTGCAAGGTTCGCCCATTTGAAGCTGGTGTGCGCAAACACGATTTCGTGGCCATAATTGAAAATCAATGGCCAGAGGATCGGCACCTGTTGGCCTTGGCAAATACTGTTGGTCGACACGAAGGCTGTCGCCGCGTTGGTCTGCGTTCCGTAATCGGCCGCTTTCATAAACCAACCTGCTACATAATCAAGCGACTTCCAGCTTTTCGTGCGATGGCCCAAAATGGCTTGTAGATCGGCTTTTTGACCGTCGTTCTGCCAAGTCGAGCCAAGATAAGGCGGATTCCCACAAATATACGTCTCGCCTCCATCATTCTCAAAATCAATCTGCGATTGATCCAGCGGCGTATGGAACAAATCATCGGCCTGATGCTTCACCCCCGTGCCCGCCGGCGGACAAATGCTCAACCAATCCAGCCGCAGGGCATTGCCGCAGACAATCCAATTCTGCGCATCCAACGGCAAAAACTCCGCCAGCGCCTCCTTCTGCCCGCGATACAGCACGTCGCATTGATATTCCGCGATGATCAGGGCCAGCCGGGCGATTTCCGCCGGGAAGTCTCGCAGCTCGATGCCCCGGAAATTGGTCAGGGGAATATCACTCTTCCGGCCCGGTTCCCCGCGCCGTTGATTGATCTCCGCGTCGATCTCCCGCATCTGCTTATAGGCGATGACCAGGAAATTGCCCGATCCACAGGCTGGGTCGAACACACGGATGCGCGCCATGCGCTTGCGCAGGTTCAACAACATGCGGGGATTGTCCGCCGCCTCGGCCAGCTTGGCGCGCAGATCATCCAGGAACAGCGGGTTCAGGACTTTCAGGATGTTGGGCACGCTGGTGTAATGCATACCCAGCGCCCCGCGCTCCTCATCATCCGCCACGGCCTGGATCATCGACCCGAAAATGTCGGGATTGATCTTGGTCCAATCCAGCCTGCCAATGGCCAGCAGATAGGATCGGGCGATCCGGCTGAACCGTGGTACATCGACAGAGCCGGAGAACAGGCCGCCATTCACATAGGGAAACTGATCCGCCCAGGGGCGCAGGCCCGAATGGGCGCGGTCGTGCGGCTTCGTGTTCATCGCCTGGAAAATGGCGCTGATCACCGTATGCGTGTCGGACGCATCGCGCGCACTCATCTGTTCCACGGTGGCGGTGAACAGGCCGGTGCCGTTGAAAATGTCGGTATCTTCGGCAAAGAAACAGAAGATCAGCCGGGCCATGAAATGGTTCATGTCGTGCCGTCGGTCGGCCGCACCCCAGTCCGGGTTATCCTCCAGCAACCTTACATAGAGGCGGTTCAGGCGGCTGGTCGCCCGAATGTCAAAGGCATTTTCCTTGATCTGCTGCACCGTGGTGATGCCGGCCAGCGCCAGGAAGAAACCGAAATGGTTGGGGAAATCGGCATAGTGGCAGGCCACCACCTCCCCACTGGCCAGTTCCTCAGCCTCCAGCATCTCCCCATCGGTGGCCAGGATGTATTTGGCCTTGTGCTTGGCCGTTGCCGGGCTGGCCTTCAACGCGGCCAGGGCCTGCGTCACCGCTCCCTTGGGTGCCACGGCGATATGGATATTGTTGGCCTGCAGCACGCCGCCCCACGGGCTGGCAAGGTCGGACTTGTTCGTCTCCCCCTTGCGCAGGCGGCGGATCGTCGTCTCCTTGTTCCCGAACGCCATCAGGAAAGCGAACGGAAACTCCGCAGCATCGAACGTCTGTTCGGCAAGCTCGGATATGGCCTGTTCGATCTCAATCGCATTCATGTCCAACGGTCCCGAATTCTGCACTGAAAACCTAGGCGTCACCCATCAACGGGCACCCGGTTTCATAGCATGAAGAGGGGGGCGACAGGAAAGGCCGGGGCGCACCGGAGGGGACGATGAAGGCTGTTCCAGGGGGACCAAGGGGCCGGATGCCGTAACCGCCGGACAACGCCGCCGTTCCTGGCCGTCCGCCGACGCCCATTGCACTTACAGCTCACTTGCGAGATGTTAGCGTCGCCAACGTGGCGACGCTAACTCCTTGAAAAGAGTGGTGGGCCCGGAGGGACTCGAACCCCCAACCAGACCGTTATGAGCGGTCGGCTCTAACCATTGAGCTACAGGCCCACGCAAGGACCGCAATTTGCACAAAACATTCGACGAAATCAACAGCTGCAGTGTGGATGAGTAACATATCTCCCAACGCGCTATTTCTCCGCCCGACCCTCAACCGCATCGGACAGGGCATAGCCCGCCCCCCGGATGGTGGTGATGATCAGACCGCCGCCCTGGGGCAGGTCCAGTTTGCGGCGCAGGCGGCCGATCAGCGTGTCCACCGTGTGCGCCGTCACCGAACGCGGGTCGCGGTTGCTGATCACATCCAGCAGGAAATCCCGGTCCAACGGCTGCGGCCGGGCCGCCGCCAGGGCCGCCAGGATGTTGAATTCACCCGTCGTCAGCGGCAGCAGGCTGCCGTCCGGGCGGAACAGTTCGCGCCGGATCGGGTCCAGGTTCCAGCCATCAATCTCCACCAGCGCCACCGCCTTGGCATCGCGCAGGCGGCGCACATTATTGATGCGGGCGATCAGCTCGCGCACCGAGACCGGCTTGGTCAGATAATCATCGCCGGCCTTTTCCAGCGCCAGGACACGATCCTCTTCCGCATCGCGGGCGGTGACAAAGATCAGCCCGGCCTTGTCACGCAGGCGCAGTTCAACCGCCGCTGTCAGGCCATCGCCATCGGGCAGGTTGATATCCAGCAGGATGACATCGGCCTTGGCCCAGGGCAGGCAGCGGCGCAGATCGGCCAGATTGCGCGCCCGCACCACGGCAAAACCCTGATCCTCCAGCGCGCCGGCGATCAGTTCCAGCATTTCCGGCGCGTCCTCCACCACCAGGATGGTCGCGGACTTGTTCATGTCGGGGCTCCGTCCGGTTCCAGCACGCGGGTGATCTGGATCAGCAGCTTTTCTACCAGCAAAATCAAGGCGAAATCATCTGTCGCCATGCCATCGGCCAGGGCCGTTTCCAGCGCGCCGGCGGCAATTGACAGGTCGCCATGGCCGAAACTGGCGGCCGAGCCGCGCAGCCGGTGGGCGCTGGCGGCCAGGGACGCGCTGTCACCCTGCAGTAAGGCGGCCCGCAGGCGCTTTTTCTGCTCCCGGCACGCCTCCAGGAACAGGCCCTGGGCGGTGCCGGTGCGGCTGGGCGGTTCCCGCGCGGGAGCGGCGGGCAGGGGGCTGGCGGCCGGGGCATAGCGGTGCAGCATGGCATAAAGCCGGTCGGGTTCCAGCGGCTTGGCCAGCATCTCATCCATGCCGGCTTCCAGATAGCGCGCTTCGTCCAGCGGGCTGGCATTGGCGGTAACAGCGATGATGGGCAGCAGGGCCAGGTTGGGGTCGGGCAGGGCCCTTACCCGGCGCGTCGCCTCTACCCCATCCACGCTGCGCAGGCGGATATCCATCAGCACCAGATCGAACTGGTCGCGGGCCAGTGCCGCGCAGACCTCTCCGCCATCCTCCACCACCGTGACACGGTGGCCATGTGGTTCCAGCAGACCGCGCAGCAGCGCCTGATTTTCCGCCGCATCATCCACCACCAGGATGGAAAGCGGCACCAGCGGCGGCGCGACCGGTACGGGGGCCGGCGGTTGCAGGGGCTGCGTGGGCCGGGCGGGGAAGCGGAAGCCGAACAGGGCCCCGCCGCCCGGCCGGTCGGCCACCGTCACCACCCCGCCCATGGCATCGGCCAGCCGCCGCACGATGGACAGGCCCAGCCCGGCCCCATCGGCCCGATCCGAGGCGCCATATTGGCGGAACGGTTCGAAGATCAGCTGTTTGGCCGCATCGGGGATGCCAGGGCCGCGATCCGCCACGCTGAGCACCAGCTCATCGCGCCCATCGGGCAGGGGCTGGCTGTGCAGCCCCACCTCCACCGCACCGCTGGGCGCATATTTGATGGCGTTGGAGAGCAGGTTGATCAGCACCTGCTGCACCCGCAGCCCATCGGCCACATGGGCGGGGGCCAGGGCACCGATATCCAGCAGGATGGCCAAGCCCTTTTCATCCGCCGCCGGGCGCATCAGGGCCGCCACCTCATCCAGCAGGCGCGGCAGGTCCACCGGGGCGGGTTTCAGGCCGATGCCATCGGCCTCAAACCGCGACAGGTTCAGCGCATCATCCAGCAGATGCACCAGCCGCCGTCCGGCCGCCAGCATGATATCCAGCCGCCTTTCCTGATCGGGCCGGGGGCTGTCACGGTGAAGCAGCCCGGCCATGCCCATGATGGCATTCATCGGCGTGCGGATCTCATGGCTCATCATCGCCAGGAAATCGGCTTTGGCGGAGGCGGTCAGCTCTGCCTGGCGCTTGGCTTCGGCCAGTTCGCGGTTGCTGGCCTGTTCGCGCAGCACATTCAGGAACTGTTCGCGCCGCATCCGGTTGGAACTGGCCCGCAGCACACCGCCAACGCAAAAGGCCACGATGGTCAGGGCCACGATGATCAGCAGATCAATCGGCGGTTTGGGCTGCTGGCCCAGCACCCCCCACCAGAGCAGGCTGACCCCCGCCCCATAGGCGGTGATGGCCATGGCCGGCATGAAAGCACCGGGCAGGCTGGCCGACAGGCCGATGGCGATCAGCGGGAAGAAGGCCCCACCATGCACCTGCAGCGTTGGGTGATCAAAGACCAGCGCATTCAGGCTGAAGAAGACGAACAGGTTCAGGAAGGTGACGGCCGGCAGCCGTGCTGGCCGGGCCCGCGCCATGGCCAGCAGCGACAGGATGCACCAGAGCAGGATCAGGCCCCGGATGGAAAGAAACCAGCCCAGCCGATGGGGATCGACGGTCAGGAAATCCAACGGCGCGAACAGCAGGCTGGTCAGGGTGGCGGCAATGACGCAGACATGCGCCATGTTGAAATCCAGGCGCTGGTTGCGCAGGGCGAAGGCCGCCTCCCGGTCCGTGTCGGTGAATTCACCGGTCCAGCGGAACTGGCTTTGTCCTGTCTGTCGCTTCACGAATGATCCTGCCCCGGGGCGCTACGCTGCAAGGGGGCATCATGGCGCAGAAGGGGGGGCGATTGCCAGCCGTTGCGGGCGATGCCGCCCGGCCGCCATGGCAAAAAAAAGGCGGACCCGCGAAGGTCCGCCTGAAGGCAAATGAAGCAATCGTAACATAAAGACCGGTCGGGACCGGCCGTCGGTGACGGGGAGGCCCCCGCCACCGTCACCGCCACGATCAGAACTTGACCGTGGTGGACAGGAAGAAGCGCTGCCCCAGCACATCATAGGTGTTGGAGAAGGTGTTCTGCTGCGAACCGATCATGGTGTCCGGCAGCATCGGCGGCTTCTTGTCGAACAGGTTGGTCACACCGGCAGAGACGGTGACGCCTTCCAGCACTTCATAAGAACCGCTGAGGTCGAACAAGTAGTAGTCATCCACCTCCGGATAGACCAGCGTGTTGGCCGCGGACCCCGTCAACAGCGCCTCGTTCTTCCAGGAACCGATATAGTTCACCTGCATCGTGGTCGTCAGTGGGCCGCTGCGATAGGTGAAGCTGGCCGTGCTCTTCAAGCGGGGCAGCGGCTCACCGCAGAAGCTGGGGCCACCGTAACCGGCGCACTTGTAGACGAAGCCGTTGATCGCCGGCTGGTCATCATACTTGTAGCGATAGGTCACGTCGTTCTTGATGCGGAAGGTGCCATCGCCGAACAGCGCCAGGCTGTCGGGCAGATCGCCGTTCCAGACCCAGCCGAAATCGACACCGGCCGTGTTGCGGTTGGCATTGTTGACGGTCGGCACCTGCACCACCGCCAGATAGCCGTCGGCGGTACGGGTAATGGCGCGGCAGTTGGTGCTCTGCAGGTTCTTGCTGGTGAAGCAGTCGCGGATCACGCCGGCGGCACCGCCGCCGAAATCACCGATGCGGTCTTCCAGCTTGATCTGCCACCAGTCAATCGTGGCCGTGAATTCCGGCAGGAAGCTGGGGGTCAGCACGGCACCGACGGTCCAGGTCTTGGATTCCTCTTCCTTCAGCTCGGCACCGACGACGGAGGCACCCTGGATCAGGCTTTGCAGCTGGGTCGGACGGCCGGCATTGAAGGCCGCCGTGCCAACCACGCCGGCAGGCACGCCCTGGCTGATACAGAAGTTGCGGTCATAATTGGCGGCGGTCGACAGCAGGCAGGGGTCAACCGTGGAATTCAGGGTCGGGAAGCTGACCTGACCGCCACGGAACAGTTCCAGCACGTTGGGCGCACGCACAGCGGCCTGGAATTGGCCACGGAAGCCGATATCGGCCACCGGCGACCATTCCATACCAGCCTTCCAGGCCGTCACGCCGCCGACCGAGCTGTAATCGGAATAGCGGAAGGCGGCTTCGGCCGACAGGTTATGGAAGAAGGGCTGATCCTTCACCAGCGGGATATAGGTTTCAGCGAAACCTTCCCACACGTCGAAGGAACCGGCCGAGGACAAGGCTGGGTTGAAGCCCAGAATGTCGCCGGTACGGATGCTGTCATCCACCCGGTCGAAATACTTGTTCTTGCGCCATTCGGAGCCGATGGCCACGGAGAGCGCGCCGGCCGGCAGTTCAAACAGCGGACCGCTGATGGACCCGTTCCAGACCTGCTGTTCGAATTCCTGCATCCGGTTGGTATCGGACCGCACATAGGCAGCCGCAGCCTTGGAGATGCGGCCGGGCCCGAAAATATCGATCGGCACGCAGCCCTGGGCGCGGGCCGCGGCGTCAACGCAGACGGCGTTGCCAGCGGCGTCACGCGTGGCGTTCAGCGCCTGGCGCAGGCGGGACGACGACACGTCATTGCGCACGATCACATCGCGGCTGACGCGGCCGAAGGTGAAGTAGGTGTCGTACTTGAAGTCACCAAACAGATCGCCCTTGGTGCCAAAGGTGGTGTTGAAGGCGTTCTGGTTATTATCCTGCTCACGCGGGCCCAGTTCCGTCATGCGGCGGGACAGGGCGTTGGCCGTGGTGATGCTGGCATAATCATTGGCGGTGAAGCCAGCCGGCGCCACGAAGGTGGGATCGGCCGAGGCCGGATAAAGGGCGCGCAGCTGGGCCACCGTCTGGGCCGTCAGCTGCGGGTTGGTCAGGTTGATGCGGATCGGCGGCACACCGGGACGCGGCTGCGGAATATTCGCCGGCGTTTCAGCCAGCTGCAGCGGCACGCGGTTGGAGGTGTAGGTGGTTTCCGCATAGAGGTTGATATGGTCATTCACCTCATGCTTGCCGGTGGCATAGAGCGACCAGCGTTCCTGCGGCACGCGCAGATAGTTCACCGGCGAGAAATTATACAGGTCACCGGCGCTGGTGGGCGTGCGGGTGGAATTGAAGTTCCGCGGAACACCATTGGCATCCCAGGTCAGCACCGTCGTGCCGCGGGCCAGACGGGCACCGGGGGTGTTGGTGGAGCCGCTGAACAGCAGGGTCGGCTTGCCGTCGACCACGCCTTCGGTCAGCGCCTGCTTGGAGAAGTCGCGGTCGCCGGCCATCACTTCATCGCGCTTATTATATTCGGCGAAGAAGGTCAGATGGCTGCGGCCATCTTCCGAACCCGTACCCAGGGTGAAATTGATATTGCGTTCCTTGCCATCCCCTTCACCGGTGATGCCATAGCGCGCGCTGGCCTGGGCGCCCTGGAATTCATCGTTGAGGATGAAGTTCACGACGCCGGCGATGGCGTCGGAACCGTAAACGGCCGAGGCGCCACCCGTCAGCACCTGCACCTGCTTCACCAGGGAGGCGGGGATATTGTTCAGATCGACCGTGCCATCGCCATTGGTGGGGATGAAGCGGCGTCCATTGACCAGCACCAGGGTGCGGGAAGGTCCGATACCGCGCAGGTCGACCGTGGCGGAACCATTGCCGCCATTATTGGAGAAGGAACCCAACGAGGGGATGATCTGCGGCAGCTCGTTCAGCACGCTGTCCACGGTGGCGGCACCGGCCTGCTCGAAAGCGGCGGCATCGACGACAGCGACAGGGCTGGAGCTGGTCAGTTCGGGGCGGGCGATACGCGAACCCGTCACCACGATTTCTTCAATAACCGGCTCCTGCGCGGAGGCGGTTGAAACGACTGCCAAGCCGATAGCGGCACCAATCAGAAGGCTGCGACGCAGACGGCCATCGATCAATGCTTGTTTCTTTATCATCATAATCCCCTGTCGGATTGCCTGGGCCTTTTGTTTATGCGCAATGGCTTAGCCCAATGGTGAGATTCATGGCGCGCCCGCGACAGTCTGCAACGGTTCAGTTACAATTAGGGCCGGATTCCAGGGGGCTGTGGCTTCGTGGTCACAGGATTGCAAGGGAAAGAGAGTGTATCCAATAGGAAAAAAATTCTTTTTACCGGAAAAATTTCGAAATTTGAGTAAAAAATATAGAAATCTATAAGTATCATAAGAATTTAAAAATTGGCACCATCTGAATTAGCGCAGTAAATTTTCAAAAATTCGTGATAATTTTGGAAAAAATATCCCATGAATCTGATTTTCGATGAGGGATTGATACTTCGATTTTTTTTGATGTGATTGGAATTTTTATTTTATGTTGATTGGAAAATGTAATTTTAAATGAAATTTAATTGATAATTTAAATTTAATGCCCTGAAGGGCAGAATGCGCCGCTTCTTATACGGCGCTTGCGGCCAAACCCTGCATCCATGTTTTCAGGGCACGCGCACCGGGGCCGGATTCGCCATCTCGCCGCGCGCTGCCCAATCATCGCGCAGCATGGCATAGAGCAGATGGTCGGCCCATTTGCCATCAATGCGCAGATAGGCGCGGGCATAGCCTTCGCGGGTGAAGCCCACCTTTTCCAGCAGGCCGCTGCTGGGGATATTGCTGGGCAGACAGGCGGCTTCCACCCGGTGCAGCCCCAGCTGCCCGAAGGCGAAGGACAGCATCAGCCGGGCGCCCTCTGAGATGTAGCCATGGCGGGCATAAGGCTTGCCGGCCCAATAGCCCATGGTGCCCATCTGGGCCACGCCCCGGCGCACATTGGTCAGGCCGATGCCGCCGACCACCTCGTCCCCCGATTGGGTGAAGACCAGGAAGCTATAGGCCTCATCATCGCGCCATTCGCCGGCCTGCCGGCGCAGGCGGCGGCTGAAGGCTTCGCGGGTCAGGGCATCGGGCGGCCAGGTTGGTTCCCATGGCACCAGGAAATCCCGGCTGGCCTCCCGCAACTCCGCCCAGGGGCGCCAGTCTTTGGGCTGGGCCGGGCGGATATAGACACGGGCGCCATCCACGCGCAGTGCCGGGGGGCTCAATAACCCATCGGGGATCAATCTGATCAACGAAGCCGCCCCCCTTTGCTGTTCTTATTATTGTTATCGGCTCAGGCCACCAGACGCCCGGCCACGTCGTCATAGCTTTCCAGCCCCTCCAGCGGACCCAGGGCCGTCAGGGTGGGTTTGCTGGCAAAGATACGGTCGGCGCAGGCGGCGATGGCGTCCAGATCCACCGCATCCAGCCGTGCCACCGTCTCGGCCGGCGGGATGTAGCGGCCATGCGACAGCATCTGCGAACCCAGCTGTTCGGCCCGGTTGGTGGTGCTTTCCAGCCCCATCAACTGGCTGGCCTTCAACTGGGCGCGGGCGCGCGACACCTCATCCTGGGTCAGGCTGCGCGCCAGCCGGCGCACCTCCTCGCACACCACCGGCACCAGTTCGCCCGTGCTTTCCGGGCCGGTGCCGGCATAGATGGCAAAGACGCCGGTATCGGCCATCGACCAGTTGAAGCTGTGGATGGAATAGACCAGCCCGCGCTTCTCCCGCACCTCCTGGAACAGGCGGGACGACATGCCGCCGCCCAGCAGGGTGGACAGCATCAGCGTGGCATAGAGATCAGGATCGGTGTTGGACAGGCCCTGGAAGCCCAGCAGCAGATGCACCTGCTCCAGATCGCGCTCCTCCCGGAACTCCCCACCCTGATACAGCGCCTGTTCGGCCTGGATGGCCTCACCGGTCGGCAGGTCGGTGAACAGGCGGGCGGCCAGTTCCACCACCTGCTCATGGGTCACATTGCCGGCGGCGGCGACCACCATATTGGCCGGAACGTAGCGGCCATGCACATAATCCATCAGGGCGGTACGCGGCAGGGAACCGACAATATCCGCCGTGCCCAGCACCGGGCGGCCCAGCCGCTGGCCGGGGAAGGCGGTGGCCAGGAAATGGTCATAGACGATATCGTCGGGCGTATCCTCCGCCTGACCGATTTCCTGAATGATGACCTGGCGTTCCTTTTCCAGCTCCCCCTCATCGAACAGCGGGTGCTGCACCATGTCGGCCAGGATGCCCATGGCCAGCCCCAGATCCTCCTTCAGCACCTTGGCGTAATAGGTGGTCTGTTCGCGGCTGGTATAGGCATTCAGGTGCCCGCCGACATTCTCGATCTCCGCCGAGATGGCGAAGGCGTCGCGCGTCGGCGTGCCCTTGAACAGCATATGTTCCACCACATGGGCCACGCCATTGGCGGCCAGCGGTTCATGCCGGCTGCCGACACCAAACCACACGCCGACCGTCACGGTCTCCACATGCGGCATGGTGTCGGTCATGACCCGCAGCCCGTTGGGCAGGGTGGTCAGGCGGATATTCTCAGGGGTCGGGAAAGCGAAGTTGCTCACGTAGGGCTTTCTTCCATCAATGTCTTAGTTGCCCAGAATGCGGGCGCGGGCTTTCACATGATCTTTCAATATCTGGATATCGTTGGGAAGGATGTCCATCCTCTCCACCCGGTCATAAAGATCGGCCAGATGACGCGGCAGCGGCGGGCGCACGCCGGTGGCCTTTTCCACCGCATCGGGGAACTTGGCCGGATGGGCGGTCCCCATCACCACCAAAGGCACCGACGGGTCCAGATCCGACGCGCGGGCGGCGGCGACGCCAACGGCACTATGCGGATCAACCAGATAGCCGGAACCTTCATAGGCCTGCTTCATCACCGACAGCGTCTCGGTGGTGTCGCAGCGATAGCCCTCGAACAATTCCCGCACGCGGGCCAACTGACCCTGGCTCACCTCAAACCGGCCGGTTTTACGGAAACCATCCATGCATTGGGCGACGGCGGCGCCGTCCCGGTCCATCAGGTCGAACAGCAGCCGTTCGAAATTGCTGGAGACCTGAATATCCATTGACGGGCTGATGGTCGGCACCACCCCGTCGGCCTGCATCGCACCAGAGGCGAAGAAGCGGGCCAGAATGTCATTCTCGTTGGTGCCGACAATCAGGCGCTTCACCGGCACGCCCATCTGGCGGGCGGCATAGGCGGCATAGACATTGCCGAAATTGCCCGTGGGCACGGCAAAGGCCACTTCCCGATCCGGCGCACCCAGCGCCACGGCAGCCGCCACGTAATAGACGATCTGGGCCATGATGCGGGCCCAGTTGATGGAGTTCACGGCCGACAGGTTCAGCGCATCGCGGAACGGCTGGTCGTTGAACATCGCCTTCACGGCATCCTGGCAATCATCGAACGTGCCCTGAAGGGCGACGTTATGCACGTTGCTGGACAGAACCGTCGTCATCTGCCGGCGCTGCACTTCCGAGGTGCGGCCCTGTGGGTGCAGGATGACGATATCCACCCGTTCCCGGTCGCGGCAGGCCTCAATCGCGGCCGAGCCGGTGTCACCGCTGGTGGCACCGACGATGGTGACGCGGCTGTCCTTCTTGGCCAGCACATGGTCGAACAACTGGCCCAGCAGCTGCAAGGCCACGTCCTTGAAGGCCAATGTCGGCCCGTGGAACAGTTCCATCATCCAGGTGCGCTGGTCGATCTGTACCAGCGGCACCACCGCCTTATGGGCGAAGCTGCCATAGGCGGCATTGACCAGCCGGGCGAAATCATCGCGGGTGATGGTGCCGCCCAGGAAGGGGAGCATCACCTCCACCGCCAGTTCGCCATAGGTCAGGCCACGGAAACGGCGCAGATCATCCGGGGTGAGCTGCGGCCACGCCGCCGGCACATAAAGCCCGCCATCGCGGGCCAACCCCGCCAGCAGAACCTCGTCGAAAGCCAGGGACGGCGCCTGGCCGCGCGTGCTGATGTAAGACAAGTTCACCCCGTTACCCGGAATTCTCCCAAACGGCGATACCCTATCCAGGGTGCGGCCCGTCAGCAAGGACGGGCGGCCCGGCGCCACGCAAACCCGTCATGCCCGGCACGCCCGGCGGGCGCCGCTTTGTTAATTTTTCACTTTCGGATGGGGCCTAGGCAGCAGGCGCTATATCGTTGGCACCCGAAGCGCGGGTATATTAGAGCGTGTAGGGTTTCTGCTGGCGGATATTCCAGGCGGCAGGGACGCATAACATGTTCGTGCGGACAGACGGGCCGGATGGCGATGGGTTACATGCACGGGATCATGGTGGGGGTGATGATGGGCTTCGGTGCCTATCTTTTCACCTATCTGCTGGGCCGCTTCGTGGAAAGCAGCATCCTGTCACGTCCCGATCTGCGCCGGGCGGAGGAAGCGTTGCCCCGCCGTTCCCTGCTGGAAGCCAAGTTTGACACACGGCGCAGCGACCGCCGTGCCCGGCTGGGGGTGTTGACGGCGGAAATCACCGATCTGCGCCGCCGCCGTTTCCTGCAGGATAAGGCGCTGGCCGATGCGCGGCGGGAGGCACAGGCCCCTATCCGCGTGGTGGGGGCGGAAGGGCAGGCCTTCCTGAAATTCCGCGCCTGGCTGGTGAACCGGCAGGTGCAGATGGCGGTGGCCGACCGCAAGCGCCACCCCACCCTGGATGGCGAATGGGCCCAGCCGCAGATCGTGGAGGTCTGGGCCGATTCGCTGGGCGATGCCCGCAAGGAAATCCAGCGCTTTTACCCTGTGCCGCTGGGTTTCAGTACGTTATCCATCTCGCTGGAGCAGGCGGGCCCCGCCGAGGGTCAGGAAACGGCCAAGGCTGTGGCCGGTTGAGGCTGGGGTGAACGGGAAGGGAGTGCGATGAACGTTTCGTTGCTCCTGGCGGCATTGCTGGTCTTCATGGCGGTGGCTATCGGCCTTGATCAGGCCATGCGCCGCGTGCGGGCGGCGCGCAAACGGTACCAGACCGTGATTGCCAAACAGGGCCAGCAGACGGAGCGGCTGCGCGCGGCCGCGCGGGAGAGCCTGACGCTGGGCCGGGAGGTACGCAATGTTCAACGCACCGCCGATCTGTTGAGCGAGGAGTTGGTTCGTTTCGAGGAGGAGATGCACCAGCTGGCCCGACCGGAAAACCGCATCTTCGTGCTGGATGAACGGCGCGGCGTGCTGGACCGGGGCTGGCTGGTCATTGTGGACAGTGCCGGCCCGCAGCCCGACAGCCGGCAGATGCCGCCCTGGGTGGGCAGCCGCCGCTTCCGTGTCTGGGCCGCAGACGAAGCAGCGGCGCGCGCCAAGGTGGAACGTCGCTATCCGCCCGATGGTGTCTATCTGATCCAGAGCATTCAGCCGCTGACGATGCCCACCCCGGCCAACAGCAGCGGATGAATTTATACGCGTCTCCCTCATGCGCCGGGCGGGCGCATCCGCGCCCTTGGCTTGCGGCACCACGTGGTGCCGGGCCGGCAGTCGCCGGCCTCCAACCGGCCTGAAGCTAAACCTTCAGGCCGGTTGGTATTGTATCCCTCAAGGGCCGCTGGTCAGCCGGCCTGTTTGGCGTCCAGCACTGCCTGACGCAGCAATGACAGCCGGTCATTGCCATAGACCATTTCCTTGCCGGCCACGACAAAGCTGGGCACGCCGAAACAGCCGGCCTTGACGGCGGCAGAAACGAAACCAGCGGCCTGGGCGGCGGTTTCCGGGTCGTTCAGCATCGGTTCGAACAGGTGGGGTTCGATGCCGACGGCATCATTGGCGATGCGCAGGCACAGCGCATCATCGGCGGGGCTGGCCCCTTCCACGAAGATGGCCTTCATCAGGGTGCGGGCGAAGACCTGCCCGGCATCGAACCGCCGCGCCGCCACGCAGGCCAGCGCCAGACGCGGCGGATTGGGCATCACCACATCCTTGTAATCACGGAAGGGCACGCCATAGAGCCGGGCGAAGCGCTCCAGGTCAGTGCGCCGATAATCGGGGCGGAACTGGCCGGAATGCGGCACCGCCTGTTCCAGATCATAGCCCGCCGCCCGGTTCAGCGCCCGGGCAGAGACGGGATACCAATCCACCCGGCAGCCGGTTTCAATCTGCAGCTTCGACAGTTGCGTGGATGCCAGATAGGCATAAGGGCTGGCCGGGCTGAAATAGAAATCAACGGTGACGGGGCCGGGCATGATGGCGGTCAGCTTTCAAGATGGTGAGGTCACGGGACAGGGCCCCAGGCTTGCCAGCAAGCCCGCCCGGATGCAAGGGCCGAACAGCGGGATGTTTTTGCTGCTGTCCCTGGTGGAGCCTGCAATCAATACCTATCTGACGTCAGCAAAATAAAACACAAGACTGAGGCAGCAGAGCTTTAAATGGACATGATCAAAACCGACCGGCTGATCCTGCGGAAATTCCAGACCGGGGATGCGGCGGATTTATGGGCTTATCTGTACAAGCCGACGGTGAGTTGTTTTTTCTCGCTCAAGCTGGATGATCTTGCCGCCGCCGAAGCAGAAGTTGAAAAGCGCAGCCAGGATGATGAGCATATTGCCGTCTGCCTGCGCGATGGCGGCCGGCTGATCGGCGACCTGTTTGCGATGTTTGAGGAGCCGGATACCTATTCCGTCGGCTGGAATTTCAACCCGGATGTCGCCGGGGCCGGCTATGCGTCAGAGGCGGCGCGGGCCCTGTTTGCCCATCTGTTCACGGTCAAACAGGCCCGCCGGCTTTATGCCTATGTGGAAGATACCAACCTGTCGTCGCAACGCCTGTGCCAGCGGCTGGGAATGCGGCAGGAGGGGCTGTTCCTCGACTATATCAGTTTCGGCAAGGACGCGAACGGCACGCCGCTTTACGAAAACACCATGCAGTACGCCATTCTGCGCCGCGAATGGCGGGGGTGACCTCACTTCCCCGCCAGTTGCCTGCCCAGGGCCTGGGCCTGGCGTTCGCAGCCCTTGGCCAGCATCCAGGCGGCCAGCATCCGGTCACCCTTCACCGCCTCGGGGGCGACATGCAGGGTGACAGCACTGCTTTTGCCATCCATGTCAAACAGATAGGTTGCCCCATCGGCAAAGGGCACATCGGCCGGCAGGGCCAGATCCTGCGCGCCGGCGGGCCAGGGGGTGGTGGCGGTCCAGGCGCGGTCGGCCGGGGCGAGGGTCAGGTCGGTGGCCGCCGTCGCCGCGCGCCACAGCACCGGGGCGGCCCCCGGTTGCAGGCAGCCATGGCCGGACTGGCTGGCATCCACCAGCCAGGGGCGGGGCAGCGGCTGGGCGCTGCTGGCGGCGCGCACGGCACCCAGCGACGCCGTGTCACTGTCCCGCGCGCTCAGCAGGCTGGCCAGCGACTGGGTGACCCCGCCGCTGCTGCCGCCGGCACCATTGCCCGGCTTGCCGCTGAACGGCCCCTGCAGGTTGATGGTGGCACCATCGGCCGAGACCAGCACCAGCCGGCTGCCCGCCGGCAGCGACAAGGCTGCCTCGCTATCCAGCACCTGACCAGGGGCCAGGGCCGGTGCGCTGGATTCCACCACCACCAGTTCGGCGGCAGCGGCGGGCAGGGCGGTGGCGGCGGTCAGCAGCAGGGCAAGGGCGGACAGGCGGTTCAGGGCCATGGTGAAATTTCCCTCAGAAGGAGACGGCCAGATCGATGAAGAAACGCGGATCGGGGTCGGTCAGGCCGGGCAGGTCCAGTTTGGTCAAGGGCACCGCCACCTCCCCGGACAGGCTGAAACCGGCCGGCAGCGCCAGCCGGACGCCACCCCCGATTGAGGTGAGATCGGCATCCAGCGCCACAGATTGCCACACCCGCCCCCAATCCGCATAGGCATAGAGGGTCGCAGCCTGTACGACCCGCCCGGACCAGGGCAGGCGATACTGCAGTTCGGCACTGGCGGCCATGCCGCGCGGCCCCGCCAGATCGCCACTGTTATAGCCGCGGCCGAAGCGGCTGCCGCCCAGCACGAACTCTTCGCCGGCCACCAGCACATCATCGGTCCATTGGCCCGACAGGCTGAGCGTGGCGGCCAGCCCTTCGGCCAGCCGCACGCTGCCGGTGGCCTGTCCTTCCAGCTTGGTGAAGCCGGTATCGATCCCGCTGCGCGACGTGATTTTACCGGCCTTGGGGGAGGCACCCAGCATATCCAGCCCCTGGGTCAGCCCGGTGGAAAGCTGAAACGCTGTACCGGCCCAGCCGCTCCAGGACAGGGTTAATTGCCCTTTCAGGTTGCGCCAATCATCCTGCGTATAGGGAAAGCCCAGAATATCCACCTTGGCCTGCTGCGCCGTCCATCCCACCTCACCCTGCAGGTTCAAGCTACGCGAGCGGATGATGGGATAGGCCAGCCGCTGCCCGGCCGACCAGCTTTCCGTGCGGACAGCAAAGGGTCGCAGCGAGGCACCGGGCCGCCCGCGTGACCAGGAACCCTGGCTGGAGAGCAGCCAGCCATCACCGCCCAGCGGCTGCTGATAGCGGCCATTCACCGCCCGCTGTTCCCGGCTGTCCGGCGTGCCGGAGACGGTCAGGCCGATCTGTTCTTCCTGCCCCAGCAGGCCATTGGCGTAGAGATCGGCATAAAGGCTCCAGGGGCCGGCATAGTCTGACCCGTGATTGCCGATGCCTGCCGACCCGCCCCAGGGCTGACGGGCCACCGTGACCACCAGTTCCGCCGCCCCGAAATCCGCCCCCGGCCGCAGCACGGCATTGATATCGGTGCCCGGCAGATCATCGGCCAGCAGCAGGGCGCGTTCCAGCCGGTCGATGCGGGCGGGCTTGGTGGCAATCGCCGCCGCTGTCATGGCCGTCAGCCGGTCGGTGATGGCGGCATCGCCCTTTTCCACCAGCAGCCGGTCGATATGCCCTTCGATGACGCGGATGCGCAGGGTGCCGTCCGCCAGTTCCTGCGCCGGCACATAGGCGCGCGTCAGCACATAGCCCAGGGCGACGTAACGGTCCTGGATGGCATCGGCCAGGGCCGCCACCTCGGCCAGCGTCACCGGGTGGCCCAGCAAAGGCTGGATCAGCGGATCATAGAAGGCGGGGCCGACGATGCTGGCCCCCTCCACCTGGATCGCCCGCAGGGTGAAGCGCAGCTCCTGCCCCTCCTTGGGCGCCGGGCGGGACCGGTTCTGCGTGGGGATGGAAAATTGCAGTTTGGCTTCCGGCGGGCGGCGCTGCTGTTCCTCAATCGCGGGCGGCAGGGTGCCGCGCCCCGGCTGCACCGCGCCCGGCAGGGCGGGGGGCGCGGACTGGCCCTGGGCAGCCGGAATGCCGGCCAGCAGCAGGCCACCCGTCAACAGCGTCCATCCCAGGTGCCGGGGCATTTTCAGGGAACCATTCATGTGCATGATTGCGCAGGTCATTTCACGAAAGCCGGCGGGGGCAAAGGCGGGTGGCAGGTTTGTCAACCGGCGTTGATAAATCCCCGTTCATAGAGCGCCAACCAAGCGGCATAGGGGGCAAACCCGCTAAGAATGGGCGGGAAGGTCTGGCCATCGCCCTTTCCGCGCCCCCGAAACCGGCAAGGTTCCGCCCCCGTGCCCCGCAAAAACGCCTTTTCCCCCCGTGCCTTGCCGCTGTTCATGCTGCTGTCGGGTGTCAGCGCGCTGGCCTTGCAGGCCCAGGCGCAGCAGGCCCCGGCTGTTGCCCCGACAGGGGCCAGCGTGGTGTCGGGCAGGGTGGGAATCGAAACCAACGGCGCCCAGACCATCATCAACCAGTCCAGCGATCGGGCTTTGGTCAACTGGTCGCGCTTTGATACGGCGGCGGGCCAGCATGTGCAGGTCAATCAGCCGGGCAGTACTTCCCTGCTGGTCAACCGCGTCACCGGCGGGGCGGCGACGCGGTTCGATGGCACCCTGTCGGCCAATGGACAGGTCTTCCTGCTGAATGAGGCGGGGATTTTCTTCGGCAGCACAGCGCAGATCAATGCCGCCGGCTTCCTGGCCAGCACGGGCCGGCTGGATGAGCAATCCTTCCTGGCCGGCGGCACGGTGCGGATCGAACTGGCCGACAGCCTGTCCCGCATCGTCAACCAGGGCGTGATCCGGGTGGCGGAGGGTGGCTATGCCGCCCTGGCCGCCGGCATCGTGCAGAATAAGGGCGTGGTGGAGGCGCGGCTGGGCCATGTGGTGCTGTCCGGTGCGGAAAGCTTCACCCTGGATCTGGCTGGCGACGGGCTGTTGAGCTTCGCCGTGCCGGCCGGCAGTGCCGCCGGTCAGGTGCTGAACCAGGGCCATCTGGGTGCCGATGGCGGGACCGTGCTGTTGACGGCACGCGGCGGGCGCGATGCCATGGCCGGCGTGATCAACAGCAGCGGCAGCATCCAGGCCCAGACGGTGCAGGAACGCGGCGGCCGGATCATCATCGCTGGCGATGATGGCGTCTCGGTGGAGCTGTCGGGCCGGGTTGATGCCTCTGCCGCCAGCGGCCAGGGCGGCGGCATCAGCGTGGATGGCGGGGCCATCGCGCTGACCGGGGCCAACCTGTCCGCCGATGGGGCATCGGGTGGCGGCAGCGTTTCCATCGGCGGTTCGCCCAAGGCGGACCGGCTGGCGCAGACGGTCGCCATGGATGCGGCCAGCCAGATCAGCGCCGATGCCAAGGCGCAGGGCGATGGCGGCCGCATCACGCTCTGGTCACGCAAAACGACCGAGGCGGAAGGGGCGATTTCCGCCCAGGGCGGGACGGCCGGCGGTGATGGCGGCTTTGTTGAGGTCTCCTCCAAGGGTGGGGTGCGGCTGACCGGCGCTCTCTCGCTGGGGGCGCTTGCCGGCAAGGGCGGTACGCTGCTGCTGGACCCGACCGATATCATCATCGACGATCTGGCCGACCTGTCGGGAGTCGGGGCTGCCGATCTGGGCGTTTCGGTGGAAAGTCTGGCGGCCAGCAGCGCCAGCATTGTCTATCTGGAAGCCGACAATAACATCATCATCCGCGATCTGGCGGCGGGCGGCGTCACCATGCTGCCCAATGTCTCCCTGTCGCTGAAGGCCGGGCTGGACAGCGGGGCAGCGGAAGGCAGCATCAAATTCCTGACCAGCGGCACCCAGCTCACCACCAGCGGCAGCGGCCGCATCACCCTGGACGCGCGCGGCAATATCGACGGTGCCTTCAAGCTGACCAGCGGTGCCGGCGATATTGTGGTCGCCGCTGGCGGCACCATGCGGCTGACCGGAGCCGATATCCGCACCAGCAGCGGCGATATCACCCTGGTTGCCGGCCATCGCAGCGGCGGCCAGGGTGCCATCGTGCTGACCGATACCAACATCCATGCCGATCATGGCTGGGTCATCCTGTCCGGCGGGCCGGGGCTGGATACGACCAGCCTGCTGGAAATCTACAGCGCCACCGGCACGGCCAGCGATGCGGCCGGTATCACCCTGTCCAACAGTTCCATCAGCATCGATCAGGGGGAAATCACCCTGCGCGGTCGCGGCAGTGATTTCGGCGCTTCCGGCGGCAATCACGGCATCGCCATCACCAATGGCAGCGTGCTCAGCGCCGGCGACGGCTATATCAGCCTTTATGGGGAGGCATCCGGGACCGGTGGCGGCAGCTATGGCGTGCTGGTCAGCGGGGCGGGCACCCGCCTTTCCATCACGGGGAGCGGCGGCCTGAGCCTGCGCGGCACCGCCACCAACAGCGTCGGCCGGGGGCAGGGCGATAATAGCGGCATCGTCATCGCCGACGGGGCGGCCCTGTCGGTTGCGACGGGGGCCATGCGCCTGACCGGCACTGGCGGGACCACCGACCTGGCCGGGCCGGAAGACAGCGACGATGGCGGCAATGACGGGGTGCGGATCCAGGGGGCTGCCACCCGCCTGACCATCAATGGCGGCCGGCTGGTGCTGAACGGCACCGGCGGCACGGCCGGGACCGGTTCTTCCGGTGCCGACAGTCTGGGTGTGGTGGTGGATGGGGCGGTGATCGCCGGCACCACCGGGGCGGAACTGACCATCACCGCCGATGGGGACAGCGGGGCCAGCGCCGATAGCCATGGTGAAAAGGGCGTCGGCCTGTGGCTGGGCAATGGCGCGGTGCTGGGGCAGGCGGGGTCGGATGCCACGCTGTCGCTGGAATTGCGCGATCTGGCCATCAGCGGCGGGGCCGCCATTCTGGGCGCTGGTACCATCGCCATTACCACGCAGGACAGCGGAGACAGTATCGGGCTGGGGGATGGGGTCACCGGCTCCCTGCATATTTCGGCGGCTGAGATGGCGGCCATTTCCAGCAGCTTCACCCAGCGGACCGTCGGTCATCTGGAGGGTTCGGGGGAGCTGCGTGTCGGCGATGTGGCCCTGACCGGCCGCACAAGGCTGCGCATGGATGGGGCCGATGGCCGGATCATCCTGTCGGGTGCCGTCAATGCCGGCGAAAACAGCCTCAGCCTGAATGGCGGCGGCATCAGCCAGACCGGCTCCAGCGTGTTGACGGCCGGGGTGCTGAATGCCGATGCGGTGGGCAGCCTGTCACTGACCGGGGCCAACCGGATCAGCGAATTGGGCACGATCAAGGCCGGCAGCGGGGTGGATATCCGCAGCACCAGCACCCTGATGGTGGGGGATGTGGATGCCGGTGCCGGCACCCTGCAACTGCTGGCCGATGGGGTTGACCTAATCCTGGGGGACGCGGCGACGCTGCGCAACAGCGGGGCCGGGCACGATATCATCCTGGCCAGCACCCGCGATTTCAAGGCCGACGACACAGCCAGCGTGACGGCCGGTGGCCGCTGGCTGATCTATTCCCGCTCTGCCGCCACGGCTGATCTGGGCACGCTGTCGGGTACCGTGCTGCGCGGCCGCTCCTATGCCGATCATCCGCCCGCCGGCGTGACGCAGAGCGGCAATCTGGTGCTTTATGCCGCCAGCGGCACCCTGACCGTCACTGCCAACGGCTTTACGCGCGCCTATGGTGCTGCCAATCCCGCCTTCACCTATACGATCACCGGGTTTGAGGCGGGGGACACGCTGGACAATACCATCAGCGGGGCGGCCCTGCTGGGTACCAGTGCCACCGCCGCGTCGGGGGTGGGCACCTATACGATCACCATCAGCCAGGGCACGCTTGCCAACAGCAAGGGCTATGATTTCAGCTATGCCACTGGCACGCTGACAATCAATCCGGCGGCGCTTGTGATTACTGCCAATGATGCCAGCCGCACCTATGGCACGGCGAACCCGGCCTTCACGGCGCGCTATGACGGGTTGGTGAATGGCGACACGGCCTCTGTGGTCAGTGGCTTGACGCTGGTGACGGGTGCCACGGCGGCGTCGGGCGTGGGCAGCTACGCCATCACCGGTTCGGGTGCCATGGCATCGAATTACACGATCAGCTATCAAGCTGGTGCGCTGAGCATCACGCCTGCGGCCTTGATTATCCAGGCCAACGACGCCAGCCGCACCTATGGCGCGGCGAACCCGGCTTTCACGGCGCGCTATGATGGGTTGGTGAATGGTGACACGGCCTCGGTGGTCAGCGGCCTGACCCTGGCGACCAGCGCGACGGCGGCGTCGGGTGTCGGCAGTTACGCCATCACCGGTTCGGGTGCGACGGCGGCGAACTACAGCATCAGCTATCAGGCGGGGGCGCTCAGCATCACCCCGGCGGCCTTGACCATCCGCGCCAATGATACCAGCCGCACCTATGGGGCAGCGAACCCGGCTTTCACGGCGCGCTATGATGGGTTGGTGAACGGTGACACAGCCTCGGTGGTCAGTGGCTTGACGCTGGCAACCAGTGCCACGGCGTCGTCAGGCGTGGGCAGCTACGCCATTACCGGTTCGGGTGCGACGGCGGCGAATTACACGATCAGCTATCAGGCGGGGGCATTGAGCATCACCCCAGCCGCCTTGACCATCCGCGCCAACGACGCCAGCCGCACCTATGGCGCTGCGAACCCCGCTTTCACGGCGCGGTATGACGGGTTGGTGAATGGCGACACGGCGTCGGTGGTCAGCGGCTTGACGTTGGCAACCAGCGCCACGGCGTCGTCAGGCGTGGGCAGCTACGCCATCACCGGGGCAGGAGCCACGGCGGCGAACTACAGCATCAGCTATCAGGCGGGCGCGCTGAACATCACCCCGGCTGCCTTGACCATCCGCGCCAACGACGCCAGCCGCACCTATGGCGCGGCCAACCCGGCTTTCACGGCGCGCTATGATGGGTTGGTGAATGGTGACACGGCTTCGGTGGTCAGCGGCCTGACGCTGGCGACCAGCGCAACGGCGGCGTCGGGTGTCGGCAGTTACGCCATCACCGGTTCGGGTGCGACGGCGGCGAATTACAGCATCAGCTATCAGGCTGGGGCGCTCAGCATCACCCCAGCGGCTTTGACGATCCGCGCCAATGATGCCAGCCGCACCTATGGGGCGGCGAACCCGGCTTTCACGGCGCGCTATGATGGCTTGGTCAATGGCGACACGGCGTCGGTGGTCAGCGGCTTGACGCTGGTGACCAGCAGCGCGACGGCTTCGTCGGGTGTTGGCAGCTACGCCATCACCGGGTCGGGTGCCACGGCAGCGAATTACGCGATCAGCTATCAGGCGGGTGCGCTCAGCATCACCCCAGCCGCCTTGACCATCCGGGCCAACGATGCCAGCCGCACCTATGGCGCTGCCAACCCGGCCTTCACGGCGCGGTATGATGGGTTGGTCAATGGCGACACAGCGTCGGTGGTCAGCGGCCTGACGCTGGCGACGAGCGCGACGGCCGCGTCGGGTGTCGGCAGCTATGCCATCACCGGATCGGGGGCGACGGCGGCGAATTACACGATCAGCTATCAGGCAGGGGCGCTAAACATCACCCCGGCGGCTTTGACCATCCGCGCCAACGATGCCAGCCGGAGCTATGGGGTGGCCAACCCAGCTTTCACGGCGCGCTATGATGGGTTGGTCAATGGCGACACGGCCTCGGTGGTCAGCGGCCTGGCGCTGGCGACGAGCGCGACGGTGGCGTCGGGTGTCGGCAGCTATGCCATCACCGGTTCGGGTGCGATGGCGGCGAATTACACGATCAGCTATCAGGCGGGGGCCTTGAGCATCACCCCGGCCGCCTTGACCATTCGTGCCAACGATGCCACCCGGACCTATGGCGCTGGCAACCCGGCTTTCACGGCGCGGTATGATGGGTTGGTCAATGGCGATACGGCCTCGGTGGTCAGTGGGTTGGCGCTGGCGACCAGCGCGACGGCGGCGTCGGGTGTTGGCAGCTACGCCATTACCGGCTCGGGTGCGACGGCGGCGAACTACACGATCAGCTATCAGGCTGGGGCCTTGAGCATCACCCCGGCGGCTTTGACGATCCGTGCCAACGATACCAGCCGCACCTATGGCGCGGCGAACCCGGCTTTCACGGCGCGCTATGATGGGTTGGTGAATGGCGACACGGCCTCGGTGGTCAGTGGGTTGGCGCTGGCGACGAGCGCAACGGCGGCGTCGGGAGTGGGTAGTTACGCCATCACCGGTTCGGGTGCCACGGCGTCGAACTACACGATCAGCTATCAGGCGGGTGCGCTCAGCATCACCCCGGCGGCTTTGACGATCCGTGCCAATGATGCCAGCCGGACCTATGGCGCGGCGAACCCTGCTTTCACGGCGCGCTATGATGGGTTGGTCAATGGCGACACGGCCTTGGTGGTCAACGGCTTGACGCTGGCGACCAGTGCGACGGCGGCGTCGGGAGTGGGCAGCTACGCCATCACCGGTTCGGGTGCGATGGCGGCCAATTACACGATCAGCTATCAGGCAGGGGCGCTAAACATCACCCCGGCGGCTTTGACGATCCGTGCCAACGATGCCAGCCGCACCTATGGCGCGGCCAACCCAGCTTTCACGGCGCGCTATGATGGGTTGGTCAATGGCGACACGGCCTCGGTGGTCAGCGGCCTGGCGCTGGCGACGAGCGCAACGGCGGCGTCGGGCGTGGGCAGTTACGCCATCACCGGTTCGGGTGCCACGGCGTCGAACTACACGATCAGCTATCAGGCTGGAGCGCTGGGCATCACCCCGGCGGCTTTGGCCATCCGGGCCAACGATGCCAGCCGGACCTATGGCGCGGCGAACCCTGCTTTCACGGCGCGCTATGATGGGTTGGTCAATGGCGACACGGCCTTGGTGGTCAGCGGCCTGACCCTGGCGACCAGTGCGACGGCGGCGTCGGGTGTCGGCAGCTACGCCATCACCGGATCAGGTGCCACGGCGGCGAATTACACGATCAGCTATCAGGCTGGGGCATTGAGCATCACCCCAGCCGCCTTGACCATCCGCGCCAACGACGCCAGCCGCACCTATGGCGCGGCGAACCCGGCTTTCACGGCGCGCTATGATGGGTTGGTGAATGGCGACACGGCGTCAGTGGTCAGTGGGTTGACGCTGGGGACGGATGCCACGGCGTCGTCAGGGGTGGGCAGCTACGCAATTACCGGGTTGGGAGCGACGGCGGCGAATTACACGATCAGCTATCAGGCGGGGGCATTGAGCATCACCCCGGCGGCTCTGACCATCCGCGCCAATGATGCCAGCCGCACCTATGGCGCGGCGAACCCGGCTTTCACGGCGCGCTATGACGGGTTGGTGAATGGCGACACAGCCTCGGTAGTCAGCGGCTTGACGCTGGCGACCAGCGCGACGGCGGCATCGGGTGTGGGCAGCTACGCCATCACCGGTTCGGGTGCGACGGCGGCGAACTACAGCATCAGCTATCAGGCGGGGGCATTGAGCATCACCCCGGCGGCTTTGACGATCCGCGCCAATGATGCCAGCCGCACCTATGGGGCGGCGAACCCGGCTTTCACGGCGCGCTATGACGGGTTGGTGAATGGCGACACGGCGTCGGTGGTCAGTGGCTTGACGCTGGTGACGGGTGCCACGGCGTCGTCAGGCGTGGGCAGCTACGCCATCACCGGGTCGGGAGCGACGGCGGCGAATTACACGATCAGCTATCAGGCGGGCGCGCTGAACATCACCCCGGCTGCCTTGACCATTCGGGCCAACGATGCCAGCCGCACCTATGGGGCGGCGAACCCGGCTTTCACGGCGCGCTATGATGGCTTGGTCAATGGCGACACGGCGTCAGTGGTCAGTGGCTTGACGCTGGCGACCAGCGCGACGGCGGCATCGGGTGTGGGCAGCTACGCCATCACCGGGTCGGGAGCGACGGCGGCGAACTACAGCATCAGCTATCAGGCGGGGGCCTTGAGCATCACTCCTGCAGCCTTGATTATCCGCGCCAACGATGCCAGCCGCACCTATGGGGCGGCGAATCCGGCCTTTACGGTGCGGTATGAGGGGTTGGTGAATGGCGACACAGCCTCGGTAGTCAGCGGCTTGACGCTGGCGACCAGCGCGACGGCGGCATCGGGTGTGGGCAGCTACGCCATCACCGGTTCGGGTGCGACGGCGGCGAACTACAGCATCAGCTATCAGGCGGGGGCATTGAGCATCACCCCGGCGGCTTTGACGATCCGCGCCAATGATGCCAGCCGCACCTATGGTGCGGCGAACCCCGCCTTCACGGCCCGGTATGACGGTTTGGTGAATGGTGACACGGCGTCGGTGGTCAGTGGCTTGACGCTGGCGACGGGTGCGACGGCTGCATCGGGTGTCGGCAGCTACGCCATCACCGGCTCGGGAGCCACGGCGGCGAATTACAGCATCAGCTATCAGGCGGGGGCCTTGAGCATCACGCCGGCCGCCTTGACCATCCGTGCCAACGATGCCAGCCGAACCTATGGCGCGGCGAACCCGGCCTTCACGGCGCGCTATGATGGGTTGGTGAATGGGGACACGGCGTCGGTGGTCAGCGGCTTGACGCTGGCGACCAGCGCGACGGCTTCGTCTGGCGTGGGGAGCTATGCCATCACCGGTTCGGGAGCGACGGCGGCGAATTACACGATCAGCTATCAGTCGGGGGCGTTGAGCATTACGCCCGCCGCCTTGACTATCCGGGCCAATGACGCCAGCCGGACCTATGGTGCGGCGAACCCAGCCTTCACGGCGCGCTATGACGGTTTGGTCAATGGGGACACGGCGTCGGTGGTCAGCGGCTTGACGCTGGCGACGGGTGCGACGGCTGCATCGGGTGTCGGCAGCTACGCCATCACCGGCTCGGGAGCCACGGCGGCGAATTACAGCATCAGCTATCAGGCGGGGGCCTTGAGCATCACGCCGGCCGCCTTGACCATCCGTGCCAACGATGCCAGCCGCACCTATGGTGCCTCCAACCCCGCCTTCACGGCGCGCTATGATGGGCTGCTCAATGGCGACACGGCCTCGGTGGTCAGCGGTTTGACCCTCAGCGCGGATGCCACGCCGGCATCCAATGTCGGTGCCTATCGGATCAGCCTGTCGGGGGCCACGGCTGCGAACTACACGATCAGCCTGCAATCCGGCACCTTGACGGTCATTCCGGCAGCACTGACCATCCGGGTGGCGGATGCCAGCCGGGTGCGGGGGGGGGCGAACCCCGCTTTCACGGTGATCTATGACGGGTTCGTCAATAGTGACAGCGCCGGCATTGTCAGCGGGTTGAGTGTGGCGACCCCGGCCACCAGCCTGTCCGATCTGGGATCCTACCGCATCACGGCCAGCGGGGCCGTTGCGGCCAATTATACGATCGCCTATCAGGAGGGCACTTTGACCGTGACAGCGCCCCCCGCCGGGCAATTGCCGGGGCCGGTCGCCTCGGTGGTGCCGGTCACCCAGGTGAATGCCATCAGCAATGTGCCGCCACCTTTGCCAAGTATCGCCAACGCCGGGACACCCGGTGGCAGTACCGTGGCGGCGGTTCTGCAGCCGGGTAGCCCGCCCGCGTCCTCACCCGCCAGCAACAGCAGCAGCGGCAGCGAAAGCCCCCCCGCCGCTGGTGGACAACCGGCGAACAGGGCCGATGCCCCGGCGGACCGGGTTGCCGAGGCGACGGCCCCGGCCGGCTCTGCCCCGGTCAGTGGCAGTGTGAATGACCGGGTGACGGCACCCCAGGTGCTGATCCCCGGTCTGCTGGTGCGGCAGAACGTGCCGCCGCCGGTTCCGGTGACGGGCACGCCGGGGCTGGACCAGAATTATCCGGTGATGGGACAGGGCTGGTAAGATGCAGCGGCAGATGAAGGATTGGATGCTGGCGCTGGGCGCCCTGCTGCCCCTGCTGCTGGCCGGATGCGCCGGGCCGGGAGCGGCACCGCCGACAGCCGGCACAAACGGCCCCGCCGCGTCCAGCAGCAGCGCCGGCGTGCCGGCCGGGACCGATGCCGGCGGTCGGCAATGCCGCGCCACCGCCTTGCCGCCGCTGGCCGGTGGCACCCTGGCCTGGGACATTGCCTGCGGGGAGGAGGGGGAGGCCGGGGGCCAGCTCTGGTCCCGCCCCGCCGCCGCCCCGCCGGTGGGGCGCGACGATCTGCGCCGCCTGTCCGACCGCAGCGACTGGGCCAGCCAGTTGGCGCTGAAGGCCAGTTGCCAGGAACCGCAATGGCTGCCCACGCCCTTGGGCGAGGCGATGGTGCAGCATTGCCAGCTCCGTGAAGGGGGCTGGCCGCATCTGTCGCTGGTGCTGGCGCTGGAGGGGCGGCTTTATCAGGCCGATGGCATCCCGGCCATGGCCGATCCTTTCCTGGCCGCCATCGCCATGGCAGCCGGCAAGCCTGCCCCCGCCCCGGTGCTGACGGCGGCCTTGGGGCTGGGTGAGCGGTCCTTTGGCAAGGGGGAGGTCACCCGCTTCGACGGCGACCGCCGCCAGGGCCGGCTGGCCAACAGCCTGGAGAATTTCGCGGCGGCTGAGGCATCATATCGTCGGGCGCTGGCCATGCAGACCCGCATCCTGGGGCCGGACGCACCGGGCCTTGGCGACACGCTGATGGCCCTGGCGCTGGAGGTGAGCAACCAGGGTCGCTATGAAGAGGCGGATGGCCTGTTCGACCGGGCCGAAGCGCTGATTCAGCGGTCGTTCGATCCGGCCTTGCGGGCGCGGCTGTTGGCCTATCGCGGCTATCACGCGCTGGCGGCCGGGCGGCCGGAAACCGCCCTGGTTCTGGCCAAGGCCGCCAGTGCCGCCCGCCGCCAGCGCGTGGCGGAGCTGGAGGGCGATGACCCCACCGGCCTGAACCGCGCCGTGCTGGGCAATCTGACGGTGGCGCGCGCCGAACTGATCCATAGTCTGGTGCTGGAGGCCGCCATCGGTATCCGCCTGCGCCAGGCCCCGCTGGCGGAAGCGGCCAGTGCGGAGGCGCGGCGCATTTTCGACCGCACGCCGGGTTTGCCCTCCTGGTGGCAGCCGCGCCTGCTGGCCCAGCAGGGCATGGCCGATGCCATGGCCGGGCGCACGCGGGAAGGGCTGGAAAAGCTGGAGGCCGCGACGGCGGCCAGCCGCGCTTTGTTCGGCGAAGGCTGGCCCGTCGCCAGCCTGTTGCTGGAACGCGGCCGGGTGGCGGCAGAGGCCGGGCTCAACGAGCCGGCCCTGGTCAGTTTCGAGGCGGCCTTTACCATCATCCGCAGCGCCGACCAGCCGCCGGCCCAATTGCCGCTGGACCGCATCGCCCCTTATCTGCGGGCTGCCCTGGCGGTGGCAAAGGCCAAACCGACCGAGGCCCCGGCCCTGCACGCCGCCATGTTCCAGGCGGTGCAGTTGGTGCGCGAAGGGGCGGTGGGCCAGACCATCGGCCGTGCCGCCGCGCGTTTCGCCACCAACGACCCGGCGGCGGCCGAGGCGGTGCGCAGCCAGCAGGAAGCCGCCCGCCAGCGCGACCGGCTGCGGCTGGATCTGGCGGCGGAAACCGCCAAGCCGGATGGCCAGCGCTCACCCGCGCGTGAACAATCCCTGCGCACGGAACTGGAGGCCGCCAGCCGCCGGGCCGATGCCGCCGATCAGGCGCTGGCCAGCCGCTTCCCCGATTATAACCGCCTGACCCGTTTCACCACGCCCACCGGGGCAGAGGTGGCCGCCGCCCTGCGGGAGGGGGAGGCGCTGTCGCTGTTCGCCTTTGCCGATCAAGGCGGTTTCGGCTTTCTGCTGCGGCCCCAGGGGGTGACGGCCTATGCGGTGGATATGGCACGGGCCGAGCTGACCCGGCAGGTGCAGGGGCTGCGCCGGGCCTTTGTGCCGCGGGATGGCGGGCTGCTGCCCTTTGATCTGGCGGCGGCGCACGGGCTCTATCAGGCGCTTTATGGTCCGGTGGCGGCGGAAATGGCCGGTGTGCGACGGCTGGATCTGGTGCCGGGTGGGCCGCTGCTCAGCCTGCCGCCGGCCCTGCTGGTCACGGCACCGGCGGCGGCGGGGGATTATGCCGGGGCGGCCTGGCTGGCGCGCGGGCGGGCCATTGCGGTGGCACCATCGGTTCCGGCCTTCCTGTCGCTGCGCCGGCTGGCCAGCCGCTCCACGGCGCAAAAGCCCTTCATCGGGTTCGCGGCCCCGCCCTTCCAGGGGGCGGCGGGCCGTGCCGATGGCATGGCGGCCCTGGCCAAGGAATGCCGCACCGGCGGGGCGGTCGATCCGGCCCTGCTGCGCAGTCTGGCCCCGCTGCCGGAAACGGCCGATGAAATCCGCCAGATCGGCCAGGGGCTGGGGGCCACGCCCGATGCGCTGCTGACCGGGGCGGCCGTTACCAAGGCGGCCCTGCGCCGGGCCAGCCTGTCCGATTACCGGGTGCTCTATTTCGCCACCCACGGGCTGTTGCCGGGGGAACTGCGCTGTCAGGCCGAGCCCGGCCTGGCCCTGGCCCCGCCCAGCAGCGCCAACCCCGATCCGGCGGATGACGGGTTGCTGACGGCATCGGACGTGGCGACCCTGCGGCTGAATGCCGAACTGGTGGTGCTGTCGGCCTGCAACACGGCGGGTGGGGGCCAGTTGGGTGGGGAATCCCTGTCCGGTCTGGCCGAGGCCTTCTTCTTCGCCGGGGCCCGCAATCTGCTGGTGACGCATTGGCAGGTGCCGTCAAAGCCCACCGTAACCCTGATGACCGACAGTTTCGCCGGCCTGCCGGTGGCGGGTGGCGATGCAGCGGCGGCGCTGGCGACGGCTCAGATGCGGCTGGCCGCCAGTCCCGGCACCGGCCATCCCTTCTTCTGGGCCGCCTTCACCCTGATCGGGGATGGGCTGGTGCCGGTGCGGTGAGGGGGTGTTGGTCTGTACGCGTCACGGCTGGTTTGACCAGCCGTGACGGATGATTTCCTTCATCTCACCGAACAGGGCGATCAGGTCGGGCACCATGCGTTCCATGCATTCCATGGTGCCGTCATATTTTGGGTTAATAATGTCCTCCCAGGTGGGGGCATCGTCGTTCTGCAGTCGTTCTGATGCATCTATGGCGAGATTGCGCCATGTGTCACCCACAGACTCTGTCCCTGACTTATCGACGCCCGATAGCATTGGATCAACCCAATCACCTTTTTTGATGACAATTGAGGGTGTCCATACCCATTGGCCGATCTCCACCTCATCAAATTCGATCATCTTCCAGCGTTTGAATTTTTTGATTGATGCTCCATTATCGGAAAATATTTTTGCTGTTCTCTCGAAATTTATCCCTATTAATGTTGCTTTGTATTTTTTGTATTTTTGACCCAATTTCATGAAGCTATAAACAAAACCACCATCGCATAATATGTTGATGAGGTGATTGTGCATGTTTTCGTTAAATTTTGACTCAGTCATATATTCTTCCCTCTCACGGCTGGTTCGACCAGCCGTGACGGATGATCTGCTTCATCTCACCGAACAGGGCGATCAGGTCGGGCACCATGCGTTCCATACATTCCATGGTGCCGTCATATTCAAGTGTCCGAATTTCTTCCCACGTAGGTGCATCGCCGTGTGGAAGCCGCTTGGCGGTGTAAAGAGCAAGGTTGCGCCAAGTATCTCCGACTGATTCGGTGCCTGATTGGTCGACGCCGGCCAACATGGGCTCAACCCAGTCCCCCTTCTTGATGACAAGGGATGGTGTCCATACCCATTGGCCGATCTCCGTCTCATCATACTCAATCATTTTCCAGCGTTTGATTTTCTTTATTTTAACGCCATTATCAGTGAATAACTTCGCTGTACGTTCAAAATCAATTCCTTCGGGTGTGGAATTGTACTTGTTGTATTTGTGGCTTAATTTTAGGTACGATTCGAGGAATCCTCCTTCGTATAAAATGTCCAAAAGATGATTGTGCAGGCTCTCATTGAACTTTTCTTCAGTCATATATTTTCCCCTCAGTATCTCGCAGCCTAACGCCGATTGTACGAGCATCATTTATAAAATCACTTGGCAAAGCCTTGCTTTGAGGGGGAAACTCAAGCCATATCGGTCCTTTGAGATGGGTGTCCCTCAACCTTCTAGGGCGAGATTGTACAGCAGCAATTTCGGTGCCGGTTCCATATTTGCGTTTCGCCTCAAGAAGCATGGCCCGTGCTGATTTGTGGCTGATATCTGCAATCTGGGTGTATTTTAATGATACGGGGCCGTCAGGAACCAATGAGTTTACAGGCTTATAGGCGTCAAGAACATAGCAACAGCTTCCATCCGGTCGCTTCACGTAGAGTTGAGTGAACTCATATCTGCTGTTCTGTTTTCTTTCCCATTCCTTCCCCGCCTGCACCCTGCGCAGGAACACCTCTTTCGGTGACAGTCCGGCGGCTGCACCGGCCTCCCTGGCTTCCACGACCTCCACCACCTGGAACGTCCGGGGCCGGGCCAGCCCGGTGCCGCGTTCCAGCCGCATCACCAGGGGGGAGAGCGTGTCGCGGGCAAACCGGGCGGTGCTGGCCAAGCGGGTGACGGCGGCTTCGGCGCGCGGCGACAGGCGCCCACCCCGCACACCGGTTTCCGCCGCCAGGAACTCCACCATACCCAGCATCTCGCGCTGGGAGCGCCCAAGGCTGGCCCGTTCGATCCAGCCCTGCCGGGCGGCCATCTCCGTCCCGCCGATGATGCTGGCCTGGATGCCATAGGCGGCCAGATCGAACAGATAGGCCGCCGCATTGATCGGGGCCGTGGCCACCCGGTTGACCGTGCCCAACAGGTCGGGCCGGTCCAGCCCGAAGCTTCGCCTTGTCTCGCCCCCGAAACCGGAAACGCCGGAAAGCGGCCCGATTTCCTGGGCAATCACCTCGGCGATGGAGCGCAGCCGTTCCGCTGGCGGCTGATAGGCGGGATCGGCGTAAAGGCTGGTCTCCAGCCCGTCCGGTGCTGTCACATGCAGCGGCACGGTGCCGTTGGGCACCAGCCCATAGCCGTCCGGCACCCACCAGTCATCGGGCAGTTCCAGCAGGAACAGGCCGACGAAACTGCCGCTATCCACTGTTGCTGTCTGGCCATCCATGGGGAAAACCTGCCCGCCACTACGCGGTCAAAGTGTCCCCCAGCCGCGCATCGGCGGTAAAGCAACCTTGCGGCTTACCCTTGCTGTCAACAGGGGTACCGCTTACCCCAGCACCCGCTCACTGCGATAGCGGCGGTCTTGTTCGCTGGCATAGGGGGCCAGCCGGTCGGCCATCAGGCGCATCATGCCGTCATTGCCATTGAAGGTTTCAAACCGGGCCGGGTGGTCCGCGCCATAGTGCCGGGCCTGAAGCGCTGCCGCTTCATAGAGGCCGCGGATCATCCAGCCGCAGCGGCGCAAGGGGCCGATGGTGAAGCCGGATGTGTAATGGATGCAGTCCAACTGCCGGTTCCGTTCCCCGATGATCCAGCCCACCACACGGGCCCGGTGGCGCAGCAGCAGGCTGACATGCGGGTCGGCGTGCGACAGCATCCAGTCCTGCAGGCTCAACCGTTCCTCCACCTGCCCGCCTTCATGCAGGCTTGCCAGTTCGTCCCGGTCGGCCTGGGTGCGGTCGGCCCACAGGCTGTGGCTGTAGCCATCGCGGTCCTGCCGGTCGAACAGGCTTTGCCAGTGCGGGCGGACGGCGTCGGTGAAGCCGGCGGGGCCGGTGAGGCGGATTTCCGCCAGCACCGGGGTGGACCAGCCAGCCCGCTGCAACAGCCCCTCAAACGCCCGCACATCGCGCATCCGGTTATTGTGGAAACAACAGAGCCGGGTGAAGCCGGCATCCATCGCCATGCCCTCCACCGCCGCCAACAGGGCAAGCGCGATGCCGCGCCGGCGCAGGGAAGGGGCCACCATGATGGACAGCAGCCGTGCCTCGCCCTCCCACATGCCCTCCACCAGGGCCAGCCCGGCCGGCATGTCACCGGCATGGGCGGTGACGGCAAAGCAATTGCCGGCAATCGGCGTGCCTGCCGGCTGTGGCCCGATGGGGTTTTCCAGCAGCACCGGGCGATAACGCGGATAGGTCAGGGCGGCAAAACCGGCCAGGGCACCGGCCATCTCCGGCGCCGGCCAGCGGGTGAACCGCACCCCGGAAAGCCCGGTCACTGTTTGCCCTGGCCGTACTGGCTGCCCCCGGCGGCGACCAGTTCCAGCTCGTGATCCGTCAGCTCATCATCATTGGCGATGGCGATGAAGGAGGTGAGGTCGCTTAACACCAGTTCCACATCGGCGGGCTGGATGGAAAGGCCGCTGGCTTCCGCCTCCCGCAGCACGGCGGCGATCAGGGTCGCATCATCCGGGCAGGCGAACAGGCGGCGCATCAGCGCCTCATTTTCCCGGATCTGGCGATAAAAGGCGACCAGCACTTCCTCGGTCATTCACCCATCCCCTTACCCCCTTGCCCGCCCAGGCCTCTTTGATGGGCATGGGGGTTTTCATGATCAAGCCATTTATTGCGCCGGCCGTCGGCGGCCGCCACCCTGATCCGGTGTGCTGGCTTTGGAACTGGTGCCGGCGGCAACCAGCTCCAGCTCATCATCGCTCAATTCATCGTTGGCGGCGGCCTGGATCAGGCTGTCCAGCCGGGCGCTGATTTCCGCCGCCGGTACGGTCAGGCCCAGGCGGGCGGACTGGGCTTGGATGGCGGCCAGCAAGGCGGCCTTGTCCGCAGCGCTGGCGCTCAATTGCGCGAACAAGCCGGCATCGGCGCGGATGGCGGCTTCCAGGCGGGCAAGGTCGGTCATGTCAGGGGTTCCGATTTGATGTTCTGCCGGGCAGGATGCCGCGCCAGCCCCGACCCCGCCAACCGGGGGTGGGTTTGCCTGCCCGGCAAATCACTATGCGCGGGCGTAGCGCACCCGCCCGGCAGATCGACAAGCCGCCCGCATCCGCCTTATCACCATGGCAGACGGGCGATGGATAATGGCGGAGCATGGGGCGGGACTGGCGGCATTGGTTCAGGCGGGAACTACGGGTGCCGCCCATCCGGCAGCGCCAGGACAGCGAATGCGCCGTGGCCGCCCTGGCCATGATCCTGGCCCATTATGGCCAGCCGGTGCCGATGGAACGGCTGCGCCAGGAAACCGGTGTGTCGCGTGATGGCTGCACGCTGGCCACCATCGCCGCCACCGCGCGGCGCCTGGGCTTTACGGTGCAAAGCTATTCACGCGATGGCGACGGGCTGGCGGCGCTGGGCTTTCCGCTGCTGGTGCAGCTGGATTTCAACCATGCCGTGGTGGTGGAGGGGGTGGAGGCTGACCGGGTGCGGGTCTGCGATCCGGCGCAGGGGCCTTTATGCCTGGACCGGGCAGAGTTTGACGACCGTTTCACCGGCATTGTGCAGCGCATCCGCCCCGGCCCCGATCTGCCACCACCCGCCCCGCCGCGACCGCTGCCCGACTGGCTGTCGGGTCTGTGGGGCTGGCTGGCGCCCGTGCGTGGCTGGCTGGCCTTGGCGCTGCTGTTGACGCTGGCGGGCTGGGCGGCGCTGGGCTGGGCGGTGACGGCGGCGTCACCCGTCTGGCTGCTGCCCGGCCTGGGTCTGTTATGGCTGCGCCTTTGCCTGCTGCGCCATGCCGGGGCAAGGGCGGCGGCGGCCACGCGGGCGACGCTGATCCAGCGGCTGGCGGAACAGCCCGCCCGCTTCTTCACCTATCGCCTGCCGCCGCTGCTGGCCCAGCAGATGGAAGCGCCCGACCGGCTAGCCCAGCGGCTGGCGGGGGTGGAGGGGGTGGCGCTGCTGGATGGGCTGGGGGCACTGCTGCCGCTGGCCCTGCTCTGTCAGCAGGCCCCGGCTGCGGGGGCGCTGGCGGGGGTGGGGTTCCTGGCCACGCTGGGGCTGCTGGCCGGGGCGCAGATCTCCCGGTTGGCACCGGGCCGGGTGCGGCGGCGGTTCGGCCAGGGTATGGTGATGCTGCCGGCGGACAGCCTGATCCATATCGCGCCGTTGAAACTGGCCGGGCGGCTGCGCCAGCGGCTCGCGGTGCTGGCCGCCGGCATGGCCCAGCGGATCAGCGCCCGCCAGCGCGTGGCCGGACGGACCTTGCCGCCGCTGCTGGCCCCGCTGCTGACGCTGGGGGCTGTGCAACTGGCGGGTGGGGCGGGCGCCGTGGCGCTGGGCCTGCTGCCGGTACTGGCGCTGTTGCGGCTGGTGCAGGTGGCGGATGATCCGGGCGGCTGGGCCGATGAGCTGGCATCCATCGCCGACCTGTCGCCAGCCCCAGCGGGGGAGGGGGCACCGACCCTGGTGACGGTTCAACCTGCCCTGGCGGTGACGGGCCTGACCTTCGGCCACCGGCCGGGGGCGGCACCGCTGTTCAGCTTGGTTGACCTGACCATTCCGCCGGGCGCGCAGGTGGGCTTGACCGGCGGGCCGGGGGCCGGGTGCAGCAGCCTGGGCCGGCTGCTGGCCGGCCAGATGCCCCCCTGGGCGGGGCAGATTTTCGGGCCGGAGCGGCGGTTGATGATCGATGCGGCCAGCCCGTTTCTGGCCGGCAGCCTGCGGGATAATCTGACCCTGTGGAATGCCGCCATTCCCGAGGCTGAGGTTGAAAATGCCCTGCGGCTGGCCGAGGCATGGGCGCTGGTGCAGGCGCGTGGCGGGCTGGACCAGCCTGTTGAGCAGGGGGCAACCGGTTTCAGTGGCGGGGAGCGGCGGCGGCTGATCCTGGCCCGTGCCCTGCTGCACCGCCCCGGCCTGCTGGTGCTGGACGGGTTGTTCGACTGTCTGGATCTGGCGCTGGAGCGGCGTATCCGCGCCAATCTGGCCGGGGCGGGGATCAGCCTGCTGGTGATCAGCCGCCGGGCTGCCACCCTGGCCGGCGGCGATGGCGCCTGGGAGTTGACACCGCAGGGGCTGATGCCCTGGCAGCCGGTGGCGGGTGAAAGCGAAGTGAGGGAAGGGCCGGGGACCACCGCCCCGCTGCCACCCTTGGCACCCAGCCCCGCCGCCCCTGCCATGGCTGCCGCCTTGGCCCAACTGGCCCGCAGGCTGGGCCGGGCGTGCGCTACGGGCGGTGGGGGGCTGGACGATCTGGCCCGCGACGCCGGGTTGCTGCTGCGCCCGGTGCGGCTGACGGGGCCGTGGCGGGTGCTGGATGGCTCGCCCCTGTTGATGGCGATGCCGGATGGCGGGGCGCTGGCCTTGGTGGCGCACAAGCTGGGGGGATATCGCGGGCTCTCGGCAGATGGCCGACTTTCCCCGCTGCCCACGGACTTGCCCGATGAGGCGCTGGCCGTGCTGCCCTTGCGGGAGCTGCGCGGCGGTCCCGCTGCGCTCGCCTGGGCGGGCCTGCGCCTGGGCGGTGGGGAGGGGATGGCCGGCTTTGCCGCCATGCTGGGGGCCGGGGGGCTGGTGCTGCTGGCGGGGGGATTGCTGGCGGGGCCGGGGCTCTGCCTGCTGGCGGCGGCGGGGTTGGTCTTCGCCTGGGGCTGGAGCCTGCGGGACCGGGCGCTGGCGCGCGGGCTGGCCGGGGTGCATCTGGCCCTGTGGTATCGGCTGCTGCGCCTGCCCGCCGCCTTCCTGCACCGGCAACCGGCGGCGGCGCTGGAAGGGCGGCTGGACAGTCTGGATGATATTGTGACGCTGGGGCCGGCGGCCTTGTGGGCCGGGGGGCTAGGTCTGGTGCTGCTGGCGCTTGGGGGCCTCTCCACTGCCTGGATGCTGGCCTTGCTGCCCCCGGTGGCAGCACTGGGCTGGCTGACGGCGCGGGGCTGGGTGGTGCTGCGCCAGCAGATGGCCGGCGATCAGCGTTTCCTGGCCGCCTGTCTGGCGGATTTCCCCGCCTTGCGCCAGATGGGGGCCGGGGCTGGCCTGCTGGCCCGCTGGGGCACGAGGGCAGAGCAAGCCCTGGCCCGGATGCTGGTATTGGCCCAACGCCGCCCCCTGGTCTGGCTGGCCGGGCTGGGCTTGGCGGGGCTGGCCCCGCCCGGCATGGCGGTGCCGCTGGTCGGGGCCCTGTTGGCGATGGAGGCGGCGTGGCGGCTGGCCCTGCTGGGGCCGGCGGTGCAGGCGGCAAGCCCGCTGCTGATCCCGATGCCGGAGGCCGGTCTGGTCGATGATCGCAGCCTGCCCCCGCCGCAGCGGGTGGAACTGGCCGACATGCATTTCCGCTATCCGGGTGCCGCCCGCCCAGCGCTAACGGGTGTCAGCTTGTCACTGGCGGGGGGCCAGGTGGTGGGGCTGACGGGCCCGTCCGGTGGCGGCAAGACCACCCTGCTGCGCCTGCTGCTGGGCCTGGAAACGCCTGATCAAGGTGAATTGCGGGTGGATGGCGCGCCCTGCACCCCGCAGCGGCTGTTTGCATTGCGGCGGCATATGGATGTGGTCGAACAGGATATGCGCCTGCCGCTGGCCACCGTGCGCCACCATCTGACCGGCGATAATCCCCGCCCGCTGGAGGAACTGGAAACCGTCCTGCGGCTGGTGGGGCTGTGGGAGATGGTGGCGGCCCTGCCGATGGGGCTGCAATCCCTGTTGTCGGATGCGATGCTGGGGGCGGGGGAGGTGCAGCGCCTGCATATTGCCCGCTGCCTGTTGACCCGCCCGCGCCTGTTGATTCTGGATGAGGCGACGACGGCGCTGGATCAGGCGACGGAGGCCCGCGTGCTGGCAGCTTTAAGGGAAGCGGGCTGTGCCTGCCTGCTGGTCAGCCACCGGCCGGAAAGTCTGGCCCTGGCGGACCGGGTGCTGCGGCTGGAAGAGGGAAGGCTGGTACCATGACCAATCCCCCCAAAAAGCGCCCCCTGTTCCGCGCCCAGGCGCTGGACCGGCTGACCACGCCGGACCGGATGGATTATCCGCTGCTGCTGGCCCGCCCGCGCCATGGAATGCTGCTGGCGGCGGTCATGTTGCTGGCGTTGGGGTTGGGATGGGCTGGGTTTGGCTGATGTTCGTTTCAGTTTTTCAGGCGCTTAGGCGTTTTCCTTCCGTCCCCGCTGCTGCGGCCTGTAGGTGCTAAGCTCGGGATTCGCACCTTTCCCGCTTCCCCCGCGAAAGCGGGGGTCCAGGGGCCTTTTGCGCTGATGTGTGGTTCTTGTGGCCCCTGGATCCCCGCTTTCGCGGGGAAGGCATTTCGGTGCGAGAGGCTAACTTAGCACCTGCAGGCCATAGCAGCGGTGACAGTGACGTGAGTGAATATAATGCATTGAAAAATAACAATGCATTCTCCCCCGCCCCCTATTCCTCCGCCCCGCCATTCTGGTGCCGGCGGGGCGGTTCACCGAAATGGTTGCGGTAGGCGGTGATAAAGTTGTTCACGTGGGTATAGCCCACCTGCCAGGCGATGGTCTTCAGCGGCAACTGGTCATCGAACAGCAATTGCCGACCCTTTTCCAGCCGGGCATTGCGCAGACATTCAAAGACCGTGGCACCGTAAAGCGCGCGGAACCCCTCGTTCAGCCGTTTCTCGTTCAGCCCGGCGGCACCGGCCAATTGGCGCAGGGAGGGGGGCTTGGCCAGATCGGCCAGCAACATGCCATGCGCCGCCATGATCTGCGCCTGTTCGCGGCGTGACAATCCATGATGGTCAATGGCCGGCTGCTGCAACTCCGCCATGGCCAGCGCCAGATATTCCAGCCCCTTGGCGTGCAGCATCACATCGCGCAGGGGGGGCGCCTCCGACGTGGTTTCCAGCATCCGGTCCACCACGCGCAGGCACTGGTTGCCGGCGGGGCGGCTGTCCAGGCCCTGGGCGGCATCGGCCCCCAGGGTGCGCATCAGCGGCGCATCAATATGCAGCATGGCCCCGCGCACCGCCTCGCCCGCGCAAACGGACAGCAGCGGGCCGTCGCCCTGATGGGGCAGGTGGTGCAGATGGCCGGCCGGCAGTGGCCCGTTGCCCCCGCCCTGCGTCAACAGCACCTGGCCTTGCACCAGCGCCAGCAGATGACATGCCCCACCCGTATCGCCGGTGGGCGGGTTGGGGGCGATTTCGGCGGCCGTCGCCGCTGTGAAATCCAGCAGGGTGACGGAAAGGCCCGGACGCAGGCCAAGATTTTCCAGCCGCCCGTCCAGGCGGCCGGTTGCCAGCATCAACCCGCAAAGGGACGGTGCAACACCGTCACCGATCAACCAAGTCTGATCCACCCGGTCAGCCCCGTCCTTGTCCGATCTAAAAACCGATCTCCCGGGGCCATGGGCGGCAAATTGGTTAACGCCACCCCATCCCGTGCCGCCATTAACCGGCTGGCGACCCCTGGCAGCAAGCCGCTAACACACAAGTTCAACCACCATTGAGGAAGGGGGCTTGTTAACCTTTCTGGGGGGTACTGCCCCTTCCATCGCACCGCCGCATCATGTTTGGTAGCCATTAAGAAACCGCCCCGCGGGCGGCAGGATGTAGGACGCGCGTAATGTCGGTGCAGATATTCCGGAAGGCGGCGCTGGATCGGATCGCCTCGCCCGAACAGTTGGACCTTGCCTGCGGCATTGTTGATATCCGCGCGCGTGTTGCTCTGGGCGGGCTGCTGCTGGCGGCGGCGGCGGTGATCGGCTGGGGATTCGCCGGCACCATCCCCACCGAAGCTCCCGGCCAGGGGTTGTTGGTGACGCAAGGTGGCCGCGTGCTGCCGGCCATGGCCAGTGCCAGCGGCACGCTGGCCGGGGTGCGCGTGGCCGTGGGCGACATGGTGACGGAAGGCCAGCCCCTGGCCAGCCTGACCCAGCCGGAAACCGACCTGTCGTTGAAGAACGCCCGTGCGCAATTGGCCGAAAAGCAGGCGGAACTGGATAAGCGCACCCAGGGTCTGGCGGGGGAGGCGGATGTCCGCCGCCGCAACCTGGACCAGCGCCGCACCGCCCTGAACCAGGCCGCCGACAGCGCCATGAGCCGTATCCGCTTCCTGGAACAGCAACTGGCAGGCCGGCGCGACCTGTTGAAACAGGGCTATGTCACCGCCGCCCAGGTGCAGGAGGTGCAGCAGGCGCTGGAGGAGGCGCAGCGCACCCTGGCGGAAAACCGCGCCGAACAGATCAATCTGGATGCCCAGACGGTCCAGATGAAAATGGAGCAGGAGCGGGAGCGCACCCAACTGGAAACCGGCATCGCCGACCTGAAGCGCCGCATCGGGGAGCTGGAATTGCAGTTGCAAACCACCTCTGTCGTGCGGGCCCCGGCCAGCGGGCGGGTGACAGAGGTGAAGGTGGGCCAGGGCACCCTGATTTCCGCCGGCACGCCGGTGGTGAATGTGGAAAGCACCGGCCAGTCGCTGCAAGCGGTGCTGTACATCCCCACCGCCGACGGCAAGCGCGTGGCACCGGGGATGGAGGTGCGCATCGCCCCCGCCATGGTGAAGAAGGAGGAATTCGGCACCCTGTTGGGCCGGGTTTCCAGCATCTCCGCCTATCCCGCCACCGAAGGCGGCATGGCCGCCGTGGTGCAGAATGAAGGGCTGGTGCGGGAATTCGCCAAGAAGGGCGCGCCCTATGAGGCGCGGGTGGACCTGATCCCGGCGGATACGCCATCGGGCTTTCGCTGGACCTCCGGCCAGGGGCCGGATATCGCGCTGACCAGCGGCACGCTGGTGGCCGCCGAAATCACCGTGCGCCGCCAGCGCCCGGTGGAACTGGTGCTGCCCTTCTTCCGCAAGCTGCTGGGCACCGAACCGTGAGCCAGTCGCCGGAGAAACAGCCAGCGCCGGACAAGGCAGCGGCCAAGCGCAAGCCCGGTGCCCGCCGCGCCAGGGTGCCCACCATCCTGCAGATGGAATCGGTGGAATGCGGGGCGGCCTGTCTGGCCATGGTGCTGGCCCATCATGGGCTGTGGGTGCCGCTGGAGGAATTGCGCCTGGCCTGTGGCGTCTCGCGCGACGGGTCCAAGGCCTCCAACCTGCTGCGGGCGGCCCGTACCTTTGGCTTCACCGCCAAGGGTTTCCGGAAAGAGCCGGCGCAACTGCCGGACCTGCCGGTGCCCGCCATCATCCATTGGAACTTCAACCATTATGTGGTGCTGGAAGGCATCCGCGATGGCTGGGCCTATATCAACGATCCGGCATCCGGCCCGCGCCGGCTGCCGCTGGGGGAACTGGACGAGGCGTTCACCGGCGTGGTGCTGGCCTTCAGCCCCAATGAGAGCTTCCGCCCCGGCGGCCAGCGCCCCCGTATCTGGGACCAGATCAAGGGGCATCTGACCCATTCGTGGGGGCCGCTGGCGGTGATTGCCGGCTTTTCCATGCTGCTGGTGCTGCCGGGCATTGTGCTGCCGGGCCTGTCCAAGACCTTCATTGATGCCGTGCTGGTGAACCAGCGGCAGGATTGGGTGGCCCCGCTCTGCCTGGGCGTGGCGCTGGCCGGCACCATGCAGGGGCTGCTGACCTATTTCCAGCAGCGGCAATTGACCCTGTTGCGCACCAAGCTGGCTTTGACCCTGGCCACGCGCTACCTGTTCAATCTGCTGGCCCGGCCCATGCATTTCTTCAACCAGCGCATGGCGGGCGATCTGGCCAACCGGGCGGCGGCGGTGGATCAGGTGGCCGAACTGCTGTCGGGCAGCCTGGCCACCAATATCTTCAACCTGACCGCCGTGCTTTTCTATGGCCTGGCCATGGCCGCCTATGACCCGCTGCTGGCCTTGATCGCCGTGGCGCTGGTGCTGGGCAATATCACCGTGCTGAAACTGGCTGAACGCCGCCGGGTGGACCTCAGCCGAAACCGCGCGGCGGAGGAAGGCAAGCTGATGGGTGCCACCGCCATGCTGATCGGCGGGATTGAAAGCATCAAGGTCGGCGGGCTGGAAGGCGATATTTTCGGTAAATGGAGCGGTTATCAGGCCCGCCTGCTGGCCACCGGTCAGGCGCTGGGCCGGCTGGATGTATCGCTGGGGGTGATCCCCACATTGCTGACGGCCCTGTCCACCGCCGCCCTGCTGGGGGTTGGCGGCTGGCGGGTGATTGATGGCAGCCTGACCGTGGGATCGCTGGTGGCGATTCAGGCGCTGATGGTCAGCTTCACCACGCCGATCAACGGGCTGGTCACTCTGGCCGGACAGTTGCAGACCATCCGCGGCGATCTGGACCGCATCGCCGATGTGGTGGGGGCTGGCAGCACTGTGGCCGTGGCCGAACCGGCCCGGCCCCTTGCCGCCTTGCCGGAACGGCTGTCGGGCCGGCTGGAACTGCGCGACATTTCCTTTGGCTACAGCCCGTGTGACCCGCCTTTGGTGGAAGATCTGTCCTTGGTGGTGGAGCCGGGGCGGCGCGTGGCGCTGGTCGGGGCGTCGGGCAGCGGTAAATCCACCGTGGGCCGCATGGTCTGCCGCCTGTTGCGCCCCTGGGGTGGGGCGATTTTGATCGATGGGGTGGCGCTGGATGATATCCCGCCCGACCTGTTCGCCCAGACGGTGGCCTATGTCGATCAGGATGTCTTTCTGTTCGGCGGCACGGTGCGCGACAACCTGACCCTGTGGGATGCCACCGTGCCGGAAGCCGCCCTGACCCAGGCGCTGAAGGATGCGGAAATCCACGCCGAAATCAGCCTGCGCCCCGGCCATTATGACAGCGCGGTGCTGGAAGGTGGCCTGAATTTCTCCGGCGGGCAGCGCCAGCGGCTGGAAATTGCCCGCGCCCTGCTGCGCGATCCGGCCATTCTGGTGCTGGATGAGGCGACGGCGGCGCTGGACCCGGTGACGGAAAAAGCCATCGACGACAATATCCGCCGCCGGGGTTGCACCTGCCTGATCATTGCCCACCGGCTGTCCACCATCCGCGACTGTGACGAGATTATCGTGCTGGAACGCGGGCGGGTGGTGCAGCGCGGTAACCATGCTTCCCTGGTGGCCGAAGGTGGCCCCTATGCCGCCCTGTTGAATGCGGAGGGTGCATGAGCATCCCATCTTCCCGCCCGCTGGACCCCGTTTCCCGCGTCGCCCGCCTGCCGCAGCCGCTGCGCGCCGATCAGCCCTTGTGCCTGGGGGAGATGGCGGAGCCGCTGCGCGTGGTGGCCGGCTTTGTTGATCTGTTCGCCGTGGCGATGCGGGACGGCCGGCATGTCGGTCGCCGCCGCGCTGTGGCCCGCCTGTCCGCCGGGGATTGTTTCTGGCCGGTGCCGCGCGCCCTGGATGAACGCGGGGATGGCTTGGGCCTGATCGCCGTGGGCGGGCTGGGCGCGCAGGTGGAAGCGCTGGGCGATGCGCCGGCGCTGGCCGATATCGACCATTGGCTGCGCGCCATCCTGCCGCCGGCCCCACCGCCGGCCAAGACCGCCAGCATCCTGGCCCCTGGCCGGCATGATCTGGCGGCGGGGGACGTCGCCGCTATCCAGCCCGGCCGGGGCTGCCTGTGGCTGGTGCGGGAAGAAGGGTTGCTTTCCCTGCCCGATGGGACGGGGCTGCGCGATGTGCCGGTGCCGCTGGTGGCGGGGCGCTGGGTCTCCGCCGATGGCACGGCGCGCATTGCGCTGCGCACCAGCCGGGAACTGGCCGATACCGGGTTGCTGGCCCCCGCCTTGGCGGCCGCCCATGCCGCCCTGCCGCGCCAGATTGCCCAGGCATTGGATGCGCGTGCCGCAGATGAAACGGCCCAGGCCCGCCAGCGGGGCGAACTGTCCCGCCAGGGCATGGAAGCGGCGTTTGGCACGCTGGTGGACCTGATCCAGCCCGGCAGCCGGCTGGCCGCCCCGGAACGGGTTATGCCGGGTTGGGAGGCGGGCGCCCTGGTCCGCCGCATCGCCCATTCGCTGGGGCTGGAGCTGCCAACAACTGCCCATGCCGGCAAGGATGGCCACCCGCCCGATCTGGCCCAGGCGCTGGCCGCCGCCCGGCTGCGCCAGCGTGGCGTGCTGCTGCGGCTGGGCTGGTGGCAGCAGACGGGCCTGCCCATGGTGGCGCGGCTGGCCGAGGGGGACCGCCCCGTCGCCCTGCTGCCGCAGGGCAATGGCTATGTGCTGTGGGATGCGCTGGCCGGCACATCGCAGCCGGTGGATGCCGCCTTGGCGGAAAAGCTGAACCCGCAGGCCCAGGCGATCTATGCCGCCCTGCCATCGCGCCCGGTGGGGCTGGGCGACATGATCCGCCTGGGCCTGCATGGCACCGGGCGCGAACGGCTGGCCATTGCGCTGCTGGCGCTGGGCGTGGCGCTGATCGGCCTGCTGACGCCGGTGGCCAGTGGCCTGATCGTGGACAAGATCGTGCCCACGGCGGCGGGCGATCAGCTTTTCCTGCTGGTGCTGGCCCTGGTGGTGGCGGCCATCAGTTCGGCCGCCCTGGATTACAGCAAAAGCCATGCGGTGCTGCGGCTGCAAAGCGGCATCGACCTGAAAATGCACGCCGCCGTAATCGACCGGCTGCTGCGGCTGCCGGCGGGGTTCTTCAAACGTTATACGGTGGGCGATCTGGCCGACCGCGCCATGGGCATCGCCACCATCCGGGAGATGCTGGCCGGTGCTGCCCTGTCCAGCCTGCTGGGCGGGGTGATGTCGCTGGTCAGCTTGGGCATGTTGTTCTTCTATTCGGTGAAGCTGGCCCTGGTGGCCTTGCTGCTGGTGGCCCTGTCCTTGTCGGTGACGGTGGGGTTAAGCCTGCTGCAATTGCGCCATGAACGGCAGGAGGCGCGCACCCGTGGCATTGCCGAAGGGCTGGTGCTGCAATTCATCACCGGGGTCGCCAAGCTGAAGGTGGCGGCGGCGGTGGACCGCGCCATCATGTTCTGGATGCGCCGCTATGGCGCGCAACGCCGCTTCGATATTGCCGGCCAGCGGCTGGCCCGGATGCAGACCGTGTTCCAGGCGGCCTTTGGTCCGCTTTCCACCGTGGCGCTGATGGCCGGCGTGGTACTGATCGCCAAGGGCGTGATGGCCGAACAGGCGGTGCAGGCCCTGGCGGGGGTGGAGGGGGGTGGCGGTGCCACCGCCATGCAGGCCGGTGGCTTCATCGCCTTTTTCACGGCCTTCGGCCAGTTCCAGGGGGCGATGACCCAATTGGTGGGCACGCTGACCCGGCTGCTGGGGGTGTTCCCCATCTGGGAACGGTCGCGCCCCTTGCTGGAAAGCCCGCTGGATGATGTGGCCGATGGGGAGGATGCCGGGCGGCTGGGCGGCGGGGTGGAGTTTTCCGGCGTCAGCTTCAGCTATGCGCCCGATCTGCCGCCGGTGCTGGATAATTTGTCCTTCAGCATCCGGCCGGGGGAATTTGTCGCCATTGTCGGCCCGTCCGGCGGGGGCAAATCCACCATCCTGCGCCTGCTGCTGGGGCTGGACCGGCCCCAGGCGGGCGAGTTGTTCTTCGATGGCCGCCCGATGAGCCGGCTGACGCCCGACAGCGTGCGCCGGCAGATCGGCACCGTGCTGCAGAATGGGCGGCTGATGGGCGGCTCCATCCTGGACAATATCGTCGGTGCCTCTGCTGCTCGGCTGGAAGATGCCTGGGCGGCGGCGCGTCAGGTCGATCTGGCCGATGATATCAAGGCCATGCCGATGGGGATGCATACGGTGCTGACGGAGGGCGGGGGCACCCTGTCCGGCGGGCAGCGCCAGCGCCTGATGATCGCCCGCGCCCTGGTGCGCCAGCCCCGCCTGCTGCTGCTGGATGAGGCGACCAGCGCCTTGGACAACCGCACCCAGGCCGCCGTGATGCGGTCCCTGGAAAAGCTGGATGTGACGCGGGTGATGATCGCCCACCGGCTTTCCACCATCGAACGGGTGGACCGCATCCTGGTGATTGAACGCGGTCGGCTGGTGGAACAGGGCCGTTTCGCCGACCTGATCGCCCAGGATGGCGTCTTCGCCGCACTGGCCCGTCGACAGATGCTGTGACGAGACCCGTTCCCCCGAACCCCATCACATTGGTAAGGAAATCCCATGCGCAAGGTGCTCTATATCCTGGGTCAGCTGGACGATATGGATGTGGATTGGATGGCCCGCCATGGCCGCCGCCGCATGGTGGCGCCCGGTGATCTGCTGGTGCGGCAGGGGGAGCCCTCGCCACACCTGTTCATCGTGCTGGATGGCCGCATGGAGGTGACGGTGAAAGGCATCGGCCCCGTCGCCAGCCTGGGCGCAGGCGAGATTATCGGCGAACTCTCCTTCGTCGACAGCGCCCCGCCCTCGGCCTCCGTTGCCGCCGCCACGGCGGGGGCGGTGCTGATGCTGGAAAAGCAGTTGCTGGCGCGGGAATTGGCCCGCGATACCGGCTTTGCCATGCGCTTTTACCGCGCCATCGCCCTGTTCCTGGCCGACCGGTTGCGCAGCACCGTGCGCCGCATGGGCTATGGCGAAGGGGCGGCGCTGGATGAAAACGAAGTCCAGGGGGATGAGCTGGATGAGGGGCTGCTGGATACCGTCTCGCTGGCGGGCGACCGGTTCGACCGGCTGCTGAAAACCCTGTCGCAGGCCGCGTAACCCTCAGTTCCCCGGATGGACAGCCAGCAGCCGCTCTGCGGCGGCCAGATCGTCCGGGGTGTTCACGTTCAGAAACGGGTCCAGCGGCGTGTCCGGCCAGTCGACAAAGGTCGGCCGGTGCCGGGCCGCCCATTGGCCGACCCGGCGCTGCCCTTCCACCAGCAGGGCGACGCGCAGATCCTGGCACAGGCTGACCGGCCACAGGCCGACCACCGGATGGCTGTGTGCGCTGCTATCGGCCGCCGCCGTGCGCGCCAGCGCCACCCCATCGCCCGCCGCCAGCGCCAGCCGGCTGACCAGATCGTGCGGCAGAAAGGGGCAATCGGCCGGCACGCTGAGAACATGCCGGGCGGCCGGCTGCATCCGCGCTGCCCATTCCAGCACCGCCAGCAGGCCGGCCAGCGGCCCCGGCTGGTTCGGTGCCGTATCGGGCACCACTGGCAGCCCCTGCAGTTCCGCAATCCCGGCAAAGCGGGCCGGATCGCCATTGGCATTCAGCACCAGTCGGCCCACCTGCGGGGCCAGCCGGCGGACGACATGGGCCAGCAGGGGGCGACCGGCCAGGTCGGTCAACGGCTTGTCGCCCCCCAACCGCCGCCCCTGCCCGCCGGCCAGGATGGCCCCGATGATGCCTGCTTCCGCCACCATTTTCCCTCTCCCCCCGTGTCCGCGCGATTTTACGACATTCTTGTTAAGGCTGTGGGCAAAACGCACTCTCTCTAATTTACCGACATGCGAAATGGTTAAGAATACGCTAAAGTCGTACCGCCTTTGGCCAAGGGCGCCAGGGGCCCGCACCATCCACACCACAGCCATATCGTACGCAGGGGAAACAGGAACATGCCTAATTCCATCGACGTGTCGAAGCCGCTCGCCGCCGGCCTTTCCCACGGTAGCCTCACCGTGGTCGGCACCGGTATCCGGTCCATTGCCCACATGACCCAGGAAGCGATCGGCCATATCCGGGAGGCTGACGCGGTTTTCTATGCGGTTCCAGATGGTGTGACGGCGGCTTTCATCCGCGATCTCAACCCCAGCGCCTATAATCTCTCCCTGCATTATGGGGAAGACAAGCGTCGCCTGGTGACCTATGTGCAGATGGCTGAGGTGATCCTGCGCGCGGTGCGCCAGGGCAAGCGCGTGGCGGCGGTTTTCTATGGCCATCCCGGCTATTTTGTTTCCCCCGCCCGCCGCGCGCTGAATATTGCCCGCAAGGAAGGGCATCATACGGAAATGCTGCCCGGCATTTCCTCCACCGATTACCTGTTCTCCGACCTGCGCATCGACCCGTCTGTCCATGGCTGCCAGATCCTGGAAGCCTCCGACATGATGCTGCGCGGGCGTCCGGTGGTCACCTCCAGCCATGTCGTGCTGCTGCAGGTCGGCTCCTTCGGCGATGTCACCTATTCCGCCAAGGGGTTCAAGCGCAACAAGCGCGAAATTCTGTTCGAACACCTGATCGACCTCTATGGCGAGGATCATCCGAGCTATCATTATGTCGGCGCCACCTTCCCCGGTCTGGACAGCCAGATCGTCCGGCGCCCGCTGAAGGCCTACCGTGACCCGGCGGTGCGCGCCTCTGTGCACCCGGTCAGCACCCTGTACCTGCCGCCCAAGGAGTTCCTGCCCGTCAACCCGGTGATGGCTGAAAAGCTGGGCATGGCCAAGGCCATCGATCAGGCCAAGGCCCGCGCGGCAGGGCGTCCGGTGGGTGATTACGGCCCGTTCGAGCTGGAGGCTGTGGCGCGCCTGGACCGCGAACCGCTGGGCGGCCGCCTGCGGGAAACGCCCAAGGCGCTTTACCGTGTGCTGGCCCAGCTGGCCAGCAACCCGACGGCGGCAGAGGCCTTCCGCAAGGAACCGAAAACCTATGTGTCGTTGTTCGGCGGGCTGACGGATGCCGAAAAGCAGGCCCTGGCCCAGCGCAAGGCGTCGGCCCTTCATGCGGCCGCCTTGCAGGTTGATCTGGCCCCCGCCCTGCCATCGGCGGCGGATGACATCCCCAGCAATGGCAACAGCCTGCGGGGCGATACGCTGACGGGCGCGCTGGAAGCCAGCGCTGCAATGTCAGTATCCATCCCCACCGGCCAGTCCCTTGGCACCATTCGGGCCGACGCTTCTGAGGAAGTCGATGCTTCCGAGGAGGTTGATGCCGCTGAGGAAGTCGATGCTTCCGAGGAGGTTGATGCCGCTGAGGAAGTCGATCCGTCCGAGGAGGTTGATGCCGCTGAGGAAGTCGATCCGTCCGAGGAGGTTGATGCCGCTGAGGAAGTCGATCCGTCCGAGGAGGTTGATGCCGCTGAGGAAGTCGATGCTTCCGAGGAGGTCGATGCCGCTGAGGAGGTCGATGCTTCCGAGGAGGTTGACGCCTCTGAAGAGGTCGATCCCTCTGAGGCAGTTGATGCTGCGACGTCAGCATCCCTCTCGGCTGGTCAGTTCCTTGGCCCCATTCAGGGCGATGCGGCTGAGGAGGTTGACCCCTCTGAGGAAGTCGATCCGTCCGAGGAGGTTGACCCCTCTGAGGAAGTCGATCCGTCTGAGGAGGTTGATCCCTCTGAGGAAGTCGATCCGTCTGAGGAGGTTGACCCCTCTGAGGAAGTCGATCCGTCCGAGGAGGTTGACGCTTCTGAGGAAGTCGATCCGTCCGAGGAGGTTGACGCTTCTGAGGAAGTCGATCCGTCTGAGGAGGTTGACGCTTCTGAGGAAGTCGATCCGTCCGAGGAGGTTGACGCTTCTGAGGAAGTCGATCCGTCCGAGGAGGTTGACGCTTCTGAGGAAGTCGATCCGTCCGAGGAGGTTGATGCTTCTGAGGAAGTCGATCCGTCTGAAGAGGTTGATGCCTCAGAAAGCGTTAAAACATCCTTGTGAGGTGAAGCCCTTCACGCATCAGATTGATTTGAGTTAGTATAATCGCGGTACCATGGGTCACCGTCCGGTAACCCATGGTACCCCATGAAGGATGATTTTCGACGGCTTCTGGGTGTTGGGTTGGGCGTCGATCAATGACCGGGTGCGCGACGATGCTCTGGAAAATGGAAAATAAAATAGAATATTTCGGGGCAGTAGAAAAAATAGATCTCTTGGTGAATTTGCGAAAGCAAAAATCTGCAAAGGAAAATTCGCTCTCTATTGATATGCAATATGCTTGGTATGTCAGGCAGAGTGACAGCGATACTGCTTTAAAAATTGCCAGAAATTTCATAGAAGCGGCACGGATTGAGGATTTTTCCTCTGAATCCAGCTATTTTTCTCTGAAAGGGCGGGCCTTCCTGATCCAGGCAGAGCTATGCCGATTGATGGCCGAGCTTGATCTGGCGGCACAGCATTGTCACGCCGCGCTGCAGCTTTTTGCCCAAGCCGATGATCTGCTCGGGCAGGGGGATGCCTGCCAGGGGCTGGCCGATCTGTCCCTTGTGCGTGGCAGCATGGAAGAGGTGTATGATCTGCTGGAGAAATCCGCCGCCCATTATGAGGGGGCTGGCGCTGATCGCCATCGCGCCATGTGCCTTGCCCGGATCATTTTGGAAAAACAATATGAAAAGGCAAACAATTCTGTAGATTCAGCGGCTTTTGTTTCTAAATACTCCAGCTTCGACAACAATGAAATTGCGGCCATATATTACAAGACATTTCAGGGTGTGGTTCATTTTCAAGGTGGGGATTTTCCTGCTGCGATAAAATGTTTAAGTATCGCCCTTGATGTTGCGTTGCAACATGCTGCAACCATGACGGCGATCCAAATATCGATGAGTATCGGTGCCGCCTACGCCAATCTTTATGACCTTCCCGCTGCGATGGAGTGGAAGGAGAAAGCCTATGCGCTGGCAAAGAAAACCCGTTGGCCGATGGCGATCGGGACAAGTTTGGCTTCCATGGCGGAAACAACCATCAGCCTGAAGCAGTATGAAAAGGCACAGACTTACTTTGAAGAGGCGATACCCTATATTGAAAGGCTGAACAATACCCGCCGTCACGCCATTGCTTACAATGCCTATGGGGAGCTTTTTCTGGAAATCGGGCAGCCTGATCAGGCTGTATTGCAGTTTGAAAAGGCAAGGGCCGTTGCCGATCTGATCAATCAGATTGATGTCCGGCTCTCCGGCCTCATCGGTTATGCCCTTGCCTCGCATCAGCTGGGTTTCAATGATCGCGCGATTGACGCCATCAAGCAGGCCGTCGATCAGGCAGAGAAGTCAAACTACACTTATCATTTGATCAAGTCATACAAGGTGCTGGCCAGGATCCAGCGTCACCTGCATAAACCCAACGTATTGGTGGCGATTTCAACCCTGGAATCAGCGGTGGAACTGGCGGATAGCCTGAAGCAATTTACTTTGCAGTCCGACATTCTGACGGAACTGGCCCGCGATTACGAAGCCATTGGTGATTATCAGAAGGCGCTGTACTATGAACGCCGGGCGCGGGACAGCTGGCAGCGCAATTTTGACCAGCAGAACGGCGCCCGTATCCTGGCCATGCAAGTCCGGTTCGATACGGCCCGCGCCAAGGCGGATGCGGAACATCACCGGGAATTGGCCCGGTCGGAGGCGGCCCGCGCCACGGCCCTGGATGAGGCCAACCAGATTCTGGAGCGGTTGGGGCAGGTCGGGCAGGAAATCACCGCCAAGCTGGATTATGAAGGCGTCTTCCAGACGATCTATGGCCATATCAAGGAATTGATGCCGGCGGATTTTCTCTCCATCGGGCTGGTGGATGAGGATCGGCAGATTGTCGATGTCCGCTATCGGGTGGAGGATGGCCAGCGGCTGGGCCCCCGTCAGGTGGCGCTTTCGGCCGACAGTCTGGTGGCGCTTTGTGCGCGGGAAAACCGGGAGGTGCTGTCGCGGAGCCAGGATGGCCGGCCGCCGACCCAGGTACCGGGCACCCGGGCGATGCATACGGTGCTGGTGCGGCCCTTGACCATTGGGGACCGGGTGCTGGGCGTCATTTCAGTGCAAAGCGACCAGACGGACGCTTATGGCCAGCGGGAACGGCGGATTTTCAGCACGCTTTGCGCCTACAGCGCCATCGCCCTGTCCAATGCGGAGACCTATGACCAGCTGGAACGGGCGGTCGGCGATCTGCGGGAGGCGCTGCACCGGCTGGTCCAGCAGGAAAAGATGGCGGCGCTGGGTCAGCTGGTGGCCGGTGTGGCGCATGAGGTGAACACGCCACTGGGCGTCACCCTGTCCGCCATATCACTGTTGCACGACAATATCCAAAACTTGCAGGAATCACTCAGCAATGGCGGCCTTACCCGCTCTAGCCTGACCGAACATCTGCAGACCGGGCTGGAACTGTCATCGCTGGCCCAGCGCAATGTCGTGCGCGCCTCTGACATGATCCGCAGCTTCAAGGAGGTCGCGGTTGATCGCGGCAGCGATGACCGCCGCGTCTTTGATCTGGGGGATTACTTGCGCGAAATCGCCAATCTGATGAAGGCCAAGCTGACTGGCAGCGGCAGCCAGATCAGCCTGGATATCGACCTGATCCAGATGGATACCTATCCCGGCGCCCTGGCACAGACCATCACCAACCTGTTGGCCAATGTGGCTGATCATGCCTATGGCCCGGATCGCGCCGGCCCCATCCGGGTCCAGGCGCGCCAGACCGGCAATGACAAGGTGGAAATCACCGTGGCGGATGAGGGGGAAGGCATGGCGGCGGAAGTGCTGGCCCATGTCTTCGATCCGTTCTTCACCACCAACCGGGCCGCCGGCCATATGGGGCTCGGCCTGCATGTCGCCTATAATCAGGTGACCCAACGATTGGGCGGAAGCATCCATCTGCACAGTGAACCGGGATGCGGAACGGTGGCGACCATCCGCATCCCGCGGGAACTGCCGATCTTTGGCCGCAGCCGCGCCATCCCTGTGGCTGAAGCGTCCGTGGTGTTCTGAGGCTTGAAGTGGATTTTACAGCATCACCAGGCTGATGCAGGTGGTCAGGGCGGCGGCGATGGCCAGCATCACCAGCGCTTCGGCGCGGTCGGTGGGGGTGGGCATCAGCTGCATGAAGCTGGCGAACAGGCCGGGCTCTTCATCCGTGGTGGCAGGCTTGACGGTCATGGGTTCCTCCTTGGCTGATTTATTCTGCGACAGGTGGGAAGCGACCTGATGCCGGCCTGGGCTGTCGGGCCGGCGCGCCCCGGCAACCAGGGGCGCACACCATCACCATGCCCGCCGGCGGCTGCCAGCACGGGAAAGGGGATTGGTTTGTAAAACTGGGGAACAGCAGTAATCGTTTCAGGTGATACGATTACAACAGAAGATGCCGATTCTGGCAATATATACGAAGAGAGGGGGTGCGGCGGCTGGACGCAAGGCCATTCCCCCTGTCCGGCGTCGGTTCCGGTTCTGCCGGCCACCGACGGGGCCGCCCCAGGCGGGCGGGCTTGACAGGTTGCGCCAATGGCGCGGCAATCACAGCATCAGGTTCAGCAGCAGGGTCAAGGTGGCGGCGGTGCCCAGCAGGCCGACCATTTCCACCAGTTCGCCCAGCGTCGGGGCGGCATGGTGCAGGCTGTCAAATAGGCCGGGTTCTTCGTGGTTGATCGTCTGGTCGGTCATGATTCTGGTTCCGTCTGTAAGGGGGGCTGTCGGCGAAGAGGGGGATCAGAGCAGGAAGTTGATGCCGAAGGTCACCAGGGCGGCGGTGCTCAGCAGGGCCACGGCTTCCACCAGCTCCAGGCTGGTGGGCAGGGAGGCCAGCAGGCCGGTCAACAGGCCCTCGCTGGCATCATGGGCGATCGTGGCGGCGGTTTCGGTCAGGTTGGTCATTGTCGGCTCCATCGGGTTTGTTTCGATGAACCTACTGTAGCAAAGACCGTGCCAAGTGCTTTTTTGGCATATTACGGAAAATACATACAGAGAACAATTAAGTGATATTTTATTTTGTCGCCTTATTGCCACTTTGTCGCCGCAACAGCCAATCGCGGCCGGTTAATAGCCACCCTCATAGCGCAACAGCAGCCTGTCCATGCTGCCGTCGGCGCGCATCTCACCGATGGCCCGGCTGAAGGACTCGATCAGCGCCCCGCTGCAATCGCGTGAACAGGCCAGATAGACATCATCACTCTGGATCGGCCGGCCCAGCAGCAGCGGTTCCGGCCGCTTGGCCTGTTGCCAGCGCCAGATGGTTTCGGGGGAGCTGTTCAGCCAGGCCTGGGCCCGGCCGCTGACCAGCAGGTCGATCTCCCGTTCACCCACCTTGACCGACAGAATCAGCTCGGGCGGATAGCCGGCGCTGCGCAGCAACTGTTCCTGTGCTGTGCCGGCCCCCACCAGAATGACCCGCCTTTCCGCCAGGGCATCGGCCAGACTGTCCACCGGCCTGTCCAAGGTGGCCAGCGTGCGCTCCACCCGGTAGAGCGGGGTGATCCAGCGATAACGATCTTCCCGCTCCGGCGTGCGGGCCAGCGGGGTGATCAGCAGGTCGCGGCCGGTGGCCACCTGTTCCTGTGCCCGGCGCCAGGGGATGAACGCGAATTGCGGGGTGATCCCGGCGCGGCGGGCGGCCTCTTGTGTGATTTCCAGCGTCAATCCCGGCCGGTCCGGGTTGCTGCTGGAAAGCGGCATGGCCTCCACACTCATCACGGTGACGCTGCTGGGGGGTGTCGCTGCCAACGCCGTGGGCCAAAACATCAGGGAAACCAGCAGACTCGCGGCCAGCCGGCACCAAGCTGTAGCAAAGGGCGCGTGTAAGTGATCGATAACCATTTGGTATAAGGTGCGCTCAATACATCTTCTCGTCAAACAACCTTCACTGCACTTTTGTATAGAGTCTCTCCCTGATCGGCTCTACCCCACCGTGTCCGACTTTGCCCCTTCCGTAATCGACCGGTTGCCCCCATCTATAAGGCAGCTTCCTCCGTGAAAGGCCCTTGTACCCCCATGCTGTTCCGCCGCATCGCCAAGTTCGCCGGGGCCGACCTGCCGCCCATCGTTTCCGCCATCCGCCTGTCGGGCGTCATTGCCGCCTCAGCGGTGGGGCGCCGGGGCCTGTCGTTGGAGACGCTGGCAGAGCCGATTGAGCGCGCCTTTGCCCTGCCGGATGTCTCCGCCGTGGCGCTGATCATCAATTCGCCGGGCGGGTCGCCGGTGCAATCGGCCCTGATCGCTGGGCGAATCCGTCAATTGTCGGCAGAAAAATCCGTGCCCGTACTGGCCTTTGTGGAGGATGTGGCGGCATCCGGCGGTTATTGGCTGGCCTGCGCGGCGGATGAGATTGTGGCCGATCCCGCCTCCATCGTCGGGTCGATCGGCGTCATCTCCGCCGGCTTTGGCTTTCAGCACGCCATTGCCAAGCTGGGGGTGGAACGGCGGGTCTATACGTCGGGCACCTCCAAATCCATGCTGGACCCGTTCCAGCCGGAAAAGCCGGAGGATGTGGCCCATCTGAAAGGCTTGCAGGAAGAGGTGCATGACGGCTTCCGCCAATGGGTGCGCGCCCGCCGTGGCGCGCGGCTGGAGGGGCAGGATACGGCAGCTTTGTTCAGCGGCGCCTTCTGGTCGGGTGCGCGGGCTAAGGAACTGGGGCTGGTGGACCGGCTGGGCGATATGCGCTCCACCCTGCGCGAACGGTTCGGGGAAAAGGTGCGCATTCATGTGGTCAACCCCACGCGCCGGCCGGGGCTGGGCCGTTTCATCGGGTTGGACAGCCGGGCACTCTCGGCCGATCTGGCCGATGGGCTGATCGATGCGGCCGAACAGCGTTCCATCTATGCCCGCTTCGGGCTTTAATAATCAGTACCGGGTTACGATTGAGTTTCACTCAATCGTAACCCGGTTGGCGCATTGAGCGCCCGCGGGCTCGTGCCCGCGCAAGCCAAGCCAACGGATGTTGGCGCCGGCGATTGAGGGTCTTGATCAGAACCGAGAGGTTCTGATCAAGACAAGTGGGTATAAGTGCCGGGTGGGGCGATTTGGCGCTTGCGTGCCGCCCCTGCCTCGCGTCAATCCTGGGCCACCATGCTGTCGATTTCCAAGCTCATCACCCTGATCGGCATTCTTGCCATTGTCTGGTTCGGCTTCCGCCTGGTGGGCAAGCTGCAACGCCAAAGGCAGGAGGCCCTGCGCCGCAATAATGGCAACCGGCCGCCCCAGCCGCCGCCACGCCCTGGCCGGGGCAAGGAACCGGTGATGGAGACCGAAGATATGGTGAAATGCCCCGGCTGCGGCGTCTATATCCCCGCCAATGCCCGCAAATGCGGCACCCCTGGCTGTCCCCAGGCTTGACGGGGCAGGGCAGGGCCGTCGGCTCGCACGCGCAACAAAATGCTGCTGAGCCCTGCATTCCCCGCACAGATAATAACCGGCGGCCCGCCTTGATTTGGCCGGGACGGCCGACTAAGGTGGCGCACCGCAACGTAAGTGTAGAAATCCAGGAACTATGGCGGCCAACGCATCGGGCAAGAAGCCCCTCTCCTTCCAGGGTGTCATTCTGACCTTGCAGAATTTTTGGGCAGCGCAAGGCTGTACCATTCTGCAGCCCTATGACATGGAAGTGGGGGCGGGAACGTTCCACCCGGCCACCACGCTGCGCGCGCTGGGGCCGGACGCCTGGAACGCCGCCTATGTGCAGCCGTCCCGCCGTCCCAAGGATGGGCGCTATGGCGAAAACCCCAACCGGCTGCAGCATTATTACCAGTTCCAGGTGATCATGAAGCCGTCGCCGGCCAATATCCAGGATCTGTACCTGCAGTCCCTGGTGGCGCTGGGCGTCGACCCGGAACTGCACGATATCCGTTTCGTGGAAGATGACTGGGAAAGCCCGACGCTCGGCGCCTGGGGCCTGGGCTGGGAGGTCTGGTGCGATGGGATGGAGGTGACGCAGTTCACCTATTTCCAACAGGTTGGCGGCATTGAATGCGCCCCCATCGCGTCCGAACTGACCTATGGGCTGGAACGTCTGGCCATGTATATCCAGGGCGTGGAAAACGTCTATGACCTGCAGTTCAACGATCCGGTGGGCGATGTGCCGGCGGTGAAATATGGCGAGGTGTTCCACCGCGCCGAGCAGGAATATTCCGCCCATAATTTCGAATTCGCCGATACGGACATGCTGTTGCAGCATTTCCAGAACGCGGAGAAGGAATGCGCCCGGCTGCTGTCGCATAATCTGGCGCTGCCCGCCTATGACCAGTGCATCAAGGCCAGCCACCTGTTCAATCTGCTGGATGCGCGCGGCGTCATTTCGGTAGTGGAACGACAGAGCTACATCCTGCGTGTGCGCGAGCTGGCAAAGGCCTGCTGCAATGCTTGGATTGCCGATGGCTATCGTAAGGGCAAGGCCGCCTGAGGGGCCTTGTTCCGCGACCGTAACGAATTTTCACCAGACGTTTTTGAACTGAAGAAATCATGGCCGAACTGCTGATCGAACTGTTCATGGAAGAAATCCCGGCCCGGATGCAAGTGCGGGCGGCGGATGACTTCAAGCGTCTGGTGACGGACAAGCTGGCCGCTGCCGGCATTGCCTTTACCAAGGCAGCGGCCCATTCCACCCCGCGCCGCCTGACCCTGGTGGTCGATGGTGTGCCCACGGCCCAGGCCGATGTGCGGGAGGAAAAGAAGGGCCCGCGCGTCGGGTCGCCCGAACAGGCCCTGGCTGGCTTCCTGAAATCCACCGGCCTGGCCAGCATTGATCAGGCCGAACAGCGCGACACCGGCAAGGGTGTGTTCTATTTCGCGGTGATCGAGAAGAAGGGCGGCGCCACGGTCGCAGTCCTGCCCGCCATCATCGATGCCGCCATCCGCGAACTGCCCTGGCCGAAATCGATGCGCTGGGGCGCCAATGAATTCCGCTGGGTCCGCCCGCTGCATTCCATCATCGCTTTGTTCGATGGGGCGGTGGTGCCGGGTGCGCTGGATCTGGGCGGCAAAACCATTGCCTATGGCAGTGCCACCCAGGGCCACCGTTTCCTGTCGCCGGGTGAGATCACTGTCACCGGTTTCGCCGACTATCAGGCCAAGCTGGCGGCCGCCCATGTGGTGCTGGACCGGGAGGAGCGCAAGCGCCTGATCCTGGACGGCGCGCAGAAGGCAGCTTTGGCCGAGGGTTTCCGCCTGAAGGATGATCCGGGTCTGCTGGAAGAGGTGGCGGGGCTGGTGGAATATCCGGTGGTGCTGACCGGTGCCATCGACAACAAGTTCATGGACGTGCCGGCGGAGGTGCTGACCACCTCCATGCGCACGCACCAGCGTTATTTCGCGCTGGAAACGGCTGACGGCAAGCTGGCCCCGCGCTTCGTGGTGGTCGCCAACCGCACCACCGCCGATGGCGGCAAGGCCGTGGTGGCGGGGAACGAGCGCGTGCTGCGCGCCCGCCTGTCGGATGCGAAATTCTTCTGGGACCAGGATTTGAAGGTGAAGCTGGAGGACCGCTTGCCGGGCCTGAAGGACATCACCTTTCACAAAGAAATTGGCACGCTGCACCAGCGGGTGGAGCGGATTGAGGCGCTCGCTGTAGAGACTGCTAAATCTCTGGATTATGATGCAGAGACTATTCAGCAGGTGCGATTGGCCGCCCGCCTGTCCAAGGCCGACCTGACCACCGGCGTGGTGGGCGAGTTCCCGGAAGTCCAGGGCATCATGGGCCGCTACGTGGCCTATCACGAGGGCCTGCCCGCCCCAGTGGCCGAGGCCATTGCCGACCATTACAAGCCGCTGGGGCCGTCTGACCGCGTGCCGACAGACAAAGTGTCCGTGGTCGTAGCACTGGCCGAGAAGATTGATACGCTGGTCCAGTTCTTCCGCATAGATGAAAAGCCGACGGGTTCACGCGATCCGTTTGCATTACGTCGAGCGGCATTGGGTGTTATCCGGCTCATTGTCGAAAACAATCTGCGCATTAATCTTCGGCTTCCGTTGACTTTTTCTGCCATTGTTAGACCAGAAAATGTTAGCGGCATCGATTATGACTATTACAAGAAGATACTCATCTCACTGTCGTCTTCCCTGTGGTCTGGGATGAAAGAAGATGAGATTCGCGAAGTAAATACAGCGAAGACGATTATCAACGATCTCCTCTCCTTCTTCTTCGACCGCCTGAAGGTCTCCCTGAAGGAAAAGGGCGTTCGTCACGACCTGATTGACGCCGTGCTGGCCTTGGGTGGTGAAGACGATCTCGTCCGACTGCTGGCCCGGGTCGATGCGCTGGCCGGCTTTGTTGCCACCGATGACGGGGCCAACCTGCTGGCCGCCTATAAGCGCGCCAGCAACATCCTGCGGATTGAGGAAAAGAAGGACGGCATCGCCTATGATGCCGCCGTTGATGCCAGCCTGCTGGCGCAGGATGAGGAAAAGGCCCTGGCCGATGCGCTGGTCACCGCCCACAAGCACGCCGCTCCGCTGATCGAAGCGGAGGATTTCACCGGTGCCATGGCCGCCTTCGCCGCCGTCCGCGCCCCGGTTGATGCCTTCTTCGAGAAGGTGACGGTGAATGCTGACGACAAGGACTTGCGCGCCAACCGCCTGCGGCTGTTGAGCCAGATTCGTGGTACGCTCGGCCTGATCGCCGACCTGTCCAAGATCGAGGGCTGACCCGCCATGCTCCCTTCCCGCCGCTCCCCCCGCCGTCCGTTGCGGGCGGGGCACGGCGGGGGAGCTAGTGGAATTACGCTATTCGTACCGCATTGCGGTAAAAAGCTAGTGGGGTTGGCAGCGTTACATAAGGCTGCTGAGGGGATTCGCGTACAAACAGTTACGCCCACCCAACACCCATCCCCCTTTCTCACCTACATCTCTCCCCACACTACCGTCACCCCGGCGAAGGCCGGGGTCCAGGTTCGTAGAGCAATGCGCTTGTGGCCCCTGGACCCCGGCCGCAGCATGGGTGACGGTTTGATATTTTGGCGACGGTTTTCTCAACTGTTTACCACGTTCCCCCCGCCCCCAACGCGGGCAGGCACCCCCATGCCGGCAGCCAAAAGCCGGATTTCCCCTGTGCAACCTCACCCCCAAATCCGTTGCACAGTGTTGCGTAGCGTCCAACACCCCCAGTCCTACATCCCAACCATTGAACAATCGACGGGACCAAGACCATGACGAAGTGGGTCTACAGCTTCGGTGAAGGCAAGGCCGAGGGCCGCGCGGAGATGAAGAATCTTCTCGGCGGCAAGGGCGCCAATCTGGCGGAGATGAGCAATCTCGGCCTGCCCGTACCTCCCGGCTTTACGATCACGACGGAGGTCTGCACCTATTTCTACGCCAATGGCCGCCAGTATCCGCCAGAACTGGCCGCGTCCGTTGCCGGTGCGCTGGCCGCGGTGGAAACCATTGTCGGGGCCACATTCGGCGATGCCGAAAACCCGCTGCTGGTGTCCGTGCGCTCCGGTGCCCGCGCCTCGATGCCGGGCATGATGGATACGGTGCTGAACCTGGGCCTGAATGACATCACCGTCGCCGGCCTGGCCCGGCGTTCCGGCGATGCCCGCTTCGCCTATGACAGCTATCGCCGTTTCATCCAGATGTTCGGCAATGTCGTGCTGGATGTGGATCACCACCACTTTGAAGAAGTGCTGGAAGACCATAAGCGCGATGCCGGCCTGAACCTGGATACCGAACTGACGGCCGAAGACTGGCAGCAGGTCATCACCGGGTACAAGCGCGTGGTGGAGGAGGAGCTGGGCAAGCCCTTCCCGCAGGATCCGCAGGAACAGCTCTGGGGTGCCATCGGTGCCGTGTTCGATAGCTGGATGAACCAGCGCGCCATCACCTATCGCAAGCTGCATGACATCCCGGCCGAATGGGGCACGGCGGTGAATGTGCAGGCCATGGTGTTCGGCAATATGGGCGAGGATTGCGCCACCGGCGTGGCCTTCACCCGCAACCCGTCGACGGGCGAGAATGCGTTTTATGGCGAATATCTCATCAACGCCCAGGGCGAAGATGTGGTGGCCGGCATCCGCACGCCGCAGCATCTGACCATTGCCGGCAAGATCGCCAATGGCTCCACCCTGCCGGCCATGGAAGAAAGTATGCCGGAAGTGTTCCAGCAGTTGAACGCGGTGCGTTTGAAGCTGGAGCGGCATTACCGTGACATGCAGGATATCGAATTCACGGTGCAGCAATCCAAGCTCTATATGCTGCAGACCCGGTCCGGCAAGCGCACGGCCCCGGCGGCGCTGAAGATCGCCGTGGACATGGTGCGTGAAGGGTTGGTCAGCCAGAAGGAAGGCATCCTGCGGATTGAGCCGAAGTCGCTCGACCAGTTGCTGCACCCGACGCTGGACCCCAAGGCCGTCAAGAAGATCATCGCCAAGGGCTTGCCGGCCAGCCCTGGTGCTGCATCCGGCAAGGTCGTCTTCACCGCGGAAGAGGCAGAAAAGCAGGCGGGCCTGGGCGAAAGCGTCATCCTCTGCCGCGTGGAAACCAGCCCGGAAGATATTCACGGGATGCACGCGGCCAAGGGCATTCTCACCACCCGTGGCGGCATGACCAGCCATGCCGCCGTGGTGGCGCGCGGCATGGGCCGGTCCTGCGTGGCCGGTGCCGGTGAACTGCGCGTGGATTACAAGCGCGGCATCATGCTGGTGCGCGATGTGGAGGTGAAGGCCGGCGACATCATCACCATCGACGGCTCAACCGGCGAGGTGATGCTGGGCGAGGTGCCGACCATTCAGCCCGAACTGTCCGGCGATTTCGCTGAACTGATGGGCTGGGCCGATGCGCATCGCCGCATGAAGGTGCGCACCAATGCGGAAACCCCGCTGGATGCCCGCACCGCCCGCAAGTTCGGCGCCGAAGGTATCGGCCTGTGCCGGACCGAGCATATGTTCTTCGATACGGATCGCATCATCGCCGTGCGTGAAATGATCCTGGCCGACAGCGAGGCGGGGCGCCGCGCTGCGCTCGCCAAGATCGCCCCGATGCAGCGTCAGGATTTCGTTGAGCTGTTCAAGATCATGAAGGGCCTGCCCGTCACGATCCGCCTGCTGGACCCGCCGCTGCACGAATTCCTGCCCAACAGCGAAGCCGAAATGGCCGAGGTGGCCAAGGCCGCCGGCACCGACATTCAGAAGGTGCAGCACCGGGCGCTTCAGTTGCATGAAGCCAACCCGATGCTGGGTCATCGCGGCTGCCGTCTCGGCATCTCCTTCCCGGAGATTTACGAGATGCAGGCCCGCTCGATCTTTGAAGCGGCGGTGGCCGTGTTCAAGGAAACGGGTGAGACGGTGATCCCGGAAATCATGATCCCGCTGGTCGGCACCAAGAAGGAACTGGACATCCTGAAGGGGGTGATTGATCGCGTGGCAGGCGAAGTGATCGCCGCTGCCAGCCACAAGATCGATTATCTGGTCGGCACCATGATCGAACTGCCGCGTGCCGCCTTGCAGGCGGGCAAGATTGCGGAAACGGCGCAGTTCTTCAGCTTTGGCACCAACGACCTGACCCAGACCACGTTTGGCATCAGCCGTGACGATGCCGGCGCCTTCCTGCCGGATTACCAGCGCGCCGGCATTCTGGAACACGACCCGTTCGTGACCCTGGATACCGAAGGCGTGGGTGAACTGGTGCAGATCGCCGCCGAACGGGGCCGCAAGACGCGCGGCGACATCAAGCTCGGCATCTGCGGGGAGCATGGTGGCGACCCGTCGTCGATTTACTTCTGTGAGAAGGTGGGGCTGGATTACGTCTCCTGCTCCCCCTACCGCGTGCCGATTGCCCGTCTGGCGGCGGCGCAAGCCGCCATCGAAGGCGAAAAGCGCGCCAGCGAAGCCTAAAAAGGCCAGAAGGCCGCCCCCCGGAGAGGGGGGCGGCCTTCACGTGCATCCCATCGAAGGGGAGAGCGCGGTTGAGCATTGACCAGCAGAACCGGGCTGATGCCGAGGTTGGTCAGGGGGCGTCCGACAAAATCTCTACGCTTCCAATCCCTTAACCGTCATTCCCGCGAAGGCGGGAATCCAAAATCCGCGCTGTCGTATGGATTCCCGCCTTCGCGGGAATGACGGTGTTAAAAACGTAAAATCCTGAAAAGAAACAGGATTTTCTGGACGGACATTTAGTGATCCGACCCTTGCAGGATCTGGCGGCGCATCCCGGTTTCATAATCCAGCCCGGCGCGGGTCACCACCACGCTGACGGGGAAGCTGCCGACGATCAGGCCCTTGCGCTCCAGCACGGCCCAGGGGGCCGGGTTGCGCAGGCCGGTGGCATCCTGGGCGAAGACCAGCCAGGGGCCGAGATGGAAATGATTGCCATGGGCGGTGAAGGGCAGTTCCAGCACCTCAATCGCGCCATCGCCGATGGGGCGGGCAATATCCTCAAACTCCGCCAGGGCCTGGAACAGGGTCAGGGTCTTCAACTGCAAAGCATTCAGGTTCAGCGGGTTTTTCTTGGGCGTGGCCATGCGGGCAATCTCTGATAACGGATATGAAATCTCTGTGTCCGTTGAAGCCCGTTTATCCGCCATCGTCAAGCATCGCCATGTGGGGTAATACAGAACATCCCCCATCTCGCTTTGGTGCCTATGCTTCGACCGCTTGCCCCCCTGCTGCTGATCCTGGCCCTGGCAGCCGTTCCCACCGCCCATGCCGACATGGCGCAGGGTCGGGCGGCCTTTGCCGCTGGCAAATATGATCAGGCCTTCAAGGAATTCGTCAAAGCTGGCGACAAGGGTGACCTGACCGCCCTTTATCTGGCCGGCGAAATGCAGTTGCAGGGACGCGGCGCGCCCAAGGATGCCAAGGCGGCCCTGAAACTGATGCGCCGCGCGGCCGAGGGCGGGCATGTGGCGGCGATGAGCGCCTTGGGTGCTATCTATGCCTATGGCCAGGATGTGCCCGCCGATTATGAACAGGCCCTGCGCTGGCTGCGTCCGGCGGCGGAGGCCGACGATATGCACGCGCAGAATAATCTGGCCACCCTGCTTTGTTTCGGCCTGGGCACGGAAAAGGATATTGTCAGCGCGCTTTACTGGGCGCGGCGGGCGGCGGGGAAGAATCTGGTGGCTGCCGTGAAGCTGGCGGCCGAAATCGCGGCAGAGGCCACGCCGGAGCAGGCCTCTGCCGCCAATGCCATGCTGGCATCCGGCCAGATGCCCAAACCACCCAAGAGCACCGCCCCCCTGGCCCGGGAAGTGCCGCCACCGCCAAAACCGCCGGAGCCGGCAGCAACAGAGGCCCCTCACGCCGTGGAGGCCCCGCCGCCGCCACCGCCAGCCGTGGAGGTGGCGGCCAGCCCCGCGCCATTGCCCCCGCCAGCCGCCGCCGGCCAGGATTGGGCGGTGCAGGTGGGCTCCCTGCCCAGCCGGGGGGAGGCGGAAAAGCATTGGGCCGGTCTGACCAAGCGCCATGCCGACCTGCTGGCCGGCCGCACGCCCCTGCTGCGGGAAGCGGACGTGGCTGGCAAGGGCCGCTATACCCGCGTCTTGCTGGGCGGCTTCGACAAAGCGGGTGCCGCGTCTTTCTGCACCAGGCTGAAAGCGGCGGGGGCGGATTGCCTGACCCGCCGCTTCGGCGTGGATTGATCGGGCGTCACGCTGTGCGTGGTGGCATCCGGTCGGCCAGCATGATCAGGAAGAACCCAAACAGCATCCCGCAGATCGCCCAGGTCTGCCACGCCCCATAGGCGAAGCACTGGGCAAAGATGCAGCTTGCATAAAGCGACAGCGCCACGGCGCGGGTATCGGCGCTGCGCAACCGCACCAGCAGCGGCAGCACCGACAGCATCAGCCAGCCGGTCAGCGCCGCACCGATCCAGCCCAGTTCCAGCCGCACCTGCATGAAGAAATTATGCGGGTGCAGTGGCAGTTTCCGCCAGCCCTCGGTGCCAATGAAACCATCATTGCCGCCGGGGATGGCACGCGAACTGTCCAGCCCGAACCCCTGCCAGGGCCGCTGCGGCAGATGCTCGGCGGCGAAGTTCCAGATCATGATGCGATGCTGGAAACTGTCCGGCATCCAATGGGCATGGGCCAGCCCGGCATCAAACATCCATTGCGCGATGGGGGCGCAGAAGATCAGCCCGGCGACGATGGCCAGCCCCGTCAGCCCCGCCACCAGACGCGGGAAGCGCCAGGCCAGCAGGATCAGCGGGATCATGGCCAGCAGGGCGGCGGCGGCCGACTGGCTGGTGCTGACACCGACCAGCAGCAGCACCCCCGCCATCCAGGCCAGCCCCAGCCAGCCCTTGCCCAGCCGCCACAGCATCAACGCCATCGGCCCGGCCATGAAGGCGATCAGCAGGGCCGACCGGTTGACCGGCCGCACCAGATCGACCGGCAGCTTGGGTTCGCTGAACAGGCGCTGGATCGGCTGATCAAACAGGATTTCAATGGCCAGCAGGGCAATGCCCACCAGCGCTGCCGGGATCAGCCAGCGGGCGATCCGCCGTGCCGTTTCCGCCGGCAGCATGGCCAGTGCCGGAAACAGCAGAAATCCGGGGAGAAATTCATAAAGGAACGTCACCGACAGATCGCGCGCATCCTTGGGCGCCAGCGACCAGGACACACTGACTCGGCCATAAAGGATGAACGCCAGCAGCGGTAACAGCACCGCCCAGGGCAGGGGCGGCAGGCGGTGTTCCCGCCAGAGCCAGATGCCCCCGCCGATAAAGGCCAGGATCAGATAGCCGGGGGCCGCCCCCAGGGCTGCCAAGGGCAGCAGCAGCCCCAGCATCAGCACACTGACAAACAGGATAAGAAGCCCGAAGGGGCCGAACGCGGCGGCCGGCTGGGGCGCGCCTGGATGCTGCGTCATGGTCTGTTCCGCATCGCCTTTGACGGGAAGGAATGTGATGCGGCCCGCAAGGCACCAGGGCCACGTCGCCTTCATAAACGCGCCAGGGGCCGAAACCAAGCATGGCGCATCTTGTCGCCCCTGGAGCCCCCCTGTGTTTGGTCGAACGCAGGGGGGCTCCAGGGTGAATCCGCCCTAGGCGGGAGGGGGGTGGCATGACTATATGCTTTGGCAACCATTATCCGTTCCAACCGCTGCCGGTTTGCCGCCCATGTCCAGCACCGCCCCCTTGATCGCCTTGCCCGCCCGTACTGTCATCGCCGTCGGTGGCGATGATCGCATCGCTTTCCTGCAGGGGCTGGTCAGCAATGATGTCAGCAAGCTGGTCCCCGGCCGCGCCATCTGGGCCGCCCTGCTGACGGCGCAGGGCAAGTTCCTGCATGAATTTTTCATCATCGATGCGGGCGACCGGTTGCTGCTGGATTGCGAGGCGGCGCGCAAGGATGATCTGCTGCGCCGGCTGAAAATGTTCAAGCTGCGGTCCAAGGTGGAACTGACGGACCTGTCGGCCGAACTGGCATTGTTCGCCCGGCTGGGGCCGGGTGATGCGGCAGAGGTGGCGGGAATCGCCTTTGCCGATCCCCGCCATGCGGAGATGGGCAGCCGCCTGCTGCTGCCCATCGGCACCCTGGCAACAGGTGATTTTGCCGATTGGGACCGCGCCCGTATTGCCCTGGGCCTGCCCGATGGCAGCCGCGATCTGCTGGTGGAAAAATCCATCCTGCTGGAAAACGGATTCGATGAGCTGCATGGCGTCGCCTGGGACAAGGGCTGCTATGTCGGCCAGGAACTGACCGCGCGCACCAAATATCGCGGGCTGGTGAAAAAGCGGCTGGTGCCGGTGGCGGTCACCGGCCCATTGCCCGAACCGGGCAGCCCGATCCTGCGCGATGGGCAGGAGGTGGGAGAGATTCGCAGCGGCCGGGACGATCTGGCACTGGCCCTGCTGCGGCTGGAAGCCATCCGTGAAGGGGCCCCGTTGACCTGTGGTGAGGCGTCGCTGACGGTCCGTGCCCCGGCCTGGGCGGCCTTTGCCGCCGCCTGACACCAACCTCCCTTGCTCGTGACCGACCAAGGGTGGTTTCGTTTTCCCTCACGCGCCGGGCGCCGCCATCCGGCGGCTTGGCTCACGCCGCACGAGCGGCGGGCTGGCGGTCGCCAGCCTCTAGTCTGCCAAGGGTCAAACTCTCGGCAGACTGGTCTGTTTCAAACCTGTTCACAAGAAAGGATGAACCCGCCACAAGAATTGGTTAGTCTCTGCGCCATCAACGCAATATCCGGGGCACGGGGGTCGGTATGATGGAGCGGGGCAGGGGATCGCGGCAATCGTCGCTGCGCGGCACCGCGACCGCTATCTCGCTGGGTGCCGTGCTGCTGGTTGGCGGGCTGACCGCCGGGGCCGTGTATGAGCTGGCGCAGTTTTCTGTCGATGCGGCGGCCCTGGAAGCGCCGGGCGACGCGTTGGCCAAGAACCGGCTGCTGGCCGATTTCCAGGCGCGCATGGGCTATGGCGGCTATCTGGGTGCCCTGGCGCAGTTTGCTGAAACCGGCAATGCCGATGCCCGCACCGATATGCGGGCCAGCCTGGAAGCGGCCGATCAGGCCCTGCGCGGGTTGCAGGGCAAGCGGCTGACCCCGCAGGAACTGGAACTGGCGGCGGACTTGAAGCGGCTGGTGGAAAGTGCCCGGCGCAGCCTGGATGCCGCCAATGGCGGCCCGACCGCCCTGGGCCAGACCACACCCCTGATCCTGACCACCCGCTATGCCGCCCTGTCCGACCGGATCGAGGCGCGCGGGCGCGGGTTGCAGACGCTGGAACTGACCCGGCTGGGCGAAACGGCACAGCGCGGCCTGTGGCTGGGCGTGGCGGCGGTGCTGGCCCTGGTGGGCGTGCTGGTGGCCTTCCTGATCCTGCTGGCGGTGCGGGTGCAACGCCCCCTGCGCGACCTGACCAATGCGGTGGATCAGGTGGCGCGCGGCGACTGGCGATCCCCCATCTGGGGGCAGGAGCGGGGGGATGAGTTTGGCCAGTTGGCCCGCGCGCTGGATGGGTTCCGCAAACAGGCGCAGGAAATCCCCGATATCTCCGTGGCGACGGAAGATGGCCGCCTGCGCCTGAAATTCGAGGGGGAATATGCGGACCTGTTCGAGGCGCTGACGGCGCGGCTGCGTGGGGCCGGCGGTACCCTGGCTGTGCTGGGCCAGGATGTCGGCCGCATCGTCGGCGATACCAAGCATCAATTGACCGATACGCTGGGCCAGGTGAACCAGCTTTGCGCCGCCGCCGTGCGCACGGTGAGCGAGAGCAACCGCGAAATCCGGCAGGCGACGGAGATTCTGGCCCATGCCGTGGCCCAGGTGAAGGCGTTTGACGCCGATGCCGGCGGCGGCGGGCTGGATGCGGTGATCGAGGCGATGCGCAACCATGCCGATGCCCTGGCCGCCACCTTGAGCCGGACGGAAGAGGCGGTGAGCCAGACGCTGGACACCCTGTCCTTCACTGATGGCGACATGCGCCATGCCAGCGGGGAAGCGCGCGAAGCCGCCCATGCCCTGTCGCTGACCATGGCGGAAACCCAGGCCAGCCTGCTGTCAGCGGTGAAGATCCTGCGCGCCTCTGGCGATCTGCTGGCCAATACCGCTGACCAGACGGGCAGCCGCCTGCTGCGCGCGGCCGAGGCCATGGAGGATGGCGAAAAGGCCATGGTGGCCGCCTTGGGCAGCGCCACCCTGCGACTGGATGATGCCACCAGCCAGGCCAGCGCCCGGCTGGAAGATGCCGGGATGCAAATGACCCGCGCCGCCGACCTGCTGGATGACCGGTCCGCCGATATTGGTGCCCGGCTGGACAGCGCCCTGGAATCGATGCAGGAGGCGCGTACCACGCTGCAACTGTCGGCGGAGATTGCCGAGCGTAAGATGGAACCGCTGGCCGACGAGTTCACCGATATCCGCAACCGCTTCGGCGATATGATGGGCGATATCGGCGATCGGGCCGATGCCATGGCCCGCGCCGTGGAGGGACTGCGCAAGACCAGCGACGATCTGAAGATGGAGTTTGAGCGCCGCCGGGTGGAACCGGGCCAGCACGAGGCCATTGCCGACCTGCTGACCCGCCTGCGTGGCAGCGCCACCCAGATTGCCGGCCGCGTGGGGGAGATCGGGGAGACGGCGCAGCGGCTGGCCCAGAGCCTGACCGGCGGGGTGGACGATGCCACCGCCCGTCTGCGCGACGTGGCGGGCGATCTGCGCGCCGAAACCCGCGCCCTGTCGGCCGAGGCGCATCAGGCCGCCACCGGCCTGACCCGCGCTGTCAGCCAACAGGAACGCATGGTGGAAGACCTGAGGGCGCTGACGGCGGAACTGGATGCCCAGCGTGACAAGGATAATACGCCCCAGGCTTTGGTCGACCTGACCTCTGGCCTGCGGGCCGCCATTGATGCGGTCCATGCGCTGATCGCCAGTGCCGACAACCGGGAAAAGACGGCGGTGGAAACCGCCGTGGGCCTGGTGGCCGACCTGCGCCAGCGGATTGAGGCGGTGGAGGGCATGACCGGCGGCCTGCACGCGGCCAGCGAGGCGCTGCACGCGCTCGCCGCGTCTGACAATGCCGGACGGGAGCGGGAAAATGCCGACCTGCTGGCCATTGCCGAGGCGCTGAAGGCACGGCTGGACAGCATCGACCGGCTGGGCGACCGGCTGGATGGCACCACCGACAGCGTGCGTGGATTGCTGGACGAAACCCGCCAGCGGGAGCGCACCGACCTGTCCATCGTGTCGGAACTGACCCAGAACCTGCGCGAGCGGGTGCTGCGGCTGGATGGGCTGTCGGTGGATCTGTCGCGCGCCATCGACATGCTGCGCTCCTCCTCCCGCCAGAACGAGGTCAGCAGCGCCAATGCTGCGCGCGATCTTTCCGCCCGGCTGGCCCATATCGCTGACCAGTTGAAGGGGGCGGCCAGCGGCCTGTGACCAGAAAGGGGCTGAAATCTGCCCCTATTGGTCACAATACAGGCCTGGTCCGTTTATCCGCCGCTGCTGTTGTTCTCTACATGGATATGGCGAAGACGCCGTTCCACGAGAAAAATGGACAGAGGAATACGACCATGCGCAAGCAACTTATCGGCGCCGCCTCGGCCGTCGCTCTGCTTTGTTCCGGTGCCGCTTTCGCCCAGGCCCAAACCACGGGGACCGAGTCGGCACCCGCAGCGGATCGCACCGTGACTGACCCGATGGGTCACGACACGAAACATGACCAGAAGGCGGATGGTGTCAGGGGAACCCGCGCCTCTGCCGAGGCCCTGATGGGGCGCACGGTGATCGGCTCTGATGGCAAGAAGCTGGGTGAGGTGAAGGATGTCATCCTGGATGCCAATAGCGGCAGTGCTAAACAGGTGATCATCTCCAGCGGTGGCTTCCTGGGCATTGGCGAGAAGGATATCGCCGTCAAGTTCGAAGATGCCAAGGTATTGGCCGGGAACGAGAAGGTCCAGGTGAACACCCTGACCCAGGCCCAGGTCGAGCGGCTGGACGGCTATAAGTATGACCGCGATACCGTCTCGCTGAGCCGTGGCGGGGCGCAGGTCACTCCGAATGCGGGTTCCGCCGGTCAGTAACCATCCCTCCTCCTGATGCTGTTCTCCCGTGGTCAGGTGGTGCCGGCGGTCCCTTTTGGGGCCGCCGGCGTCACGCCATGTGTGGCCCACCGGCCCATCATGCGCGCAACCCGTCTTGCCGGATGGGGGGGATTTCGGTAGGAACCGGGCTCATGAAACAGCAGCCCGTCAAGATCGCCCCCTCGATCCTGTCCGCCGACTTCGCCCGGCTGGGTGAAGAGGTGCGCGCCATCGACGCCGCCGGCGCCGATTACATCCATATTGATGTGATGGATGGGCATTTCGTGCCCAACATCACCATCGGACCCGGCGTGGTGAAGGCCCTGCGGCCGCACACGGCCAAGGTCTTCGATGTGCATCTGATGATCTCCCCGGTGGATAATTTCATCCAGGGCTTTGCGGATGCTGGCGCTGATATCATCAGCTTCCATCCGGAGGCGGGGCCGCATCCGCACCGCACGGTGCAACTGATCCGCTCGCTGGGCAAGAAGCCGGGCATCGTGCTGAACCCGCACACGCCGATTTCCATGGTCGATTACCTGCTGGGTGATATTGATCTGGTGCTGGTCATGTCGGTCAATCCCGGTTTCGGTGGGCAGAGCTTCATTGCCTCTCAGTTGCCGAAGATCCAGGAACTGCGCCGCCGCATCAATGCCACCTCTGAAAGCCAAGGTGGCCGGGTGATTGATCTGGAGGTTGATGGCGGCGTCAATGTCGCCACGGCCCAGCAATGTATTGCGGCCGGTGCCGATGTGCTGGTTGCCGGCACGGCCACCTTTGTCGGTGGGCCCGATGCCTATGCCGCCAATATGCGCGCCCTGCGCGGCGAAGTGGGCTGACCCGTCCCATGACAGCAGGTGGCGGCGAGCATAAGCGTTTTCGTCCCGGCCCCGGTGCCTGGTATCGCGCCTCCACATTCTATCAGATGACGGCCCTGTCGGGTCCGGTGCCCATGCAATTGCTGCTGGTGCCGCCGGACCCCTGGCCGGGTGATGCGCAGCGCGGGCAGGAATTGCTGTCCAACCGTTTCCGCTTCGCCGGGCAGAGCTTTTCCGGCGAACTGCCGCCCTGGGATGCGGCAGAGGCGTCCGCCCCCTGGCTGGGGGAAATGCACGGGTTCGACTGGCTGCGCCACCTGCGCGCCACCGGGGGCGATGCGGCGCGGCGGCAGGCCCGCGTGCTGGCGGCCCATTGGCTGGACCTTTATGGCCGCAAATGGGATCCGGTCGCCTGGGCGCCTGATGTGGCGGGCACGCGTATCGCCGCCTGGGTCGGCCAGCATGACTTCTTCCTGGCCAGTGCCGATGACCATCTACGCGCCGGCATTTTTGACAGCATGGCCCGGCAGGTGCGCTTTCTGGAACGCACCTTGCCCGGTCGGCTGAAAGGGGCTGCCCTGGTGGTGGCCATCAAGGGGCTGGTCTATGGCGGCATCTGCCTGCAGGGCATGGGCCGCGTGGTGGAACGCGCCATCGAACTGTTGACGCGGGAACTGCCGCGTCAGGTTCTGCCTGATGGTGGCCATATCGAACATTCCCCGGCCCAGCAACTGGCCGTGCTGCGCCATCTGATTGATATTCGCGGCTGCTTCCGCGCGTCGCGCACGGAGGTGCCGGAGGCGCTGCAGCACGCCATCGACCGCATCACCCCCACCCTGCGCTTCTTCCGCCATGGCGATGGCGGCCTGTCGCTGTTCAACGGCGCACAGGAGGGGGAGGGGGTGTTGATCGACACCGTGCTGGGGCAGGCGGATGCCCGTGGTCGGCCCCTGAAATCCACCCCCCATATCGGGTTCGAACGGCTGACCGCCAACCGCACCTGCGTGATCATTGATGCGGGCTATCCCCCCGCCCCCGGCCTGGACGACCATGCCCATGCCGGCACCCTGTCGTTTGAGATGAGCGTGGGGCGCGAACGGATGATCGTCAATTGCGGGGCGCATCCGGGCGACCAGGGGGCCTGGCGCGCCGCTTTGGCGGCCACGGCGGCCCATTCCACCCTCTGTGTGGCCGATACCAATTCATCCGGCGTGGTGGAGGAAGGCGGCCTGTCCCGCCGGCCCCAGCGGGTGGAATGCACCCGGACGGATGCCAATGGCGGCACGCTGGTGGAAGCCTCGCATGATGGCTATCGGGAGCTGTTCGGGCTGGTCCATCGCCGTCGCCTCTATCTGGCGGAGACGGGGGAGGATTTGCGCGGCCAGGATACGCTGATCGGCCCGCAGGGCCGCGAATTCGCTGTCCGCTTCCACCTGCATCCCGGCGTGAAGGCCGCTTGGGTGGAAGGCGAGGCGGGGTTGATGCTGCGCCTGCCGTCGGGTGCGCTCTGGCGCTTGCGCGTGTCGGGGGCAGAGGTGGGGCTGGAAGACAGCATCTATCTGGGCCAGGGCACCGACCCGCGCCCCACCAAACAGATCGTGCTGCGCGGCGTGACCCAATATGGGGAAACCCTGGTGAAATGGGGCTTCCGCCGTGAAGGTACCGATACAGAGACATGACGCCGATTTATGATCGGCACTAACCGTCCGGGCCGGTCCATATGGATCGGCCCGGCTTCTTTTCCATCCCAGGGTTGACACCAATGACCATCGATCTTGTTCCCATCCGCCGCGCCATCATCTCCGTTTCCGACAAGACGGGCCTGATCGATCTGGGCCGCGCCCTGGCCGCCCGTGGGGTGCAGATCCTCTCCACCGGCGGGTCGGCCAAGGCGCTGGCCGATGCCGGCATTGCCGTGACCGAGGTGTCGGACCATACCGGTTTCCCGGAAATGATGGATGGCCGGGTGAAGACCCTGCACCCCAAGATCCATGGCGGCATCCTGGCCCGCCGCGATTTCCCCACCCACACCGATGCCATGTCGGCCCACGACATCCCCGGCATCGATCTGGTGGTGGTGAACCTCTATCCGTTCGAGGCCACCGTGGCCAAGGGGGCGGATTTTGAAACCTGCATTGAGAATATCGACATTGGCGGCCCGTCCCTGATCCGGGGTGCGGCCAAGAACCATGATTTCGTCGCCGTGGTGACGGATGCGTCCGACTATGCCGAGCTGATCGCCCAGTTGGAAGGCAATGACGGCCAGACCACGCTGGGCTTCCGCCGCAGGCTGGCCGCCAAGGCCTATGCCCGCACCGGTGCCTATGATGCTGCCATTTCCCGCTGGTTCGCCGGCCAGTTGGGGGAGGATTACCCCCAGCGCCTGACCTTTGGCGGTGAGCTGCGCCAGACCCTGCGCTATGGTGAGAACCCGCACCAGTCCGCCGCCTTCTACACCACCGGTGCCCAGCGCCCCGGCATCGCCACCGCCACCCAGCTTCAGGGCAAGGAACTTTCCTACAACAACCTGAACGACACGGATGCGGCGTTCGAACTGGTGTCGGAATTCGACCGCCCGGCCATCGCCATCATCAAGCACGCCAACCCCTGCGGCGTGGCCGAGGGCGACAATCTGCTGGATGCCTACACCCGTGCGCTGGCCTGTGACCCGGTATCGGCCTTTGGCGGCATCATCGCCATGAACCGTACGCTGGATGCCGCCACGGCCGAGCAGATCGCCAAGCTGTTCGCCGAAGTGGTGATCGCCCCGGATGCGGACGAGGCGGCCAAGGCGTTCCTGGCCACCAAGAAGAACCTGCGCGTGCTGCTGACCGGCTCCATGCCCAACCCGGCGGAACCGGGTCTGTTCGTGAAGTCGGTGGCCGGTGGCTATCTGGTGCAGACGCGTGATAATGGCCGCATCACCCAGGCTGACCTGAAGATCGTCACCAAGCGCGCGCCGACCGAGGCCGAACTGGCCGACCTGCTGTTCGCCTTCCGCGTGGGCAAGCATGTGAAGTCGAACGCCATCGTCTATGCCAAGGCGGGTGCGACGGTGGGCATTGGTGCCGGCCAGATGAGCCGGGTGGACAGCAGCCGCATCGCCGCCTGGAAATCCGCCGACGCCGCCAAGGCCGCCGGTCTGGCCGAGGCCGGCACAAAGGGTTCGGTCGTGGCGTCCGACGCCTTCTTCCCCTTCGCCGACGGCCTGCTGGCCGCCGCTGACGCCGGCGTGACGGCCGTGATCCAGCCCGGCGGTTCCATGCGCGACGCCGAGGTGATCGCCGCCGCGGATGAGCGCGGGCTGGCCATGGTGTTCACCGGGATGCGCCACTTCCGGCATTGATGCTGCAGGGTGGTGTGAGGATGGGCGCGCGGTCGCAGGGCCGCGCCCCGGCTTTTTTGTTTGGGCTGTGGGGGGGTGATTTGGGCGGAAGGCGGAAAGACGGCTATCTGATGCGAAACAGGTAATCCGGACTTTCCGTGGAATGGTGCTTAGGCAAAACCGGCTCAATGCGCTACGGTCCGCTTGCTTTCGGATAGAGACGCCAATAGCCAGCTCTCTATCCGAATATAGTTGATCACCTCCCACTGGCTTCCGCCAGGAGCCCCATGACTTGATCAAGGAATAGGGCGAGTTCACTCACCTTCCCGGAATTGTGCGATCGCCATTCATCCATCGACCTGACCATCGCAAGCTCGCTGGCGCTTTGCGATAGCTTATCCAGATCGCTGTCATCCATGTCGCGAATACGCAGATAATATTGCCCCCATCGAGCAAAAGTCAGGACCCACATCGAGACAACCAGCGCCTCGTTCCATTTGGTCCAGTCCGACGTGTTTGCGAGGGGCTGTTGGATGATTCGCCGTTGCCGCTTTAGGATAGCGTGCATTGACTTTAGGCTGGCTTGTTGTTGGGGGGGATTACTGTACGCGAAGAGGAGAGCGGCGATTGTGGTGGTCTGGCCCTCGCGCGCCCGATCAAAATGCCCAAGCATTTGGTCAAGTTCTGGATTCAACAAATCTACCACCTCATGAACCCAAATCTCACAGGCATCGTCGGTATTGGCGCGCTGATTCCGCAACAAAGGATAGACCACGTCCTGGAACAACCACGGTTCGGCCCAGCTCAGATAGCGCATATGCCCACGCATCGAGTCAACCAAGCGTTTCAGATCTTCTAGTGGAATGGTTTCTGGCAATGCCTCGTGCAGTGCCGTGACCAAGCTCCGATAGATTTCGGCTTTGTTCGGGTCTCTAGCCAGATGATGAACCATCCAACCCAAGGTGCGGACCTGCTCCGGATAGGAAAAGTTGGCGACTATCTGCAGCGCAGTGGCAAGCCCTTCTGGCTTCTCCAGCAGCATCACGATCGCATTCAATCCCATCCATTGAAGCAGGCCGTTGTTGCTCTGAATGAGTCTTGCACGCTGACCCTCGGTGATGTTGAACTGAACTGAGAGTGCAATCTCACTGACAATCTGACTCAATAAGGACAACCTTATGACGTCCGGAGCCTGTGGTTCGGACGGTAGTCCGGCTGCTTGGGCTTCAGTGATCGCTAGAAGAGTGTCTGGTGCGTACCACCACAAAAATCTGATGGCGAATAACTCAGACCAGCTTAATGCGGCATATTTTGCCGGACGGGAGAAATGATGCGGAGCGTAAGCGCTGGTGAGCAGGGTTTCTACCCGTGCCACAAACACCTTAGGCTCCGTTGTGGTCAGTCCTTTACTAAGATTGATAGGCGCAAGCCTGAACGATTTATTTAGAAACCGTCCAAGGAACTCCAGAAAATTATGATCAAATCCGGGTTCTGGGGACCTGAATTCATAACCGTTGGAATGCGCCAGGATCTGTCCGAGCACCTCCCAGTCTGCTGTGAAATCCAAGAAATTGCCTGCCCGTCGATCAAGATAATTTTGCAGGCCTTCCGTTTCGGGCAAGGTAAGCGACTCGCCGCTAAGTAGGTCAAGAGCCGCCATCCGTTCCTTCAGCAGATCACCGTTCAAGCCCCGCAGCGAAGACTCGTTCGTCCATACGCTCAACACGTCGCCGGCCTGGGGCATTTCGAGAAAACGCAGGGGCTCGTACAGCCGCGGCGTCTCCGACGCAGAGACCGAAGAGTCGAACAACAGACGAATGAGGGGCTTCTGTATCTCACCTTCAGGCTTCGCTTCTATGGATTCCTGCGCCTCGCGTGCTTCCCGCACCAATCCAGATTTGTATTCCTCGACCTTCAGTAACACATCTGCTGGTATCGGTGTGACCAACATGGGATAATTTTCAGCGGCATTCTGAAGCGAATTGGACAGGTTAAAGCCGGTGACAGGGAGACCATCCTCCTTTCCCGTGATCAGGATGTACCGGTCATGCAGCCGGCCGTTTTTCAGTCCGTAGATGCGCAGCTTGATGTGTTTCATTAGGTGACGATTGAGTTCGCAGCTCGTCACAAGATTATTGAATTGCTCAGGGGCAGTATCGCCAAATTCTCTAGATGGTGAGTTTTCTTCTGCTGCGCTATCTTCTTTGGTGGACTTGGGTAAGGAGCGAAAGACGATGTAATCGGCCTTCTCTGCGGCACAGAGGAGCACTAAATTCAAGCCAGAGACCTCAAAATAGGGGTCGAAAATGACCACTTGGTGAGCGGCGTACTTGGCCAGCAACGCTTTTAGCCATTCCACGAATTCCAGCCGCCCTTGGCCGCCGCTCGGGCCCCAGCGCAAGAAAAACTGCCCTTCTGACTTCTGCGGATGGAGCTTTGAAAAAAGGGAGACAAGATTGCGGTTTGCTGGAACCCAAGGATCCGCCTGACGTCCGCCTAACAGGCTTGAGGACCTGTGCATACCGTGATCGATCGTCAGGGCGGCCTTAACTCGATCTGCGTCGGAAGGCTTGGTTGTTTTTTCGAGCCAGTCGAATTTCACCGGGCTTACGCCATGCCCCACAGCAAGCAGTTGGAAGTTCATCTCTCGGAGGTGTCCGACCCGCCAGCGGCAGCAGAGCACACCCTCATTCATCTGCTCTCCAAGGAAACCGAAAACCTCCACTTCTGTGCTGTCACTCATGGCGCACAATTGGTCGCTCAGTTCGAATTTGTGCTCGAACACGCCTTCCTGATCAGGAGTCGCCGTTGCGATAGCCGAATAAATGGCCAAGCCGTTATTCGTCACCTTCAGGTGGAACTGGAAGCCGCTGTAGTGCGGTAGCTGCGTCGGATTGAAGCGGACAAGCCGGGCGAACGATGTTTCGGCCCAGCCTACGGCCAAAAGCGGTCGCTCAAAGTCATCCAAGGTTGGAAAAACTAACAACTCTAAATCACCGAAGCGGGCTATATCGGCGGCGCCAAAGTCTAAACCTGTTTCTGCATTCAGTTGGCTGACCACTGCCGCGGTTAATGCGATATTGTAGTCCTGTCCAAGGCGAAAAATGCCTTGCTTGTCGTACTGAGCAAGCGAAGCGCTGAACGCCCCAGCGTCGCCATGTGGACTTGAGGGCAAGCCCCGTTCATACGCATCACGGTTAATCAAGAAGGCAACCGGACGGAAGGCAAGTCCCTTGGCCGCAAGCGCGGTTTCCCCCAACCTTTCCCTTAAATTTTTGGATAAATCGAACTTCAATTCGTCGCTGATTGCTGCAATGGTTTTGCCGTCCCCGAGCCTCCGTAGGAGTTCCGCGCAGTGAACGCTCTTGACATACAGATTGAGGCGTATGAGCTGCGCTTCGACGTGTCCAAAGGTCTGGAACGCATCGTCATTGCTGGCAGACCAGCGATTATTCGCGTGCCTGTAGGGGAGCAGTCGCCCATAGACTAAGCGATTCTCGACCGATTGCTCGGACTTGATCTGCATGATCCACAGCTGAAGCGCACAGTCCCGAGAGTCTTGTGAAAACAATCGCCCTAATCGGCTGTCGTTGAGCAAGTCCTCCAAAACAGGAGCCCCTACCGTCAAAGGGTTGGTACTCTGCATTGTCGTTTTTCCCCTAAAAAGTGCAATATGACATTGCATAACCATCATTAAGTGTGGTGGCATATAACCCGAATGTCGGTAATGAACCTGAGCTGATATTTTCTATATGGCGCCCCCCGGCAGTTCCGCGGCGCTCCCAAGCGGGCGGTTCAGAATCGTCAGAACTTCCCTGGCGGCAAACAGCTTGTTGCGGCGATAGCCGGTGCGTTCGGTCAGGATGCCGGCATCTACCAGTTGGCAAATGGCGCGGGAGGCGGCGACGAAGCTGATGCCCAATTCAGCCACCATGGACCCGGTCAAGCTCTGGCGAACGGCGTAGCAGAGATTGTTGTGGTTCATGCATAAGGTTTAATAACGCTGCTGCCGGGGTTCCTTATTAAACCTTATCGGGGCTGGGTGTATACCCCTCCCCCCCCCTCACAATGCCATCGCATAGGCCGCCGCCAGTTCATCCAACGTCGGCGGGGCATAAAACCCGGTTGGGTCAACCGGCGGGCAGGGGTGGGAGGTGGTTTGTACCTGCACCCGCGCCCAGCGGTCAGCCAGCGGGCCGGCGGGCTGGTGGAAATGCAGGCTCGCGCCCTTGCCACGGGCACGGAACAGGGCGGCCTGTCGCTGGTGCAGCTGCAGGGGGCCGAGGTTCAGCACCACGGCATCACCCGCCGCCAGGGTGCTTTCCGCCACGGACCAGAGATGCGCCTCGCACTGGGCCGCCTTTGCGGCCAGCCAGGCGGGGTCCAGTGCTGCCGGTGCGGTTGGGGTGAACAGGGTGGCCATGGCCAGGTCACGGCACAGAAAAAGGGCCGGCAATTCCGCCGCCAGTTTTCTGGCATAGGCGGATTTGCCGGCCCCGGCGGGGCCATCGATCAGGTGCAGGCTGGCTGTCATGCCTGAAGCCACGGGCCTCCGTCAGGAAATTACTTCTTCCCGATCAGGGTGCCGGCCCCGCCTTCGGTGAAGATTTCCAGCAGAATGGCATGGGGAACGCGCCCGTCAAGAATAACGGCCCCCTCCACCCCGCCATCCACCGCATCGATACAGGTTTCCAGCTTGGGGATCATGCCGCCGAAGGCGGTGCCGTCGGCAATCGCAGCCTTGGCCGCCTCCAGCGACAGTTCCGTCACCAGATTCTTATCCTTGTCCAGGAAACCCGCCACATCGGTCAGCAGCAGCAGGCGCACCGCATGCATCGCGGCGGCGATGGCACCGGCGGCGGTGTCGGCATTGATATTATAGGTCTGGCCATCTTCCCCGATGCCGATCGGGGCGATCACCGGGATGAAGCCGGCATGGCGCAGCTTGTGCAGGATTTCCGGGTTGATGCGGAACGGCTCGCCCACAAAGCCCAGATCGACCACCTTTTCAATATTGCTGTCCGGGTCGCGCTTGGTGCGGGTGGCCTTGCGCGCCTCGATCAGGTCGTCATCCTTGCCCGACAGGCCGATGGCATCGCCGCCGGCATCATTGATCAGGGCGACGATCTCCTTGTTGATGGAGCCGGACAGCACCATCTCCGCGATCTCCATCGTCTCCTTGTCGGTGACGCGCAGCCCGTCGATGAATTCAGACTTGATCTGCAAGCGGTCCAGCATATTGCCGATCTGCGGCCCGCCGCCATGCACCACAATCGGGTAGGCACCCACCTGCTTCAGCAGCACAATGTCATTGGCGAAACGGCGCGAAAGCTCCGGGTTGCCCATGGCGTGGCCGCCATATTTCACCACGACGATCTTGCCATCGTAACGGCGCATATAGGGCAGGGCTTCCGACAGGGTCCGGGCCTTGTTCAGCCATTCCTCGCGGCTGATCGTCGTGGCGGCGGGTGCGGTCATCTCGTGCGGGCTCCGGTCTGTTGGAAGTGGGCCATGATGATGGGTAAACGGGCGAGTGTCTAACACCCGCAGGGGGTTGGGGCAATCCGCCAATCACCTTGTCACATTTCTCCCCCTTGCATGGCTGTTCGCTTTATGTTCCGATGCTGCATCGGCTGTTGGCGCGACAGGGTAGGGGGAGGATGCGATGACGGGGAAACCGCTTCTCTATGGGTGCGTCGGCTGTGGCTCCGCCGTGGTGGAGGCGGCGCTGATCCTACTCGGCGAAGATTACAATTATGTGGAGGTTGAGCCCTGGACGCCATCGCCGGCGCTGGATGATTTGCGCGCCCTGAACCCGCTGGGTCAGGTGCCCACCCTGCGCCTGCCCGATGGCACGGTGCTGACGGAGACAGTGGCCATCCTGCTCTGGCTGCTGGAACGCCATCCGGGCGCGCTGGCCCCGGCACCGGGTGACCCGCTGCGGCCGCTGTTCCTGCGCTGGCTGGTCTATCTGCCGGCCGCCATCTATCCCATGTATACGGTGGGCGATTTCTGTGATCGCTGGGTGACGGGGGAGGCGGCGCAGGCGGAACTGAAACAGGCCACCATCGACCGCACGCTGGCCTGTTGGGCCAATGTGGAGGCGGGTTTGGCACCCACCCCCGGCGGTTGGGTGCTGGGCACGCCGGATTGGACGGTGCTGGACCTCTATATCGCCATGTTGACGCGCTGGCGCCCAGGGCGGGAGGCAATCCGCGCCGTGGCGCCCGGCATCGTCGCCGTGGCGGAGAAGGTGGATGCCGATCCCCGCCTGCGCGACCTGTGGGATCGGCATTTCCCCGCCGATTATGATGATCCCTGACGCAGCGGTTCAGCCCTTGCCATTGGCGGAGCGCCAGGCCAGCACCGTCTGCTGGGCGATATCGGCCATGACGGGGATGGTGGCGAGATCGGCACCGGTCAGCATCGACCGGGCCACCAGGGCCATGTCGGTGGCGGAAACATTGTTCCAGTCCCCCTTGCCGGTGGCGGCGGTCCAGGCCAGCAGGCGGGCCCAATGGTCGCGCCGCTGTGGCAGCAATTGGGTCAGGATCAGGGTGCGCTGCTTCTCCACCCCCAGGCGTCGGCCGCGCAACAGATCATCCACCACCTGTTCATCCTCAAACCAGGACAGGGTGAGGGGGATGTCGTTCACCCACTCGGCAGAGCCGGCGAGGGCTTGTGCCACGATATCCGCCGGCTGTTCGGTGGGAAGCAGTGCTTCCAACAGGCTCTCGGTATCCCGGATGGCGGGGGCGGGCAAAGGCAGGGCCAGGGTTTCCAGCACCGACAGCAGGCTGAACGGGGGCGGGGTTTCGGCATTGGCCCCGACCGCCATGAAATGGCCCAGCGCCATGGTCAGATAATCGACATTGCTTTCCAGCAGACCCAGCTGTTCGTCGATCTGGTCCAGCATGGCGGTGGCGGCCTTGCGGGTCATTGCTTCACCGCACCAGGCATCGCGGATTCCAACCCCGTGCTTGAACAGCAGGGAGACGATGACATATTTGCGCCCCTGCTTCAGCAGGATGAACAGGCTCTGCGCCCCCGCCCCGTCAAAGCCAGAGGCGAACACCGCCTCCGGCACCACGCCGGGACCGCTGGGCGGGCATTCGATCCCCTTCAGCCGCGCGGCGCGGATGGTGGCATCCACCCCGGCCCGCAAGGCCTCCGGCAGCATGTTGCGCAGCAGGATCAGCCGGCGCAGACTGTTCGGCGGCAGCGCGCCCTTTTCCGCTGTCTGCTGCAACAGGCTGACCGCCTGCTGCCGGATGCCGGCATCCGGGTCCAGCAGCCAGGCCAGCGCCAGTTCCCGCAAGGGCGTGCTGTCCGGGTTGGTCAGCAGAACACCCCCCATGGCGCTGCGCGCCTCCACCGGGATGCCGGTGATCAGCGGGGCTATCTGTTCATAAGCGGTGAAGATATCGCCCTCAGCCTCCGCCAGCAGGCCGGTGAAGGCCTGGGCCAGGGCCTGGATCTGGTCCGCCGGATTTTCCGATATGGACGGGACGGCAGGGGCCATGCCCTGCATCTCCCCCGTCAGATCGATTTCCAGGTCGAAACCGGTGCTCTCGGCGGTGCGCAGCAGTTCCAGCGCGAATTCCGGGCCGGCCAGCCCTTCCTCCAGCATTTGCCGGACCTGATCACGCAGATGGCGCGCGGGTTTGGCGCCCTTCTTGCCCCGTTGGGCCAGGATCATCATCACATCGCCCAGCAGGTGGCTGCACAGGGCGAGAAGTTTCCGGTTAGGCTTTGGCTTTTCAAACTCATCGCTGAAGAGGAACAGCAGTTCCTCCAGCAATTCCGGCACCTCCAGCAGCTGCTCGGACAAGCCGGGCGGCACGGGGGACAGGGTGCCCACGGTCATCTGCCGGGCAATCTTTTTCAACAGGGCGGTCAGCGTCATGGCGGGCATGGGCGGCGGCTTTCCTGATCGGCGCGAGGGCTGGTGCCGACCATAAGGGCGCCGCCATGCTGACGCAACCCGCTTGCCGGCTGCGGCCGCGGGCACGCCTTCGGCCGGATCATCGGGGGATGATAAATTGTTAAGTGACAAAAACAATATCGTGGGCAGTCTTTATAAGAAAACATGGAAACACCAAAAGTTATGATCATCAGCATAGATAGTAAATTCGACTGTCCTGTCCGATATTTCATGGTGTGCGGTTAAATTTTGCCCCGGCTGCCGTGGGGCTTGTCGGTGTCAGTCATGGGCGTAGGGGGGGACTGAAATGAGCTTGATGGATCGTTTGCGGAAGGGCCCGGCGGCCGAGGCTGTTACCCGTCAGAATCAGCCGGTTTCCCCCTCTGTGATGCCCCCTGTTCCGGTGTCGGCCCCTGTCCCGGCTGAGATGGTGCGCACGCTTCGCACCCGTTCCACCGCCTTGTCGGCGGATGATCTTGCGGCATTGCAGTTCGATGGCAAGGCCCCCGCCCTGGTGCTGGGCTTTGTTTCCCCGCATCTGGATTTCCGCAGCATCGCCGAGCGGGTTCGCCGTGCTGTTGCGGCCGAAACCAAGCTGATCCTGATGACGACGGCGGGGGAACTCTGCTCCCAGGGCGGCCGGCTTTACAGTCCGGCCGACGGCGCCTGGGATGGTATCGTGCTGCAATCCTTCGCCAGTGATCTGCTGGCGGCGGTGGATGTGCGCGCGGTGCCGCTGCACTGCCAGGATATAAGGTCGGGCAAGCCGACGCTGAACCAGGATCAGCGGGTGGCGGCCATCGCGGCCGACCTGTCCGCCATTACCCCGCCCTTTGTGCTGGACAGCCGGGACAGTCTGGCGTTGACCTTCATCGATGGGCTGTCAGCCAGCGAGAATTACCTGATGGAGGCAGTCTATCAGACCAGCCGCTTCCCCGTTCTGTTCCTGGGCGGTTCTGCCGGGGGCAAGCTGGATTTCCAGCATACCTGGCTTTATGACGGCAGCCGCGTGCTGGAAAACCATGCCGTCATCGCCTTTCTGAAACTGGCGCCGGGCAAGCGGTATGGCGTGTTCAAGACGCAGAATTTCCGCCGCACCGGCATTTCCTTCTCGGTGCTGGATGCCGACCCGGTCGGTCGGACCGTCAGCAGCGTGATTGATGGTAACAGCTTGGCGGTGCAGAGTTTTGCCGATGCGTTGTGCGGCGCGTTGAAATGCCGTCCGGCCGAACTGTCTGCCAAACTTTCCCGCTATACGTTCGCCATCGAACTGGATGGCGAACTGTTCGTCCGCTCCGTCTCCGGTTTTGAAGAAGCGACCGGCAAGGCGCATTTTTACTGTGATGTCAGTCCTGGCGATCAGTTGCATCTGGTGGAAGGCACTGATTTTGTCGGTCAGACGGAGCAGGATTTCCGCTCATTCCTGCGTGGCAAGCCCAAGCCGCTGGGCGGCATCCTGAATGACTGTATCCTGCGGCGGCTGAACAATGCCGGTGCCCTGGGGCAGGTGCGGGCGTTTGATGAGGTGACAGTGGCGGGCTTTTCCACCTTTGGGGAATTGCTGGGGATCAATATCAATCAAACCCTTTCGGCCGTCTTTTTCTTCGACAATGAGAAGGGTGATTTCCATGATGATATTGCTGACCGTTTCCCCATCCATTATGCCCGCTTCAAATCCTATTTCACTGAAACGCGGCTGAACCGGCTGTCTCTGCTGAACCGCATTCGCCAGAAGCTGATTCATAATCTGATTGGTCAGGTGGAGGCGATCACCGCCTTGAGCGGGCTGATGGATAAGATGACGGCCTATGCCGACCATGTGGATGGCTGCATGTCGGCCATCCAGACCGGCCTGCATGGCCATGCCGCCACCTTTCAGGGGCAGGAAAAGCGCAAGGCGGAGATGGAGGGGGAATTCGCCCGACTGGGGGAGGTGCTGCTGAATGTCGAAGGCGTGCTGCGGGTGATTGATGGGATTGCCGGCCAGACCAACCTGCTGGCCCTGAATGCCACCATCGAAGCGGCGCGGGCAGGGGAGGCCGGCAAGGGCTTTGCCGTGGTGGCGGCCGAGGTGCGCAAACTGGCCAATGATACCAAGGCGACGCTGGGCAATACCCAGGCGGCGATCAGCGATATCCATCATTCCGTGGGTGCGCTGGGTGCGCGTATTACCGAGACCGGCAGCACGCTGGACCAGATCGCCGGCAGCAATGTCAGCCTGTTGAACAATGTGGATCAGGTGATGCGTCAGGTGGATGCTGTGAAGCGCAATGTTGCCGAGGCGATTGGCAGCGTGCAGGCGCAAACCGGCATGTTGCAGCAGAACCGCCATTATATTGAGCAGTTGAAAATCCTGGACGCGATGGGGTGACGTTCCCCCTAGAGCCGCGAGCGTTTAAACGGAAACGCACCCGGCTTTAGGTCCTTGTTCTGCGAGCGGATAAACGCTCCAAAGCGATTTCGCTTATCCGCGATCCGTTCTACCGTCCGCCGCCCGGTGCGGCGGCCTGGGCGAGGCGCAGCAATCCAGCGGCCAGCCCCATGGCCTTTTCGGGCGACAGGGCCGCACCGTGATAGGCCTCCACCATGAAGGCTGGCCCGGTTCGATCCGATGCCCCTGGCAGGCTATAGCCATAGCGGCTGACAGGCTTGTCGTGCCAGGTTTGGCCCTCCCCGCTGTTCGCCTGCATGAACTTGCCGAACAGGCCGGTCAGCATGGTGTCGTTCAGCTTCACTGCCTTGGCCGAATTATCCAGCATATCCAGCAGACTGGCCACTGCGGTGGGGGGATGTTGCGCCGCCAGACCTTTCCACTGCGCCGGATCAATCATGATATGCTGCTCCCCGCCACCTTCCTCGGCGGGAAGCAAGAGGGTGATCACGCCAACGTCGGTGTCGTTCTTCGCAGCGTTCTCAGAAAGGGGGGAGGCTGATTTTCCGTTGGCTGCCTCTTCCAGTAACAGGCTGCGCGGCTTTTCCGGCGGCAGAATGCCGTGGGCCGCTGCCGCCTGCCGCACGATATCATTGGCAGAGCCGCTGAGGCTGACAACCCGTGCCGGCTTGCCGGCCGTGCCCAACATCTCGTTCGCAAAGTCGAACAGCCGCCGATGATAGGCGGCCAGTGACTCATGATATTCCGCAACTTCCATGTGGTTATAGTCAGCCATCCATTCCATGCCCGGAACCAGGGCCAGATTGACCGGCTTCATCCCTAGATCGCCATAGCGGGAGACGGGAATAGGCGTCGACTTTATCCCGGCCGATATCTCTTCACCGGCGCCGGGCAGGGCAAAGCCGTTGCTATCCTTGTCGCGCAGGCTGGTGCGCTCGCTGGGGGATGGGGTGGTGCTGATTGCGGAAACCGACATGGTGTGACACTCCCCCACTGGGGATGGTTGACGGGTATTCGGTTCCGGGCTGTTCCAGCCATTATGTATATGATAATGGGTTTAAGCCAAAAAAGCGAGTCTTCAATGGTGTGTCCACCCAATGGGGCATCTGTTGCTCAGCGGGCTTTCCCCATCCCTATCCAGTCGCTGATGTCGAAATAGACCAACACCTTCTGCTGGTGCTCATTCACCAGGGTCAGCACATCATAGTGCTTTCCCTCTTGCTCGATCAGGGCCTGGCTTTGCCGTTTCCAGCCGGGGAACAGAGGGCCGATGGTGCGGTATTCCAGCGGCACCCCTTCGTCGCTGCTGGCGATTCTGCCCTTGAAGCGGATGGCGCTGGCAAAATCATCGCCGGTGCCGCTGCCGGCGGGGATAACGCCATCTTCCCGCATCGCCGCCAATTGCTGTTCATAGGCGCGGCGCGCATTGGCCTGTCCGGCCCGCCGGGCGATGTTGAACCAATAGGGGGCTTGTCGCAGGCTGGATTCCCCGGCTGCCGGCAACAGGCTGGGGGCGGGGGTGAAGCCGCTGGCGACCAGCCCCAGCAGGAAGGCTGCATCCGGATGGCCCTGCTGGGCCAGCGGCAATATCAGCTGGGCTGCCTTTTGCGGATCGCCCCGGCCTTCCCGGCTGGTCAGATGGACCAGTCCCAGCCGATAGCGGCCGGTCGGGCTGCCCAGATCGGCCGCCTGCTGGAACAGGGCGAAGGCCCGGCCTTCATCCACCGGTATCTCTTCCCCCCGCAGATATTTCCGGCCCTCCGCCACCAGGGCGACCGCAGCGGGCGGCTCCGCCGGCAGGGTAAGGGGGCCGCTTTCCGGCACCTGGGCGATCAGAGCGGGGGCCATGGTCTGGGGGGTGGGGGGCGTGGCTGCCGCCTGCGGGCCTGTTACGGGCGGCTGGCTGGCGCAGGCCCCCAGCAACAGGCAACCCAGCAAAGCGGGGAGGGGAAGCAGGCGGCACCGACGCATGGATCATCCCAACTGATGGCTCAATCGTGAATGATCTGGCGGCAGGTTGCTGATGTCAAACAGCCATTGGGGTGGGTGCCTTTGGTATCAGGGTCACATCCCTATCATGATTTTATGATAGGAAGGCGGCTGTACCATAGCGGTGTTCCTTGTCGGTTTCGGGGGATTCTGCCTTTGGCGGAGGGGCCGTTTTGGTTGTTCAGTCCGTGCTGTACGCCTCCGGAAATGCCGGCAAGGTGATCGTCCTGTCGGTGTTTGATGTCATCCTGCTCTTCTATCTGACCATGGTGGCGGGGCTGTCCCTGGTGGATGCCGGCATCATCCTGCTGGTGGCGGCGGTTCTGGACGCTGTGGGCGATACCCTGGTCAGCTTTCAAGTGGATCGATCATCGCGCGATGATCTCTTGCGTTGGCTGCTCTATCTCGGGGCGCCGCTTTGCGGCCTGTCTTTCATCGGGATTTTCCAGCTTGCCCCTGGCTGGCCCATGCTGACGGCCCTGTTCTGCTGGCTATGCCGGATTGGCTTCACATTGTGCGATGTGGCCCATAATGCGCTGCTGGTGAACCTTTCCCCCAAAGAACGGCAGGCCACCACCATCACCAGTTTACGCCTGCTGTTCAGCGCCAGCGGGACGATCGCCACCGGACTGGCTTTCAAGATGGCGGTTTCCATGCCGGATGAAGCGGCGCGCCAAGCGGCCTTCCAGAATATCGCCTGGGCGGGCGGGGCAATTTACATCAGCAGTTTGTTGGTGGCGACGCGCCTGCGCAACAATTGCCTGATGCATCGGGAGGCGCTGGTCAGGTCGGATGTGCGGTCCTTGTTGCGATCATTGTTCGGGAATCTTCTGTTCCGGCGCGTCTGTGTACTGGTCATTTTGCAAGCGGGTGTAACCGGCCTGTTCATGAAGGGGCTGCCTTACATTGGTCGTTCCCTGTTTGATGATCCCGCCTGGGCAGGCCTGGCCATGCTGTTACTTTCCATCGGCCAGATCGCCATGCTGGGGCTGTTTTTGGTGCTGGGGCACAGAATGCCCGCCACGGCAACCGTGATGCGGGCCGCCCATGCGCTGATGGCGGTGGCGTTGCCGCTGTTATTGGCGACGGCCTTGCTGGCGCCGGTGCTGGCCTTTCCGGTCCTGTTGCTCATCGGTGCCGCGCAAGGCAGCATGACCATGGCGCTATGGGCCCGGCTGGCCCTGGTGATCCGGCATGAGATCGGCCCGACAGCGGCGCTGCACGCCTTTCCCATCGGGGTGTTCCTGGCGGTGCTGAAAATATCGGCTGGTGCGGGCAATGGCCTGCTGGCCCTGGCATTGGCTGGCGGGGTTGACAGCGGCCTGTCGGAAGCGACGATCAGCATCGGCATTGCCATGCTGGCGCCGCTGCTTTCCAGCCTGGCCTGTTGGCGGCTGGCTCGCCGCTTCTGAACGTTGCCACGGTCGAAATCCACGCGGATTTTCTATATATTTCACTAATGTAAATTAAAGGGGAGATCCATGTTCGGTGGACGGCAACGGGGATTGTCCCTGTCGGAACTGCAAAAGCGGATGATCTGGCACTTGCGTGTCTATGGCCCGACGGCGCGGTCCCAGCTGGCCGCTGCCCTGGGGCAGAGCAATGCCGCCATCACCCGCTTTTCCCGCGAGCTGATCAATCTCGGCCTGATCCGTGAGGAAGAGGGGCTGAACGCCAGGATCAAGGGGCGACCCATGGTCCCGCTGGGCATTTCCGGCGATGGCGCCTTTGCGGCGGGGGCCACCTACCATCCGGGCTGGCTGGAGGTGATGCTGGTGGATTTCGCCGGCACCGTGCTGGCCCAGGACAGTCTTCCCTTTGAAAGCAAAAGCCCGCGCGATTTTGCCCTGGCCGTGGATGAACGGTTGACCGTGCTGGCGGCCCGGCTGGGTCTGACGCAACGCCGGTTTCTGGGGCTGGGCGTGGCCGTGCCGGGCTATCTGGTGGGGGCGGAGGAACGGCGCGCTGTGGTGCCCTGGCTGGGGGGCTGGCGCAATCAGCCGCTGATACCGCTGTTCAGCGATATCCTGGATATGCCGATCTGGATCGAGAATGACGCCACCGCCGCCGCCCTTGCTGAATATTACCAGGAACGCATCTTACGCAACCATCGAACCATCCTTATGCTTTTTCTGGGGCATGGGCTGGGCGGCGGCATCGTTGCGGAGCGTGAGCTTTATCGCGGTGAATATGGCAATGCCGGGGAAATCGGTCGGCTATTCCCTCTCAGCCCGCAACGGCCTTCCGGCATTGATCTCATCGGCACCCTGCGTGGCCACGGGATTGCGATCAAGGATTTGAGCGGGCTGCAATCGCTGCTGCTTCTGCACCCCGCCCTGTTTGAACAATGGATGGATCGGGTGGCGCGGCAGCTTGCGCCGGTGGTCGCTGGCGGCACGGCATGGCTTGATCCCGGGGCCATCGTGATTTCCGGGGCTTTGCCGCCGGCACTGCCGGCGGGCATCGCCGCGCGCCTGCAGGACTGGGAAAGGAATGATTATGCCGCCCCGCGCCCACAGATCATCGCCTCTGAGCTGTGCAGTTCCGCCGTCTGTCTCGGGGCTGGGCTGGTGCCGATCCATGCCCAGACCAGCCGGCGGTGACGGGGTCTGAGAGATAGCGCAGCGACACCGATTTATTTTCTAATAAATAAATATATGCGTCACGCGTCCCCCCTAGATTGCGGCACAGACCAGCCCTGTCTTGTCAGGGAGGGGGCTTTGGATAATGGGGAAGCGAGATGAAGCGGAGCGTATGGGGTGGAGTTGCCGTTTTTGCAATCGTTTGTAACGCTGCCGGTGCGATGGGGCAGGAAGCGCCGGCGGACAACACGGATCAGCTGGAGGAAATCGTTGTCACCGGATCGGTGCGCCAGCAGCGCCGGTTCGATGTGTCCTATGCCGTGAACAGCTTGTCGCAGGCCGATATCCTGCGCCTGGCCCCGAAGAGCATGACGGACCTGATCAGCGCCGTGCCGGGTATTCATGTCGAGCAATCCGGCGGTGAGGTGCAGAATATCACGCGCGTCCGGGGCATTCCCACGGATCGCGGCTATCTTTACTATCAGCAGGATGGCCTGCCGCTCTACCATGAGCTGGACGGTTTCTTTTTCAATCAGGGCGATGGCATGAACCGCTTCGACCTGATGACGGAGCGTCTGGAAGTTGTGCGCGGCGGCCCGGCCCCGATTTTCGCCAGCGCCGCCGCCGCGATTGCCAATGTGGTCACGGTCACCGGGGATCAGGTTGCGCGGGGCAAGGCCCAGCTGACGCTGGGCTCGACCGGGCTTTATCGCCTTGACGCGGTGCAATCCGGCCCGATCAGCGACAGCACGACTTTCGCCATCGGCGGCTTCTATCGTTATCACGAAGGCTATCGTGACAATGGTTTCCCGTCGGACCGGGGTGGCCAAATCCGGGGGAACATCAAGCATGAGTTTGATAACGGCTATGTGAAGGTCTCGGGCCAGTTTACCGATGATCACAACCTTTTCTATCTGTCGGCCCCGACAGCCGATCCGCGAAACACGGCTGTCAGCCTTGACCCCTATATCGATTACCACAAGGGGACGCTCCACACGCCGGAACTCCGCGCGGCGACCCTGCGCTACCGCGATGGTGCGGGCGTATTGCAATCCGTTCAGGGTGACCTTGCCAACGGTCGCCACATGCGCTTCACCAATATTGGCATTGATTATCAGGGCGCGTTCGCCGATTGGACCTTGTCGGCCAAGGCGGGCTATACAAGCGGCCGCAACCATTTTGACGCGCTCTACACCACAACCAATCCGGTTGACGCGGCCAGCTATGCGGCGGGCTTCCTGGCCCGATCGCAGGCTGCCTTTGGCAGCGGTGTCGCCCGCATGGGCTATGCGTTTGCCGGCACTGGCGGGGCGGGGATCTATGATCCCGCCCGTGATTCCGGTCTGGTGGTGCAGGCGCAGTATCGGTCGGTGACGGCCGATTTCTATTCTGGGCAAAGTGACGTCAGCCTGACGCGAAAGTTCGAAACCGGCTTTGGCAGTCATGATGTCCGTTTCGGCCTTTATGGTGCGCTCTGGGGCCTGGACAATTTTGCCCTCTATCAGAACTACCTGATGCAGGTGCGTACCCAGCCGCGGCTGCTTGATCTTGCTGCCTATAATGCTGGCGGCACTGCCGTCGGCTTCGTCACCGATAAGGGGGCCTTGAATGTTGCGGCCTCCTTGAACAGTGGCGGCTATGACGGTCGGCTCTTTGCCTTCTATGGCGCGGATACCTGGGACGTGACGGATCGGCTGCGCATTGATGTGGGCCTGCGCCACGAACGCTACAGCTATGATGGTTATGGCCGCCTCACCGGTACGGCGGATCTGGGTGACAAGACGACGCTTGCCGATGATGCCACCCGCGCATTTACCGGTGCGGTGGGTACCCAGTCGCTCGACGTTACGGCAACCAACTGGACCGTGGGGGGCAATTTCGACCTTACCGACCATTTCGGTATTTACGCCCGCACCTCCCGGCTTGAGGTGCCGCCCGTCGCCTCGATTACCAGCACCTATCCCACCCCGTCGCTGGCGGCGAGCAACGCGCGAATGCATGAAGTCGGCGTAAAGGCCAGTTTCGGCCGCACCTATCTTTATCTGACGGGCTTCTACACGAAGTTCGACCCGCTGAACGCCAGCTTCACCGCTTTCAATCCGCAGACGGGGCGCAGCGACCAAACCATCAACTTCATCGGCAATGCCGAAAACAAGGGCGTGGAGGCTGATGGGAAGTGGCAGATCACCGACGCGCTGTCGCTGGCCGGCGCATTTACCTATCAGGAGCCGAACTATATCGACTTCAGCAGCAACACCGGTGCTGATGGCAGCCGCGCAAATGGCAAGCAGATTGTGCGTGAGCCAAAAATTTTCTTCAATATCCAGCCGACCTTCAACATCCCGATAGAAGAAGACAACCTCAGCCTCTATGGGCGCTACGATTACGTGAGCAAGCGTTATACAGACTTCTTCAATAACACAGCGCTTCCCTCCTATGGTTATTTCACCGTGGGTGCTACTTACGACCATGGTGACTGGAGCGTCCAGGTGGTGGGAGACAATATCACCAACGCCAAGGGGATGACCGAAGGCAATACAGCGGGTGACCGTCTGGCCGGTCAGGGGGTGCCCACGGCAATTTTTGGCCGCACGATCTTTGGTCGCAACTACCGGCTGATGCTGAGTCGTAAATGGTGATTTTGCGCCCGTTGCAGCAACTGAATTCCCTGGGGATGAATATGTTGAACCGTCAGCAGGCCCCGATCACTGTTTCCGTCATGGTGAGGTAAAAATGCGTGCATTTGCACTGACATTGCTCATATCGCTTGTCCTTGGCAGCGGACTTCCGGCTAAGGCTGAGAATAATGCGACAAAAATCGCCAACAAAATCAACAAATCCCCCGCTGACATTATCGTCATCGCGCATCGGGGGTGTCACAATCCGATCCCTTCGCTGAAGCTGGCGGGGACCGCGCCGGAAAATTCCCTTGAAACCCTGGAGCGCTGCGTCGCCCTTGGGGTGGATGTCATGGAAACTGATGTACGCCGGACCAAAGACGGCTATCTGGTGATGATCCATGATGACAGCATTGATCGCACGACCAACGGCCAGGGCAAAGTATCCGCGCTGACCCTGGATCAGATCCGCCAGTTCCGTCTGCGGGCCGATGAAGGCGGCGAGAAGGCCCCCCTGACGGATGCGCAGGTGCCAACGCTGGAGGAAATGCTGTTGCGGGGGCAAGGGCGGATCATCTTCAACCTTGACGTCAAGGACGCAATCTATGCGGAGGTCGTCGCCACCGTCATCCGCTTGGGCGTCGCCGATCGGGTTCTGGTGAAAAACGTGGCCGGTGCGGGTTCCCCGCCATTATCGGGCATTGAACCTTACCGTCAGGTGCCTTTTGTGCCCATATTGGCTTCCGCTGACCGGGCGGGAAGCGATCTGGTGGCGGTGGCAAGGCATCAGGGGCAGGCAGATCGGCTGCCTGTTGCCTATGAAGCGCCCTATATGGATTTTCGTTATCTTCCCGATCTGGCGGCCGAGGCAAAGCGACAGGGCGTGCGCCTGTGGGTAAACAGCCTGTTTGACGGTTTCATCGCCGGGCTGGGCAGCGATGAAATGGCCACGCGTGACCCGGATGGCGTCTGGGGCCGCATGATCGGGGCAGGGGTCAGCATGATCCAGACTGATTATCCCGATGCCTTGATTGCCTATCTGCGGCATCGGCAGGTGGGGGCGGTGAAGCGTTAAATCTCCCCCGCCCGCAGGCAGGCCACGGCATGGCCGGGGCTGGCTTCCGCCAGCACCGGCCGTTCCTGCGCGCAAATCTCCGTTGCGTGCGGGCAGCGGGTGCGGAAGACGCAGCCGCTGGGCGGGTTGATCGGGCTGGGGATATCACCCTTCAGGATGATCTTTTCCCGCCGCCGGTCCAGATCCAGCGATGGCACGGCCGACAGCAGGGCGCGGGTATAGGGGTGGCGGGGATTGGCATAAAGATCGGCGGTGTCGGCCGTCTCCATGATCCGGCCCATATACATCACTACGATGCGGTCACAGGCATGTTCCACCACGGCCAGATCGTGGGAGATGAACAGCATGGTCAGGCCCAGATCGGCCTGCAAATCCTGCAACAGGTTCAAGACCTGCGCCTGGATGGAGACATCAAGCGCCGAGACCGGTTCATCGGCGACGATGAAATCCGGCTTCACCGCCAGCGCGCGGGCAATGCCGATGCGCTGGCGCTGGCCGCCGGAAAATTCATGCGGATAGCGCTTCATGGCGTCGGGCGGCAGCCCCACCATCCCCAGCAACTCAGCAATCCGCTCCCGCCGTTCGGCCCGCGGCACCAGCCGGTGGATGGAAAGCGGCTCAGCGATGATGCCTTCAATATTCTTGCGCGGGTCCAGGCTGGCGAACGGGTCTTGGAAGATCAGTTGCATCCGCCGGCGATAGGCCTGAAAGGCGGCTGGTTTCAGTTTCAGGATATCGGTGCCGTCAAAAGTCACGGCGCCGGATGTCGGCTGCGTCAGCCGCAGGATGGAGCGGCCCACCGTCGTCTTGCCGGAACCGGATTCCCCCACCAGCCCCACCATCTCGCCCCGGCGGATGGAAAAGCTGACCTGATCCACCGCATGAACCTTGGCCTTTGGGCGGCCCAGCAGATTGGTGCCGACCGGGAAGGTCGTCGTCAGGTCACGCACATCCAGCAACGGCGCGTTCATGGCAGCAGCTCCTTCCAGCGCACGCAACGCACCTGATGATCGGCGGCGGCTGCCTCCAACGGTGGCATGGCGGCGGTGCAGGCGTCGGTGGCCGACGCGCAGCGGCTGGCAAAGGCACAGCCGGGCGGCAGGTTGCGCGGGTCCGGCACATTGCCGGGAATGGCCTGCAGCCGCAGCCGCCCGCGCGCATCACGAAAGCGGAAGGGCGATCCCGGCACGCTGGCCATCAGGCCGCGCGTATAGGGGTGCAACGGGGTGCGAAAGACCTGATCAATCGGGCCGGATTCTACCACCCGCCCGCCATACATCACCACCACCCGGTCGGCCATTTCCGCCACCACACCCAGATTATGGGTGATGAACAGGATGGCCATGCCCATCTCGCGCTGCGCCTGGCGCATCAGTTCCAGGATTTGTGCCTGGATGGTGACATCCAGGGCTGTGGTCGGCTCATCGGCGATCAGCAGCAGCGGGCGGCAGGCCAGCGCCATGGCGATCATCACCCGCTGGCGCATCCCGCCTGACATCTGGTGCGGATAATCCTTGGCACGGGATGCGGGGGCCGGAATGCCCACCCGTTCCAGCATCGCCACCGCCTCCGCCCAGGCCGCTTTCCGGCCCAGGTTGCGATGCAGGGCGATGGCCTCGGCAATCTGGTCCCCCACCGGATAGACGGGGTTGAGGGAGGTCATCGGCTCTTGAAAAATCATCGAGATTTCATTGCCGCGCAGGGTGCGCATGGTCGCCGCATCGGCAGTGACCAGATCGCGCACACCTCCGTCGCGGCCCCGGAACAGGATCGATCCCCCCATGATCTTTCCTGCCGGGGCCGCAATCAGGCGCATCACCGAAAGGCTGGTGACGCTTTTGCCTGATCCGCTTTCGCCCACAATGGCCACGGTTTCACCGGGCCGGGCGGAAAAACTGACACCATCCACCGACCGCACCAGCCCGCGTTCGGTATCGAACCAGGTTTGCAGGTCGCGAACCTCCAGAACCGGCGGGGCTTCGATGCGGATCATCAGCGCGACCGGGCCGACAGCGTGGCCACGGGCGTGAAGCTGACATCACGGTCCCACGGATAGGTTGGTGTCACTTTACGGTTGCGGGCCAGCCGCTCCACGAACTGGTCCACCACGCCAGGCGACAGCGCCATCAGCGCCGGGTTGGCGATGGGGGCCAGTTCGGGCGACAGATAGCCCGATTTGACGACGACGATCTTGGCCGCCAGCGGGTCCAGCCCCAGGCGGGTGAAGTCGGCGATATTGTGATAGGGGCGGCGGCGGGCGGCCAGCACCAGGGTGATCCCGCCCAGCGTCAGCACCGCTTCGCGTTCCGCCGGCACCGCATGGCTGATCAGGCGCGTAACCTGCGCCGTCACCGTTACGCGCGGGCTGGCAGGGTCCAGTGTTGCCCCCACACTCACCGTGATTTCCGCGCCTTCGCCGGCGGCAAAGGCGGCTTCCAGGGCCGGCAGGTCGGTGATGGCGGCGATGATCACCCCATCCGCCCCCTGGCGGATCAGCTCGCCCAGCACATCCGCCCGGTCGCCCACCCCGCCACCGGTGGGGTTGTCACCGCTATCGGCCAGCACCACCGGATGGGTTTGGCTGGCAATGGCCTTGGCGACGCATTCCTCAATGCTGCCGGTATCGGTGCCGAAGACAAACTGGTCGCGCGCCTCCCAATAGGCTTGGGCGATGCGCTTGGCCTCCCGTTCCAGCACGGCGCGGTCGGTGCCGGTCAGGATGGCGGCGGCCGTGGCGCGCGGTTCATCCGCCCAGACATAGCCCACCATCAGGGAGGCATCCCAGATTCCGGGAATGGCATCGATCGCCGGCAACATGGCATAGAGGCTTTTGGCCGGTTCATCGACGGTGGAGGTGCGTTCGCCCGGCAGCACCACCGGGATCGGCGCCCACAGCAGGATGGGCTTCACCCCGGTTTCCAGGCTGCGCACCAGCATGGTGACGGCGCGGCGCATCGTCTCTTCCACATCAATATGCGGCGCGGTGCGGTAGGTGGAATACATGTCGATCGCATCGATAATCCGCTGCGAGACATTGCCATGCAGGTCATAGCTGACGGTAATCGGGCAATCGGGGCCGACCAGGGCGCGGGCGGCACTGATCCAGTCCCCCTCCGCATCCTCCATCCCTTCCACGAACATGGCGCCATGCATGGCCAGATACAGGCCATCAATGGGCAGGGTGGCCGCCAGCCGTTCCAGGAATTCGGCCTTGAACGCCTCATAGGTTTCCCGCGCTACCGGGCCGCCGGCAATGGCGCGGGCGTGGATGGTGGGCAGGAACTGAGCCGGATAATCCCCCAGAAAGGCAAAGCGGGGGGCCGCCAGCAGGGCGTCACCGCGCACGACCATGAAATCTTCCGCCCGGTTCAGCACGGGGTTGTAGGTCGAACATTCGATATGGATGCCGCCGACAGCGATGCGCATGGTCCGGGTGCCTTTATTGGAAGAAATCGGGATCGTGGAAGAATTTATGCGCCACCAGACCGGCCGCCCCGCGCGCCCAATGGTCGGGCTGGGTGCGGACGATGTGGATGGGGGTCTGCCCGGCCGACAGCGGCAGCACATGGGCATCAATGGCCTGCCGCATGGCCCGGCCGATCAGCCCGTCCAGCGGTGCCTCATCATGGGTGATCAGGATCAGTTCGGGATCGTTGATCTGGATGATATGGGCAATGGCCAGCCCCAGCGCTTCGCCGGCATGGTGCAGGATGCGCACGGCGCGGGCCTCCCCCGTGGCGGCCAGGGCTTCCAGTTCCGCCACGCTTTGGCAGGGCAGGCCCGATGAAGCCGCTTCGCCCAGAATGGCACTGACCGAGGCGATGGTATCCAGGCAGCCGCGCTTGCCGCAGCGGCAGGGGCGACCGCCGATTTCAATCGTGCAATGGGCGATTTCACCGGCACCACCGCGGCGACCCCGGTAAAGCTGACCGTCAATCACATGGGCTGAGCCAATGCCGGCCCCGACGGAGACCAGACAGAAGGACCGCACATCGCGGGCGGCCCCATAAAGATGCTGGCTGATCGCCACGGCCTTGGCATCATTTTCCATATAGGTGGGCAGGCCCGTTGCCCCCTCCACCATGGCGGACAGGGGCACATCCTGCCAGCCCAGCAGGGTGGATTGCAGGCAGGTGCCCTGCGATGGGTCCACCAGACCGGACAGGGTGACGCCGATGCCGGCCAACTGGTCCCGCTGCACCGGCTTGCCGTCCAACAGCAGGCCAATGCCCGCCGCCACATCCCGCGCCACGGAAAGCGGTTCACGCGACCGGGGCTGCGAGGCCTGGGCCAGAATGTCGCCATTCAGGTCGGTTAGCACCATCATCATCGGATCGTCGATCAGCGAGACACCGACGAAATAGGCACAGGCCGGGTTGATGCCCAGCAGGATGGAGGGGCGGCCCACGCCGCGTACCGTCTCCGTCTCCCGCAGGATGCCATCCTGAATCAGGTCGCGCACCAGCGTCGTCATCGCCGCCTTGCTGAGATCCAGCCGTTCGGCCAGATCGCTGCGGCTGAGCGGCCCGCCTTCCGCGATGGTGCGCAGGGCCTGACGTTGGGTGGGGTTGAGCATCAGGGAGATGGGCCTGAGGGTTAAGTTCAATTTCTAAATTTATTACGCATAATTAGTTCAAAAGTGAAGAGGCTTTTGGTAGGGTTGGTAAAGTTTGCTGCTGGGCAGGGGTTTCAAGCCGATGAAGGCGCGTGGGTTGCCAAATGTCAGGAAGGGTCGCTTTGTGGCGGCCACCCTGTTTGCCGGGCTGTTGGCGGGGCTGCCTTTGGCGGCCCCTGCCGCGACGCTGAACGTGTTGCAGAATGAGGCGCCGCGCAGCATGGACCCCGGCGACCAGACGGCGACCTTCACCTACACGGTGCTGGAACCGCTTTATGAAGGGCTGGTGCGGCGGAACCGGCAATTGCAGTTGGAACCGGCGTTGGCCACCGAATGGTCCAGCGATGCGGCCGGGCTGGTCTGGACCTTCAAGCTGCGGCCCGGCGTCAGCTTCCATGACGGCACGCCGTTCAATGCCGATGTGGTGGTGAAGAATTTTCAGCGCCATCTGGACGCCAAGCGCGGTCTGGCGGCATCCGGCCGCATCCGGCAGGTGCTGGCCAGCGTGGTGGCGCTGGATGAGATGAATGTCCAGTTCACCCTGAAGGGGCCGTACCCGGCCTTCCTGTCGCTGCTGACCACCGGCCCCGCCCTGATGGTCAGCCCCCAGGCCGATGCCGCCGGCACCCTGTCCCGCCTGGCCGTGGGCACCGGGCCTTACCGGCTGGTGGAATATCGCTCCGGCGAATATGTGCTGGAAGAACGTTTCCCCGGTTACTGGGGCAAGCCGGGCGGCACGGAACGCATCAAATGGACCTGGACCGCCGAACAATCCGTGCTGAACATGGCGATCCAGGCGGGGGAGGTGGATATTGTCAACCCGTTGCCGCCGGTATTCGCCCGCATGGTCAAGGCCAATACCGCTCTGACGCTGCATGAAAGTGACGGGGCGGTGGTGTTCTTCGTGGCGCTGAACCTGAAACAGAAGCCGTTGGATGATGTGCGGGTGCGTCAGGCCCTGAACCTGGCCACCGACCGGGCTGCCCTGGTGAAGGCGATCATGTTCGGCTTTGGCCGCCCGGCCAATTCCCCCCTCTCCCCCGTCACCCCCGGCTATGATGCCAGCCTGAACCCCTATCCGTTCGACCCCGTAAAGGCCAAGGAACTGCTGGTTCAGGCTGGATTGCTGGACGGGTTCAGCCTGTCGGTGGCGGTGCAGGAACCAGAGGCGCGTATTGCCGAGGTGCTGCAGGGCATGTGGGCCAAGATCGGCGTGAAGCTGGAGGTCCGCAAAATGGAAAGCGGCGTCTGGTCCAATGCCGCCTTCGCCAACCCGGATCAGAAGGCCAAGGAAGGTACGGGCGCTATCCTCACCTCCTGGTCATCGGGGGTGAATGGGGCGGATATGCAGTTGCGCCCGCTCTACCACACGGCCAGCTTCGTGCCGACCGGGGCCAATCTGGGCTTCTATTCCTCCCCCACTTTAGATGGCTTGCTGGACAAGGCGGCGGCGACAGCGGATGAGGCCGCCCGCAACGCGCTGTATGGGGAGGCGCAGAAACTGATCAACGCCGACGCGCCGCATGTGCTGCTGTACTACAAAAAGGATCTGTTCGCCGCCCAGGCCAACATCCAGAACCTGTGGACGGAACCGGGCGGCGGCATCGCCGTGCGCGATGCGGTGAAGCCTTAACATGCATATTTATCTGCTGAAGAAACTGGTCACCCTGCCGCTGATCCTGCTGGGTGTCTCGCTGCTGGTCTTCGTGGCCCTGCGCGCCCTACCGGGCGACCCCGCCCGCCTGATGGCAGGACCGGAGGCACCGCAGGAAGCGGTGGATGCCATGCGCGTCCGCCTGGGGCTGGATGATCCCCTGCCGCTGCAATATCTGCGTTTCGCCGGGTCGGCGCTGGGGGGTGACCTGGGCACCTCCATCCGGTCGGGCCGACCGGTGACAGTGGAAATCGCCGAACGGCTGCCCAAAACCATTTCGCTGGCCCTGGTCGCCTATGGCATCGCCATTTCCGTGGGCCTGTCGGCGGGCATGGCGGCGGCGGTCAACCGCAACCGCTGGCCCGATCAGGCAACCATGCTGTTCGCCATTGCCGGCGCCTCCATCGCCAATTTCTGGCTGGCCCTGCTGGCGATGAATTACTTCGCGGTGGAACTGGGCTGGCTGCCGCTGATGGGGTCGGGCACATGGAAACATTACATCATGCCGGCCATCACCCTGGCGGTGATGCCGACGGCGGTGATTGCCCGGATGACACGCGCCTCAATGATAGAGGTGGTGGGCCAAGATTATATCCGCACCGCCCGCGCCAAGGGCCTGCCTGAACGGGTGGTGATGCGCAAGCACGCGCTGCGCAATGCCCTGGTGCCCATCGTCACCATCATCGGGCTGAATTTCGGCAGCATGTTGGGCGGGGCGGTGGTGACGGAATCGGTGTTCAACTGGCCCGGCCTGGGCCGGCTACTGGTGGATTCCGTGCGCTTCCGTGATTACCCGACGGTGCAGGGCGTCACCCTGGTGGCCGTCACCGCCGTCGTCATGATGAATTTCCTGGCCGAGATGCTGATCGCGGCCATCAATCCCCGCATCCGGTTTGATTGAGGGCCGCCATGACCGAGATCACCGCCCCCATGGACAGCAAGGCCCGTCGCCGCAGGCGCTGGCTGTCCCGTCGCCGCAGCATCTTCATCGGCGGCTTGCTGGTGGGGCTGGTGCTGCTGGCCGCCATCCTGGCCCCGCTGCTGTCGCCCGCCGATCCCTATGAACAGGTGCTGTCCGACGCGCTTTTGCCGCCCAGTTGGGACCATCCGTTCGGCACCGATGATAATGGCCGCGACCTGCTGGCCCGCGTGCTCTATGGTGCGCGGCTGTCTTTGCTGGAGGTGGTGGTGGGCGTCGGGCTGGCGGTGCTGGTGGGCGTGCCGCTGGGGCTGGCCGCCGGCACCATCGGGGGGCTGGTCGATCAGGTGATCATGTGGACCATGGATGTACTGTTCGCCTTTCCCGGCGTGGTGCTGGCCATCCTGATCGTCTCCATCCTGGGGCCGGGCCTGTTCAACCTGTTGATCGCCATCGCCATTTTCTCCGTGCCGGTCTATGCGCGGCTGATGCGCAACGTGGCCCTGGGCCTGAAAAGCATGGATTATGTGGAGGCGGCACGCGCCCTGGGCGCATCCACCCCGCGCATCATGTTCGACCATATCCTGCGCAACGCCCTTGGCCCCGTCATCGTGCAATCCACCCTGACGGCGGGTACGGTGGTTTTGTCAGCGGCCAGCCTGTCCTTCCTGGGTATGGGGGCCCAGCCGCCCATGCCGGAATGGGGGGCGATGATGAGCGATGGGCGCAACTATCTGGGCGTGAATATCTATATGTCCCTGTTTCCCGGTCTGGCGATCATGCTGACCGTGCTTGGTTTCAACATCCTCGGCGACGGTCTGCGCGACCTGCTTGACCCGAGAAGCTGACGAACGGGTGTGTCTGCCGTGGCTTTCTGTGTCGATATCGGCGGTTCCTTCATGAAATTCGGCCTCGCCCCCCGCAATGGGGAGGCGGTGCGACAGGTCGATCAGGTGCCGACCCCGGCCCATAGCTGGGCGGATTTCGTGGCGGCGCTGGCCGGCCTCTGCGCCCGCCATGGCGCGGGGCAGCCGGCGGATGCGCCGCTGGCCATCTCCATGGCCGGCATCGTTGATCCCGACAGCGGCATCCTGACCGCCGCCTCCAACCTGGGCGGTCTGGTGGGGCACCGGCTGGCGGCGGAACTGACGGTGGCGCTGGGTCGCCCGGTGCGGGTGGCCAATGATGCCGATTGCTTCGCCCTGGCGGAGGCCACCGTTGGCGCCGGGCGGGGCCACCGGGTGGTGTTCGGCATCATCCTGGGTACCGGCATCGGTGGCGGGCTGGTGGTGGGTGGCCGGTTGATTTCCGGGGCTGCCGGCATCACCGGGGAATGGGGCCATGGCGCCATTGTGAAAACCATGGCCGGATCGCCCCCCGTCGCCATTCCCCGGCTGGAATGCGGCTGCGGTGGGGTGGGCTGTATTGAAACCTTCGGCAGTGCGCGCGGGTTGGAACGGCTGCACCGCCATCTGACGGGCCAGGGGCTGGACAGTCGCGGCATCGTTGACGGCTGGCAGGCGGGTGAGGCTCTCAGCAGCCGCACCATGTCCATCTTCCTGGAACTGGTGTCTGAACCGCTGGCCCTGCTGGTCAATGCTATCGGCCCGCATCTGGTGCCGGTGGGTGGCGGCCTCGGCTCATCGGCCCCGCTGGTGGCGGCCCTGGATCAGGCCGTCCGCGCCCTGATCCTGCGGCGGACGGAGGAGCCGTTGCTGGTGCCGGCCGAGCTGGGGGCCAATGCCGGGTTGATCGGGGCCGCCGTGCTGGCCTTGCAGCCGTAGAGTTAAGGTCGACATTTCCAACCCTTCTCCCGCAATAAAAATAAGGGGGCGGACGGGCCGCCCCCTTTCAGGGATCCTGAGGAAGAAGGGAGAGTCAAAAAACCGTTAGAAATCGGCGCGGACACCGATTGCGTAACGGGCACCCGTATCGACATAGGTCAGGACCTGATTGTCGAAGCGGCCGGTGGTGACGACTTCGCTGCCGAAAATATTGGTGCCTTCAGCGAAGACCTGCACATTCTCAAGCACATTGTAGCTGACGCGGGCGTCAACCTGATCATAGGTCCGGCGATAGACCGGATCGGAACCAGCGCTGGGATTGACCAGATTTTCCAGGAAACGTTCGCGGCGGTTATAGGCGACGCGTGCCGACAGCCCGTCCATTTCATAGAAAACGGCCAGGTTCTGGCTGTCGCCCAAACCTTCCAGCGCGAAGGAGGTGGTGGTGGAGCTGGGGTCGAACACGGCGTTGCTGTCCACGAAGGTGGCATTCGCCTGGACACCGAAACCGGCCAGCAGACCGGGCAGGTAATCCATCGTGTGGTTCACGTTGAACTCAAACCCATGGACATTGGCGCTCTGCGCGTTACGCGGACGGCGCACGCTGAACGTCACCTGGTTCGGCCCGGTCACGCCACCGGCACCCACCGCCAGCTTGCCGGCATTGGCGATGTTGAACACCTCGTCCGCCCGGGTCTGCACCACGAAATTGTTGACGCGCTTATAGAAAGCGGCCGCCGACAAGGTGGTGGTACGGGTCGGGTACCATTCGAACGACATGTCGAAATTGTCAGAGGTGTAGGGCTTCAGCGACGGGTTGCCGCCCGAAGCGTCCAGGCTGGCCGGACGCACCGTATCAAAGCTGACACGCGGCGCCATATCGCTGATCTGCGGACGGGTCAGCGTGCGGGAAGCGCCGAAACGGGCGATCACATCGTCCGTCAGGTCGATCTTCACATTCAGGCTGGGCAGCAGGTAGTCATAGCTGCTGCTCTGGCTGGTCGCCACCGGCACGCCGTTATTGGCATAGACCGCCGTATAGATGGTGGGGTCGTTGGCCACCGGCAGAATGTCGGTCAAAGCCCGCTGCTGGCCTGCGGCCTTCACTTCGGTATGGATATAGCGGAAGCCGATATTCACGAACCAGGGCATGTTGCCCAGGTCACCCTTGAAATCAGTATCCACATAACCGCCATAGACATTTTCCTTCACGGAGAAGGAATTGGGCTGGCGGGTCGCGGTATAGCCCTTGCTGGCGGCCAGACGGGCCGCCGTGGTGCCGGGTGCCAGACCCTGGGCCTTATCCAGGGCTGCCGCCGCCGCCGGGCTTTCCAGGAAGCTGAAATAGGCGTTGGCGTCATAGGTCATGAAATTGGCCGGGAAACGCCCGCCGGAACCCAGGAAGCTGCCCAGGCTGAACGGCTTCAACAGGGAAGCATCAGCCGAAGTCGGATAACCGCAATACAGGCACTGGATGTTCGGGTCGCTGGTGACCGAATTGCTGGTCTTTTCGCGGTTGGTATTGATCAGGCCGAAACGGATGGCATCCAGCACGCCGCCATCGCTCTTCCATTCGGTGTCCAGCTTGTACTCGAACACCTCTTCCGCCTCGTCATTGCCCTGACGGATGGCGATATGGGTGCGGCCCCGCGTCGGGTCGGTCAGCGAGGTGGTGTGACCGAAGACCGAGGGGAAGCCGCCGCCATCCGCCTGCTGGAAGCTGTAGGTGGAGGGAATGCCGATAACGGTGAAGATATTCTTGCCACCATTATTATTGGCAGCCTTGGACCAGGAAGCGTCCGCCTTCACCGTCAGATTGTCATTGACGTTCCAGGCACCATTCAGACCCAGGGCCTTGGTGGTGACGTTACGGTTGTTGCTGTTGATGATCAGGTCGGCGTTGCCGTTGGTCGTCAGGCCGGTGACCGTGCGGTTGGAATCGATCTGCGCAGCGGTATAGCTGGACGGTTCAAACCAGTTGCCGAGCGCATGGCTGGTCGAATCCACCGTGAACTTGTTGTAAAGCCCGTCCAGGGTGAAGACCAGATCGTCATTGGCCTGCAGCTGGGTAGTCAGGTTGACGCCAATGCGTTCGCGCTCCGAATCCTCCTGGGCGATGTCCAGGTTGCGCGGGGCATAGACATTGGTGGCGATGGGCTTGGAGGAGGGGCCGATCGTCTGGCCGGACAGATAGCCGTTCACCGTGGTGGACGGGGTTTCCGTCTCACGCTTCTGGTAAGACACGGCCAGCAGGGCGCCCAGCTTGTCATCATTGAAGGTGCCGGACAGCAGGCCGAAAGCCTGCGGCGAGACCTTCTTATTATTCTCTTCATACACGCCCTTGGCGGACGCGATGGCCTTGAAGCCGCCAATATCAAACGGGCGCGCCGTCTTCACATTGATGGTGGAGCCGATGCCGCCATCCTGCACCTGGGCCTGGCTGGTCTTATAGACGTCGGCGCCGGAAATCAGTTCGGCGGCCAGCAGGTCGAAGGAGAATTCGCGGCCCTGGTTTTCCGAGGCGAAGGAACGGCCATTGACCAGCACCGTGTTGAATTCCGGCCCGAAGCCGCGCACGGTGACAAAACGGCCTTCGCCGCCGCTGCGGTCGATGGAGACGCCGGGGATGCGCTGCAGCGATTCCGCCACGTTGCTGTCCGGGAACTTGCCCAGATCTTCGCTGGCGATGCTGTCCATCACGATGCCGGCAGAACGCTTCATTTCCGCCGAGGCCTGCAGGGAGCGGCGGATACCGGTGACGACGATTTCGTCCAGCGTGCCGTCCGTAGCACCATTGGCATTCTGCGCCATCGCCGGCATTGCCGGGATCAGGGCGCACAGCGCGGCCATGCCAACACCACCCAGGCCGGCAGCCATGCGCCGGCCCATAGTCTTTTTCAGCATATGTCACTCCTCCCACACATTACTTCTTGCTGACCGGGCGTACCGGTCTGACCGAACAGGATTGTGCCGCCCGGATTTTCGACGTCTGCCGGAGGAGGAGCCCCCTCCACCGTTCTTGCCGTCGGTTTCTTGTATATGAATTATCAGATAAATATAACATTGCAATCGACGAACTGACGCTTTCGGGCTAAAACGTTCCCTCGTGTGGTATATCTGCATCGGCCCGTTGGGCTGCGGTCTGCCCGCCAAGGCATAAAAATGCCAATATAATCAAGTGGGAGGAGTTTATGGACAAGCCCGTGAAAACGGTTGTCATCGCCGGGGGCGGCTCCGCCGGCTGGATCGCCGCTGGCCGGATTGCCGCTCGCAATGGTACCAGCCTGGCGGGTGGCGTGCGCGTCATCCTCATCGAATCGGCGGTCATCGGCACCATCGGGGTGGGGGAGGGGACCTGGCCGACCATGCGCAACACCCTGCGCAAGATCGGTATCCGGGAGACCGATTTCATCCGCCAGTGCGATGCCGCCTTCAAGCAGGGCGCCCAGTTTGCCCGCTGGACGGATGGCAGCGCTGGCGATGCCTATTACCACCCGCTGAACCCGCCGCAGGGCGCACCGCAGATCAACCTGTCCGGCCATTGGCAGGCTTTCGCCCGCGAGAACCCGTTGAATTTTGCCGAGGCGGTGGATTTCCAGGCCAGCCTGTGCGACGCCGGGTTGGCGCCGAAATCCATCACCAGCCCGGAATATGCCGGGCTGGCCAATTACGCCTATCATCTGGATGCCGGGAAATTCGCCGATCTGCTGCGGGATCATGCGGTGGAAAAGCTGGGCGTTATCCATATGGTGGATGACATTATCGAGGTGCATCAGGATGAAGCCGGCGACCTGACCGGGCTGACCCTGCGCGGGGCGGGCCGCGTCGACGGGGATTTCTTCGTTGATTGCACCGGTTTCGCCTCCCTGCTGCTGGGGGGCACCTATGGCGTGCCGTTCAAGGATTGCAGCGACGTGCTGTTCTGTGACCGGGCGCTGGCGCTGCAGGTGCCCTATGACCGGCCCGATGCGCCGATTGCCACCCACACCATTTCCACCGCCCAGGATGCCGGCTGGATCTGGGATATCGGCCTGCCGACAAGGCGCGGCACCGGCCATGTTTATTCCAGCCGGCATATGAGTGATGAGGCGGCGGAAGAGAGTCTGCGCCGCTATCTGGGCCCGGCTGCCGACGGGTTGAGCCCGCGCCTGATCAAAATCCGCGCCGGCCACCGCGCCAGCTTCTGGACGCATAATTGCGTCGGCGTCGGGCTGGCCGCCGGCTTCCTGGAACCGCTGGAAGCATCGGCCCTGATGCTGATCGAAACGGCGGTGGATTTCATCGCCGACCGGCTGCCCGCCAACCGGGCGGTGATGGATACGCTGTCCCGTCAGTTCAACCGCGCCTTCACCCATCACTGGGATCGGATCATCGAATTCCTGAAGCTGCATTATGTGCTGACCAAGCGGACAGATACCGCCTTCTGGCGCGATAATCTGGACCCGGCCAGCATCCCGGTCGAATTGCGGGAGAAGCTGGAACTGTGGCGCTACCACCCGCCGGGGCCCGCCGATTTCCCGCACCAGCCGGAGGTGTTTTCCTGGCCCTCTTATCAATATGTCATGCACGGGATGGGCTTTGCGGCGGACTATAGCGGGTTGGCCCAGGTGAAGGCGGAAACCGCCAGCGCGCGCCGCGCCTTTGCCCAGGCCGAGCGGGCGCGCCAACAGGCCCTGCGTGACCTGCCGCGCCACCGCGACCTGTTGAACCGTATTCAGCAATACGGGCTGCAGCCGGTCTGATCCCGGTTATCAGGAGAAGCACCCATGCCCATCCATCCCCTGACCGCCGCCCGCCACGCCAGCGCCCGCCTGCGCCCCTTGCCCGACATGGGCCATGCCGCCCGCCAAAACCATGCCCAACTGGGTCTCAGCGAGGTGCGGGACGCGCTGGCCGATTACCCGATCTTTCTGCTGAAACATGCCGATAGCGGCCGGTTCAACCTCTGCGCCTTGTTCGCCCTGGAAGGGGCGGCAAGCTGGTTCATGATCCAGGGCGGCTGGCAGGCCACATACCTGCCGCGCAACCTGCTGCGCCAGCCCTTCCACCTCGCCCCCGGTGCCGGCGGCGTGTTCGATCTGGCGGTGGAGGAGGAAACGGACCGGCTGCATGACCGCGACGGCGACCCCTTGTTCGACGCGCACGGCCAGCCGACGGCGCGCACCGAACAACTGGGCCGGCTGCTGGCCGGCCTGCGTGATGATCTGGCCGCCGCGCGCGGCTTTGTCGACCGGCTGGCGGCGCTGGACCTGATCTGCCCGGTCGACATGCTGCTGACCTTCGGCGATGGGCGGGAAAACCAGATTGAGGGGATCTACAGCATCGGGGAAGGTCGCCTGCGCGATCTGGCCGATGCGGATGTGCTGGCGCTGCACCGGGAGGGTCATCTGGCGCTCGCCCATGCGGTGATGGCATCGGCCACCCAGGTTCACCGCCTGCAACAGCTTCACAATGCAACGGCCAAGGTGCCGCTGACCCGCATCGCCAAGGCCGTGCGGGAACAATAACTCCTCAATCGGAGAAGCTTAAAATGACCGGCCATGTGCTTGCCATCGACCAGGGAACCACCGGCACCACCGTGCTGGTGTTCGACCGCGACGCCAATATGGTGGGCCGCGCCTATGCCGAATTCACCCAGCATTTCCCCCAGACCGGCTGGGTGGAACATGATGCGCTGGAGATTTGGCATGTGACGCTGGATGTGATCGGCCGCGCCCTGCGTGCGGCCCATCTGCGCGCCGATGATCTGGCCGCCATCGGCATCACCAACCAGCGCGAAACCGTGGTGGTCTGGGACCGGGCGACGGGGGAACCGCTGCACCGCGCCATCGTCTGGCAGGATCGCCGCACGGCATCTTATTGCGAGGAATTGCGCGGGCAGTCCGGCGTGGAGGCGATGATCCGCGACAAGACCGGGCTGGTGATCGACCCCTATTTCTCCGGCACGAAAATCCGCTGGCTGCTGGACCATGTGCCGGGCCTGCGCGCACGGGCGGATAAGGGAGAAGTGGCGTTCGGCACCATCGATAGTTGGTTGATCTGGAAGCTGACCGGCGGGGCGGCGCATGTCACCGACTATTCCAACGCCGCCCGCACCCAGCTTTATAATATCCATGAACTGCGCTGGGATGAGGATATCCTGGCCCTGATGGATATCCCGGCTTGTTGCCTGCCCAAGGTCAACCCCTCCACCTGCATCCACGGGCTGACCGATCCCGACAGCTTCTTCGGCACCCATGGCATCCCCGTGTCGGGCGTGGCGGGGGACCAGCAGGCGGCCCTGTTCGGCCAGGCCTGCCACGGGCCGGGGCTGGCCAAGAACACCTATGGCACCGGTTCCTTCATGCTGATGAACACGGGCACCGCCGCCCGGCGGGGACCGGGCAGCCTGTTGACCACCATTGCCTGGGGCATCGGCGATGAACCGGTGGAATATGCGCTGGAAGGGGCGATCTTCGTCACCGGAGCGGCGGTGCAATGGTTGCGCGACGGGCTGGGGCTGATTGCCTCCGCGGCGGAGACGGAGGAACTGGCCCGCTCCATCCGCAGCAATGAGGGGGTCTATTTCGTGCCAGCCCTGACCGGGCTGGGGGCACCGCACTGGGACCCCTATGCGCGCGGCCTGATCTGCGGTCTGACGCGCGGCACCGGCCGCGCCCATATGGTGCGCGCTGCCCTGGAAGCCATGGCGTACCAGACCCTGGACGTGGTGCGCGCGATGGAGCGGGAAGCGGGCATTCCCTTGACGGAGTTGCGCGCCGATGGTGGGGCCACCGCCAACCATTTCCTGATGCAGTTCCAGGCCGACATGCTGGGCGTGCCGGTGGAGGTGCCGCGCATTGCCGAGACGACGGCATTGGGTGCGGCCTATCTGGCCGGGCTGGGGGCCGGTGTCTGGAGCAGTCGGGAAGAGTTGGACGAGAAATGGAAGCTGGCGCACCGGTTTGAACCGGGCATGACGCCGGTTGAACGGGACCGGTTGTACGAACGCTGGGGCCGCGCCCTGGAACGCGCCAAGGGGTGGGATGTGTAGGGGGCATCGATGCCCTCTCTCCACCGTCACCCCGGTCTTCGCCGGGGTGACGGTGGAAGGGAAATGACGGTAGGCAAACCAGCCCCCCAATTCACGGGAACAAACAATGTCGATCCTGGATCGCAACCTTTCCATCGCCCGGCTGGATGCCGAACCCGGCAAATGTTGGGACTTGGTGATTATCGGTGGTGGGGCCAGTGGCCTGGGCGTGGCGCTGGAGGCGGCGGCGCGCGGATACAGCGCCCTGCTGCTGGAAGCGCATGATTTCGCCAAGGGCACCTCCTCGCGCTCCACCAAGCTGGTGCATGGCGGTGTGCGCTACCTGGCGCAGGGCAATATCGGGCTGGTGATGGATGCGCTACGTGAACGGGGGCGGCTGCTGGCCAATGCCCCGCATGTCACCCGCAGACAGCCCTTTGTCGTGCCCGTCTATCGCTGGTGGGATGCCGCCTTCTATGGTGCCGGGCTGATGGTGTACGACCTGCTGGCCGGGCGGCTGGGTCTGGGCCGGTCCCGCCTGCTGTCGCGGGCAGAGGTTCTGCGCCGCGCGCCGACGGTGAAGCAGGCGGGGCTGAAGGCCGGCATCCTTTATTATGACGGGCAGTTCGATGATGCGCGGCTGGCCCTGACTTTGGGCTTGAGTGCGGCGGAAGCCGGGGCCGTGCTGGTCAACCATGCCCCCGTCACCGGGCTGCTGAAGCAGGCTGGCAAGGTGACGGGGGTGCGGTTTGTGGACAGCGAAACCGGTGTTGAACGCACGGCCAACGCCCGCGCCATCATCAATGCCACCGGACTGTTCACCGACCAGACCCGGCATCTGGACGATCCGTCCCGCCCCTCCACCCTGTCGCTCAGCCAGGGTATCCATCTGGTGCTGGATCGGTCCTTCCTGCCGGGGGATGATGCGGTGATGGTGCCGAAAACGGCGGATGGCCGCGTGCTGTTCGCCGTGCCCTGGCATGACCGCACCATCATCGGCACCACTGACACGCCCATCCCCGAGATCGCGCTGGAACCGCGCCCGCTGGAACAGGAAATCGAATTCCTGCTGACCCATGCGGCGCTGTATCTGGAGAAGGCCCCCAGCCGCGCCGATGTGCTGGCCGTGTTCAGCGGTATTCGCCCGCTGGTGAAGGCCGATGGTGTCTCCGGCACCTCGGCCGTGCCGCGCGATCATCTGATCATCACCGACCCTTCCGGCCTGATCACCCTGACCGGCGGGAAATGGACCACCTATCGCAAGATGGCCGAACAGACGGTGGATCGCGCCGCCGATCTGGCCGGGCTGCCGTCCGTGCCCTCCAACACAGCCGACCGGCATCTGGCCGGCTGGGTGGAGAAGGCGGGCGATTATGCCGATCCGTTGACCGTCTATGGCGCTGATGCCGATGCGGTGCGGGCGCTGATGGCATCCGATCCGGCCCTGGCCGCCCCGCTGCATCCGCGCCTGCCCTATCCGACCGCCCTGGTCATCCATGCTGTGCGGGCCGAAATGGCGCGCACGGTGGAGGATGTGCTGGCCAGGCGCACCCGCGCCCTGCTGCTGGATGCGGCGGCAGCCTTGGAAGCCGCCCCCAAGGTGGCCGCCCTGATGGCCGCCGAACTGGGCCGGGATGAGACCTGGCAGCGGCAGCAGGTGGCAGCCTTCGCCGCCACCGCCGCTGCCCATCATTTGTGATGGATGGCTCCGGCCATCCATCCGCCGATCATAACCAATAAGGAAATCGCCCCGTGACGATGCTCCGCCCCCTGGGAACCGCCCTTGCCACGCTTTTTCTGCTCTGCCCGCTGATGGCGGCCCCCGCCATGGCGGCAGAGTCAGAGCCGACGCGCGCCGAATGGGAACGGCCCGATATTCTTGCCATCGGGCGGGAGCCGGCGCGCGCCACCTTTGACGGTTTCACCAGCCGTGAAGCCGCCCTGGCGCGCGACACCAAGGGGCAGCCCTTTCATCTGTCGCTGGATGGCAAATGGTCCTTCGCCTATTCCCGCAACCCGGAGGCAAGGCCGAAGGATTTCTTCCGCCCGGATTATGATGTCAGCGGCTGGGGCAGCATCCAGGTGCCGGGCATCATGCAGGCCCAGGGCTATGGCCAGCCCTATTTCAACAATATCGACTATCCATTCCCGCTCAATCCCCCCTTCATCCCGCATGAGATGAATGAGGTCGGGTCGTACCGCCGCAATATCGACATTCCGGCGGATTGGGCCGGGCGGCAGGTGTTCCTGAAGATTGGGGCTGCCGGTGCGGCCTATTATGTCTGGGTCAATGGCGTGCGCGTCGGCTATGCCGAGGACAGCAAGCTGCCGTCGGAATTCGACGTCACCCCGCATCTGAAACCCGGCCAGCCCAATGTGGTGGCGATTGAGCTTTATCGCTTCGCCGATGGCTCTTACCTGGAAGATCAGGATTTCTGGCGGGTTTCCGGCATTGAACGCTCGGTCACGCTCTATGCTGCACCCACCACCCATCTGCGTGATTTTGAGGTGAAGGCCGGGCTGGATAAGAGCTTCCAGAACGGCACCTTCGCCCTGGATGTGGCGATTGCCGGGGCGAAGGGTGCCAAGGGCGGACAGGTGCGTGCCACCCTGTTGGATGGCAGCACCCCGGTGCTGACCCAGCAGGCCGCCGTGAAGGACACGGTCAGCCTGTCCGGCACCGTGCCGGGGGTGCGCCCCTGGTCGGCGGAAACGCCCCATCTTTATACGCTGCTGATCGAACTGCTGGACCGTGACGGCAAACTGGTGGAGGCGACCAGCCGCCGCGTCGGTTTCCGCAGCGTGGCGGTGGTGGATGGGGAAGTGCAGGTGAATGGCCGCCGCGTCACCATTCGTGGTGTGAACCGGCATGAACATGACCCGCATACGTTCCGCGTGGTCAGCCTGGAGACGATGCGCCGCGATATCGAGTTGATGAAGCAGGCCAATGTCAACGCGCTGCGCACCTCCCATTACCCCAACGATCCGCGCCTCTATGATCTGGCCGATGAATATGGCCTCTACATCATGGATGAGGCGAATATCGAAACCCATGAATTCATGGAACTGGGTAACAAGACCGGCGACCGCGCCGCCCACCAGATGGGCTATAAGCCGGAATGGAAGGAGGCGCACCTGGACCGGTTGCGCCGTATGGTGGAGCGGGACAAGAACCACCCTTCCATCATCTTCTGGTCGCTGGGCAATGAGGCCGGTATCGGGCCGACATTCGAGGCGATGGGCAAATGGGTGAAGGGGCGTGATCCGTCGCGCCTTGTCTCCTATCTCGGCTGGGGCACGCTGACCCAGGAACATCGGCCCAATGATTATGTCGATATCTATGCGCCCATGTATGACGATATCGACAAGATCGTCGATTACGCCACCGACCCCGCCTTCAAGCAGCCCTTGATCCAGTGCGAATATGCCCATGCCATGGGCAATTCCCTGGGCAATCTGGAGGATTATTGGAAGGCGATCCGGGCGCACCGCAAGTTGCAGGGCGGTTTCGTCTGGGATTGGGTGGACCAGACCATGATCCTGAAGGATGCCCAGGGCCGGGATTACTGGGCGTCGGGCTTTGATTACGGCCCCAACCCGCGCGGGGATCTCAGCGTTGTGGCCGATGGTTTGATCCAGTCCGACCGCACGCCCAACCCGCATTATTACCAACTGGCCAAGGTCTATGCCCCTATCGGCTTTGACGGGTTCGACCCCGCTGCCGGCACCGTCACCCTGCATAACCGCCACGACATGATCGATCTGTCCGGCGTTACCTTTGATTGGAAGGTGGAAGCCGATGGTGTGGTGGTGGCCAGCGGCAGCCTGGAGGCGCCGAACGTCCCGGCCGCCAGCAGCGCCAAGCTGACCCTGCCGCGCTACCCAGCCCCGGCGACGGGGGACACGCGCAGCCATGTGCTGACCCTCCGTGCTTTGGCGCGGGAGGGGGCCATTCCCGGCGTGGCGGCGGGCCATGTCGTGGCCTGGGAACAGTTCGCCCTGAACGAACCGCCGGCCCCGGCGCTGCTGGCGGCGGATGCCAAGCTGGTGGACCGTGATGGTCGCATCACCCTGAAGGCCGGTGACGCCGAACTGGTGATCGACCGGGCCACCGGTCTGGTCGAACGCTATGCCCGCCAGGGCAAGCTGCTGCTGTCCGGCGGGGCACCGAACTTCTTCCGCGCGCTGACCGATAATGATATCGGCGCCGGCGTGCAGAAGACCCATGATGTCTGGCGCGAACTGTCCGACGCCCAATATCGCCATGTGCGGGAAATCAAGGTCGACAAGGCCGGTGCCGTGACCGTGCGCCACGCGCTGGGGGCCGGCGGCGGCTGGTTTGAAACCCGCTATGCCATGGGGGCCGATGGGGTAGTGGAGGTGACGGGCAGTTTCACGCCGGTGAAGGATGACCTGCCCGATCCGCTGCGCATCGGCCTGTCCTACAGCATCCCGACCAGCCTGACCGATCTTTCCTGGTTCGGCCGGGGCCCGCAGGAAAGCTATGCCGACCGCAAGAGCGGGATGGCGCTGGGCCTGTGGCAGGGCAAGCTGGCCGAACAGCACCATGATTATGTGCGGCCGCAGGAAACCGGCAACAAGGTGGATGTGCGCTGGCTGACCCTGCAAGGGCAGGGCCTGCCCATGTTGCGGGTGACTGGGGCCGGGCCGCTGTCGGTCAATGCCCTGGCCTTCCCCTATGCCGATCTGATGATGAAGCCGGTGGGCAAGGCGCATAGTTCCGATATTCAACCCGGCCCCGTCGGCAGCCTGCTGATTGATGCCGGACAGGTGGGTGTCGGCGGCGATACGGGGTGGAGCCTGGATGGCCGGGCCCTGCCGCCCTATCGCCTGAAGGTGGCCGCCACCAGCTTCCGTTTCCGGCTGGGCGGTTGATTGCGCAATCGTTCCATGTCTGTAATGGAGCCTGAAATTCAAGGCGCTGTGTGACAGTAGGGCGGCTTTACCGGGCATGTATTTATCATATATAATACCTGCCCGGTACCTCAGCCGCCCCTCTCTTTTCTGCACCCTTTCAACAGCGCCCCCGCTGTTGGGCCCCGCCCGTCTGGCGCTTCTTCTGGCAGTGGAGTGTCGTCGCGGCTTCTGTGGAGTTCTGTTCAGATGACTAATGGCAATGCAAGGGGCCTGCGCCACGAAATGGGCCGCAACTTCACGTACGAGATCCTGCAGCGGCTGGGCGTGGATATCGTCACCGGCACCTATGGCGTGGGCAATCCGTTCCCGACGGAAGCGGAGCTGTGCAAGCGGCTGGGGGCCAGCCGCAGCGTGCTGCGCGAAGCGGTGAAGATGCTGACGGCCAAGGGTCTGCTGAAGGCCCGGCCCCGCCAAGGCACCTGGATTGAGCCGGAGCGCAACTGGAACCTGCTGGACCCGGATGTGCTCTATTGGCTGCTGGAGCGTAAATTCTCCCCCGGCCTGCTGCTGGAATTCACGCAAGTACGGCTGGCGATTGAACCGATGGCGGCGGCCCTGGCCGCGCGCCATGCCGATGCCAAGGCCAAGGAAGCCATCACGGCGGCGCTGAACCGGATGAAGGCGGCGGAAGCCGGCGATGATGACCCGCTGACATCGGATATCGCCTTCCATGTCGCCATTCTGGAAGCCAGCGGCAACCGCTTCTATGCCCAGTTGCGCGGGCTGATTGAGGCGGCGCTGCGCACCTCCATCCGGCTGACCAACCGGCGCAAGGGCGTGCGGCTGGCCAGTGTGGCCGACCATCAGCGCGTCGCCGACGCCATCTTCGCCAGCGACCCGGACGCTGCATCGGCCGCCATGCGCCACTTGATGGTGGAGGCGATGACCCTGATTGAGCAGGCGAAAGAGACGATGGAGGCGACGGGGGAGGAGGTGTGATACCAACGATCATGAAATTATGGCCGTTGGTGTACCTCAGCCCGTGCGACGTTTGAGCATTTTGCCGAATCTACTCGGCACTTGGGTATATTAGAGCCTGATGCGTTTAATCGTAAACGCATCAGGCTCTAAGCTCTTGTTCAGCGAGCAGATTCACGCTGCAAAGCGATTCCGCTTTTCCGCGATCTGCTCTATTCCCCGCGGTTTCCAAGAAAAAAGGCCGGGGCGTTGCCACCCCGGCCTTGATCCATTCATCCCTTGCGGGGACCGCCAATCACATATGGATCGGGCGACCGGCAACGGCCATAGCGGCTTCCTTGATGGCTTCCGTCAGGGTCGGGTGGGCGTGGCTGGTGCGGTAGATATCTTCCGACGAAGCGCCGAATTCCACCGCCAGGCACAGTTCCTCGATCATCTCGCCAGCAGAGGCGCCGATGATATGCGCGCCCAGCACCTTGTCGGTCTTGGCGTCGGCCAGGATCTTCACAAAGCCTTCGGTGGCGTTCATCGACCGGGCGCGGCCATTGGCGGTGAAGGGGAACTTGCCGGCCTTATAGGCGACACCCTCGGCCTTCAACTGCTCTTCCGTCTTGCCGACGGTGGCCACCTCCGGCCACGTGTAAACGACGCCGGGGATGGCGTCGTAATTGATGTGGCCGGACTGGCCCGCCATCACTTCCGCCGCGACCACGCCTTCTTCTTCCGCCTTGTGGGCCAGCATCTGGCCGGCGATCACGTCGCCAATGGCCCAGATGCCCGCCACGTTGGTGCGGAAATGATGGTCGGTCTTGATGCGACGGCGTTCATCCAGTTCCACGCCCACAGCTTCCAGGCCCAGACCCTCGGTATAGGGGCGGCGGCCGATGGCCACCAGCACGATGTCAGCCTGGATGGTTTCCGCCGCACCACCCTTGGCCGGCTCCACCGTCAGGGTGACGCCTTCACCCTCAACCGTAGCACCCGTCACCTTGGTGGACAGCTTGAAGTCGATGCCCTGCTTGCCGAAAATGCGCTGGGACTGCTTGGAGACCTCGCCATCCATGGTCGGCAGGATGCGGTCCAGATATTCGATGACGGTCACCTTGGCACCCAGGCGCTGCCAGACGGAACCCAGTTCCAGACCGATGACGCCGCCGCCGATCACCACCAGATGGCCTGGCACCTTCTCCAGATCCAGCGCACCGGTGGAGGAGACGATGCGCTTCTCATCAATCGTCACGCCGGGCAGCGGCATCACGTCGGAGCCGGTGGCGATCAGGATGTTCTTCGCCGTCACTTCCTCGGTCGAGCCATCTTCCTTGGTCACCAGCACGATGCCGGCGGCCTTGATGGAACCCTTGCCAAGGATGCGGGTGACCTTGTTCTTCTTGAACAGGAAATCCACGCCGGTGACGTTGGACTTCACCACCTCGTCCTTGTGCTTCATCAATCCGGCAAAATCCAGCTCAACGCCCGAGACCTTCACACCGAAGGCACCCAGATGGTGCTTGGCTTCGCTGTACTTTTCCGACGCGACCAGCAGCGCCTTGGAGGGGATGCAGCCGACATTCAGGCAGGTACCGCCCAGGGTCTTGCGCATTTCCACGCAGGCGACACGCATACCAAGCTGGGCCGCGCGGATGGCGGCAACATAGCCGCCGGGGCCGGCGCCGATGACGACGAGATCGAATTGGGTGTCCGCCATGGGAATAACCATCCGTTGCTTTGCTGCCCCTGGGCATAAGGGCCGGTTTCATTCGCGGACCCCTTATGGCAAGGCCGCCCGCCGATGTCCACCGCCCGACCATGGTAACAGCCGTGGCGTTGTTACATGGCTGAGAACGCTCCCCCGCGCACCCCCGACGTAAGTGTATTTCCTGGTTAGCGGGATTTTAAGCAACTATCGACCAATGGCCTATAGCGGGGGGAGCCGCGGCCCGTTCATTCTGCCACCCTATGACAAGTCAGAGTCGCAATGATGAAAGCGACCGACCATACCGGGAGGCAAATGCCATGGATCAAGCCTATGCAGGCAACGGAAAGCCCGTCACCAGCGCAGGCACCAGCCAGGCCATCGCGGAGCTGGCGCAGGAGGTCGGAACGCTGGGCGTTTCCATTGCCGATGTGACCGGCTATGTCGATGATGTCAGCCGCCGTATCCGCCAGCAGGCGGAGATATTCGAGGCACTGCGCCGGGAGGCGCTGGAGATGAAGGCCGGCAACACCCAGGTGACGGCCGCGACATCCGCCGCGCGGGAGGTGACGGGCAAGGCCCGTGCCCAGGCGGTGGAAAGCCGGTCCCAGGTGGAACATGCGCTGGCGGAAATCCGCGCCCTGGCGACCGATGTCACCGGCATTGAACAGCAATTACGCGGGCTGACCGATGCCTTGTCACGCGTGGGCAAGGTGGCCGGTGAGATCAACACCATCGCCAAGCAGACCAACCTGCTGGCGTTGAATGCCACCATTGAGGCGGCACGCGCCGGCGATGCCGGGCGCGGCTTTGCCGTGGTGGCAACAGAGGTGAAGGCGCTGGCCAACAAGACGGCAGAGGCGACGCAGGAAATCGACGCCACCATGCGCGACCTGGGCGAACAGGTGAAGGCGCTGGCGGCCAGAAGTGCCGCCGGCAGCGCCAAGGCCGCCACCGTGCGCAATGAAACCGACCAGATCGGCCGCACCATGCAGGTGCTGGCCGACGCCATGGGCGAAGTGGACCGCCAGCAGGAACATATCGACACCGCCGCCCGCGCCATCGGTGGCAGCATCGAGACGGTGGATCATCGTATCGGCGACATGGCCGGCGGGGTGAAGGAAAGCAGCACCAGCCTGACCCAGGCCGGCAACCGGCTGAACAGCCTGCTCTCCCTCAGTGAGCGGTTGATCGGCCATACCGCCAAGCTGGATGTGGAGACGGTGGACACGCCCTATATCCGCGCCACCCAGGCCGCCGCCCGGCAGATTTCCACCGCCTTTGAGCGGGCATTGGCCGAGGGCAGCATTCAGATTTCCGACCTGTTTGACGAGGATTACAAGCCCATCCAGGGCAGCGATCCGGTGCAGCACATGACGCGCTTCACCAGCCTGACCGACCGGCTGCTGCCCGCCATCCAGGAACCGCTGCTGACCCTGACCGACAAGGTGGTGTTCTGCGTGGCGCTGGACCGCAATGGCTATCTGCCCACGCATAACCGCACATTCAGCCAGCCGCAGCGCCCCGGCGATCCAGCCTGGAACGCCGCCCATTGCCGCAACCGCCGCATCTTCAACGACCGGGTGGGCCTGACCGCCGGGCGCAACACCCAGCCCTTCCTGTTGCAGGCCTATCGCCGTGACATGGGCAACGGCACCTACACCCTGATGAAGGACTGTTCCGCCCCCATCCAGGTGGCGGGCCGGCATTGGGGGGCCTTGCGGCTGGCCTATCGGGTGTGAGGAGGGCGTTCAGCCATCCACCAGTTCAATGCGCAACCGCTTGCCCACCGCACTGGCCGCCTTTTCCAGGGTCAACAGGGTGACGGAGCCGTTGGCGGGGTCCAGTAGCCGGTCCACGGCTGTGCGGCTGGTGCCCATCCGCTCCGACATTTCCGTTTTGGTCAGGTTGCGGCTTTCCATGGCTTGGGAGATCTGCCAAGCGATGACCCGCTTCAGGGCGCGGGCATTGACCTGTTCAAGGATGCCTTGCTCTGCCAGAAAATCGTCGAAGGACGATCCGATATGGGGGTGCTTGTCTTCCATCACTTAGCCCTCGCGTCCTGACGCGAAGACTAAAAGGTCTTGCGTCAGAGTGTCCTCATCCGGTCCCTGGCCAGATCAAGATCGGCCTGCGGAGTCTCCTGCGTCTTCTTGATGAAGCCGTGGAGCAGGACCATCCGCCCCTCATGCACACAGAACAGAACCCGCGCGATACGGTTCCTGAGATGCGTGCGCACCTCGAAAAGCCCCCCACCCATGGGGCGACAGGTTGGCATACCGATCGGCCAGCCAAATTCTACGGTTCGAATATCATCGCCAATACCGAGGCAATCTTCTTTGCTGAGGCTCAGCAACCATTCGCGTACGGGCTCGGCACCGCTTGCCAGCGCATAAAATTGCGCCGGGAGACGTTTAGGCACACCTTTCTGCATGACGCACCCCATAAACTAGAGCGCATCATATAGCACCATTTTTGGTGCGCAAAAAGTCAAAAGAAAGATCGGCAAAACGCCTATCTCTTCTAGACTAGTTCCCTGCCGGGATCAAGGGGGAAAATTACATCTTGTAATTACTCCCCTCAAGCCCCCACCACCTTCGCCCCCTGGGCCACGCCCAGCGCCTTCAGGGCCGTGTCGACGATGTGGCGGGCGTTCAATCCTGCTTCGTCATATTGCTTCTGCGGGGTGTCATGGTCCTGATAGGTGTCGGGCAGCACCATCGGGCGCACCTTGCAGCCGCCATCCAGCAGGCCGCTGCTGGCCAGATGGTGCAGCACATGGCTGCCGAAGCCACCGATGGAGCCTTCCTCCACCGTGATCAGCACCTCATGGTCACGCACCAGCCGCTCGATCAGCGCCATATCCAGCGGCTTGGCGAAGCGGGCATCGGCCACCGTCGTGGACAGACCCCGCGCGCCCATATCCTCCGCCGCCTTCAGCGCTTCCTGCAACCTTGTGCCCAGCGACAGGATGGCAACCTTGGTGCCCTGCTGGAGCACCCGGCCCTTGCCAATTTCCAGCGGCACGCCCTGTTCGGGCATGTCGATGCCCACCCCTTCGCCACGCGGATAGCGCACGGCGATGGGGCCGGCATCATAGGTGGCGCAGGTGGCCACCATATGCACCAGTTCCGCCTCATCCGCCGCGGCCATCACCACCATGTTGGGCAGGCAGGCCAGATAGGCGATGTCGAAGGCGCCGGCATGGGTGGCGCCATCGGCGCCCACCAACCCGGCGCGGTCAATGGCGAAGCGCACCGGCAGGTTCTGCAAGGCCACATCATGCACCAACTGGTCATAACCGCGCTGCAGGAAGGTGGAATAGATGGCGCAGAACGGCTTGAACCCCTCCGTCGCCATGCCGGCGGCGAAGGTGACAGCGTGCTGTTCGGCAATCGCCACGTCAAAGCTGCGTTTAGGGAACTGCTTCTGGAACAGGTCCAGCCCGGTGCCCGACGGCATGGCCGCCGTGATGGCGACAATCTTTTCGTCCTTGGCCGCTTCCTTGATCAGGCTGTCGGCAAAGACGCGGGTATAGGAGGGGGCATTGGCCTTGGGCTTGGCCTGCGCCCCGGTGATAACGTCGAACTTGCCGACGGCGTGCAGCTTGTCCGCCGACGCCTCTGCCGGGGCATAGCCCTTGCCCTTCTGGGTGACGACATGCACCAGAACCGGGCCGCCCTGCGGATCGTCCCGCACATTTTCCAGCACGGGCAGCAGATGGTCCAGATTATGCCCGTCGATGGGGCCGACATAGTAAAAGCCCAGTTCCTCGAACAGGGTGCCACCCGTCACCATGCCGCGCGCATATTCCTCCGCCCGGCGGGCGGCGTTCAACAGCGGACGGGGCAGATGTTCGGCCACCTGCTTGGAGAAATCACGGAAGCCGCGATAGGATTTCGACGAAATCAGCCGCGACAGATAGCCCGACAGCGCCCCCACCGGCGGGGCGATGGACATGTCGTTATCATTCAGGATCACCACCAGCCGCGACTGGGCGGCCCCGGCATTGTTCATCGCCTCATAGGCCATGCCGGCGGACAAGGCACCATCGCCGATGACGGCCACCACATTGTTGGTGCGGCCGGCCAGATCGCGCGCCACCGCCATGCCCAGCCCGGCCGAGATGGAGGTGGAGCTATGGGCGGTGCCGAACGGGTCGTACTCGCTCTCCGACCGTTTGGTGAAGCCGGACAGGCCGCCCCCCATGCGCAGGGTACGGATACGGTCGCGCCGCCCGGTCAGAATCTTGTGCGGATAGGCTTGGTGGCCCACATCCCAGATCAGCCGGTCGGCAGGCGTATCAAAGCAGTAATGCAGGGCGACGGTCAGTTCCACCACCCCCAGCCCGGCACCCAGATGGCCCCCGGTGACGGACACGGCATCAATCGTTTCCGCCCGCAGCTCATCGGCCAGTTGGCGCAGTTGCGACGGCTGCAAACGGCGCAGATCCGCCGGAACCTTCACCTGATCCAGCAGCGGCGTTTTGGATGGGGACATGCCCGCCTCTCTCTAAACCCAAGTCTTTTTCTTAGGACCGGCGCTCAACGACAAATCGGGCGACCTGAACCAGCATATCGGCCCGATCACCAAAAATATCCAGATGCTGGGCCGCCTGATCGGCAAGCCGGCGTGCCTGATCGCGCGCCCGCTCTACACCTAAGATAGAGACAAATGTGGCTTTTCCAGCGGCGTCATCTCGTCCCACCGGCTTGCCCACCTCATCCTGCTGGCCTTCCACATCCAGCAGATCGTCGGCAATCTGGAAGGCCAGCCCCAGATCGTGGGCATAGGCCTGCAGCGCATGGTGCTGCGGCGCGCCGGCCCGGCCCAGAATGGCCCCGGCAACGGCGGAAAAGGCGATCATATCGCCGGTCTTCATCCGCTGCAGGCGGGTGATGGCGCCAATATCAAAGACGGTATTCTCGGCGATCAGGTCCAGCATCTGGCCGCCCACCATGCCGCGCGGGCCGGCAGCCTTGGCGAGGGCCGCCACCAGCTTGCAACGGACCTGCGGGTCTTCATGCGTCTCATGGTCGGCCAGAATTTCGAACGCCTGGGTCAGCAGGGCGTCACCGGCCAGGATGGCCGTCGCCTCGTCAAACTCCAGATGCACGGTCTTGCGCCCGCGCCGCAGGTCGCTGTCATCCATGGCCGGCAGATCGTCATGGATCAGGCTGTAGCAATGGACGAATTCCACCGCCGCCGCCGTGCGCAGGGCGCAGGCGGGGCTGACGCCGAACATGCGCGCACTTTCCATCACCAGGAAGGGGCGCAACCGCTTGCCACCGCCCAGACAGCCATAGCGCATGGCATCGAACAGGCGCGCCTCCACCGCATCGGCGCGGGGCAGCAGCACCTCGATGGCGGCTTCCACCTGTTCGACGGTATCCGCCATGGCGGCAGTCAGGGTCTTGGGCAGCGAGGGCATGGTATCGCTCATCAATCCAGGCGTGCAGGTTCAGCGCCAATGGCGCCATCGGCGGAAATGGTGATGCGATCGACCTTGGCCTGGGCCTCGCGCAGCTTTTGTTCGCAATGGCGCTTCAACAGGGTGCCGCGCTCATAGGATTGGATGGCGTCATCCAGCTTGGCCCGGCCTTCCTCCAACTGACGGACGATCCGTTCCAGTTCGGCAAGCGCGTCCTCAAAACTCAAGGCGGCGATATCGGCGGGCAGTTTGGTATCAGTCATGGCATTCGCACGGGGCACATTGCGGAACGGCGGACTGTATGTCCCCCGCCCCCACTGTTCAAGTGCGATGGGTGCGGTGCAAGGCCGCTTTGTGCTGCCATGGGGGAGCCAACTACACCGTCATCAGGGTTTTAACATGGGCGGCGGTGCTGTTGGCCAGGGCCCGCAGGTCGTACCCACCCTCCAGCACGGAGACGATGCGCCCCTTGGCGTGGCGATCCGCCACCTCCACCAGCCGCGTCGTCACCCAGACGAAATCATCCTCCGTCAGGTCCAGCCCACCCACCGGGTCACGCATATGGGCGTCGAATCCGGCGGAAATCATCAGCAGGTCGGGACGGAAAATATCCAGCGCCGGGATCAGCCGGCTCTGGATGGCATGGCGGAATTCCGGGCTGCCGGACATGGGCGGCAGGCAGGCATTCAGCACATTGCCGAATTCCCCCGTCTCCTTCACCGATCCGGTGCCGGGATAAAGCGGCCATTGATGGGTGGAGGCATAGAAAAGATCGGGATCATGCTCGCAATAGGTCTGGGTGCCATTGCCGTGATGCACATCGAAATCGACAATGGCGACGCGCTTTATCCTGTGCGCAGCACGGGCATGGGCGGCCCCCACCGCCACATTGTTGAACAGGCAGAAACCCATGGCCTGATCGGGTTCGGCATGGTGGCCGGGCGGGCGGACGGCGCAAAAGGCGTTGCGCACTTCGCCGGAACAGACGGCATCGACGGCGGCCACCACGGCGCCGGCGGCGCGCAAGGCCGCCTCCCCGCTGCCGGGGGACAGCACCGTGTCACTGTCCAGGGAGTTGTGACCGCTGGCCGGGATCGCAGCCAGCACGGCGGCGACATGGGCCGGGGGATGCACCCGCTCCAGCTGTTCCCGGCTGGCCGGCGGGGCATCGCGCCGGTCCAGGAACATGAAGCTCTCTTCCTCCAGCGCCGACAGCACCACGCGCAGCCGGTCGGCGCATTCGGGGTGGCCGAAGCCGGTATCATGTTCCAGACAGGCGAGATGGGTGAAAAGTGCCGTATTCATCCGCAACCCATTTCCCGAACGTTCCCCTGGGACGGGGGCCGGTCAAGGGTCGCAGAAGCGCCCCCGCCTTCCCCTTCTCATTGTGCAAAACAGCATAAGGGGATGGGACGGCCTTGTCATTGCGCTAAATCAGCCATTGCCCCGGCGGATGGTGAACAGGGTGACCGGTCCGGCGGCATGATCGCCCGCGGGGCGTATTTCCAACAGCTCATGCCCGGCTTCCCGGCAGAAGGTCTGGAAATCCTTGATCGCCACCTTGTCGGTGGCCGTCACGGCCAGCACCTGGCCCGGCTGCAGCGCACGTAGGGCCTTGGCCGCGCGCAGGACGGGCATGGGACAACGCAGCCCGTTGCAGTCCAGTTCCTGATCCGCCATCTCAACGCCCCCGGCCAAAGGCGGCAGAGGCGACCAGCAGCCAGCCGATGATGAAGGAAAGGCCGCCCAGCGGGGCCACCGCACCCATGGCACTGGGCCCCCACCAGCCCAGCGCGTACAGCGCGCCGGGGAACAGCACGGACCCGATGGCAAAGGCCAGCCCTGCCGCCAGCAGCCGGCGACCGGCATGGGGCATCAGCCGGTAAAGCAGCACGGTGGCGACCATCGCCACCGCATGGATCAACTGGTAATGGCTGGCCATCTGCCACAGTTCCACGGCGCGGGCATCGCGGATGGCGGACAGCCCATGGCTGGCATAGGCCCCCGCCGCCACGGCAACGGCCCCGAACAGGCCCGCCAGCAGCAACAGGCGGTCGGCGCGGGCATCCTGCGGGGCGGGGTCGGTCATCATGGTTTCCTGGGGCAGCAGAGCGTGGCCGCCAATCTAGGCGCTGCAACAGAACAGGAAAAGGCCGAGGGTTGCGATATTCCGCCACCCCCAGCCTTTTTTAGTCACGCAAGCGCTGGAGCCTGCAACTCAGGAAAACCACACTCACGCGGTACGCGGCAGGTCGGCCAGCACCAGTTCGGCCTCTTCCAGCACCTCGATGGTCAGCACCGGCTCATCCCGAATGGCAGCACCATCGCGGGCTTCCAGCACCACACCATTCACCTTCACCTTGCCACGGGCCGGCACCAGATAGGCCAGCCGGTCGCCCAGCTCATGCGTCAGCACGGTGCCCGCCGGCAGGGTGCCACCCAGCAGGGCAGCATCCTGATGGATGTAAAGCGCCCCGCTATCCTTGTCCTGCTCCCGGCCAGAGGCCAGTACCACCAGCTTGCCGGCCCGGTCGCCCTTGGGGAACTTGGCGGCTTCCCAGCGGGGCTTCACCCCCTGCTTGTTGGGGATGATCCAGATCTGGAACAGGGTGGTCTCCCCCGGCTCCCGGTTATATTCGGCATGGACGATGCCGGTACCGGCCGACATCACCTGAACGTCACCCGCTTCGGTGCGGCCCTCATTGCCCAGAAAGTCCTGGTGCGTGATGGCGCCCTTGCGGACATAGGTGATGATTTCCATGTCGCGGTGCGGGTGCGGGTCAAAGCCGGTGCCGCTGTCGATCGTGTCATCGTTCCAGACGCGCAGCGGGCCCCAATGCACCCGCGACGGGTTGTGATAGTTGGCGAAGCTGAAGTGGAAATTGGCGCGCAGCCAGCCATGATTGGCCTTGCCCAAACCGGCGAAAGGACGATGTTCGATCATGATAGGTCTCCTGTAGCGGCCCCCGGCGCCGCCCCTGGCAGGCGGCGGAACCGGGTCCATGTGAGAAGGAAGTTGAGAGGAACAGAAATTACGCGGTCAGCTTGGCGGCGATGCGGGCGACATGCTCACCCTGGAAGCGCGCGCCGGCCAGTTCGTTGGCGGAGGGCTGGCGGGAGCCGTCGCCACCGGCGATGGTGGTGGCGCCATAGGGGCTGCCGCCCGTCACCTCATCCAGCGTGGTCTGGCCGCCGAAGCTGTAGGGCAGGCCCACCACCACCATGCCGTGATGCAGCAGGCTGGTATGGAAGGACAGCAGGGTCGATTCCTGGCCGCCATGCTGGCTGGCGGTGGAGACGAACGCGCTGCCCACCTTGCCGATCAGCGCGCCCTTGGCCCACAGACCCCCGGTCTGGTCCAGGAAGTTGCGCATCTGGGCGGCCATCATGCCGAACCGGGTGGGGGTGCCGAAGATGATGGCGTCATAATCGGCCAGCTCGTCCGGGGTGGCGATGGGGGCGGCCTGGTCCAGCTTGATATGGGCCCGCTTGGCCACCTCATCCGGCACCAGTTCCGGCACGCGCTTCACCACCACCTCGGTGCCCGGCACGCTGCGCGCACCCTCGGCCACGGCGTTGGCCATCGTCTCAACATGGCCATAGCTGGAATAATAGAGAACCAGAACCTTGCTCATCACCATCTCCTGTTTCTGGGCGGGGCCCCGTCCGCTGTGTCGGTCGGTTCGTCCGTCTGTCTGAGGTGAAGATAGGCCGTTGCGGCTTGCCCGTTAATGGCACAAAATCGAACAGGATTGTTGCATCAATCGGGACAATAAGGCGGCACACGGCATGGAACGGTTGGAGGATTTGCGGCTTTTCACCCTGGTGGCGGAGGGGCGCAGCTTTACCCGCGCGGCCGACCGGCTGGGCCTGTCGAAATCCGCCGCCAGCCGCCGCATCGGGGAGCTGGAGACGCGGCTGGGGGCCCGCCTGTTCAACCGCACCACCCGCCATATCAGCCTGACCCAGGTGGGGGAGGGGTTCTATCAGCGGGTCAGCCAGATTCTGGAAGCGCTGGAGGAAGCGGAACGGTCGGTCGCCAGCCAGCACGCCGCCCCGCGCGGGCGGCTGAAACTGGCGGCCCCGATGTCATTCGGCATCCAGCATCTTTCCAGCGCGGTGGCGGAGTTCATGGAACGCTACCCAGAGGTGGAGGTGGAGATGGAACTGTCCGACCGTTTCGTCGATCTGGTCGATGAAGGGTTCGATCTGGCCGTGCGCATCGGCCGGCTGAAGGACAGTTCGCTGGTGGCCCGCCGGCTCTGCCCGGTGCGCGCCGTGCTTTGCGCCTCGCCCGGATATCTGGCCCGGCGCGGTACCCCGCAGGTGCCGGCCGACCTGCTTCAGCATGATTGCCTGATCTACACCAACAGCTCCACGCCCGAGCAATGGAGCTTCCGGACCGAGCCAGGGGCGGAGGAGACGCGCAGCATCCGCGTCAATGGCCGGTTGTACGCCAATAATGGCGATGCCCTGCGGGAAGCGGCCGTGACCGGCCAGGGGCTGGTGCTGCTGCCCACCTTCATCGTCGGGGAAGCCCTGTCACGCGGGCGGCTGGTGCCGGTGCTGGACGATTATCTGCTGTCGCAGAGTGCCGTTCACGCCGTCTACCCCGCCAACCGCCACCTCAGCCCAAAGGTGCGGGCCTTTGTAGATTTTCTCGCATCGCGCTTCGGTCCAGTGCCATACTGGGATGCCGGGCTGACCCTGTTGAAGGGGGGGTGAGGCCCGGTAACGGGGAAAACTTCACACAGTTTTCATCGTTTCCTTTCGCGTCATGGTGCTATGTGCCATGACTTTTCCCAAGCGGTCGGAACAACCGATGGACCTGGAGGCGATGGTTAAAGCGTCCGATCATATGGGCTTTTCAGCGCGGCGGCTGTTGCAGGAAGCGCCCTGGGTCGGGACGGAAGCCACCTGTGGCCAGGTGGCGCAGATGTTCCAGGACGATCCGACCCTGCCCGCCATTGTGGTGCTGGCCGACAAGGGTGCCCGCATCCCCGCCGGGCTGGCCGACCGCAACACCTTCCTGCTGCATTTCGCCCAACGCTATGGGCGCGATCTTTATACCAAGCGGCCGGTGCTGCATCTGGGGGATCGCCGGCCGCTGCTGGTGTCGCTGGAGGCTGATCTGGCGGAAATCAGCGATAGGATCAGCCAGGAAAAACCCGATGCCCTGCATCGCGGCTTCATTCTGGTGGATGAAACGGGTGCCTATGCCGGAATCGGGCTGGGCATCGATGTAATGCGCCTGACGGCGGAGCGCACGGCCCAGGCGCTGGAGCAGTTGCGCAGCACCCAGCGCGACCTGATCCAGAGCGAGAAGATGGCCGCCCTGGGCGGGCTGGTGGCCGGCGTGGCGCATGAAATCAACACGCCGCTGGGCGTGGCCGTCACCGCCGTCACCGCCTTCGCGCAGGAGACGCAGAAATTCCGGGAGGCCTATCAGACCGGCAAGCTGCGCCGCAACGACCTGGAAGAATATGTGCAATCGGCGGGGGAGGCGCTGGGCTTCGTCCAGGGCAATATCACCCGCGCCGCCGATCTGGTGCAGGCCTTCAAGCAGGTGGCGGTGGACCAGACCAGCGACCTGCCCCGCCAGTTCGACCTGGGTGAATATGTCGGCGAGGTGCTGCGCAGTCTGGTACCGCGCCTGCGCCGCAGCCCGCACTGGCTGGATACCTATCTGCCGCCGGGCGTGCAGGTCTATAGCGCGCCCGGCGCCATCGCCCAGATCATCACCAATCTGGTGATGAATGCGCTGACCCATGCCTTCGGGCCGCAACAAGGCGTGATCGCCATCCGCCTGTCGGATGGCCCCCATCCCGACCTGCTGCAGCTTTCCATCAGCGATGATGGCTGCGGCATCCCCGCCGAGAACCTGCCGCATATTTTCGACCCGTTCTTCACCACGAAACGGGACGAGGGGGGGACTGGTCTGGGCCTGCATGTGGTCTATAATCTTGTCACGCAGCGGCTGCGTGGACGGATTGATGTGGAAAGCACCCCCGGCAAGGGCACACGTTTCCAGGTCACCTTCCCCCGGCAATTACCCCGCGAATAAGCGGTTTCGGCCTGACCTTGCTGGAAATCCGTTGACCAAGAAGAACAAAACGTGAATATTTGAGAGGCAAAGCCTGCGAAAGCCCGATGAAGAAGACGCTGAAAGAACGCCTCGCCATCCTGTCGGATGCGGCCAAATATGATGCTTCCTGTGCCTCCAGCGGGACGGAGCGGCGGGATTCCGGGCACAGTGGCGGGCTGGGCTCAACCGAAGGGTCGGGCATCTGCCATGCCTATGCGCCGGACGGGCGCTGCATCTCCCTGCTGAAAATCCTGCTGACGAATTTTTGCATCTATGACTGCGCCTATTGCATCAACCGCTCCTCCAGCAATGTGGAGCGGGCGCGGTTTTCGGTGGAAGAGGTGGTCTGGCTGACGCTGGAATTCTATCGCCGCAACTATATTGAGGGGCTGTTCCTCTCCTCTGGCATCATCCGTTCTTCCGATCACACGATGGAAGAGCTGGTGCGGGTGGCCCGCATTTTACGCACCGAGCATGGCTTCCGGGGCTATATCCACCTGAAGACCATCCCCGATGCCTCCCCGACCTTGATTGAGGAGGCGGGGCTTTATGCCGACCGCCTGTCGATCAATATTGAATTGCCGACCGATGCCGGCATCGACAATTTCGCGCCGCAGAAGCACCCGACCCGCATCCGCGCGGCCATGGGCGATCTGCGCCTGAAGATCGATGCGGCGGCGGAGCCCAGCTTCCGGGGCCGGCGCAAACGCTTTGTGCCCGGTGGGCAGAGCACGCAGATGATTGTCGGCGTGGATGGCGCCAATGATGCCACCATCCTGGCCTCTTCCGCCCGGCTTTACGGCCATTACCGTCTGCGCCGCGTCTATTATTCCGCCTTCAGCCCGATCCCCGATGCCTCCAGGGCGCTGCCGCTGATCAAGCCGCCGTTGCTACGCGAACACAGGCTCTATCAGGCCGATTGGCTTTATCGCTTCTATGGCTTCGCGGTGGAGGAGATCACCCGCACCCGGCCGGATGGCAATCTGGATCTGGAGATTGATCCCAAACTGGCCTGGGCCCTGGCCAACCGGGAACGGTTCCCCATCGATATCAACCGGGCGGAACGGGAGATGCTGTTGCGCGTGCCGGGGCTGGGGCCGCGCAGCGTCAACGCCATCCTCTCGGCCCGCGCCCATAAGGCGCTGCGGCTGGAGGATCTGGGCCGGCTGGGCGTGTCGCTGCGCAAGGTCCGCCCCTTCATCGCCGCCCTGGGCTGGACGCCGTTGCGGCTGGTCGACCGCTCGGACCTGCGCGACCTGTTCGCCCCCAAACCCGAACAATTGAGCCTGTTCTGATGCTGACCCTCCTGCTGGACGGGCATGGCGAACTGGCGGAATGGCGGGCGGCCGCCCGCGCCCTGCTGCTGGCCGGCACGCGGCCGGAACAGGTGGAATGGCGGCAGTGGGAAGGTGCGACGGGTGACCTGTTCGGCGGGCCGGCAAGTGGCAGCGCCCTGCCGCCGCCCGACCCGCAGGCCCCCGCCGCCACCGTGCCGCGCGCCTTTCTGGAACTGGCCGAGGCGGTGATCTGCCACAGCGATCCCGGCCGCTTCGCCCTGCTCTATCGCCTGCTCTGGCGCCTGCAGGGGGAGCGGGCCTTGCTGGAGATGCGGGCCGACGCCGATGTCGTCCAGGCCAATCGGCTGGAAAAATCCGTTCGGCGCGATGCGCACAAGATGAAGGCGTTTGTCCGTTTCAAGGAATTGCCGGATGGCGAAGGGCAGCCGCGCCGCCGCTTCCTCGCCTGGTTTGAGCCGGAGCATTTCATCGTCGGCCGCACCGCCGGTTTCTTTCAGCGCCGCTTCACCGATATGGATTGGATCATCGCCACGCCCAAGGGCACATCATCCTGGGATGGGCAGCAATTGCGCTTTGATCCGGCCCCGGCGACAAAGCCGGACCTGCGCGATGCAGCGGACGATCTCTGGCGCACCTATTACGCCCATATCTTCAACCCGGCACGGTTGAAGGTGCAGGCGATGCAGTCGGAAATGCCCAAGAAATATTGGAAGAACCTGCCGGAAGCCGATCTGATCCCGGACCTGATCGCCGGGGCGGAAGCCCGCGTGCGGGAGATGGCTGCGCGGGCCGCCAGCGACCCGCCGGCCTTCCATCACCGGCTGCGCGCCCGGGAAAAGGCGGCGGGGCGGGAGGGGGAAACATAGCACGCCCCCCACGCCCCGCCGCCGCTTTGGCTCAATGCAGGCTGACCGGCCCGCCGGCTGCCTTTTCCGACACGCCGGCATCGGCGAAGGTGCCCATGTTGAGATGGCAGGCCAGGGCGGAGCGCAGCAGCGGGATGGCCAGGGCAGCGCCTGATGCCTCCCCCAGCCGCATCCCGAAATCGAACAGGGCCTGCTTGTTGATGGCGGCCAGCAGCCGGGCATGGCCGGGCTCCGCACTCTTATGCGCGACAACGCAATGGTCCAGGGCCTTGGGGTCGGCCTTGTGCAGCACAGCGGCAGCGGCGGTGCAGGCAAAACCATCCAGCAACACCGGCACACGGGCCAACCGACAGGCGATGATGGCACCGACGATGGCCGCCAGTTCCTCCCCGCCCAAACAGCGCAGCGCCTCGAACGGGTCGGTCAGGGCCTGCGGATTGGCGGCCAAGCCGGCATCGACGACGGCGGCCTTGCGCTTCAGCCCCTCTTCATCCACGCCGGTCCCCGGCCCCACCCAGTCGGCCCCCGTGCCACCGAACAGGGCCGCGCAAAGCGCGGCGGCGGAGGTGGTGTTGCCAATGCCCATTTCGCCCAGGCACATCAGGTGCAGGCCCGGCTCCACCGCCATCATGCCATAGGCGGTGGCGCGGGCGCAGCGCGCCTCATCCATGGCCGGGCCATGGGTGAAATCGGCGGTCGGGCGGGCGAGGTCCATTTCATAGACGCGCAGATCGGCATCGGCCGCCGTCGCCAGTTGGTTGACGGCGGCATGGCCATTGATGAAGGCCTGCACCATCTGGGCATTGACCGACGCCGGATAGGCGGACACCCCATGGGCCGCCACGCCATGCGCCCCGGCAAACACGGCGATGCGCGGATGGGTCAGTTCCGGCGGGGCCTTGGCCTGCCAGGTGGCCAGCCACTGCACCAGCGTTTCCAGCCGGCCCAGCGCGCCGCGCGGCTTCAACAGGTTCTGTTCGCGCTGCAGGGCTGCCGTCGCCGATTCCAGATCCGGCCCCGGCAATTCCTTCAACACCTTGCGGATATCATCCATCGACGGGGCATCGTCGTGATGATGGTGGTGATGGTCATGATCGTGCGGATGGTCGTGATCGGCGGGCATCGAGAATGGTCCTGTGACGGTGGCCCCATAGGGGACGACGGCAACGGCGCTGGCGGCGCAAGCCACACTCCCGTATACCGATGTGATGGACGATGCAACAAAGCAGCACAGGCCCTCTCCGCTGGCGGAGTTTGTGGCCGCCGTGATTTTCCTGACCCGCCTGCCCATCCGCTGGCGCGGCCCCTGGCCGCCGGATCTGGATCGCCGGGCCCTGGCCTGGTTCCCCATTGTCGGCGCCCTGATCGGCGCTGTCGGCGGGCTGCTTTACTGGGGGCTGACGCTGGCGGGGCTGACGGCACCGTTGGCCGCCTTGGTGACGGTGGCCGGCCTGTCGCTGCTGACCGGGGCGCTGCATGAAGATGGGCTGGCCGATGTGGCGGATGGGTTCGGCGGCGGGCGCGACCCAGCTGCCAAACTGTCGATCATGAAGGACAGCCGTGTCGGCACCTATGGCGCGCTGGCGCTGATCCTGGCGGCACTGGCCCGCATCGGGGCGCTGGCCACCCTGGCCGATCCGCGTCTGGTGGCGCTGGCCCTGATCGGGGCGCATGGTTTCTCCCGCGCACTGCTGCCGGCCATGAAGCTCTGGCTGCCCGATGCCCGCGCACAAGGGCTGTCCGCCAGCCAGGGCCGGCCGGACCGGGCGCGCGCCGTCATTGCGGTCGTCATCGGCTTTTCCTTTGCCGGCACCACGCTGGGCAAGCTGGGGCTGCAATCCGGGATGATCGGGCTGGATATCATGGCCTTGTCCGCCTTGACGGTGATCGGGCTGGGCTGGCTGGCCCGCCGGCAGATTGGCGGGGTGACGGGCGATGTGCTGGGGGCCGCCCAGCAACTGGCGGAAATCGCCTTTCTGCTGGGCATTGTCGCCGCCCGCAGCCCATGAACACGATGATCACCACCCGCTGGTGGTGGGTGCGCCATGCCCCCATCGCCGCCGCCCCCGGCACCATCGCCGGACAGGCGGATTTGCCGGCCGACCTGTCGGACAGCACCGCGCTTGCCACCCTGACCCGGCGCCTGCCGGCCGGTGCGGTGTGGATCGCCACCCCGCTGGCCCGCACCCAGGCCACGGCACAGGCCTTGGGTGCCACGGAACTGCGGCTGGAGCCAGATTTCAGCGAACAGCATTTCGGCACCTGGCAAGGCCGCACCCATGCGGCGGTGTGGGAGGAGGAGCAAGCAGCGGCGGAGCGCTTCTGGGCCGACCCCGCCCATGCCGCCCCACCGGCGGGGGAGAGCTTTGCCAGCCTGTGTGCCCGTGTGGCCGCCGCCGTGTCACGCCAGAGCCAGACCCTGGCCGGGCGGGATATCATCGCCGTGGCCCATGCCGGCCCCATCCGCGCCGCCATCGGCCAGGCCCTGGGCATCACACCGGTGCATTTATTGCCCCTGGCCGTGGATTGCCTGCATCTGACGCGCGTTGATCATATGGCGATGGCGGGCCAGCCGGACGCCTGGCGCCTTGGCGCTGTCAATATTCCGCCCTGTTGAGGCCCATCTGATCATTCAGGCTGTTATTCTTCTGTCGTCAGGCTGGCCGCACCTTGTTCAACCGTGTTACCTGACAGACATCCAGAGATTTCGAAAAGACAGGCGACGTGAAGACAGGAGTGGGTTCGATGAAGCGTTTCGCGATGGCCCTGGCGGGTCTGGTACTGGCGATTTCTGCGCTGGTGCGCCCGGCCTATGCCTTGACCGAGCCTGAATTGATGGTGGAGCGGGCGCGGGTGACGGCGCTGACCCTGCTGACCGACCCGGAATATAGCGACCTGAAGAATCTGGTCGGCCGCGCCCGCGCCGTGCTGATCCTGCCCAATGTCATCCAGGCCGGTTTCTTCATCGGTGGCGGCGGCGGTACGGGCGTCATGGTGGCGCGCGGCGATGATGGCGCCTGGAGCGGCCCGGCTTTCTATACCCTGGCAGAGGCCAGCTTCGGCCTGCAATTCGGTGGTCAGGCCTCGGAAATGATCGTCGTCATCATGACCCAGAAGGGCCTGGACGCGGTGATCGACCGCAAGGTGAAGCTGGGGGCCGACGCCAATGTCGCCATCGGGGAGTTGGGCACCGGCGTCGGCGCCTCCTACGGCGTCGGCCTGTCGTCGGACATCTATGTCTATTCCAAGACCAGCGGCCTGTTCGGCGGCATGGCGCTGGAAGGCTCCGTCATCGCGCCGCGCAGCGAGTTCAACGACAAGTTCTATGGCCAGCCGACCGACCCGCGCGCCATCCTGGTCGACCGGCATTTCTATCGGCCCGAGGCCCAGGCCCTGGCCAGCGCCCTGACCCCGGCGCAGTAAGGATCACGGCCCGGCCGTTTTCTCAGGCGGTCGGGCCCAGCTTTTGCTCGATGCGGTGCAGGCTATCGCGGATTTCCAGCAGCACCTGCAGGCTGTCTGCTGGCGCCGATGGGGCCACGTCAGGCACCGTTTCGCCCCGGCAGGCCGCATCCCGCAGGCGCAGCACCTTTTCCTGAAAGGTCCGGGCATCGCGCAGGCCCAGCAGCTTGACGCCACCGCCCAGCGCCCCGGCCTCACTGCTGCCACCCGCCGTTTCCAGCGTCAGCCGGGTCAGGCCCAGCATGTTCAACACCGGCCCCCGCAGCAGGGACATGTCCTGGATCTTGTCCAGCGGCACGGCACTTTCCCGCTGAAACAGGATGCCGTGCTGAAAATAAAGCCGCCGGCTGGTCACATGGCAGCGGATGGTCGGGTAATAGTGCCTGGCCCACCACCAGGCCGCCGCCAACGTCAGTGGCAAGAGCACCAGCCCGACCACGGTCACGCACAGCAGGAAACTGGCCTGCAAAAACAGATATAGCCGCAGCTTGGGATCAAACTGCGCCACCAGCAGCGGCACATCCTGTTCCCGCACCTCAACCGCCTGTTCAGCCATGGGTTTTCCCCTTGTTGCCAATGGGGGACAGGATGCACGCAAGCCAGCGCATCCGCCAGCGCCGGCTGATACTCGTTTGCCTCAAACGCTGGCGCCAACATCCGTTGGCTTGGCTTCACGCGGCATGGGCCGCGCGGCGGCAGTCGCCGCCGTGCCGGGTTACGATGCGTTCCACCCATCGTAACCCGGCTCACAACAGGCTCAACTGGTCCCCTGGTGCCGGCGGCACCTGGAAGCGGCTGCAATCCATCTCCCAGCGCCGGCCGCTCAGGCCCAGCCGTTTGGCCGCCGCCAGGAAGCGGGCGCGCAGCAGCGCGGCATAGGGGCCGGTTCCCTTCATGCGGCTGGCAAAATCCGCCTGATAGAGCGCCCCGTCGCGCGACTGGCGCACCAGCGACAGCACCCGGTCGGCCCGATCCGGATAATGCTGGCGCAACCATTCTTCAAACAGCGGGCCGATTTCCAGCGGCAGGCGCAGGAAAATATAGCTGGCACCGCTTGCCCCCGCCCCGGCCGCCGCTTCCAGAATCGCCTCCAGCTCATGATCATTCAGCGCCGGGATCATCGGGCTGGCCAGCACGGTGACCGGCACCCCCGCCGCTACCAGTTCGTGCACCGCCGCCAGACGGCGGGTGGGTGTGCTGGCGCGGGGTTCCATATGGCGGGCCAGATCGCGGTTCAGCGTGGTGATGGAGATTGCCACCCGCGCCAACCCCTGGGCCGCCATCGGCGCCAGAATATCCAGATCGCGCAGCACCAGCGCCGACTTGGTGATGATACCGACCGGCTGGTTGAAATCGCGGCAGACCGCCAGCACCGAGCGGGTGATCTGCTCACTGCGTTCAATCGGCTGATAGGGGTCGGTATTGGCACCGATGGCCAGCGGCCGGCAGACATAGTTCTTGGCCCGCAATTCCCGCGTCAGCAGGGCGGCGGCATCGCGCTTGGCGAACAGCATCGTCTCAAAATCCAGCCCCGGCGACAGGCCCAGATAGGCATGGGTGGGGCGGGCGAAACAATAAACACAGCCATGCTCACAGCCCCGGAACGGGTTCAGCGACTGGTCGAACGGCACATCGGGTGACTGGTTGGTGCTGATCACCGTGCGCGCCCTGTCCGGCAGGATGCGGGTACGGGGGCCGACGGTCTCCGCCTCACCCTCCCCCCAGCCATCATCCACCGGCACCCGGCGTTCACGTTCAAAACGCGAGCTTTCATTGCTGATGGCAGCCCGCCCCTTGACCGCCCGCCAGGCCAGTTCATCCATCACGCCGCCCCAGATGAGAACAATGCATGAACATATCATCTATGAATGACAAGGCAAGCAGCCATTCAAAAGCATATTTATATGAGAAATGAATTGCCGAGCGATGCGGCAAAAGCTAAGAATCCCGGCAGAGGAAACAGCACCCAAAGCGGTGCAACACCACCATGCAGAACGGAAAGCGCCATGAAGATCGCCCGCATTGAACTGTTCCAGGTGCCGCCCCGGTGGCTGTTCGTGCGGGTGGAGACCGATGACGGTCTGGTCGGCTGGGGTGAAGCCAGCCTGGAAGGCCATGCGGAAGCCGTGGAAGGTGCCTTCGAATCGCTGCGTGACCGGTTCATTGGCGCCGATGCCGCCCGGATTGAGGATGTCTGGCAGACCGCCTATCGCCTGGGCTTTTACCGGGGCGGCCCGGTGCTGATGTCGGCCCTGTCCGGGCTGGATCAGGCGCTGTGGGATATCAAGGGCAAGGCGCTGAACACGCCGGTCTGGCAGATGCTGGGCGGCATGGTGCGCGACAAGATCGAATGCTATGCCTGGATCGGCGGCGACCGCCCGGATGAGGTGGCGGAAGCCGCCCGCCTGCGCCGCGACCAGGGCTTCCGCGCCGTGAAGATGAATGCCACGGCAGAACTGAACTGGCTGGCCACCAGCCGCGACATTGACGGGGTGCTGGCCCGCGCGTCCGCCGTGCAGGCCCAGGGGCTGGATGTCGGGCTGGATTTCCATGGCCGGGTGCATAAGCCGATGGCCAAGCAGCTGGCCGCCGCCCTGGAGCCGTTGCGCCCGCTGTTCATCGAAGAACCGCTTTTGTCGGAGAATATCGAGGGGCTGGCCCAGCTGGCGGGCCTGACCACCCTGCCCATCGCGCTGGGCGAACGGCTTTACAGCCGCTGGGATTTCAAGCCCTTCCTGACCCAGGGCATTGTCGACATCATCCAGCCCGACCTGTCCCATGCCGGCGGCATTTCAGAGGTGAAGCGCATCGCCACCATGGCGGAAGCCTATGATGTGGCCCTGGCCCCGCATTGCCCGTTGGGGCCGATCGCCTTTGCCTCCTGTCTGGCGCTGGCCGTCTCCACCCCCAATTTCATCATCGAGGAAATGTCGCTGGGCATCCATTACAATACCGGCGGCTATGACCTGCTGACCTACCTGCGCGACCCGTCGATCTTTGCCTTGACCGACGGCTTCGTCGCCGCCCCCACCGGCCCCGGTCTGGGGGTGGAGATCAATGAGGAACTGGTGCGCGAAATGGCCCGCACCCCGCACCGCTGGCGCAACCCGGCTTGGCGCCTGCCCGATGGCAGCCTGGCGGAGTGGTGAGGTTGTTGCTGTTCTGAACATCCCATCCCGTCATCCTGGCTTGTGCCAGGATGACGGGATGTAGAGTAACATTGAAAAATTCAATGAATAACGAAAAACATATCAATTTCACAAAATAACACCTCCCCCCTATGTTGCGGCGCAGCGGGTCGTTCCCGGCCCTTTGTGCTGTGTGGGAGATGTTGAAATGGACGTGTTGCTGTCCGCCCCGATCCTGTTTTTCATTCTGGGTGCCGCCATCGCGCTGGCCGGTGCCCGAATCCCGTTCCCGGAAGGGTTCGGCAAGGCGCTGGCAGCATATCTGCTGGTCGCCATCGGCCTGAAGGGCGGGGTGGCCCTGTCCGGGGCGGCGATGGGGGAGGTGCTGCCGCTGCTGATCACGGCGGCCTTGCTCAGCTTCACCATGCCGGTGCTGGGTTTCGCCCTGCTGCGCGGGCCGGTGGGTCTGGATCGCACCAATGCCGCGGCGATTGCCGCGCATTATGGCTCCGTCAGTCTGGTCACCTTTGTCACCGCCACCAAGCTGCTGGAAGCGCAGGGGGTGACGTTCGGTGGGCATATGGTGGCGGCACTGGCCATCATGGAAGGGCCGGCCATCATTTCTGGCCTGCTGCTGGCGGGCATGGCCGGCGGCGCGGTTGCGGCGGCGGGCAGTAATGGCCAGGGCGGCACCGTCACCCTTTCCATCGGCGGTGGCAATGGCGGCGGCAGCCGGCTGGGGGCTGCCGTGCGGGAGGCGGCGCTGAACGGTTCGGTGCTGCTGCTGGCCGGCTCCTTGCTGGTGGGGTTGGTGATCGGCAAGCCGGGGCTGGACAAGCTGGCCGGCCTGTTCGTGGCCCCCTGGGATGGCGCGCTCAGCCTGTTCCTGCTGGAAATGGGTTTCCTGGCGGCCAGCCGGCTGCGGCAGGCCGCCTCCCTCAGCCCCCGGTTGATTGCCTTCGGCTTCATCATGCCGCTGCTGGGGGCGGCCATCGGGATGGCGGCGTCGCTGTCGCTGGGGCTGGAACTGGGGGATACGGTGCTGCTGGTCACGCTCTGCGCCTCGGCCTCCTACATCGCGGTGCCGGCGGCGCTGCGCCATGCCCTGCCGGATGCCGATCCGGGCCTCTCGCTGCCGCTTTCGCTGGCTATTACCTTCCCCTTCAATATCCTGGTCGGCATCCCCCTCTATCTTGCGCTGAGCCGCGCCATCCTGGGCTGACCTGATGCCGACACCCCTGCCGCCGTTCGATCTGGATTTGCTGCGCACCCTGGTGACGATTGCCGAAAGCGGCGGCGTCACCCGGGCTGCCGAACGGCTGGGCCGCACCCAGTCCACCATCAGCCTGCAGGTGAAGCGGCTGGAAGACGGGCTGGGCAAGCGGCTGTTCCAGCGTGACGGGCGGGGTTTCGCCCTGACCGGGGACGGGGAGGTGCTGCTGGCCTATGCCCGCCGCCTGCTGGGGCTGGCGGGGGAGGCGTGTGCGGTGCTGATGGAACCGGATGTCGGCGGTGTGGTCCGCCTGGGTACGCCGGAGGATTTCGCCACAGCACACCTGCCCGATGTGCTGTGGCGATTCGCCCGCGCCCATCCGCAGGTGGCGCTGGAAGTGCGCTGCGACTTTACCGCCAACCTGCTGGATGGCTTCGCCCAGGGTGATTACGATCTGGTGCTGTGCAAGCGGGAACCGCGCGGGGCCGGTGACGGGGTGCGGGTCTGGCGGGAACCGTTGGTCTGGGCGGCATCCGCCCGGCTGCTGCTGCAACCGGGCCAGCCGGTGCCGCTGGTGCTGGCCCCCGCGCCCGACATTTACCGCCGCCGCGCGCTGGAAGCGCTGGACCGCGCCGGGATGCCCTGGCGCATCACCTATACCAGCCCCAGCCTGAACGGCATCCAAGCGGCCGTCAGTGCCGGGTTGGGCGTCACCATCCTGTCGCGCGACCTGCTGGCCGCCGGTTTTCAGGTGGTGGAAAACATGCCCGATCTGGCGGATATGGAGATCGCCCTGCACCGTCGGCCGGGGGCGGTATCCAAAGCGGTGGACCTGCTGGCTGAACATATTGTCCGCTCCCTGGAGGGTGGACGCGTCATTCAGGGTTGAACAGGCCGACATTTCGACGCACATCAGGGTATGGCTCTTGCTGTTTCCCTGGGAGAAGAGATGCGTTCCGTCGCCTTGGTTGCCCTCCGTCGCCGCCTGCTGTCCGCCGCCACGGTCATGGCTCTGGCGGTCCTGCCTGCCCTGGCGGCCATCTCCGTCAGCCCGGAAGTGGGCACGCCCCTGAAGGCGGCCGGGGAGGCGCTGGCCAAGAAGCGCTATGATCAGGCAGTGAAAGAGGTGGAGAAGGCGGCTGCCGTCAAATCCATCACCCCGGATGAGAAATGGGCGGTGGAGCAGATGCGCGCCGCCATCTACAAGGCGCAGGGCCAGTTCGACAAGGCGGCCATCGCCTTTGAGGCAGCGATCAAGCTGGTGCCTTTGCCGCCCGACCAGCAGGCGGGGGCGCTGGAGACCCTCTCCCAGCTCTGGTACCGCCATGGCGATTACGCCAAATCGGCGGCCTTTGGGGAAAAGGCCCTGGCGGCGGGGGCGCGCAGCGACGGTTTCCGCCAGATGCTGGCGGAGGCCTATTACCGCAGCAAGAATTTCGCCAAATCATCCAAGCTGGCCCAGGCCATGGTGACGGAGGCGCAGGCCGCCGGGCGCAAGCCCGATGCCCATATGCTGCAGCTCCTGGCTGCCTCTGAGTTCGGCACCGGCAATACCGACGGCTATATCAAGACCCTGCGCCAGCAACTGGCGGCGCAAAGCAGCCGGGACAATTGGCAGCGCCTGTTCGATGCCATGGAAAAGCAGAAACCCATCCCCGATCGGCTGGACATGGACTGGATTCGCCTGAAACTGGCGGCCGATGCCTATGAGAACCCCGATTCATATACGGAGGCGGCACAACGCGCCGCCGCAGAAGGGACACCGGGTGAGGCCGTGACCATTCTGGACAAGGGCTGGCAAAGCGGGCTGCTGGGCCAGCCGGGGCCGAAGCTGGAGCGGCAGGAACGGCTGCGCGCCTATGTCCGCGAACAGGCCGATGCCCAGAAGAAGGCAATTGATGAACAGCAGCGCCAGGCCATCGCCGCCAAGGATGCCAATGCCCTGGCCAAGGTGGGCATGGCCCGCGCCATGCTGGGGCAGCTTGATCAGGGTATCGACCTGTTGCAGCAAGCCCTGAAGGGCAAGCCCCGCCTGCCGGCCCGCACCCGCCTGTGGTTGGGTATGCTTTACTACAAGGCCGGCCAGCCCAAGCTGGCCGAACAGACCCTGGCAGCCATTCCAGCCGACAGCGACGAGGCTCGGTTGAGCACGCTGTGGCCCCTGTTAGCCCAAGGTAAAAGGTGAGGCGTCGATACAGGCAATAGGGGAATTGCCGAATAGAAAACCCCTCTATAAGATTATGCGGTTCCTGGGGCAGAACCCCGGGGCTGCAGGGGGGGGACATCTTGCGTTTCACATTCAAGGCTGCCTTGGTGCTTGTGGTGGGCTTGTCGGTTTGGTCGCTGCCGGGCTGGGCGCAGCCGGCACCCGCCCCGGCAGCGGTGGAAATTTTCGCCAATCCGGCCAGCCTGCGCGTGATCAGCCTGTCGCCAAATGGTGAATATGTCGCCTATCTCGCCCCGTTGAAGGGGCGGCAGCATCTGGCGATACAGAAAACCCACCCGGCCCCTGGCGAGCGTCCCGCCGTATTCGCCCCGCCGGATGAGGCGGAAATCATCCAGATTGACTGGGTGAATGAGGAACGGCTGATCCTGTCCGCCATGGCGACACAGAAGGTGCCGACCGGCATGGGTGTCATGCCCATCCGGTTCCAGCGCCTGATCGCCATCAACCGCGACGGGTCCAACGCCAAGCTTCTGTTGAAACGGGGTGCGGAGACGGGGGGATATTATCTGACCGCTACCCCCATCCTGCAATTCATTGACCGGGAGCATGTGCTGGCCCTGTTTCCCACCAGCGGCCAGCCGGAACCCGATGTGGTGCGGCTGGACGTCTATACCGGTCAATATAGCCGCGTGCGTCGCGCCTTGCCTAATCTCAGCGAATATCTGCCTGATCCGACGGGCGAGGTGCGCATCGCCAGCACCTATAACGACCGTACCGGCGTGATGACCTATATGCTGCGTGACAGCGCGGATGAGTCCTACCGGCCGATGAAGCGGGCGGACATTATCCGCCATGGCATTTTTGATGTGCTGGGCTTCTCCCGCGATGGGAAGCAGCTCTATATCGCCACCAACACGAAAGACAGCGACCGTTCAGGCATCCATACCTATGACCTGGACAAGGAAAAACTGGGGCCGCGTCTGCTGGAGGATGCGAAATATTCGATCGGCGGGGCGGTGATGAAGCAGGGGGCCGTGGTTGCCTTCCAATGGACCGATGACCTGCCGCAGCGCCGTTGGCTGGACCCGGTGACCCAGGATATGCAGGAAAAGCTGGACAAGGTGGTGCCCAATAGCCGCGAGGTGATCATCGATGTCAGCGATGATGGCAAGGTGGCGCTGGTCGCCAGCTATTCCCTGACGGAACCCACGGTCTATCGGTTGTTCTTCCGCGACAGTAAGAAGTTTGAGTTTTTTGGCGATAGTTACCCCGGTCTGCCGACAGACGCTGTGGCCGCCCGCCGCCCGGTAACCTTCAAGGCGCGGGATGGACAGGAGATTCCCGCCTATCTCACCCTGCCGGTCGGGCGGGGGGAAAAGAACCTGCCCTTCATCGTCATGCCCCATGGCGGTCCCCAGAGCCGCGATGATGGGGAATTTGACGTGCTGTCGCAGTTCCTGGCCAACCGTGGCTATGCTGTGATCCAGCCCAATTTCCGTGGCTCCACCGGCATGGGGGGCGAGTTCCTGGAGGCGGGATATCGCCAATGGGGCGGGCTGATGCAGGATGATGTCACCGATGCCGCACAATGGGCCGTGGCCCAGGGCTATGCCGACCCCGCCCGCATGTGCATCCTGGGCTGGAGCTATGGCGGCTATGCCGCGCTGATGGGTGCGGTGAAGACGCCGGACCTGTTCAAATGCGCCGTGGCCACCGCACCGGTCGCCAATATGGAGCGGCTCTATAATGATCTGCGCAAAGTGCGGACCAAGAACTATAACCGCGACCGCATCTTTGGGGAGGCCGATGGATTTGATCCCAGCAATTCCCCGGTGCATCGGGCGGCTGAGATCAAGGTGCCGGTTCTGCTGATCCATGGCGACCGGGATGTGCAGGCCGATGTCGGCCATAGCCGGGACATGGAAAAGGCACTGCTGAAGGCTGGAAAGGCCGTGGAGTATATTGAAATCAAGGAAATGGACCATTACCCGATGAACCGGGAGGATATGGTCCGGATCATGACCGCCTGGGAACGGTTCCTGAAGGCGCAGATCGGGAATTGATTTTTTCGGGCAGCCTGTCGGATCGCGGCAGCCTCACCCGTCCTTGGGATTGTTGGCAGAAAAACAATCCCAAGGACGGAGGAAACCCATGCCCTATGTTGATGGCTTCATCGTCGCGGTGCCCAAGGACCGGTTGGACGATTACAAGGCCCTGGCCAGTACCGCCGCCGAGGTCTGGACCGACCATGGCGCGCTCTCCTATCTGGAGGCGGTGGCCGATGATGTGCCCTATGGCGAACTCACCTCCTTCCCCCGCGCTGTGATGGCAAAGGAGGAAGAGGTGGTGGTGTTCGCCTGGATCACCTATCCGTCGCGTCAGGCGCGGGACGAGATCAACGCCAAGGTGATGGCCGACCCGCGCCTGAACTGTGATCCCGCCAGTCTGCCCTTTGATGGCAAACGCATGATCTATGGCGGGTTTGAAAGTATCGTGGTGCGCTGAATCCCGCCGGGCTTGCGACGGCGGCGGCGTTTCAGCCCCAGCCGTCGCAGGCCCATCCAACTGCCGGTGGCGCAAAGCAGGCTGACGGCAGCCAGGGCCGGGATGACCAGCAGATCCCACAGGGGACGCGCCCGCATCCAGGCGAAATCCAACCGGTGCAGCCCATCCTGCCACCAGCGGAACTGCCGGGCCGGGGCATCAAAGGCCCGCAGCAAGGCACCGGAACCGGCATCAATATAAAGCCGCGTTGCCTCCGCATCCGCCAGGATGGCCCGCCAGACCGGCAGGGTGACAATGCCCTTATGCGCGTAATAATAATCGTCCGGTTCGCTCAGCAGGGTCAGTTCCGCAATGCGGGTGCTGCTGGTGGTGATGGCATCGCTGATGTCTGCTTCCGTCAGGGGGGCGGGCCGTCCCCCCGCATCGAAGCGCTGGATCAGACCATCCCGCGTCACCGCCGTCAGGTGCAGCCGTCCGCCCAGCGGCACCGCCTCCAGCATCACCGTATCGGGGGGCAGGGCCAGACCGGGGGCCAGCGCCAGGGCATGGGCGGCATCAACCCCCGTCAGCGTGCCGGCCAGCCGGCCCCGCCACTGGCCACCGGCTTCGCTGTCCAGCAGCCCCCAGGGGTTCATGGAGAGCAGGCCCGATGCCACCCAGGAAAGGGTGAGCAGCCCGGCCACCAGCCCGCTGACATGGTGCCAGCGCCACAGGCCGCGATAGGGGATGGACAGGCTGCCATCCCGCCGCCGCAGCCGCACCAGCCCGATGATGATCCCGGCCAGGGTGAGGAAACAGCCGGCCAGCGACAGCCAGATCACCACCTGCGTCCACAGCACCGGCTGCTGGCGTAGCAAGGTGGGGTAGAGCCAGTGCGGCACCGCCCCCAGCCAGCCCCAGAACCGTTCCCAGCGGGTTGTCTGCTGCACCCGTTCCCCGCTGGCCCCGGCGACATAGAGCACGCTGCCGGCGGCATCATTGAAGGGCACCTTGTAGAGCGGCTGGTGGCGCCGGGCATTCTGCACCGTCCATTGGTCCGCCTCGATCAGCTCGGCGGCCTCTGCCCTGCCGGCAATGCCGCTGCGCCGGGCGGCATCATTGGCCAGTGTCACCACCTGTTCTGCCGTCAGCGCGGCCACCGACTGGCCGGTCACGGCGTCCAGCAGCAGGGGTGTTGCCCGCATCTGTTCCCCTGGCCGGGGGCCGCGCCCGCCGACGGGTTGCAGGCGCAGCACCGGCCGGTCGCCCAGCATTTCCAGGCGGAAGCCGGCCAATGGGGTTTCCGCCGGCAGGCTGGCGGACAGGTCGGCCAGCGGCTGGCTCAGGTCCAGGGGGGCAAGGCCCAGCCGACGTTCCTCCGCCGTCAGCCGTGGATAATCGACATACATCATGACAAAGCCGGACAGGCACCAGACCAGCATGACCAGGCCCAGGCCCACGCCCAACCAGCGATGGGCCCAGACGGTGGCGCGCAGCACCGCCGCCCGCCAATGGGCGGGCGGCGGGCGACGCTTGTGCACAAGGCTGGCCGGCATCAGAAATGGACGCCGTAATTGACATGCAGGGTGCGCGGCACCCCGCGATAACCATAAAGGAAGCGCCCGCCGGCATCGGCCGCCGCACTGCCCAGCCGGGTGGAGTATTCTTCATCAAACAGGTTTTCCAGCCGTACCCCCAGCCGGTGCCGCCGCTCACTGTCCAGGAACAGATGGGCCCCCAGATCGGTGACGACATGGTTGCCGTAATTACGCCGACCAAAGCCGCTGACTGTCTGCCAGCTATCCCCGGTCCAGCTTACCGCCAGATCGGCACCGAAAAGCCGGTCGACCGGTTGATAGGAGATACCGGCCTTGGCGAAATCCGTCGGGATGCGGTCGCGTTGCTGGTCGGACCCCTGGTTGCGGGAGCGGGTATGGGTATAGCTGGCATCCAGCCGCCAATCCGTATCCGGCTGCCAGCCGACCTGGAACTCCCCGCCGCGCACCTGCACCTTGCGGTCTTCATTGATGTAAATCCCGTCCGGGAAGGCGGGGTTGCTGTAGCTGTCGGTGATCAGGTTATTGATGCGGCGGGCAAAGCCGGTCACCTGCCAGGTGATCCGGCCCGCCGTTTCCAGCGCACCGCCCAGCGACAGGTTAGCGGACAGGCTGCGCTCGGGGGCCAGCTTCGGGTTACCGCGTGCGCAGCAGGGATCAACCGCGAATAATTGTTCAGCACTGGGCAACAGGAAGGAGGTGCCGCCCACCCCCTCCAGATAAAGCGCCTCGCTGAAATCATAGCGGCCGCTGACATTCCACACCGTGCTGTCGGCGGCATCGGTGTGGTTATAGCGGACGCCGGCCGCCAGCTTCAGATCGCTGGAGAGATCATCATTGCTGCGGATTTGCAGGATGCCGGCATGAACCTGTTCGGTTTTGCCAGCGATCAGCAGTACATCATCGCGGCCATGGAAATTCTGGAAATCATAGCCCAGCAGGTAATCCACGCCGCGATGCAGGGCCAGTTTCAGCACCCCGTTCACCCCGTAATCCCGATAGCCCCAATAGGTGCCGGGCGGGTTGATCACCACTGGCGGGCCGCCGGTCAGGCTGTTCTGGATATTGGCGTATTTCGTATCCCAATCATGGAAATAGCCTTTCAGGAAGAACTGGGCGATGCCGGTCGGCGTGTAATCCAGCCGCAGGCTGGCAATCTCCTCGTCCCGGTCATTGTAATTCAGCAAGGTGCGGGCCGGGGTGGCGAAATCCACCTTGGCGTCGGTATGCTGATAGGACAGTTCCAGCGACAGGTCTTCGGCCAGTTCCGTGCCATATTTCAGCCCGGCGGAGCGGACATCAAAGCCGCGGTCGCGCTGGGTGGCGCTGGGCTGCATCACCGTATAGGGGCGATAGCCCTCCGCCTTTTCCTTGGTGGCGTAAAGCACCAGCTTATGCGCATCAATGCGGCCCCGGACATAGCCATCCAGATGATAGGTGCCGCGCGTGTCAAAGCCGATATTGGCCTGCCCGTCCGGCGTGTCGCTGAAGCCGCGCGTCACCACATTGATGGCGCCGGCGGCGGCCTGGGTGCCGAAGAACAGGCTTTGCCCGCCCTTCAGCACCTCGATCCGTTCCACCATGCTGGCCGGCAGCGTGTCGGCCGGCGTGGTGGTGCCGTAAAGCCGGTTATTGATGCGCACCCCATCCACCAGCCACAGCACATCCTGGGTGCGCGACCCCTGCAGCGAGATATCGAGATAGGAGAAGGGGCCGGAATGCGGCATCAGGTAAAGGCCGGGGGTCAGCATCTGCAGGGCCTGGGAAACATCGCGGAAGCCCCCTTCCTTGATCTGCCGTTCGCCGATGATTTCAAGATCACTGCCATAGGCGGCCAGTTCCTGGGGCAGCGTTTCCTCCAGCGAACGGCCGGTGACGATGATTTCCTCGGTCGGCGCCATCTCCACGGTGGCAGCGGCGGGCAGGGTGGTGAGACCGGCCAGGGCCATCAGGGCCAGCCGGGATACCTGGTTATTTGTCATTGGTTCCCCACAATGCATGAGCGCGATCATTCAGTTGCCGTAACATTCGCTCCCGTCCGCGGGAGTTAATTACTGTTCCGAAACTGTTACAGATCGCGTTCCCGGCACTGTTTCGCCGCGCGGGTCCAAGCCCCGACGACAGCCCCGTCTGGCGACACTGCAACAGGGCAGGGGGCATCTCGCCGGCAGGCGAACAGGCGCGCGCCAGCGGTCGGACGCGCCTGTTGCCAGGCACCCGTCGGCACGTTCCGATGCGGCCCCCGCCGCTCGGTCGTCGCTCAAGACGAGAGTGAACCCGTGCCCCGGCCAACCCCTGAGCCAAAGCAGAGAGCGACACAGCGCCGGTCGGTCTCCTGGCTCGCGGGTCATCGCCTGACAGACACCTTCCCAGGCATGGCCCCTTTCAGGGGGTGCCCAGTGGCTGCGGGGTTGCGGCCCCGCCCGTCTGTCACGCTCGCCGCTTACAGTTACAGGGATAGCCGCAGATTTGGGTCAGATGACCCGCACTGTGTTCCCGGTACCGGCGTGTTGATGGTTGGTGGCATGAAAGGTTAAGCGCCACCGGCTTTAGGCATAACCGAATCAAAACGGGCCGGCAACGGCAGATTATGCCGCGCCGGCCCGTGATGGCGTGAGCCAAGGCGGATCGCGATCAAGCCGCCTGATCGGCCAAGCCTTCCGGCGTGAAGGGGCGCAGGTTGGCCAGGAACTGGCGGGCACAGGCCTGCCAGGAGAAGGTCAGCGCATGGTCGCGACACAGCGCGGGATCAATTTCCAGCGCCTTCAGGCAGGCGCGGCGCAGATCCGTATCCAGCACACCGGCCGGATGGCTGCCGATCACATCCAGCGGGCCGGGCACGGGGAAGGCCGCCACCGGCAGGCCGCTGGCCAGCGCCTCCAGCAGCACCAGCCCGAACGTGTCGGTGCGCGAGGGGAAGACGAAGGCATCGGCGGCGGCATAATGCCGGGCCAGCTCCTCACCATGCTTGGCGCCGACAAAGATGACGCCGGGATATTTGGCCTGCAGCTCCGCCCGCTGCGGCCCGTCGCCCACCACCACCTTGGAACCGGGCAGGTCCAGCGACAGGAACGCCTCAATATTCTTTTCCACCGCCACCCGGCCGACCGAGATGAAGACGGGGCGGGGCAGATGGTCGAACAGGCTCTTGTCGCGCGGGCGGAACAGCTCGGTATCCACCCCGCGCGACCATCGGCGAATATTGGTGAAGCCGCGCTGCACCAGATCAGCCTCAATGCTGGCGGTGGCCACCATCACCGAATGGGCTGGCGAATGGAACCGCCGCACAAAGGCATAGGAAAGGCGCAGCGGCACTGGCGCGCGATCCCGCACATATTCCGGGAAACGGGTGTGATAGGCGGTGGTAAAGGGCAGGCCGCGTTTCAGGCAGTAACGCCGGGCGGCGAAGCCCAGCGGCCCTTCGGTGGCGATATGGATGGCGTCGGGCTGGGCCGCCTCAATCATCTGCCGCACCCGCCGGCCGGGGGCCAGGGCGAGGCGGATTTCCGGATATGTCGGCATGGGGATGGTGCGGAACCGGTCGGGGGAGATCACCTCCACCCGATGGCCCAGCCGTTCCAGTTCGGCCCGCGTCGTCGTCAGGGTGCGCACGACGCCGTTGACCTGCGGATGCCAGGCATCCGTGACGATCAACAGCTTCACGCTGCCGCCTTCATCGCCGTGCGGGAGGCGACAATATCCGCCCAGCGCAGGATTTCCAGCCGCCCGTCCATGTGTTCCACCAGTGCGGTACATGATTCGACCCAGTCCCCATCATTCACATAGAGAACACCGTCCATGTCGCGCATTTCGGCATGGTGGATATGGCCGCAGATGACGCCATCCACCTGCCGCCGCCGCGCTTCGTCGGTCAGCGCGGTTTCGTAATCGCCAATGAATTCGACGGCCTTTTTGGTCTTGTGCTTCAGATAGGCTGACAGCGACCAGTAGGGGAAACCCAGCTTGCGGCGAACCTTGTTCACTGCCGTGTTCAGCCACAGCAGGAAGGTGTAGGCACTGTCGCCGACAAAGGCCAACCACTTGGCATAGCGCACCACGGCGTCGAACTGGTCGCCATGGATCACCAGATAGCGCTTGCCGTCGGCGGCCTCGTGGATGGTGTCTTCCAGGATGGTGACGCCGCCGAACTGCAGCCCGACAAATTCCCGGAAAGCCTCATCATGGTTGCCGGGCACCAGGATCACCTGGGTGCCCTTGCGGGCGCGGCGCAGCACCTTCTGCACCACGTCATTATGCGCCTGTGGCCAGTACCAGCTTTTCTTCAGCCGCCAGCCATCGACGATATCGCCGACCAGATAGAGACGATCCGACTCGGTATGTTTCAGGAAATCCAGCAGCATTTCCGCCTGGCACCCGCGGGTGCCCAGGTGAATGTCGGAAAGCCAGATCGTCCGGTAACGCTTGACGTCTTCGTCGCCCAGCATGACTGCCCCCATGGCCGGTCAACCCCAATCCCCCACCCCGATAAACCGTCTCATCCACATATTGTTATTGTCATGGCTTAAGACTATCTATCGACAGCTTGCTGGTTCTATATCGGCACTCCGGGCGATTGACCACCATATGAGCGGTGAAGAACCTCATGTTATTCAAATCTTCTTCGGACAGTCATGATGAATACATGATCCATTCATCCGATCGTCATAATGGGGCGGCTTTGCCTGTTTCTGCGCCAGGACGTCGATTGTTGGTCATCTTCAATCCCACGGCGGGGCGACGGCGGCCGGGCTATCTGGACCGTGCCCTGGCCGCTGCGCGGGGGGCGGGGGCGGGAATCGAGCTGTCGGCGACGACGGCCGCCGGCGATGCGGAGCGCATGGCGGCGGCGGCCGTGCGCTCCGGTGGTTTTGACGTCATTGTGGCGGCGGGTGGTGATGGCACCATCAACGAGGTGATCAACGGTATGGTTGGGGCGGCGCTGGTGGCCGGACTGTCCTTACCGGCCCTGGGGATTGTGCCGCTGGGCACGGCCAATGTGCTGGCGCATGAACTGGGCATGGCGGCCGAGGCGGGGATGGTGGGGCGCTGGCTGGCCACCGCGTCGGCCCGGCCCATCCGGTTGGGCCGGGCCAATGGCCGGCTGTTCGTGCAGATGGCCGGGGTGGGCATGGATGCGCGTGTGGTGGCCGGTATCGATCCGGTGGTGAAGCGCCGGCTGGGCAAGGGCGCCTATGCGCTGGGCTCCCTGCGGGAGATCATGGCCGGCCCCCGCTGTGATTATCGGGTGCGGGCCACCGGCCCGGATGGGGCGGTGACGGCCCTGGAAGGGGCCAGCGCCATCATCTGCAACGGGCATTATTATGGCGGCACCTTCGTGCTGGCCCCAGACGCACGGCTGGATGCCACCAGTTTTCAACTGGTGCTGTTCCAGCGGCCGGGGCGGCTGGCGGCTTTGTCCTATGCGTCTGCCATGGTACTGGGGCTGATCCCGAAGCGTCGGGATGTCAGCATCCTGCCTGTTACCGCCGTGGAGATCGACGGGCCGGCGGGGGAGCCGGTGCAGGGTGATGGCGATGTCATCGCCCGGCTGCCCCTGCGGATTGAACGCTTGCCGATTCCCTTGAACGTGCTGTCACCGGACACAGTATAAAGTGGGGCAAGGCAGTTAACTGGCGGCGGCGTCGCGGCGGCGCGGCTGGTCCCAGACGGCCAGACATTCCTCGGCCGTTGCCCCAACCCCGATCGGGTGCCAGCCGCGCCGATCATTGAAGCTCAGGCGGTAGGTACCGCTGCGATCCCGTTCAAACTTGAAGACTGGCCGTTCGGCATCGGGAAAGCTGACAAGGAAACTGTCATTGTCGCGGCTGCTGACCCGGCGGTGCGGCTGCCACAATCCCCGGCGCACCTTGTCCTCGGCCAACCGGGACCAGCAGGCAACATCATCGGGGGTGAAACGGGTAACCGGGAAGGGGATGACGAGACACATGGCCGGGCACCTTGGACGAAGGAATGAGGGCGGCCATAATCTGGCCTTTGTTCTGTCCAAACTGGCGCGCAACCGGTTAACGGGAACTTTACGGAGAAGCCCGCAAGATCAACGCCTTCGTATAGGTTGGCCACGGATGGGCCCACCCTATACCAATGGCATTATCATCTCGCACCTGCGCAAGGCGCCCTTGCACCTTCGTCGGATCGCCCGCCCCAAACGCCGCAGATCGGCGTTTTTTGGCGGTTCGCGGCGCAAAACCGCATAGCCCAAATCCAGCCGGACCAGTTGCGTAGGGGCTGGGGCTGTGTTACATGCACGCTCGCTCAACGTCGGAAGGTCCTCTTCCGGCAAGGTGGCTTATTGCTAACATCCTGAAATTATTCAGGGTCCACGGACACAACCGGGGTTACCAGGTGGCAACCGAAGGGACTGGCGTATCCGAACTCGCCTCTCGCTATGCGAGCGCCTTGTTCGATCTCGCGGACGAGCAGCAGGCTCTGGACCAGACGGCCCAGGATCTCTCGCTCGTCAAGGCTCTGCTCGCTGAAAGCGCGGATCTCCGCCGCTTGATCGGCAGCCCGCTGCTCGCCCGTGGCGATCAGGAACGCGCCATGGAGGCGGTTCTGGCCGCCGCTGGCGTGGGTGAGCTTGTGCGCAAATTCATTGGCTTGGTGGCGCGCAGCCGCCGGCTGGCGGCGTTGCCGGGCATGATGGACGGTTTTCTGGCCGAACTTGCCCGTCGTCGCGGTGAATCCACGGCACGCGTGACGGTTGCCCGTCCGCTGAGCGACGAACAATGGGCGGCTCTGGCTGCGGCGATCGATCCGAGCGCCAGTGGCAAGATCAAGCTCGACGTCTGGATCGATCCGTCGCTGATTGGCGGGATGGTCGTCAAAATCGGTTCCCGCATGGTTGACAGTTCCGTGCGCACCAAGCTGAACAAGCTGAAACTCGCCATGAAAGGGGTTGGATAATGGAAATCCGCGCCGCTGAGATTTCCGCGATCCTGAAGCAGCAGATCGCGAACTTCGGCAACGAGGCCGATGTCGCCGAAGTTGGCCAGGTGCTGTCCATTGGCGACGGCGTCGCGCGTGTCCATGGTCTGGACAATGTGCAGGCCGGCGAGATGGTCGAATTCCCGGGCGGGGTGAAGGGCATGGCCCTGAACCTTGAGGCTGACAATGTCGGCGTCGTGATTTTCGGTTCCGACCGTCAGATCAAGGAAGGCGACATCGTCAAGCGCACCGGCGCCATCGTGGAAGTCCCCGTCGGCCGTGGCCTGCTGGGCCGCGTGGTTGACGGTCTGGGCAACCCGATCGATGGCAAGGGTCCGCTGACCGACGTGGTGCGCACCCGCGTGGAAGTGAAGGCCCCCGGCATCATTCCGCGCAAGTCCGTGCATGAGCCGATGCAGACTGGCCTGAAGGCCATTGACGCCCTGGTGCCGGTTGGCCGTGGCCAGCGTGAGCTGATCATCGGTGACCGCCAGACCGGCAAGACCGCCATTGCGCTGGATACCTTCATCAATCAGAAGGCGATCAACAAGGGCGACGACGAGAGCAAGAAGCTGTACTGCATCTATGTTGCGGTCGGCCAGAAGCGCTCCACCGTCGCGCAGATCGTCAAGACCCTGGAAGAAAACGGCGCGCTGGAATATTCCATCGTCGTCGCCGCCACCGCTTCCGAGCCGGCGCCGCTGCAGTTCCTGGCCCCCTATACGGGTGCGGCCATGGGCGAATTCTTCCGCGACAACGGGATGCACGCGCTGATCGTTTATGACGATCTGTCCAAGCAGGCCGTTGCTTACCGTCAGATGTCGCTGCTGCTGCGCCGTCCGCCGGGCCGCGAAGCTTACCCCGGCGACGTGTTCTATCTGCACTCCCGTCTGCTGGAACGTGCGGCCAAGCTGAACGATGAGAATGGCGGCGGCTCCTTGACCGCTCTGCCGGTCATCGAAACCCAGGCCGGTGACGTGTCGGCCTACATCCCGACCAACGTGATTTCCATCACCGACGGTCAGATCTTCCTGGAAACCGGTCTGTTCTATCGCGGTATCCGCCCGGCCATCAACGTGGGTCTGTCTGTGTCCCGCGTCGGTTCCGCCGCGCAGATCAAGGCGATGAAGCAGGTTGCCGGCACCATCAAGCTGGAACTGGCCCAGTATCGTGAAATGGCTGCCTTCGCGCAGTTCGCTTCCGATCTGGACGCCTCCACCCAGCGTCTGCTCAACCGCGGTGCGCGCCTGACCGAGCTGCTGAAGCAGCCGCAGTTCAGCCCGCTGCCGGTGGAAGAGCAGGTGGTGTCGATCTTCGCCGGCGTGAAGGGCTACCTGGACAAGGTGAAGACCGAGGATGTGAACCGCTTCGAGGCCCGCTTCCTGGACGAGGTCCGCGCCAAGGGTGCCGACATCCTGGACGCGATCCGCACCGAGAAGGCGATCTCCAAGGGGACTGAGGAAAAGCTGAAGGCTTTCCTCGAAAACTTCTCCAAGGTTTTTGCCTGATCCAACAGTCCCGATTGAACGGGTCTTTGAAAGCGTAGGGCCGTTATGCCGAGCTTGAAGGACATCCGAAACCGGATCACCAGCGTCAAGTCGACGCAGAAGATCACCTCTGCCCTGAAGATGGTCGCGGCCAGCAAGCTGCGCCGCGCCCAGGAACAGGCAGAGGCTGGTCGGCCCTATGCGGTGCGCATGGGCCGCATGTTGGCATCGCTCGCCGCTAATGTGGCGGGCGGTCCGGGCGGCCCCCGTCTGATGACGGGCACGGGCAATGACCAGGTGCATCTGCTGGTGGTGATGACGGCCGACCGTGGTCTGGCCGGCGGTTTCAACAGCTCCATCGTCCGGGCCACCAAGCGGCAGATCCTGTCGCTTCAGGCTCAGGGCAAGGTGGTGAAGCTGCTGTGCGTGGGCCGCAAGGGCCGCGACCTGCTGCGTCGTGAATTCCCCTCGCTGATTACCGCTTCCTTTGAGGAAGTGGGTAAGAAGCGCCTCTCTTATGCTGACGCGGACATGATCACCGCCAAGCTGCTGGAGATGTTTGAGGCCGGTGAATTCGACATCGCCACCATCATCTACAACAAGTTCAAGTCGGCCATCACGCAGGAGGTCACCCTCCAGCAGATCATCCCGTTCGCAGCCCCCCAGGCTGCGGTCGAGGTGGCTGATGCCTCCGTCCGTCCGGTTTATGAATTTGAACCGAACGAGGAGAGCATCCTGGCTGATCTGTTGCCGCGCAATGTCGCCATCCAGATCTACTCCGCCCTGTTGGAGAGCGCAGCCTCCTTCTTCGGCGCGCAGATGACGGCGATGGACAATGCGACGCGCAATGCCGGCGAAATGATCAAGAAGTACACGCTGATCTATAACCGCACCCGCCAGGCGACCATCACCAAGGAGCTGATTGAAATCATCTCCGGTGCGGAAGCGGTTTAAGTCCTATACCAGTGTCAGTAAATTCTGACTTGTCAGAATTTACTGACTTCGGCGGCATGTGCCGCCGCCGCGCCAGTCGGCGCGGATACCACGGCCAGGATTTCCTGACCGTGGTATTAGTTCCAAGACGACTGTCAGATATTGGGTTCCGAGGGAGCTTGCCCCATGGCTAATACGAGCAACGCGGTCGGCCGCATCACCCAGGTGCTGGGCGCCGTCGTGGACGTTCAGTTCGACGCAGAACTGCCGCCCATCCTGAACGCCCTGCACACGGTGAACGAGGGCAAGACCCTGGTGCTCGAAGTGGCGCAGCATCTGGGCGAAAACACCGTCCGCGCCATCGCCATGGACACCACCGATGGTGTTGTCCGCGGTCAGAAGGTGACGGATACCGGCGCCCCCATTACCGTGCCGGTCGGTCCCGCCACGCTGGGCCGCATCCTGAACGTCATCGGTGAGCCGATTGACGAGCGTGGTCCGGTTGACCTGACCAACGTCGCTTCCATTCACCGCGATGCGCCGAGCTTCGCTGAACAGGCGACTGAGGCGGAAATCCTGGTCACGGGCATCAAGGTCATCGACCTGCTGGCCCCGTACCTGAAGGGCGGTAAGATTGGCCTGTTCGGCGGCGCCGGCGTCGGCAAGACCGTGACCATTCAGGAACTGATCAACAACATCGCCAAGGCACACGGTGGTGTTTCCGTGTTCGCCGGCGTGGGTGAGCGTACCCGTGAGGGTAACGATCTCTACCACGAAATGGTGGACTCGGGCGTTATCAAGCTGAACGAGAACGACACGCTCGGCTCCAAGGTGGCGCTGGTCTATGGCCAGATGAACGAGCCGCCCGGTGCCCGTGCCCGCGTGGCGCTGACCGGTCTGTCCGTCGCGGAATATTTCCGTGATCAGGAAGGCCAGGACGTGCTGTTCTTCGTGGACAACATTTTCCGCTTCACCCAGGCCGGCGCCGAAGTGTCCGCACTTCTGGGCCGTATCCCGTCCGCCGTGGGTTACCAGCCGACGCTGGCCACCGACATGGGCGCCCTGCAGGAGCGCATTACTTCCACGAAGAAGGGGTCGATCACCTCTGTGCAGGCCGTGTACGTGCCCGCCGACGACTTGACCGACCCGGCGCCCGCCACCTCCTTCGCCCACCTGGACGCCACCACGGTGCTGAGCCGTTCGATCGCCGAAATGGCGATCTTCCCGGCCGTGGACCCGCTGGACAGCACGTCGCGTGCGCTGGACCCGCGCATTGTCGGTGAAGAGCATTACAGCGTGGCCCGTAAGGTCCAGCAGGTGTTGCAGCAGTACAAGGCCCTGCAGGACATCATCGCCATTCTGGGCATGGATGAACTGTCGGAAGAAGATAAGCTGGTCGTGGCCCGCGCCCGCAAGATCCAGCGCTTCCTCTCCCAGCCGTTCCACGTGGCCGAAGTGTTCACCGGTACCCCCGGCGTGCTGGTGTCCATCGAAGACACGGTCAAGGGCTTCAAGGGCATCGTCAACGGCGACTATGACCACCTGCCGGAAGCGGCCTTCTACATGGTCGGCACCATCGAAGGTGCCGTCGAGAAGGCCCGCAAGATGGCTGCCGAGGCCGCCTGAGCCTCGTCATCATTATAAGGAAGCCTTCTCCGCCAATCGGGTGGGGAAGGTGACCATCTAGGGAGGGGCTCGCCCCTTCTTACGGTTTTACCCAAGGTGTGAGCCATGGCCGACAAGGTTGAATTCGAGCTGGTGTCGCCGGAAAAGCTGCTGGTGTCGCAGCCGGTGACCATGGTGGTGGTGCCGGGTGCCGAAGGCGCCCTGGGCGTGCTGCCGGGCCATGCGCCGATGATCGTCACCGTCAAGCCGGGTGTCATCGACATCTATGGTAACGACATGGTGACCGTTACCCAGCGTATCTTCGTGGCCGGTGGCTTCTGTGAAATCACCGCAGATCGCGTGACCGTGCTGGCCGAGGAAGCTACCGATCTGGAGGCCCTGCGCCGCCAGGACAAGGGTGGGCTGGAAAAGCAGATCGCCGATCTGTCTGAAGATCTGGAAGACGCCAAGAGCGACGGCGAACGCCATGCGGTGGAAGCCAAACTGGCGATCGCCCAGGCCAAGCTGGAACTCTTCGGTCAGAGCGTGCATTGATCCCGATCAATGTCGGCTTCGGCCGACAGGCGTAACAAATCTGTCACGCCACGGGTTTTTGCGATTGATTATCACGGGGGCGCTTGGCGCCCCCGTTGCTTTTTGTCGATCTCTTGCCAATCTGTTGGCCTGGATTCGTTTCGCATCAGGAAAGCTGGCCGTTACCATGGCTTATACGCACTGGACCATCGAGGGTCTCCCCTGGGACAAGTTCGACCCGTCGAAGGTCGACCCTGACAAGGTGAAGCTGGCGAAGGCCGCAGCGCTGGTCGAATATAACGGCCATATCTATGCCGACTATCTGTGCAATGTCTTCCGCGACGACCCGGAATTCTGCCAGGTCGCCCGTGATTGGGCGGTGGAAGAAGTTCAGCATGGAGAGGCACTGGGTGCCTGGGCGCAGCGCGTCGATCCCAGCTGGGATTTCCAGGCGGCGGTGACGCGCTTCCGTGAAGGTTATCAGGTGGAGACCTCGGTTGATGCCTCCCGCCGGGGCAGCCGGGCGGGCGAGCTGGTCAGCCGCTGCATCGTGGAAACTGGCACCTCCAGCTATTACACGGCCCTGGGTGACGATACCGAAGAGCCGGTGTTCAAGCAGATTTGCCGCCATATCGCGGCCGATGAGCTGCGCCATTACAAGCTGTTCTATGACCACCTGAAACGCTATCTGGAAAGCGAGAAGCTGAACCGGTTTCAGCGGCTGATGGTCAGCCTGTCCCGCATCAACGAGACAGAGGATGACGAGCTGGCCTATGCCTATTATGCGGCCAACTATTGGACGCGGCCTTACCAGCGCAGCGAGAATTACAGCGAATATACCAAGCTGGCTTACTCCTATTACAAGCCACAGCATCTGGACCGTATGGTGGCCATGGTGTTCAAGGCATCGGGCCTGAAGCCGCAGGGCTGGCTGCACAGCATCGCGTCAAAATTCGCCTATAGCCGGATGCGCAAGAAGGCCGAAGGTGGCGCCAAGCTGGCGGCCTGATCATCGGTGTTTGGGTGGGGCATGGCTGCCCCGCCCCTTGACGCTTGCGTAACGCCCGTTGACTGACCAAGTTATTGTGCAGCGCAGCAATCGGGCGAGCATCATGGTGTTGAAAAAGCTGATCGGCGGGTTCCGCCGCAAGGCGCCCCCGGCATCGCCGGTGGCGCCCCCGCCACCACCACCCGCTCCCGTGCGCCCGAATCGCCCCGAAGGGATGGCGCTGGCGCTGCAAGGCGGTGGCTCCCTGGGGGCTTTTACCTGGGGCGTGCTGGATCGGCTGCTGGAAGAGCCGGGTTTCAGCCCGGTGCGCCTATCCGGTGCCAGTGCCGGGGCGGTAAATGCGGCGGCCTTCGCCTGTGGCTGGGCTGCCGATGGGCCGGCGGGGGCGCGGGCCACATTGGATCTGGTGTGGCAGAAGGTGGGGGAATGTGGTGCCGGCTCCCTGGGCTTCTGCCCCAGTTGGCCGGCCAGCGGCGTGGTGCGGGCGGTCAATGCGGCGGCGTTGCAGATGGCCACGCGCTTTTTCTCCCCCTATGCGTTGAATCCGTTGGGCATCAATCCGTTGCGCGACATTCTGGCCGAGGTGCTGGATTTCCAGGCGCTGAAGCAGAAAACCGCACCGCGTCTCTATATTTCTGCCACCCGCGTGCGGGATGGCAGCCCGCGCGTCTTCACCAATGGCGATATCAGCCTGGAGGCGCTGCTGGCCTCCACCACCCTGCCAGCCATTCATCAGGCTGTGGAGATTGAGGGCGAGGCCTATTGGGATGGTGGCTATACGCTGAACCCACCGGTGGCGGCCTTGCTGGAAGGGCCGGCCGTGGGGCGAATCCTGGTGGTGCAGGCCATGCCCAACCGCGCTTCTCAAACGCCGAAGACGGCCGATGCCATCCGCGAGCGGCTGAACGAGATCACCTTCTCCCGCCCGCTGGAGGCGGAGATTGCCCTGGTGCGGGAAAAGCTGGCCCACCGCGACCGGCCGGAGAGCCTGCACCTGCTGGCCATCGACCCCGATTCAAAGGCGGTGGAGGAACTGGATGGTCTGCGGGTCGATCAGGAATATCTGGCGGCCCTGAAAGTGCAGGGGCGCAAGCAGGCGACCATCTGGTTACAGGGATAGAAGCTTTCCCGGATTCATGATCCCGGCCGGGTCCAGCAGTGCCTTCATCTGCTGCATCAGGGCCAGTTCCACCGGGTCTTTCAGCCGGGCCATTTCCGCCACCTTCAGATTGCCGATGCCATGTTCGGCGCTGATGCTGCCGCCCTGGCGCGTCACCTCGGCATGGATGATGGCGGTGATGGCGGGGGCATGGGCCAGGAAACTGGCTTTGTCCATCGCCTCCGGCCTTGCGATGTTGCAATGGATATTGCCATCGCCGACATGGCCGAACGGGTAGGGGCGCAGGCCGGGCATGAAGTCGGCCAGCGCCAGAATCACCCTGTCCAGGAAATCCGGGATGCGGCTGATCGGCACCGAAATATCGGTATGCACCGCGCCATCAATGGCCCGACCGATCTCCGGCAGGCCCTCGCGGATTTGCCAGAGCCGGCGGCGTTGTTCCCCGCTCTCGGCCAGCACGGCATCCTGGGCCAGCCCGCTTTCCACCGCATCGCTGAGTGTGCTTTCCACCATCTGCCGCACCAGCGGCCCCGCAATGCCGCTGGCGACTTCCAGCAGCACGTACCAGGGGTGGGGGCTGGCCAGCGGGTCATGGTCGCGGCCTAGCAGGTCACGGGCGCCATCTATCGCGAAACGCGGCATCAGTTCGAACGCTGATAACAGATCGCCCGTGCCGGCCCGCGCCTGCGCCAGCAGGGCGACGGCAGCGGCGGGGGAAGCCACGCCAATCAGGGCGGTTTCCACCTGCCGGGGCCGGGGGAACAGTTTCAGCGTCGCGGCGGTGATGATGCCCAGCGTGCCCTCTGCCCCTAAAAACAGGTGTTTCAGGTCATAGCCGGTATTGTCTTTGCGCAGACGCCGCAGCCCGTTCCAGACCTGCCCGTCAGGCAACACCACCTCCAGCCCCAAAACCAGATCGCGGGCATTGCCATAGCGCAGGGTAAGGATGCCGCCGGCATTGCTGGAAAGATTGCCCCCCAGTTGGCAGGTGCCTTCAGAGCCCAGGGAAAGCGGGAAATAACGGTCTGCCGCCTGGGCTGCCTGCTGGAGATCGGCCAGGATGCAGCCGGCTTCTGCCGTCACCGTATAATCCGCCGCGTCCAGGTCACGGATGCGGTTCAACCGGCCGAGATTAAGCAGAAAGGCCCCCTTATCCGCCGCCGCCACGGTGCCGCCGACCACACCGGTATTGCCGCCCTGGGGGATCAGCGGCACGCCCGCCGCCGATGCCAGGGCGGCGATGGCGGCCACCTGGGCCGTGTCAGCGGGGCGCAGCACGGCGGCGGGGTGGGAGGCTTGCCGACGTCGCTGCTCAACCGCAAAGGGGGCCATGTCCGCCGCGTCCGTCAGCACATGGGCGGGTCCGATCAGGTCCGCGATGCGGGCAAGCAGGTCGGCAGGGGACATGGGGGCAGTTTCCCGGTTCATCGGCTCAACCGATGCAGGCTAATGGACGGGTGCCGGGGGGTAAATACCCGCCTGGGCATGGGTGCTGCCGCCGAAAGTCCCGCCGCTGGTGGGACGATCCAGGCCATGATGCGGCCCGGTCATAAGGAGGAACCAGCATGTCCGGCAAGGCGACAGCCCTGATCATCATCGATGTGCAGAACAATATCCTGTTGGGGTCCGACCCGCGTGGGGTGGAGACGCTGGCGGCCCTGGATGCCGTGGTGCAGCGGCTGGCGGCATTGGCCGCCCGCGCCCGCGCCCAGGGCGTGCCGGTGATCCATGTGCAGCATGATGGGGAGCCGGGGCACCGGCTGGAAAAGGGCAGCGAGGGCTGGCAGATAAGGGCGGAACTGGGGCCGGCGGCGGGGGAGCCCGTTTTCAATAAATCCGCCTGCGATGCCTTTCTGGGCACCGGGCTGGCGGTGTGGCTGCGGGAGCGTGGCATCGGCCACCTGATCATCGGTGGCTGCATGACGCCCTATTGCATCGATACCAGCGTGCGCAGTGCCGTGGCCCATGGCTTCGACGTCACGCTGCTGGAAGATGGACACATGACCTGCGATATCGGCGCGCTGCGTTTCGAACAGATCATCGACCACCATAACCGGATCCTGGACTGGTTCGATGTCGGCCCGAACATGGCGCGGGTGCGCCCCAGCGCCGACATCCTGGCCTGATCAGCCACGCGGCGCGGCGGCGCGGCGCAGCCGGTCATTGATGGCCACACCCAGCCCTTTTTCCGGCACCGGCATCACGGCGATGCCGGACAGGCCGGGCCGGTCCAGCGCGCGCAGCATGGCGAACAGGTTGGCCGCCGCCTCCGCCATGTCGCCGCGCTGGGACAGGTTCAGCCGCATGGCCCCGCCGCGCAGGAACTGATCCGGCCCGAAGGCCAGCAGCGCCTCCGTCTCGCCCACGCTGTCGGCATCCAGCCGCACCGGCAGGCCGGGGGCGTAATGGCTGGTCATCATGCCGGGGGCTTTGATTCCGTCCGCTTCACCCGCCAGTTCCACCCGGCCCAGCACCGTCTCCAGCTCCTCCCGCGTTACCGAACCGGGGCGCAGCAGGCGGGCGGTGGGGCCGGTCAGGTCCAGCACCGTGGATTCCAGGCCGATTTCCGCCTTGCCGCCGGCCAGGATCAATTGCAGCCGCGCACCCCCGCCATCGGGAAATTCCTCTGCCACATGCAGCGGCGTGGTGGGGGAGACATGGCCGGACCGGTTGGCGGACGGGGCCGCCACCGGCAGGCCCGATGCCGCCAGCAGGGCGCGGGCCACGGGATGGGCGGGGCTGCGCACGGCCACACTGTCCATCCCGGCACTGACCAGCAGCGACAGCGGCGCATCGGTCCGGCGCGGCAGCACCAGGGTCAAGGGGCCGGGCCAGTAAAGTTCCATCAACTGGCGGGCGCGGTCATCCAGATGCACCAGCGGTTCGGCCGCCGCCTCATCCAGCACATGCACGATCAGCGGGTTGAAGCTGGGGCGGCCCTTGGCGGCGAAGATGGCGGCCACGGCCGCATCATCCCCGGCATTGCCGCCCAGCCCATAGACGGTTTCGGTGGGGAAGGCCACCAGCCCACCCGCCGCCAGAATCGCCGCCCCCCTGGCATAGGCAGGCGTGCCCGGCGTTATCACCGCCGGCCGGTCGGGATGCGGCGGGATGCTGGGGGCAGTGTGGTGGTGGCTGGGATCGTCGCAGCAATGATCGTGGGGCACAGGCGAGACTACCGGGCGTGGCGTAACGGAGTTCCGATAGCATAGACCCCGGCGGCCCTGGCGACACCGGCTTTCCCTGCAAACCCCGCCCCAGCCGGGGGCAGCACTGGCGGGGCGATCCGCTATCCGCTATAGCATGACAAAACATACTTCCGTGGGGGGAGAAAACGCATGAGCAATACGGCTGCCATGGCCGGTTCCGCCGTGGGTTCATCGGCAGAACATCTGACGCTGATGCTGCTTTACCAGCTGGTGGTGATCCTGGCCTTCAGCCGCCTGGTTTCCTGGATCAGCACGCGGTTCCTGGGGCAGACGGCGGTGGCGGGCGAAATCCTGGCCGGGCTGTTGCTGGGGCCATCGCTGATCGGTGCCTTGTTCCCCGATCTCTCCCACGCGCTGTTTGTGCCGGAAACCCGGCCCATCTTTGTCGGGTTGGCGCAATTGGGCCTGATCCTGCTGATGTTTCAGATCGGCATGGAATTTCAGATGACACCAGGGCGGGGGCGTGACGGGCGGGCCGTGGCGCTGATCAGCCTGACAGGGATCATCATCCCCTTTGCCCTGGGCTATGCCACCGCCCCCTTCTTCTGGCGCGAACTGGGCATGGACCCGGATCAGGGCCTGCTGGCCTTCCGCCTGTTCTTCGCCATTGCCATGTCGATCACGGCCATCCCCATCCTGGGCCGGATTTTCATGGAGTTGGGCCTGTCCCACACGCGCACGGCCTCGCTGGTCATCGGCTCGGCAGCGATTGATGATATTTGCGGCTGGATGCTGCTGGGGCTGGTGGCCGCTATCGTCGCCGCCAATTTCGATATGGTGATGTTCCTGGCCCGGATTGCCGGGGTGGCCCTGTTCGTGGCGGTGATGCTGGCCCTGGTGCGCCCCTTCCTGTCCCGCTGGGTGGCCGGGAGGATGGCGAAGGAGGGCGGCACGCTGGACACAACCACCATCGCCGGGCTGCTGCTGGTGCTGCTGGGGGCCGCCATCATCACCAGCAATCTGGGCATCTTCGCCATTATCGGCGGCTTCATTGTCGGCCATTGCCTGCAAAATGACCGGGCCTTTGTGGCGCAATGGAAAATGCGCGTCGGCGGGCTGGTGCAGGTGCTGCTGCTGCCCTTGTTCTTCGCCTATACGGGGTTGCGCACCGATGTCGGCTCCCTGTCTGCCTCTGGCTGGGGCCTGTGTGCGCTGGTCTGTCTGGTGGCCTTTGCCGGCAAGTTCGGCGGGGCCTATCTGGCCTGCCGCGCATTGGGGGAAAGCCACCGGCAGGCGGCCACCATTGGTGTTGCCATGAATACCCGGGCCCTGATGGAACTGATCGTGCTGAATATTGGTTATGATATGGGCGTGCTGCCCAAACCGATGTTCAGCATGTTGGTGGTGATGGCCATTGTCAGCACCTTCATGGCCACCCCCTTGATCCGCTGGCTGATGGCATCAGAACGGGTCAGCCCGGAACTGACCCGCGCCCGGCTGGCGGGGCTCTCGGCGGAGTGAGGCCGACCCCAGCGCCCCAAATGTCCCCCTGACAATTCGCGCCATGCTTGAAGGGGGCGTGTCGGTTCGCTACCGTGCATCCGGGTGCCGGAAGAAGTTCCCGAGCAAGGCCACGCCACCGGCCATGGATCAGGGAACCGCCGGCCGTATCGGACATATGGGGGCACATGGACGCGTCAGCGCTGGGGACGTTTCTCCAATACCTGATTAATGGCATCACCTTGGGTGCCATTTATGGGTTGATCGCCATCGGCTATACGATGGTTTACGGCATCATCCGCATGATCAATTTCGCCCATGGCGAAATCTATATGATCGGCGCCTTCGTCGCGGTGACGACCTTCTCCCTGCTGTCGGCGCTGGGGATTGTTGCCGTGCCGCTGGCCCTGTTGCTGGTGCTGCTGGTCTCGATCTTCTTCACCGCCGCCTATGGCTGGACGGTGGAACGCGTAGCCTATCGCCCGCTGCGCGGCGCGCCCAAGCTGGCGCCGCTGATTTCCGCCATCGGCATGTCGATCTTTCTGCAGAACTATGTGATGCAGACGCAAGGCTCGCGGCCCAAGCCGCTGGCCCCGGTGATGAATGGTGGCATCAACCTGTGGCAGGGGGACGGGTTTACGCTGTCCGTCTCCTATATCCAGCTGTTCATCATCGTGCTGACCTTTGCGCTGATGTATGGCTTCACCCAGTTGATCAGCCGCACCGCCCTGGGCCGCGCCCAGCGGGCGTGTGAGCAGGACCGCACCATGGCGGGGTTGCTGGGCATCAATGTGGATCGCACCATCAGCCTGACCTTCGTGATGGGGGCAGCCCTGGCCGCCGTGGCCGGTGTGCTGGTCACCATGTATTACGGGGTGATCGATTTCTATATCGGCTTCCTGGCGGGGATGAAGGCCTTCACCGCCGCTGTGCTGGGGGGCATCGGCTCCCTGCCGGGTGCCATGCTGGGCGGGTTGCTGATCGGCCTGATCGAGGCGTTTTTCACCGGCTATATTTCCGGTGCCTATAAGGATGTGGCCAGTTTCACGGTGCTGATCGCCGTGCTGGTCTTCCGCCCCACCGGCCTGCTGGGCCGCCCCGACATCGAGAAGGTGTGAGATGGCGACCCCAATCGAGACAAAGTTGAAGGACAGCGTTGCTGCCGCCGGGCTGGCGCTGGTGCTGTCCATCCCCTTTATCGGCCTGCACACCATTTCCACCGACCAGGGGCTGGTGGTGGAAAGCCGCTGGTCCTGGGTGGCCTGGGCGGTCGGGCTGGTGTTTATCGGTCGGCTGCTGCTGGGCTTTGCACGCGATGCGCTGGCCGCGCGCGCCGCCAGCCGGCCGAAGAAGCAGGCAAAACCCGTGGTGGCGGGGGCGCCGACGCTGGCGGCCCGGCTGACGCGGGCCTTCATGGTGGCCGCCTTGCTGTTCGCCGTGACGCTGCCCTTCATGCCTTACAGCGACCGCTATATCATCGACCTGGGCACCACGGTGCTGATCTATATCCTGCTGGCGCTGGGGCTGAATGTCACCGTGGGGCTGGCGGGGCTGCTGGATCTGGGGTTTGTCGCTTTCTATGCCATCGGGGCCTACAGCTTCGCCCTGCTGTCGAAATTTTTTGGGTTGGATTTCTGGGTCTGCCTACCCTTGTCGGGCCTGATCGCCGCCTTGTTCGGGGCGCTGCTGTCGCTGCCCATCCTGCGGCTGCGCGGGGATTATCTGGCCATCGTCACGCTGGGTTTCGGGGAGATCACCCGCATCGTCATCCTGAACTGGCAGGGGCTGACCGGCGGCCCGAACGGTGTTTCCGGCATTCCGCGCCCTGGCCTGTTCGGCCTGTCGTTCGACCGCCGCCCGCCGGAAGGCATGGGCAGCTTCCATGAGGTGACGGGCATCAGCTTTTCCGGTGAGCACCGGTTGATGTTCCTCTATCTGATCGTGCTGGCGCTGGTCTGTCTGGCGGCCTGGGTGATCAACCGTTTGCGCGCCCTGCCGGTGGGCCGGGCGTGGGAGGCGCTGCGCGAGGATGAAATCGCCTGCCGGTCGCTGGGCATCAACCCCACGGCCAGCAAGGTGTCGGCCTATGCCATTGGCGGCATGATGGGCGGCTTTGCCGGCTGTTTCTTCGCCGCCCGTCAGGGCTTTGTCTCGCCGGAGAGCTTCGGCTTCATCGAAAGTGCCTTGATCCTGGCCATTGTGGTGCTGGGCGGCATGGGCAGCCAGGTGGGGGTGGTCATCGCCGCCTTGTTCATCGTCATGCTGCCGGAACTGGGGCGTGAATTTGCCGATTACCGCATGATCGTCTTCGGCCTTGCCATGATCACCATCATGGTCTGGCGCCCCGGTGGGCTGCTGTCCACCCGGGTGCCGACCGTGAAGCTGGATCAGAAGGGGGCCTGAGACATGAGCGAACCATTGCTGAATGTCACCGGCCTGACCATGCGGTTTGGTGGGCTGGTGGCGGTGGATGGCGTGAACCTGTCGGCCGATACCGGCCGCATCACCGCCCTGATCGGCCCCAACGGGGCCGGCAAGACCACCATTTTCAACTGCCTGACCGGGTTTTACAAACCCACCTCGGGTGAATTGTCCCTGGCGCACCCGACACGCGGCAAGGTCAGCCTGCAGACGCTGCCGGGTTATCAGGTGGCGCGCCACGGGGTGGTGCGCACCTTCCAGAATATCCGCCTGTTCCCGCGCATGACGGTGCTGGAAAACCTGCTGGTGGCCCAGCATGTCGGGCTGATGCAGAAATCGGTGCTGGGCATTGCCGGGCTGCTGGGGCTGAAGGGCTGGCGCACCGCGCAGAGGGACGCGATTGAACGCGCGCGGTTTTGGATCAACCGGCTGGATTTGGGCGCTGTCGCCAATGAGGAGGCGGGCAACCTTTCCTATGGGATGCAGCGGCGGGTGGAAATCGCCCGCGCCATGAACACCGATCCGCTGCTGCTCTGCCTGGATGAACCAGCCGCCGGTCTGAACCCACGCGAAACGGCGGCACTGGGGGAGCTGCTTCAGGGTATCCGCGCCGAATTCGGCATCGGCATCCTGTTGATCGAACATGACATGACGCTGGTGATGGGCATTTCCGACCATATCCATGTCGTCGAATATGGCCGCAAGATTGCCGAGGGCACGCCCGAACAGATTCGCACCGATGAGCGCGTGATCAAGGCGTATCTGGGTGAACCGGACGAGGAAGAATTGCCGCCCGTGGTGGCGGCCGATATCGCCGACGTGGCGGGCGAAGGAGACCGGGTATGAGCCTGCTGCAACTGACGGGGGTGCGCACCAATTACGGCCCCATCGAGGCCCTGCGCGGCGTGGATGTGACGGTTGAACAGGGGGAGATTGTCACCCTGATCGGGGCCAATGGGGCCGGCAAATCTACCTTGCTGATGACCATCTGCGGCCAGCCCAAGCCGGCGGCGGGCAGCATTATCTTCGATGGCCAGTCCATCGTCGACCTGCCGCCGCATGAAACGGCCAAGCTGGGCATCGCCCAGGTGCCGGAAGGCCGCCGCATCTTCCCGCGCATGACGGTGTTTGAAAACCTGCAGCTGGGTGCCACGCTGGGCGACCCGGCCCATTTTGATGCCGACATCGCCTATTGCTTCGACCTGTTCCCGATCCTGAAGACCCGGCGGGACCAGCGGGCCGGCACGCTGTCGGGCGGGGAACAGCAGATGCTGGCCATTTCCCGCGCCTTGATGAGCCGGCCGCGCCTGTTGCTGCTGGATGAACCCTCCCTGGGGCTGGCGCCGCTGATCATCCGCCGCATCTTTGATGTGATCGCCGATCTCAACAAGACGCGGGGGATGACCATTCTGCTGGTGGAACAGAACGCCTATCACGCGCTTAAACTGGCCCACCGGGCCTATGTGCTGGCGCAGGGGCAAGTGGTGTTGCAGGGGGCGGGGCCGGAACTGTTGGCCAACCCGGAGGTGCGGGCGGCGTACCTGGAAGGCGGGGCGCATTGACAGGCCGTAGCGGGTGGGTGGCTTCAGCCCCCACCCGCAGGGCCGGCATCAGCGCCTTTGCCAGATCAAATGCATCAATGATCCGGCCGCCGCCATGGGCGGCAAGCAGTTGGTAAACCGGGCCATAGGTTTCTGCCGCGATCAGCACCGTAGCGTGCTGGAACCGGGTGGCGTCCAGCACGCCCGGCCGCAGCACCGGTCGCCCGAGCAATATTTCTCCCCGGCTGCGGCTGTCCAGGAAGCCGCTGACCCGTATGCCGGCCTGATCCAGCCACCCGGAAAGCGCCTGGCCCGGCGCGCTGGTGCCGAAAATATGCAGTGGCCCGGTGATGCTGCGCAGCCTCTCCAGCCCATCGGTTGGCGTGAGTGTCTCCACCCTTGGGCGTGCAGGGTTAAGCCCCGCCAACAGCGGGGCGACGCGTTGATAACAGGTGTCATACAGCAACTGATCCTGATCGAAGCGCTCCGCAATCATGGCCTGCACAATGGGACTGATATCGGCGTCGCGGCTGTCCCGGCGTGACCGGTTGATATGGATGGGGGCCAGCGGTGCCACCCCCTGGCTGGCAAACAGGGCGTCGATCACCGTGCCCAGAAAAGGCAGCGGAATCACCTGTGTGCCCAAATTATCCAACGCTTCAAGCGCAGCATCGGCCCGCCCCGACGGGTGATAGAAAAGGCACTGGCTGTTGCGGGGGGTGCCGTCGATGAAACGCTCCAGACTGCTGAAATCCAGGCCGAGATTCTGCAGCATGGGCCGATCCTGCCGATCCCGCAGGTACCGGTACAATGACAATTGCCGTGACATCGGCTCACGCACACAGGTCATCCAATGGAAATGCTGACGACCGATCTGATCCAGGAATGGCCCCATGAAGGCGAGGGGCAAATGGCTTGCGCGATGATGCAGCCGCTCTATCGGATGGCTGAGGGCCTCCAGCAGCTTTGGTACTGATTGACGTTCATCATAGTGAAAACTGCAATGACCCCGCCCGTGAAGCCGCATAAAATAGTGAACAAGAGAGGTTCCGGCTGTCTTTAGACAATGTAGGAAATACCACGGTTTCCCACCGGTTGATAGGTAAGATGAAAGATCCGCGTACCGTTGATGGTTTTTCATGCATTCTTTTCCCCTGCCTGATTTTGTATTGATCTGCCTTTAATCGCAGTTGGTTTTTCTTTTATTCTCTGCTCGGTTCCCCCGCTTCCCTGAATGTTGCCGCTTCAGCGGATTGGCGTCAGACACGCCAGATCTCCTTCTGGATGGCGTAGTCAAAGGCATCGATGATCTGGCGGCAGCCCCGGGTCTGGGCCAAACGATGAATCGGCCCGAAGGCCTCTGCCGCGATCAGTACGCTGGCGGCCTGCCAGCGCGCGCTGTCCAGCTGGTCGGCCCGCCAGACCGGCAGCCCGGCCAGTGTGCCGTCCCGCGTGCTGTCGATGAAACCGGCCGGCTGCAGCCCAGCCTGGCGCAGCCGGCCCAGCAATTGTTCGGCCACGCTGCTGCTGCCGAAAATATATAACTGCCCCGCCTGGGCCGCCGGGCGCAGAAAGGACAGGTCGTCCCCTGGCTGCAATGTCGCCACCGGCACCGGCCGCCCCAGCCCCGCCATCAGCGGGGCGACGCGGGCATGATAGGTACGGTAGAGCAGATCATCCTGGGCGAAGCGCTCAGCGATCAGGGCAGCGGCGGTGGGGGACAGGTCGCGGGCCGGCGGTTCCTGATCGGTGCGGTTGGCGCGGATTTCCTGCAGGGGCGGCAGGCCGTGCTGCACATAAATATCATCGATCACCGCACTCATGAATTCCACCGGCACCACCTGCACATCCAGCCGGTCCAGAAAGGCGATGGCGTCGGCGGCCTGTCCGGATGAATGATAGAAGCGGCACTGGCTGTTGCGCGGCATACTGTCAGTGAAAGCCTCCAGCGAGGAAAAATCGATGCAGTTATTCTGGATCAGCGGCAGATGCTGCATCTTCCGCAGGAAGCGGTAATGGGAGATTTGCCGCGCCACCGGGTCGCGTACACAGACAAGCCAGTGAAACTGGCTGACATCCAGCCGGTCCAATATCGGCGCCAGCACAGAGAAGGGCAGGTGGGTGGCATGGTGGCTGTCATAAAAGCCGGGCTGCGCCGCCTCTGCCAGCACGCAGTCAGTATATTGTCGGTCGATATAATAGGTGGCCATCCGGCTTCGCCCGTCCATCCGGGTGAGATAGCCGTTCAACGAGGTGCCGGCGGTCTTCACGCAATGGACAAAGAAGATCGGCTTGCCGCCTGTGTTCAGATAGGAGGCCAGATCTGAATAACGGGGCATCAGCAGGCTCACGTACAGGTATCATGGAAATTGTTCAGCCATGCTACCCCATGGGAGTAGGCGGAGACAACCAGCCGCTGTCATCTGGATTTGCAGTATGATGGACGAGGGCGAACCGGGACAGCTTGGATGATGCGGATCACCTTACTCAACACCTTTGACATTGCCGGCGGTGCTGCCCGTGCTGCTTATCGGCTGCATCAGGGGCTGCGGGAAATTGGCGTGGCGCATCAGTTTCTGGTTGCCCGCAAGGATAGTGACGATCCCGATATCACCCCGGTACGCCCGCGCGATGCCGCCGAACAGGCGGCCTGGGCCGCGCGGGAGGGGGAAGGGCAGGCGGAGCTGGCGGCCTATCCTGCCCTTCAGGGGCCTGGATTCGTGCCCTTCCACAGCGGTCTGGCGGGCCGTGCCGATCTGCTGGAAGATCGGCTGCCGCCCACCGATATTTTCCACCTGCATTGGGTGCGCGGTCTGGTGGATTGGCCGCTGTTCTTCCGCCGCCGCCGGCCGGATCAGGGCTTGGTTTGGACCCTGCACGACCAGAACCCCTTTACCGGTGGTTGCCATTACGCCGATGCCTGCCGGGGCTTCACCATGGCCTGTGGTCGCTGTCCGATGCTGGGATCGGTGGTGGCCGATGATCTTTCCGCCCTGGTGCTGGCCCGCAAACGGGCAGCACTGGCGGCCTTTCCCGGCCCGGTTCATATTGTCAGCCCCAGCCGCTGGCTGGCGGCGGAGGCGGCGAACAGCCGGCTGTTCGCCGGCTTGCCCATCCATGTCATTCCCAATGCCGTGGATATCCGCACCCTGGTGCCGGCGGATGGCGCGCCGCTGCGCCGCCGGCTGGGCATTGCGGATGATGTGCTGACGCTGGGCTTTGTCTCCCACCTGCTGGCCGATCCGCGCAAGGGGCTGGATCTGCTGATGCAGGCGCTGAACCAGCTGGCCCCCAGCCTGCCGGACCGGCTGACCCTGCTGGTCGCCGGGGAAGGGGAGGTGCCGCCGGTTCCCCTTTCGGTGCCCTGCGTCAATGCCGGGCCACAATCCGGCGATGGGGACCTCTGCGGTTTCTATGCTGCCTGTGACCTGCTGGTGGTGCCCAGCCGGCAGGATAACCTGCCCAATGTGGTGCTGGAGGCGATGGCCTGCGCCCGGCCGGTGGTGGGGTTCGACAGTGGCGGGGTGCCTGACATGATCATGCCGGGCGTCACCGGCTTTCTGGCGCCCGGCAGCGATGCCGACGCTCTGGCGGTCGGCCTGGCGGCGGCGGTGCGCCGACGGGCCGACCTGCCCGCCATGGGCCAGGCCGGGCGGCAGCGGGCGGAACGGGAATATGCCCCGGTGGTGCAGGCCCGGCGCTATGCGGCCCTGTATGTGGCGGTGGATCGGGAACGAAAAGGCCGGCGCTAAGGCCGGCCTTCCCTGTATCGCGGCTGTGCCTTCGGCTCAGCTGCGGTTCATGCGGTTGCCCACCAGTTCCGTCACCACATTGGGATCGGCCAGCGTGCTGGTGTCGCCCAGCGCCTCATGCTCATTGGCGGCGATCTTGCGCAGGATGCGGCGCATGATCTTGCCCGAACGGGTCTTGGGCAGACCCGGCGCCCACTGGATCAGGTCCGGCGTGGCGATGGGGCCGATTTCCTTGCGGACCCAGGCCACCAGCTCCTTGCGCAGCTCGTCCGACGTCTCCTCGCCGGCATTCAGCGTCACATAGGCATAGATGCCCTGGCCCTTCAGATCATGCGGATAACCCACCACCGCCGCCTCGGCCACCTTGGGATGGGCGACCAGGGCGCTTTCGATTTCCGCCGTGCCCAGCCGGTGGCCGGAGACATTGATCACGTCATCGACGCGACCGGTGATCCAGTAATAGCCATCCTCATCCCGGCGGCAGCCGTCACCGGTGAAATACTTGCCCTTGAAGGTGCTGAAATAGGTCTGCACGAACCGTTCATGGTCGCCATAAACGGTGCGCATCTGGCCCGGCCAACTATCGGCGATGCAGAGATTGCCCTCCGTCGCCCCTTCCAGCACCGTGCCTTCATTATCCACCACCTGTGGCTTCACGCCGAAGAAGGGCAGGGTGGCCGAACCCGGCTTCTGGCCGACGGCGCCCGGCAGCGGGGTGATCAGGATACCGCCGGTTTCCGTCTGCCACCAGGTATCCACAATGGGGCAGCGGCCATCGCCGACCACCGAATGGTACCAGAGCCAGGCTTCCGGGTTGATCGGTTCCCCGACCGAGCCCAGCAGGCGCAGGGAGGCGCGGCTGGTCTTTTTCACCGGGCCTTCGCCTTCACGCATCAGGGCGCGGATGGCGGTGGGGGCGGTGTAGAAGATATTGACCTTGTGCTTGTCAATCACCTCCCAGAACCGGCTGACGCTGGGATAGTTGGGGATGCCTTCGAACATCAGTGTGGTGGCGCCATTGGCCAGCGGGCCATAGACGATATAGCTGTGACCGGTCACCCAACCCACATCGGCGGTACACCAATAGATGTCGCCATCATGGTAATCGAACACATATTGATGCGTCATCGACGCATAGACCAGATAGCCACCGGTGGTGTGCAGCACGCCCTTGGGCTTACCGGTGGAACCGGAGGTATAGAGGATGAACAGCGGGTCTTCCGCGCTCAACACCTCTGCCGGGCAATCGGCGGAGACCTTGGCAATCTCCTCCTCGTACCAGTAATCGCGGCCTTCCTTCCAGGCGACGCTGCCGCCGGTGCGCTTGACGACGATGACGGATGAGACGTCGGGCAGGCTTTCCAGCGCCTTGTCGACATTGGCCTTCAGCGGCACCTTGCGGCCGCCGCGCAGACCCTCATCAGCGGTGATGATGATCTTGCCTTCGCAGCCCTCGACCCGGTCCTTCAGGCTGTCCGGGGAGAAGCCGCCAAAGACGATGGAATGGATGGCGCCGATGCGGGCGCAGGCCAGCATGGCATAGGCTGCCTCCGGGATCATCGGCAGATAGATCGTCACCCGGTCGCCCTTCTTCACCCCATGTGCCTTCAGCACATTGGCCAGCCGGCTGACCTTTTCATGCAGCTGGCGATAGGTGATGTGGGCGCTGTCGGCGGGATTGTCGCCTTCCCAGATGATGGCGGTCTGGTCGCCGCGCTTTTCCAGGTGGCGATCAATGCAATTATAGGAAACGTTGGTGGTGCCATCTTCGAACCAGCGGATGGCGACATCGCCTTCGAAGCTGGTGTTCTTCACCTTGGTATAGGGGGTGAACCAGTCGATCCGCTTGCCATGTTCGCCCCAGAACCCGTCCGGGTCGGAAATCGACCGCTCATACATTTCCTTGTACTTGGCGGCGTCAACCCAGGCGCCGCGGGCGGTTTCTTCCGCAACCGGAAAGAAAGTCGGGCTGCTCATGGCGTTCAATCTCCCACTGTTGTCGCAGCGCCGTCCGGGTTGCCCGGTGGGCAATGGCTGCGGTTCTTCTCGACCATAGGCCGGCGGAACGGATGGCGGTTCTATCGTCCCCCAACCCGGCGTCGGTAACCTTATGTAAGCAAGCCTAAGCTATTTTGGAACATGTACATTCGTCGCGTGGACAAGGAAGCCGGCGGCTGGTTGTCCTCTCCGCCCGCGCGCGTGCATTCGGACGCGTGCTGTGGTATGGAAAAAGCCAGCCGTTGCGCAGCCGGACAGGTTGGGCAACCAGACGGGGGGTGGGGCATGGCGGGCGAAAAGCCGGAATGCGTGGCAGAGGTTTCCGGAACGGAGGCAGAGCTTTCCCGTCTGGGCCTGCGCACCAGCTTGCTGGCGCTGGATACGCTGCTGCGTCTGGCCCCCGGCCCCGGCGGCTTCCCCGTGCAGGAAGCCGCCCAGGATGCCCGCCTGCTGGCCAGACGCATCCAGGTGGCGACCCAGGATATGCAGGCAGTATTGGCCAAGGCGGGGTAAGAGGGGTTACCCCCCGGCGGGCATCACGCGCCCCTCACCATCCACCACCAGCGGCACGGGCCGCAACGGCCGGCCCACGCACGGCCCTTCCACGCACATCCCGTCATCCACCCGGAACAAGGCGCCATGGGTGCTGCATTGCAGGTGGGTGCCTTCGCGGTTCATGAACCGGTCCGGGTCCATTTCCAGCGGCACGCCGATATGGGGGCAGGCATTGCGATAGCCGTAAACCTGCCCGCCCCGGCGAAAGACCAGGATCGGCACCGGCCGTTCACCGCCGCGATCCCAGTCAAACCCGCGCGCCGTGCCGTCGGGAATCTCCGTCAGATGGCAGAGAAAGCGGCCCCCATCGCTCACGCCGGCACACCCATCAGGCCGCAGGCATAGGCCCATTGATCATCCGTCACCGGGCAGACGGACAGGCGGGATTGTTTGACCAGCTGCATTTCCGACAGCACCGGATCATCCTTGATCCGCTTCAGCGTTAGCGGCACCTTGACCGGGGTGATCGGCTTCAGGTCCACCATCACGAAGCGGCCGGCGGGATCGCTGGGGTCGGGGTAGGCGGTGGCGACCACCTCGGCAATGCCGACAATCTCCAGCCCCTCATTGGAATGATAGAAGAAGACCCGGTCGCCCACCGCCATGGTCTTCAGATTCTTGGCGGCCTGATGGTTGCGCACGCCATCCCAATGGGTGCGCCCATCCTTGACGAACTGGTCCCAGGAATATTTGAACGGTTCGGATTTTACCAGCCAATGGGCCATCTTCTTATCGTCCCCTGGTCGATCAGGCCGGCAGAACCTTGCGGAAGGGGCGGATCGTTACGCTGGCGAACAGACCCGCCTTGGCATAGGGGTCGTTGGCGGCAATCGCCTCCACCTCGGCCTTATCGGCCACGTCCAGGATCAGCAGGCTGCCGACGGGCTTGCCGTCTTCGCTGAGAATCGGGCCGGCGATGGTGATCTTGTCCGACAGGCTGGTGAGGTATTCCAGATGCGGCGGGCGGGTCGCCATGCGCAGGTCCAGCGAATCCGGCTTGTCGATACATTCCAGAATGAAGTGCATGGCGTGGGTACCCTGTTGGTTCAATGTTGCGCTTTGACCGGAATGCTTAACCGGTGACGCGGGCGGCGTCCAGGCCATTGACGCGGTTGTGAATAGCCGGTCACACTGCCCGCCAAAGCAAGATCCATACACGAATAAGACGGGGTCGGACATGATGCGGTCGCGGGGCGGTCGCTGGTTGGTGACGGGGCTGGCATTGCTGCTGGCTGGCTGCGCCACCGGACAGGGAACCGGGCATTCCGGGAACAAGGACAAGGGCGGGGACAAGCAGGCGCTGGCGCCGGGGCTGGATGCGGCCAGCAGCCGCGACCCGTTCCCCAGCCGCTATAAGCCCGCCGCCAGCGGGTTGGTGGCGCTGACCGGGGCGACGGTGCTGACCGGCACCGGGGCGCGGATTGAAAACGGCACCGTCATCATCCGCGATGGTCGGATTGAGGCGGTGGGGGCGGGCCTGCCCGTGCCGGCGGGGGCCACCATTGTGGATGCGGCGGGGCGCTGGATCACCCCCGGCATCATCGACATGCATTCCCATCTGGGGGTCTATGCCTCCCCGGCGGTGGAGGCCCATTCCGACGGGAATGAAATGACGGACCCGAACACGGCCCAGGTCTGGGCTGAACATTCGGTCTGGCCGCAGGATCCCGGCTTTGAACGGGCGCTGCGCGGCGGTGTCACCACCTTGCAGCTGCTGCCCGGCTCGGCCAACCTGTTCGGTGGGCGCAGCGTGACGGTGAAGAATGTCACCGCCCGCAATGTGATGGAGATGAAATTCCCCGGCGCGCCCTATGGGCTGAAAATGGCCTGCGGGGAGAATCCCAAGCGCGTCTATGGCGACAAGGGCCGGGCGCCTGGCAGCCGCATGGCCAATGTGGCGGGGTACCGCACGGCCTGGATCGAAGCGGCGGAATATCGCCGCAAATGGGACGCCTATTACAAGGAAAAGCAGGAGGCCAAGGGCGACAAGCAGCCCGATCCGCCCAAGCGTGACCTGCAACTGGAAACCCTGGCTGGCGTGCTGTCCGGCGATATCCTGGTGCAGAACCATTGCTACCGCGCTGACGAGATGTCGGTGATGATGGAGGTGGCGCGGGAATTCGGCTATCGCGTCACAGCCTTCCACCATGCCACTGAGGCCTACAAGATCAGCGACCTGCTGAAGCAGGATAATGTCTGCATCGCCACCTGGGCCCATTGGTGGGGCTTCAAGATGGAAGCCTATGACGGGGTGCCGGCCAATGCCGCCATGGTGCACCGGGCCGGGGCCTGCGCCGTCATTCATTCCGATGACGAAACATTGATCCAGTACCTGCCCAAGGAAGCCGCCCAGGCTATGGCGGAGGGCAATTATCTGGGCCTGGGCATCAAGGAGGAGGAGGCGATCAGCTGGATCACCGCCAACCCCGCCAAGGCCATCGGCGTGCAGGACAAGACCGGCACGCTGGAACCGGGCAAGATGGCCGATGTGGTGGTGTGGAACGGCAATCCCTTCAGCATCTATACGCTGGCCGATCTCGTTTATATTGATGGCGTGCCGCAATTCGACCGCGCCCACCCGCCCGCTGAACCCCGCTCTGATTTTGAGCTGGGACAGGCGGGGGCGGAAATCTTCCAGGGCAAGGGGGCGAAATGATGCGCGGCTTCAAACAAATGCTTCTTGGCGGGGCCGTGCTGCTGGCCGGCCTGGGCACGACAGCGGGGGCGGAAACCATCGCCATCCAGGGGGCGACCCTGGTGAATGGCAGCGGCGTTTCCACCCCCGACGCCACCATCATCATCAAGGATGGCATTGTCACGGCGGCGGCCCCCGGTGCGGCGGTGCCGGCCGGGGCGACGCTGGTGGGGGGCAAGGGCAAGGTGGTGACGCCGGGTCTGTTCGTCTCCTCCTCCGATATCGGGATTGAGGAGGTGAGTGCGGTCAAGGAGACCAATGACAGCAATGCCGCCAATCCTCGGATCAGCGTGGCCTATGATCCCTCCTACGCCGTCAACCCCGCCAGCAGCCTGATCCCGCTGGCCCGTGCCGGGGGCATCACCCGCGCCGTGGTGATGCCCGCTGTGGCCTTTGGCGATGGTGCCCATATCCATGATGGGGAGACGGCGGGCCATGTCGATGAGCCGCTGTTCCAGGGCCAGCCGGCGCTGATCCATCTGGGCGCCGCCCCGGACATCGTGGTGAAACCGCGCCTGGGCGTGGCTCTGCCCTTTGGCGAAAGTGCCGCCAGCAGTGCCGGCGGCAGCCGTGCGCTGTCCGTTGCCATCCTGAAGGCCGCTTTGGAGGATGTGCGCCATTACGCCGCCAACAAGGGGGCCTTTAATCAGGGCGGCACGCGGGAATATAGCCTGTCGCGGCTGGACCTGGAGGCGCTGCTGCCTGTGGTCCGGGGCGAAGCGCCCTTGTTCCTGGCCGTCCACCGCGCCGCCGATATCCGTCTGGCCCTGCGGCTGGCGCGGGAGGAAAAGCTGCGGCTGGTGCTGATGGGGGCGGAGGAAGGCTGGATGGTGGCGGGGGAAATCGCCGCTGCCGGCGTGCCCGTCATTATCAAGCCGACCACCAACCTGCCGGGCCGGTTTGAAACCCAACATGCACGGCTGGACAATGCCGCCCTGCTGGAAAAGGCCGGCGTGGTGGTGATCCTGACCGGCAGCGCCGATGGCCATTATGCCAATCAGGTGCGCTTCCAGGCCGGGACGGCGGTGGCCTATGGGATGCCACGCGACAAGGCGCTGGCCGCCATCACCGGCCGCCCGGCGGCGCTGTTTGGCGGTACGGGCAGCGCCGGCCAGATCGCCGTGGGCAAGCCCGCCGATCTGGTACTGTGGGGCGGTGACCCGCTGGAGCCGATGGTGCTGGCCGAGCGGGTTTTCATTAACGGGGTGGAACAATCCCTGAAAACCCGCCAGCGCGCGCTGGAGGAACGGTATTTGAAACGGTGATCTGAAGGGGGCAGCCTGAAGGAAAGGCTGCCCCCTATCCGTTTATTTCCCGTCCAGCACCCAATCCGGCCGCACCCAATGGCAGGTATAGCCGTTGGGGGTGCGCTCCAGATAGTCCTGGTGGAAATCTTCGGCCTCCCAGAACGGACCGGCGGGTGTGATTTCGGTGGCGAGCTTGCCGGGCCAGCGGCCAGAGGCTTCCACTGCCGCCGTCACCTGCCGCGCCGTTTCGGCCTGGGCGTCGTCCAGGGTGAAGATGGCGGAGCGATATTGGGTACCGATATCGTTGCCCTGGCGGTTGGTCGTCGTCGGGTCATGAATCTGGAAAAAGAATTCCAGCAGCCGGCGATAGCTCAGCTTTTCCGGATCAAAGCTGATCTCGATCGCCTCCGCATGGCCGGTCTTGCCGGTTTTCACATCCTTGTAGGTGGGGTTGGCCAGACCGCCGCCGGTATAGCCGACGCGGGTGGTCACCACGCCCGGCACCTTGCGGATCAGATCCTGCATCCCCCAGAAACAGCCGCCGGCCAGTACGGCCCTTTGCGTACCCATGCAACACACTCCCGGATCATAAGGAATCAACTTGATGGATAAGGTGGGCGAGGGGCCGGGTAAAATCCAGGGGGACGGCGCGCATCATGGGTCACCCGTGCGTGATCGGCGTTCGACAAGCGGCTTGCGCCGCGTTAAATCCGCCTGCCATGACTGAACAGACCCCTGCCACCGATGCCGCGCTGGCCGCGCGCGTCGCCGCCCTTGATCTGGTTTCCGCTGTGCTGTCGCGCCGCGTGCCGTTTGATGATGCCTGGGAAGGCCATCGCGGCATCCGTCTGCTGGAAGCGCGCGACCGCGCCTTTGTCCGTCTGCTCTGCGCCACCGTGCTGCGCCGGCTGGGCCAGATCGATGCCTGCATCGCCGCCTGCCTGGACAAGCCGGGCCAGCAGTTGAAGGCCGTGGTGCAGGATATTCTGCGCTTGGGTGCTGCCCAACTGCTGTTCCTGAACACGCCGGCCCATGCCGCCGTGGATACGGGCGTGGAACTGGCCATCCAGCGCAAGCAGCACCCCTATAAGGGCCTGATCAACGCCGTCCTGCGCCGGCTGGCGCGTGATGGGCAAACCATGCTGGCGGCCCAGGATGCCGGCCGGCTGAACACGCCGGACTGGCTGTGGCTGGCCTGGCGCAAGCATTATGGCACCGGCCCCACCCGCGCCATCGTGGAAAGCCAGCTGAACGAAGCGCCGCTGGATATCACCGTGAAGGGCGATGCTGCCGCCTGGGCGGAAAAGCTGGGCGGTGTGCTGCTGCCCACCGGCAGCATCCGCCGCCCCGCCGGTGGGCAGGTAATGGAACTGCCCGGCTTCGATGACGGGGTCTGGTGGGTGCAGGATGCTGCCGCCGCCATCCCGGCCCGGCTGTTCGGCGACCTGTCGGGCAAGCAGGCGCTGGATCTCTGTGCCGCCCCCGGCGGCAAGACGGCGCAACTGGCAGCCGCCGGTGCCCAGGTCACCGCCGTTGACCGTTCCGACAAGCGGTTGCTGCGGCTGACGGAGAATATGCAACGGCTGGGCTTTGCCGGTCAGGTCACCACCGTCGTGGCCGACGCCACCGAATGGCGCCCGGAACAGCCTGCCGATGCCGTGCTGCTGGATGCGCCCTGCAGCGCCACCGGCACCATCCGCCGCCATCCCGATGTCGCACGGCTGAAGGATGAAGAGGATGTGGAGAAGCTGGGCCGCATCCAGTCCCGGATGCTCTATCGCGCTGTCGACATGCTGAAGCCGGGCGGCGTGCTGGTTTACTGCACCTGTTCCTTACAGCCGGAAGAGGGGGAGGTGCAGATCACCAACCTGCTCTATCGCCGCCCGGAAATGAAGGTGGTGCCGGTCACCGCCGATGAGGTGGGCGGCATGGCCGCCTTGCTGACGCCGGAAGGCTTCGTGCGCTGCCATCCCGGTCATCTGGCAGACCAGGGCGGCATGGATGGCTTCTTCGCTGCCCGGCTGAAGCGGACGGCCTGAGTCTCACGCCTGCTGCGGTAGCAGCACGATGCCATCTTCGTCGCTGTAGAGCCATTGGCCAGGGGTGAAGTCGCAGCCACCGAAATGCACGGTGACGTCGGCTTCCCCGGCCCCGGTCTTGGCACTTTTCAGCGGGTTGGTGCCCAGCGCCTTGACGCCCAGCGGCAGGGTGCTGATGGCCACGGAATCCCGGATGGCGCCATGCACGACGATGCCGGCCCAGCCATTTTTCACCGCCAGCCCGGCGATGATATCGCCCACCAGGGCGGAGGCCAGCGTCCCGCCGCCATCCACCACCAGCACCGCCCCGTCACCGGGGGTGGAGAGCAGGGATTTCAGCAACGCATTGTCGCGGTGGCAGCGCACAGTGCGCACCTTGCCGAAGAAGCGGGCATGGCCGCCAAAATTGCGAAACTGCGTGCTGCAGCTGCTGATCACCCGTTCATGCTGGTCAACAAGGTCGGCGGTGGCGAAGTGCATGGGCTGTTTCCTGTCCTGGGGCCGCCGGTTCGGGCCGCAGCAGGATTAAACGCTACAAAGGCCAGGCTCGGCCAGCTGGACTTTCGGCGGAAATTGCTTCACCCCGCCTCTGCCCGGCGCACCACCACCACCTGATTACGCCCGCCCGCCTTGGCGGCATAGAGCGCCTCGTCGGCAGCGCGCAGGATGGCAGCAAGGCTGGACAGTTCCGGGCAATAGGCGGCAACCCCGATACTGGCCGTCACCTCAATTTCCGCCCCCTCATGGCGCAACGGGGTGAAGGAGAGCAGGTGGCGCAACTGTTCGGCCAGACCGTAAGCCGTCTCCAGGTCTGTCTCCGGCAGCAGGGCGACGAACTCCTCCCCGCCCAGCCGGGCGAACAGGTCGGTCTGGCGTAGATTATTGCCCACCAGTCGCGCCACTGCCTTCAGCACATGGTCACCCGTGGCATGGCCATACCGGTCATTGATGGATTTGAAATGGTCCAGATCCAGCAGCAGCATGGTCAGCGGGCGCTTGAAACGGCGGGCGCGGGCCACTTCTTGTTCGCCCTGTTCCTCCAGCCGGCGGCGGTTGGCGATGCCGGTCAGCGGGTCTAGCCGCGCCTCTGCCTCCAGCTGCAATTCCAGACGAAAGCCATAACGGGCGGTCCGTTCCAGCGCATGGGCCAGCACATAGGCGGCAAAAATGCCGGTGGCAAAGAAGCTGAGCGTATTGAACAGGGGAAAGCCGGTCAGCCCGTCCGCCCAGAGCAACCCACCCACCAGCAGGGCAGAGGGCAGGTTGACCAGCGGCACCAACTGCGCCCGGGTGACGCAGATGGCCGACACGGTGGGAAAGATCGCCAGCCCGGCCGGGCCGTACAGCAAACCGTCCGGCAATAGATATTGGGTCAGGCCCACGCAGCCCGTGCCGGCCGTGACCGCAATGATGGTCATCAGCAGCAACGGCATCGCCGGACGATGGGAAATGGTCCAGGCGCACCAGAGCATTACCCCACCCGCCACCAGCCGGATCGGCACCACCAGCCAGAAACGGCTGGGGTCCAGTGTCAGATCCCAGATGATGAATGCCAGCAGAGATGCGGCCCCCGCACCGATCGGCCAGGCCAGCGCATCGCGCAGCCGGGCTTCCCGCCATTCGTCGAAACGCCGTTCAGTTGCTTCGTCAAAACTTGGTAAACCAAGGGCCATACCCGTTTGTCCGCTTCATGCCTGTTGGTTGCGAGGTTTTTGAAATTTTCCCGCATATTACAGCACGCGTCGATGCGCGCCCAGTTGGCAAATATCGATATTGAAATCGTTTTAGGCATAAATCCTTTGCTCTATGGAAGCGGCGGAAAGCAGTTGTGTCGAACAACTGTTTGAACGATGCTGCGGCAGGACCGGATCAAGGGTCCGATCAATGACAGACGGAGGAAACCATGGCCGCCTTTGACCCCGCCGTGAACCGGCACTGGTTGCTGGACGCCCGCCCCAAGGGCGGCAATTTCGCTGAGGTGCTGAGCCTGCGGGAAGAAAAGGCACCGGAACCGGGGCCGGGCGAATATCGCGTGCGCACGATCTATCTGTCGCTGGACCCGACCAATGCGGTCTGGATGCAATATGACAGCTATCTGCCGGCGGTGCCGCTGGGCACCACCATGCGCGGGCTGGTGCTGGGCGTGGTGGATATCTCCAACCATGACCGGATCAAGGTTGGCGACATCGTCATGGGCATGGGGCGCTGGGCTGATTACGTCATCACCAATGGCGAAAGCATGGGCAAGGTGCCCAATATCCCCGGTCTGCCGCTGCTGGCCTATCTGGGGCCGCTGGGCATGACGGGGGCCACCGCCTATTTCGGCCTGCTGGATATTGGCAAACCCAAGGAAGGGGAAACCGTGGTGGTCTCTGCCGCCGCCGGTGCCGTCGGTTCCCTGGTCGGGCAGATTGCCAGGCTGAAGGGCTGCCGCGCCGTCGGCATCGCCGGGTCGGAGGAGAAGTGCAACTGGCTGACCGGGGAGCTGGGCTTTGACGCGGCGGTGAATTACAAGGCCCAGGGTTGGCGCAAGCAGCTGCGCGCCGCCGTGCCGCAGGGTGTGGACATTTATTTCGAGAATGTCGGTGGGGAGATCACCGAGACGGTGCTGGAGCTGCTGAACATCAAGGGGCGCATCCCCTTCTGTGGCGCCATCAGCCAGTATAATGCCACCGAACCGCAGCCGGGGCCGCGCAACCTGTCCATTCTGGTGTCGCGCCGGGCGCGGATGGAAGGCTTCCTGGTGCTGGATTACACCCCGCGCATGGCGGAAATGTACGCCGAAATGGGCCCTTGGGTGGCGGATGGCCGGATCAAATGGAAGGTGGATCTGGATCAGGGGCTGGAAAATACCCTGACCTCTTTCGGCAAGCTGTTCAGTGGCGGCAATACCGGCAAGCTGGCGGTGCAGGTTTCCGCCGAACCCTAAACGGTCAGGGCCCCGGCAGGTCCGCTGCTTCGCGGATGATCTGGTCGATCAACCCCCGTATCGCCGGCTCAGCCACCGCCACCCCCGTGGAGAGGCTGACGATGCGGGGTTTCGGCGTGCGTCGGCACGCCATTTCCAGCATGGGCTTCAGCTCATAGCGAAAAGCCTGATTCGTGAAGGGAAACCGGTCCAGCAGCAGCAGTGCCGGACGGGTTTGGGCGAACAGGGCCAGCAGGCTGGCGGCGCGCTGTTTCTTCCAGGCATGGTTGGCCAGCCCGCCGCCGGCATCCAGAATCAAACCCGGCTGATCTGCCCGCCAATGGGCAACCGGGGTCAGTGCTGCAACCTGCAGCCCTGGCCCCGCCGCCGGCATGTCCTCCCCACCCCAGGCCAGCAGCACCTGCCAGCCCCGCCCGGCCAGCAACCGGGCGGTGTCGGCCAGCCGTTGGGCATCACCCGCCGCCATCGGCTGGGCCCAGAATAATAAATCAGGGGGCGGTGCAGCGTTCATTGTTGCAGGGCGGCAAAGCTGGACAAGGGGGCCGTCATCGGTCACCACTATGGTAATCAAAGGAAAAACCGGAACCAACCGGCATTGGGGAACATGGGGGAATAATGGCCGCCAACTTGGCTGCGGAGGTGGAGGCATTGCGCCGCCTGCCCATCTTCGCCGATATCGAGCTGTCGAAACTGAAGCTGCTGGCCTTTACCAGCGAGCGGGTCAGTTTCAATCCGGGTGACATGCTGTTCCGCCAGGAGGAGGCGCCAGAGGCGGCCTTCCTGATTCTGGAAGGGCAGGTGAAGCTGGTGGTGGATACGCCGACCGGCCGGCGGGACTTTGTCGATGTGCCGGCGGGCGGCATTGTGGGGGAGATCGGCATTCTGTGCGACCATCCCCGCATCGCCAGCGCCCAGGCCATCGCCCCGGTCACTGCCCTGCGCATCGCCCGCGACCCGTTTTTTCGCATGTTGATGGAGTTCCCCCATATCGCCATCACGGTGATGCGGGAACTGGCCCTGCGGCTGGAACGCACGACGCGGGAGCTGTGGTCGCTGCCGCCGGCCAGGTGACGATCAGGAAGGCCGGCCGCGTTTGACCGCGTTGATCACCCGGTCCAGTTCCTGCAGGAAGGCCGATTTGTCGGATTTGGACATGGGCGCATTGCCGCCCTGTACCACCCCCATGTCGCGCAAATCCTGCATCAGGGCACGGCTGGCCAGGGCGGAACCGATATTGGCCGGGGTGAAGGACCGGCCGGTGGGGCCGACGACGCGCGCCCCCTTGTCCAGGCAGCGCTTGGCCAGCTGGATGTCGGCGCTGATGACGATATCGTCCTTCGCCGCCTTTTCCACGATCCAGTCATCGGCAGCGTCAAACCCGTCAGAGACGACGACCAGCCGCACATCGCCTTCCGCCGGTACGCGCAGCGGGCTGTTGGCGACCAGATACACGGTCAGCCCATAGCGCAGGGCAACCCGGAAGGTCTCTTCCTTCACCGGGCAGGCGTCGGCATCGATCAATATTTCAGGCATGGCGGGCGCGTTTCAGCAGAAGAATTGGATAATGCCCGCACAATGCCCCGACAGGATCAGTTTGGCGAGCGGGAGATGCTTTTGATCGGCCCGCGCGGCTTGCCGGACATCTGGGCAATTTCCCGATCCTGTTCCTCAATGAACCCACGCACCGGATCTTCGCCATCCAGGCCGCCGACCAGGGCGCGGGGAACCTTGCGGTTGGAGGTGCGCTGACCATCCTGATAATAGACGTCGAACAGCACATGGCCGGTTTCCACCGGCACCTTCTTCTTGGCCATGGGGCCAACTCCTTAAACGATGGGGCCTAAAGCAGAAGGGGGACGCCGGTTGCCCGGCGTCCCCCTTCCAAATTCCGATGCCTTGCGGCGATCAGACCGCCTTCAGATTGACGGCGGAGGTCTTGCCCCGGCGCGGATCGCGCTCTTCCTCGAACGAGACCTTCTGGCCTTCGTTCAGGGAAGACATGCCAGCGCGTTCAACGGCGGAGATATGGACGAACACGTCCGAACCGCCATTTTCCGGCTGAATGAAACCAAAACCCTTGGTGCTGTTGAACCACTTAACGGAACCGATCGGCATTGTGCCTCTCCTTCGATTTGGGATGGCAGCACGCCACCGGCGCGCCGCATCAGACGTGTCCAGATGGGTCGTCGATCTGGAAACCCGAAGGCAGCAGGCCGGCAGTCCGTAGGAAGAATGACCCGCCTGATATGGACGCTCCCGCTCCTTCTTGCAAGGGCAATACCGGATATCCCGGTTCTGGCCGCCATGTGTTAACGGGCAGGCTTGCAAAAAGCAGCTTGATGCACCTATCTGCGGGGATGCCCTTTGCGGGCTGGGGGACAGACCATGGACGATTGGGATGGGTTGCCAGCGCTGGCGGATTTTGATTGCCAGGCCTGCGGGGCCTGCTGCGCCTATTCCGCCGAATGGCCGCGCTTCACACTGGAAGATGACGCGGATATTGCCCGCATTCCCCCGGCCATGGTGGCGCCCAACGGGTCGGGGATGCGCTGCGAGGGGGATCGCTGTGTCGCGCTCACCGGCAAGGTGGGGGAGGCGACCGGCTGCGGCATCTATGCGCTGCGCCCGATTGTCTGCCGTGACTGCCTGCCGGGGGACGAGGCGTGCCTGATGGCCCGCCAGCACCATGGGCTGTGACCGCCGGCCTGCCTACCCTTGTCATAAATGGCGAAAGTTTCACGAAAATTCGCGTGGTTGCGATTGAGCTTTCACCGGATATCATTCAGCCTGGAATGGGGCTGACCGGAGGGATGGTGCGGGATGGTGCGATTGGGTTTGCAGGGAAGGCTGGCGGCGGCGCTGCGCCGTGTCACCGACCTGTTCATCCCCACCCCGATGCGCCAGCCTGGTTTTGATGAAAACCAGCTTCAGCGCGCCCGCGCCTTTGTACGCATCACCCTGCTGATTCTGGGTGGTCTGCTGGTGATTTCCGGCGTCTGGATCATCAAGGAGGGGCCATCCACCCCGGCCAGTCTGGCCTGGATGATCTATGCCACACTGCTGGCCGCCAATCTGGTGTTGGTGCGGCTGACCGGCCGCTTTCATGCGGTGACGCTGGCCAATAATCTGATGGGGCTCACCGCCATCGCCTATCTGCTGAATCTCACCGGCGGGTTGCATTCCCCCTTGTTGCCCTTGTTCCTGGTGGGGGTGGTGACGACGGGCAATTTCGGTGGGAACCGCGCCATTCTGATGTTTTTCGGCGGATTCGCCCTGGTCATCATCGGTACCTATCTGTGCCAGCTCTATCGACCGCCGATACCGCTGGATCTCCATTCGCGATTCGCCCTGATGGTGACGGCGATTGTGTTGATGATCCTGGCCACCCTGTCGGCCCAGTCGGCGCGCACCCGCACCCGGCGCCGGCTGCGCGATGCCCGCGATGCCGCCGTGGCCGAGCGGCGCACGGCGGAAAAGGCGTTGGCCGACTTGCGCGCCGCGCAATCGCAGATGCTGCTGCAGGAAAAGATGGCCGGCCTGGGCAGCATGGTGGCCGGCGTGGCGCATGAGGTGAACACACCCGTCGGGCTTACTGTCACCGGTGCCTCTCAGTTGCGCACAGAAACGCGGGAACTGGTGGCACGGGTGGCGGAAGGCAAACTGCGCCGGCATGAGCTGGATGATTATCTGCGGCTGGTGGAGGAGCTTTCCACCCTGATCGAACGCAATGCCTTGCGGGCGGGTGAACTGATCCAGTCCTTCAAGGATGTGGCGGTGGATCAGTCCAGCGACGCCCGCCGCGCTTTCCGGCTGGGTCCGTATAGTGCGGAGGTGCTGGCCAGCCTGTCGCCGCATCTGCGCCGCGCCCAGCATAAGGTGGCTGTTGATATTCCTGAGGCGATCGAGCTGGATGGCTATCCGGGGGCGGTGGCCCAGGTCATCACCAATCTGGTGATGAACAGCATCATGCACGGCTATCCCGATGAACGGCCGGGCCATCTGCGCCTGTCGGCGCGGCTGCTGCCGGGGGATCGGGTGGAGCTGGTATACAGCGATGACGGGCAGGGGATTCCCCCCAGCCTGTGGGAGCGGATTTTTGAACCGTTCTTCACCACCCGGCGCGGCAGCGGCGGGTCCGGGCTCGGCCTCTACCTGCTTTATTCCATCGTCACCGTGCGCCTGGGCGGTACGGTGACGGTTGGGGACGCGCCGGAGGGCGGGGCCCTGTTTACATTGGTATTCCCGCGCCGGGCGCCAGAAAAGGTTGCGGCTGAAACTTTGCTGGGAAAGCGGGATTGATCCATGACAATAGTACGCGCGAGGCGGGAATTGGTCGGTGCCCGGCTTGCGCCGGCCGACCGGTTCCGCCTAATCTGACGCCCGAGGGCAGGGACGGGTGAAACAACCTGTCAAACACGCTTTCAAGGAGAGGAACCATGGTTGAAGTGGTAATTGCCGGTGCGGCCCGTACCCCCATCGGGTCTTTCAACGGCGCCTTTGCGGGCGTGCCCGCCGCCAAGCTGGGCGAGGTCGCCATCCGGGAGGCGCTGGCCCGCGCGCAGACCGATGCGGCCGAAGTCTCCGAAGTGGTGATGGGCCATGTGCTGACCGCCGGCCTGGGCCAGAATCCAGTGCGTCAGGCGGCCATCGCCGCCGGCATCCCGGCCGGTCGCACCGCCTTTGCCATCAACCAGATCTGCGGTTCCGGCCTGCGCGCCGTGGCGCTGGGCTATCAGTCACTGCTGCTGGGTGACACCGATGTGGTGGTGGCCGGCGGTCAGGAAAGCATGTCGCTGTCCCCGCACGCCATCTATATGCGTGGCGGCACCAAGATGGGTGACGCCGCCCTGGTCGACACCATGATCAAGGACGGCCTGTGGGACGCCTTCAACGGCTATCACATGGGCATCACCGCCGAGAATGTGGCGGAGAAGTTCCAGATCAGCCGCGAGGAGCAGGACGCCTTTGCCGCCGGCTCGCAGCAGAAGGCTGAAGCCGCGCAGAAGGAAGGCCGCTTCAAGGCCGAAATCGCCGCCGTCACCATCGCCAGCCGCAAGGGCGATGTGGTGGTGGATGCCGATGAATATCCCAAGCATGGCACCACGGCGGAAACGCTGGCCAAGCTGAAGCCCGCCTTCAAGAAGGATGGTACCGTCACCGCCGGCAATGCGTCTGGCCTCAATGACGGGGCGGCTGCCCTGGTGCTGATGCGTGCTGACAATGCCGCCAAGCGCGGCGTGCAGCCGCTGGCCCGCATCGTCAGCTGGGCCACCGCCGGCGTCGATCCCTCCATCATGGGCACCGGCCCGATCCCGGCGTCGCGCGAAGCGCTGCGCAAGGCCGGCTGGTCCATCGACCAGCTGGACCTGATCGAGGCGAATGAGGCATTCGCCGCCCAGGCCCTGGCCGTGAACAAGGATCTGGGCTGGGATCCGGCCAAGGTGAATGTCAATGGCGGCGCCATTGCCCTGGGTCACCCGATCGGTGCATCGGGCGCCCGCGTGCTGGTGACCCTGTTGCATGAAATGGCCCGCCGCGACGCCAAGAAGGGTCTGGCGACCCTGTGCATTGGCGGCGGCATGGGTGTCGCGCTCTGCGTGGAGCGCGATTGAGCTTCAAAAACGGCCCCTGCCGGCCTGATCGCCGGCGGGGGGCCACCCTTTTAATATCCAAGCAATTCACAACCACGGGGGAAACAAATGGCACGAGTGGCTTTGGTAACGGGTGGTACGCGCGGCATTGGCGAGGCGATTTCTGTCGCCTTGAAGAATGCCGGTTATACCGTCGCCGCCAATTATGGTGGCAATGACGAGGCTGCCCGTCAGTTCACCGAACGGACCGGCATTGCCGCCTATAAGTTCGACGTGTCCGACCCGAACGCGGTGAATGAGTCTGTTGCCAAGATCGAGGCGGAGCTGGGGCCCGTCGATGTGCTGGTCAATAATGCCGGCATCACCCGCGACGGCGTGATGCACCGGATGAATTTTGAACAGTGGAACGCGGTGATCCAGACCAATCTGGCCAGCTGCTTCAATACCTGCCGCGCCGTCATTGACGGGATGCGTGCCCGCAATTTCGGCCGCATCGTCAATATCGGCTCCATCAATGGGCAGGCCGGCCAGTATGGCCAGGTGAACTATGCCGCTGCCAAGTCCGGCATCCATGGTTTCACCAAGGCTCTGGCCCAGGAAGGGGCTGCCAAGGGTATCACCGTGAACGCCATCGCGCCGGGCTATATCGACACGGACATGGTGCGCGCCGTGCCGCCCAACGTGCTGGAAAAGATCGTCGCCAAGGTGCCGGTCGGCCGTCTGGGCAAGGCGGAGGAAATCGCCCGCGGTGTGCTGTTCCTGGTGGCGGATGATGCCGGTTTCATCACCGGCTCCACCCTGTCCATCAATGGTGGTCAGCACATGTATTGATGTCTGGTGGGGAACCACCGGAAAGTCAGGCCCCCGCCGGTTCTCTCGGCGGGGGCTTTTTAATTTTCAGAGGTGCCGGAGCATCATGCCAATCCCCCTGACCCATCCCCGTGTCGGCGTCGGCTGTATCGTCTGGAAGGGCGATCAGATCCTGTTGATCCAGCGCGGCAAACCGCCGGGTGAGGGGGAATGGTCGCTGCCCGGTGGCAGCCAGGAGCTGGGGGAAACACTGTTTCAGGCCGCCATCCGGGAGGTGCGGGAGGAAACGGGGGTGGAGGCGGTGGCCCGGTCGGTGCTGACGGCGGTGGACAATATCGTCCATGATGCCGCCGGTGCCCTGCTGTTCCATTACACCATCGTGGATGTGGTGGCCGAATGGCGGGCGGGGGAGCCGGTGGCCGGCGATGATGCCCGCGCCGTTTGTTGGGCGGGGCCCGCTGAATGGGAAAGGTTGGTGGCCTGGGGCCCCTTGTGCGATGTGCTGCGCCTGGCCTGGGCGCAGCGGCAGGCTTCTCGGTAAGAAAACAAAGCCCCGGACGGGGTACGTCCGGGGCCTGGGCCGATCTTAATTCTTATGCTCGGTCGCCTCGTCGATCTTTTCGGCGGCCTTTTCCTTGGTCTCCTCAATCTTCTCAGCCGCTTTGTCGGTGGCGTTTTCGATTTTGTCGGCGGCCTTTTCCGCTGCTTTGTCGATCTTCTCCCCCGCGCGTTCGGCCGGCCCTTCCTTGTCGCAGGCGGTCAGGGCCAGCGGGGTGCCGGCGATCATCAGGATGGCGGCGATGTGGGTGAATTTGCGCAACATCATCTTACAGTCCCCCTTGGGTTAGGCTTATCGGGGCAGCGGCACGCCGCTTACCCCTTTCACGCTCAGCAGAACGGGGGCGACAGGGGGCTTGTTCCCGATCTCGATGAAGATTGCCGGGACGCGGCGCAGCAGGCCCCAGCCTGTGATATTTTTACGCCCTTTGTCACGGGAAAGTCTTGGAAACCGCACAATCCCCTGGTCAGTTCTTCCCACTTGTTCAATCCATCCTTCACAGGTTCCCGGATGCTGCTTTCCCGTCGAACGCTCACCGCTTCGCTTCTCGCCTTGTCCTTTCCCATGCCCGCCCTGGCCCAACAGGCGGCCCCGCCGCTGGCGCTGGAACGCTCCGCCGTGCATACGCTGACGGCGAAGTCCAACGGCCGCACCTACGATATTTATGTGAAGTTGCCGCCAAAATATGATGCGCCGGAAAATGCCGGGCGGCGCTATCCGGTGATCTATCTCACCGATGGGGATTATACGTTTCAGGTCGCCTCCGGCGTCACCCGGCTGCCGCATAATGCCGGCAAGCTGGAACAGGCCATTCTGGTGGGGCTGCCCAATGCCAAGGGCGAAGACGGCATGGCCGCCCGCCGCCGTGACCTGACCCCCTGGGAGAATCCGGCCATGCCCGGCCCCAATGGCGGCGGCAAGGCCTATGTGGAATTCATCACCGGTCAGGTGCTGCCGCTGATCGATGCGACTTACCGCAGCGATCCGGCCCGGCGCACCTTTGTTGGCCAATCCTATGGCGGGCTGCTGGGCCTGTGGATTCTGTTCAGCCAGCCGCAGCATTTTTCCAGCTATCTGCTGACCAGCCCCTCCATCTGGTATGCTGAAAAGGCACTGACGGCGCTGGAAGCCGACTATGCGAAGAATCACAAGGAGCTGAAGGCCCGGCTGTTCATGGCCACCGGTGCCTTTGAAGGGGTGAAGAAAGGGGCACCCAGCCCGCGTTATAATAAGGAAACCGATATGGTGGGCGACCAGCAGAAAATGGCCAAGGGGCTGCGGGCGCGCGGCTATCAGGGGTTCCAGGTCCAGGATATGGTGATCCCCGCCACCATCCACGAAACCACCTTTCCCATCGGGCTGGTTTATGGGCTGCAATGGCTCTATGGCCAGGATCAGTTATCCGGCTGGGCGCCGGGCGAGTGAGGGACGATATACGGCGGCGACTGCCGCCGCGCGGCCCGTGCCGCGTGAAGCCAAACCTGCGGATGCAGGCGCCCGGCGAGTGAGGGGGCAAGCATAAAGCCAAAAACAAAACCCGCCGCCCATTGCCAGGCTGGCGGGTTTTTGTTTGATCGGTGAAATGGTGCTGCCGATTGGAATCGAACCAACGACCTCGTCCTTACCAAGGACGCGCTCTACCGACTGAGCTACGGCAGCAGCGACATTTCAATGCCCGCAGCCGGATACCGGCTGTGGGGTGGGCGGCTATTTGCCATCCGGGGCGGGCAAGTGCAAGTGAATTATCACCAGCGCAGATCCGGCCGAACAGCGGGGCTTAACCGCTGCCAAAACAAAACCCGCCGTCCGTTGCCGGGCTGGCGGGCTTTTGTTTTTGAAAATGGTGCTGCCGATTGGAATCGAACCAACGACCTCGTCCTTACCAAGGACGCGCTCTACCGACTGAGCTACGGCAGCAGCGACATTTTCAAACCGCGTCGACGTTGGCGTCGCTGCGGTGGGCGGCTATGTGCCACTCCAGGCCCGCCGGCGCAAGCGGAAAATTCGCTGCGGCAGGATTTTTTCTGACACCCTTGACGGCGGCGGGTCAAATCGCCTGGAATTCCGCCGGTTTTCAAGGAGCCAACCCCGCCATGACCAAAGTGCCCCCCAAGAAGGATGATCGTCAGGAACGCCTGGCCCAGGCCCTGCGCGATAATCTGCGCAAGCGCAAGGAACAGAATCGCGCCCGCGACGATGTGGATGCAAACCCGCCCCCCGCTGGGGACGGGCATGAGGGCGGCACCACTGCTTGAGCCCGGCGGGGCGCTGGGCTACAAACTGTTGCGGCCCCCAAGATGTGGGGCCTTTTGCCATTGGGGGACATTATGCCGATCATGCCCGATACCTGGATCCGGGAACAGGCGACCAAGAACGGGATGATCGAGCCGTTCATCGAGGCGCAGAAGCGCGAAGGCGTCATCTCCTATGGCCTGTCCTCCTACGGCTATGACGCGCGCGTGGCCGACGAGTTCAAGATTTTCACCAATGTCGACAATGCTGTCGTCGATCCCAAGCGCTTCGATGAGACGAGCTTTGTTGATCGCAAGACCGATGTCTGCGTCATCCCGCCCAACAGTTTCGTGCTGGCCCGCACGGTGGAATATTTCCGCATTCCGCGCGATGTGCTGGTGGTCTGCCTGGGCAAGAGCACCTATGCCCGCTGCGGCCTGATCGTCAATGTCACGCCGCTGGAACCGGAATGGGAAGGCCATGTGACGCTGGAAATTTCCAACACCACGCCGCTGCCCGCCAAGGTCTATGCCAATGAAGGGCTGTGCCAGTTCCTGTTCTTCCAGGGGGCCAGCCCGTGCGAGGTCTCCTATGCCGACCGGGCCGGCAAATATATGAAGCAGCGTGGCGTCACCCTGGCGCGGATTTGATCCGGCCCCCGCCCTGCTATCGCCTTTTTGCGGGCCGATAATCCCGGCCCGCCCACACCAGACATCAGAACCGAACCCCCATGGACAAGCTCCTCATCCGCGGTGGCAAGCCGCTCAAGGGTCAGATCCCCGTCAGCGGTGCCAAGAATGCGGCCCTGCCGCTGCAGGCCGCCTGCCTTCTCACTGATGAGAAGCTGACCCTGACCAACCTGCCGCTGCTGGCCGATATCACCACCATGAACCGGCTGCTGGCTCAGCATGGGGTGGAGGTGCATATCAACGGGCGCGACGCCTTCGGGTCCAGCGGCCGGTCGGTGGAACTGGACGCCAACGAGATTTTCAACACCACCGCCCCCTATGATCTGGTGCGCAAGATGCGCGCCTCGGTGCTGGTGCTGGGGCCGCTGCTGGCGCGATTCGGTCAGGCCAAGGTCAGCCTGCCCGGTGGCTGCGCCATCGGCACCCGTCCGGTCGATCTGCATATCAAGGGCCTGCAGGCCATGGGCGCGCAGATCGATATCGAGGGTGGGTATATCCTGGCCCGCGCCCCGGAAGGCGGCTTGGTGGGGGCGGAGTTCGTCTTCCCGCAGGTCTCCGTCGGGGCCACGGAAAACCTGATGATGGCCGCCACCCTGGCCAAGGGTGAAACCGTGCTGGTGAATGCCGCCCGCGAACCGGAAATCGGCGATCTGGCCCGCTGCCTGATCGCCATGGGGGCGGAGATCGAGGGGATCGGTTCCGACCGGCTGGTGATCAAGGGCAAGGACCGGCTGCATGGGGCGACCTATGCCGTGCTGCCTGACCGGATCGAGGCTGGCACCTTCGCCATGGCCGCCGCCATCACCGGCGGTGAGCTGGAATTGCTGGGCGCCAAGCTGGACGACCTGAAGGCCGTGGCCAAGACGCTGGCCGCCGCCAATGTGAAAGTGTCAGAGACGGCAAACGGCCTGCTGGTTTCCGCCACCGCCGGGGAACTGGTGGGCGTGGATGTTATGACGGAGCCGTTCCCCGGATTCCCCACCGATCTGCAGGCGCAAATGATGGCGCTGATGTGCGTGGCCAAGGGTGCCTCCATGATCACGGAGACGATTTTCGAGAATCGCTTCATGCATGTGCCAGAACTGGCACGCATGGGGGCGAACATCACCGTCCATGGCTCGTCGGCCCTGGTGCGCGGCGTGCCGCGCCTGACGGGGGCCCCGGTGATGGCGACGGATTTGCGCGCCTCGGTATCGCTGGTGCTGGCCGGTCTGGCGGCACAGGGCGAAACGGTGGTCAACCGCATCTATCACCTGGATCGCGGGTACGAGCGGATTGAACATAAGCTGGCCGCCTGTGGCGCGGATATGGAGCGGGTGAAGGAAGCGGATTGAGGGGGGGATAAAGCCCCTCTTTCAGCTTGAGATTTCTTTCGCGCCGCTTCCCCCTCTCTACCGTCACCCCGGCCTTCGCCGGGGTGACGGTAGAGGGTGGGGGCAGGGTGGAAAGGCCAGCGTGCACCCAACGGCCTGCCCCCTTAAAATCCCCACCACCCCCACCCATCTAAGCCCCATCCCCTGATCACCGGAGAGAAGCAGCGATGACCGGATTGCGTTTGGCCGCGATGGATGCCCAGGATCTGGCGGTGCTGTCGGCCATTCTGCAGGACGCCATCGTGCCCATCGGCGACATTGCCTTTCTGCCCGGAGAGCAATGTTTTGTGGCCGTGGCCAACCGCTTCCGCTGGGAAGGGGAGGGGACACCCGCCGGCCCCACGCCCGATGCTGGCCATGCGGGGGAGCGGGTGAATTGCGGCCTGCGCTTCCTGGGCGTCACCCGCGTCGCCTATCGCGGGTTCGATCTGCGCCGGCGGGATCAGTTCCTCTCCCTGCTGGCGATCGAACCTGCTGATGACGGGGCCAGCCTGCTGCTGCGGCTGGCCGGCGGCGGGGATATCCGCCTGTCTGTCGAACGGCTGGAGGTGCGGCTGGCCGATATCGGGGAGCCGTGGCCCGCCGTGGCGCGCCCCGCCCATCCTGTCTCCAACTGATCGCACCCCAGCCTTTCGCCCCCCGCGTCTGGACGTGGGCGGTTTGGCGTGCCATGTAGTCGCTCCCATTTCCCTACCTGGAGCGTCCAGGACATGATGCCGTCCGCCCCCCAAGACATGCTGGTGCTGGCCCTGCCCAAGGGTCGTATCCTGGATGAGGTGAGGCCCCTGTTGCATCATGTGGGCATTGAGCCGGAACCGGATTTCGATAATCCGAAATCCCGCGCCCTGCGCTTTGCCACCAATCTGCCCCATGTGCAGATCATCCGGGTGCGCAGCTTCGACGTGGCCACCTTCGTGGCCTTCGGGGCGGCCCATCTGGGCGTGTGCGGCAGCGATGTGCTGATGGAGTTCGATTATCCCGAACTCTATACCCCGCTGGATCTGGGCATCGGCAAATGCCGCATCGCCGTGGCCGAGCCGGTGGACCTGTCCACCACGGACGATCCCTCCCGCTGGAGCCATGTGCGCGTGGCGACCAAATACCCGGAGATCACCCGCCGGCACTTCGCCGCGCGCGGCGTGCAGGCGGAATGCATCAAGCTGAACGGGGCCATGGAACTGGCCCCGTCGCTGGGCCTCTGCTCCCGCATCGTCGATCTGGTTTCCACCGGCGTGACGCTGAAGGCCAACGGCCTGGTGGAGATTGAGCATATTGCCGATATCTCCTCCCGCCTTGTCGTCAACCGTGCCGCGTTCAAGACCCGCCATGGCGAAATCCAGGGCTGGATCGACCGTTTCCAGGAGGCCATTGGCAATGCCGGTTAATCTTTCCACCGCCGATGCCGGGTTCGAGGCAGCCTTTACCGAATTGCTGGGCGCCAAGCGCGAGGTTCAGGAAGATCTGAACAATGCCGTCGCTGCCATTCTGGCCGATGTGCGGGTGCGCGGTGATGCCGCCCTGCTGGAATACACGCGCCGCTGGGACCGGCTGGACCTGACCGCCGACCGGCTGCGCATCACCGCTGACGAGATCAGCGCCGCCATCGCGCTGTGTGATCCGGAAACGCTGGCAGCCCTGCGGCTGGCGGCGGAACGGATTGAGGCGTTTCATCGTCGCCAGACGGTGGAGGCCACCCTCTACACCGATGCCGCCGGGGTGCGGCTGGGTGCCCGCTGGACCCCGGTGGGGGCGGTCGGCATCTATGTGCCCGGTGGCACCGCCGCCTATCCCAGTTCGGTGCTGATGAATGCCATCCCCGCCAAGGTGGCGGGCGTGCCGCGCATCGCCATGGTGGTGCCGACGCCGGATGGCAAGCTGAACCCGCTGGTGCTGGCCGCCGCGCATCTGGCCGGCGTGACGGAGATTTACCGCATCGGCGGGGCGCAGGCCGTGGGGGCGCTGGCCTATGGCACGGCGACCATTCCGCCGGTGGACAAGATCACCGGCCCCGGCAATGCCTTTGTCGCCGCCGCCAAGCGGCAGGTTTTCGGCACGGTCGGCATCGACATGATCGCCGGCCCGTCGGAAATTCTGGTGGTGGCTGATGCGGCCAATGACCCGGCCTGGATTGCCGCCGACCTGTTGAGCCAGGCGGAACATGATACGTCGGCCCAGTCGATTCTGATCACCGATGATGCCGGCTTTGCCGAATCGGTGGCGGCAGCGGTGGAAACCCATCTGGCGACCCTGCCGCGTGCCGCCATTGCGCGCGAAAGCTGGAATGCCCATGGCGCCATCATCAAAGTGGCCAGCCTGGAAGAAGCGGTGGCGCTGGTGGACCGTATCGCGCCCGAACATCTGGAACTGGCCGTGGCCGACCCGGATGCGCTGGCCGCCCAGGTACGCAATGCCGGGGCAATTTTCTTAGGGCGCCACACGCCGGAAGCCATTGGCGATTATGTCGCGGGGCCGAATCACGTGCTGCCCACGGCGCGGTCGGCCCGCTTCTCCAGCGGTCTGAATGTGCTGGATTTCATGAAGCGGACGACCCTGGTGGGCTGTTCCCCGGCGGCCCTGGCCGCCATCGGCCCTGCCGCCGTGGCCCTGGCGGAAGCCGAAGGGCTGGGCGCGCACGCCCTGTCGGTTGCAATCCGGCTTGCCAACAAGGCCGGCTGACAGCAGGGTAGGGGACGGGTGGTAGTGCCGCCCGACCCCTTACCAAAGCCGCCGGACCCAACCGGCGGTACAGACCGGGAGAAGCTGGTGATGCATCAGGAGGCCATGACGCGATGAATGCGCCCCATCACCGGATCGTTCATGTTGAACTGGTCGAAAAACACGTGCTCCGCCACAATATGGAAGTGGAGCATGAACGGGCCGTGGCGATTTTCGACCTGCTGGACGAAAATCGCTTTGCCCTGGTGGAGATGCCGGATCATGGGCCGTTCCGCCTGTTCCTCTCGGTGGAGGATAACCGGCTGATCTTTGACATCAGGTCAGAGGATGATCAGCCGCTGAACCGGACCAGCCTGCCGCTGACCCCCTTCCGCACCATCGTGCGCGACTATTTCATGATCTGCGACAGCTATTACAAGGCGATCAAGACGGCATCGCCCTCACAGATTGAAGCCATCGATATGGGCCGGCGCGGCCTGCATAATGAAGGATCGGAACTGCTGCGGGAGCGGCTGGCCGGCAAGGTGGAGCTGGATTTCAACACCGCCCGGCGCATCTTTACCCTGATCTGCGTGCTGCATATCAGGGGCTGACGTCAGCATGTCCGCCATCGCCCCCGCCCGCATCTCCTCTGTTCTGTTTGCCTGCACGCATAATTCCATCCGCTCCCCCATGGCGGAGGGGTTGTTGAAGATGCTGCACGGCAAGACGCTTTATGTAGACAGTGCCGGCGTGCGCGAAGGCGACGCCGACCCGTTCGTCACGGCGGTGATGGCGGAACTGGGCGTCGACATGTCCCGCCACCATTGCAAGACTTTCGACCAGTTGCAGGATGACAGCTTCGATTTGGTCATCTCACTCTCGCCGGAGGCGCAGCACAAGGCGGTGGAAATGACCCGCACCATGGCCTGTGATGTGGAGTTCTGGCACACGTTCGATCCCTCGCTGGTGGAAGGCAACCGGGAGGCGCGACTCGATGCCTATCGGCAGGTGCGCGACACCATTTTGAAGCGGTTGAAGGATCGTTTTCCGGACGGTTGAGCAAGCGGCGGACGCTGCAATTTATCCCGTTGGAACCCCCATCCCCTGCCATGGGCGGGGAGGGGTGCAGACGTGCGTGGAAAACACTTGACCGCGTGGCGCGCGGCAATCACCTATTTGCCGTTTTTCAGCGCCAAGACCCAGGAAGACATGGCCAAAGAAGATCTGATCGAGTTCTCCGGCACGGTGACGGAACTGCTGCCCAACGCGATGTTTCGCGTCAAGCTCGATAACGAACATGAAGTGCTCGCCCACACCTCCGGCAAGATGCGCAAGAATCGCATCCGCGTGCTGGCGGGGGATCGCGTCAATGTCGAAATGACGCCCTATGACCTGACCAAGGGGCGGATCACTTTCCGCTTCAAGTAAGCGGAAAGTTGTCTCATGACCTTGCAAGGTACGCCGGCGCTGGCTGGTGACGGGCCCGGCCCCCTGGCCGGACGCCCGAAGCTGGTGCTGGCCTCCGGTTCCCCCCGGCGGCGGGAATTGCTGGCCCAGATCGGGCTGGTGCCGGACGCCGTTGATCCGGCCGATATCGACGAATCCCCTCTGAAGGACGAATTGCCCGCCCCCCACGCCCTGCGTCTGGCGCGGGAAAAGGCGGCGGTGACGGCGGCGCGCCATCCGGGCGCCATCGTGCTGGCCGCTGACACGGTGGTGGGGCTGGGTCGGCGCATCCTGCCCAAGGCGGATGATGCCGCCACGGCGCGGCAATGTCTGACCCTGCTGCAGGGCCGGCGGCACCGGGTGCATACCGGTTTCTGCGTCATTGGTGCCGATGGGCGCGTCTGGTCCCGCACGGTGGAAACGGCGGTGATTTTCCGCACCCTGTCCGCCCATGAAATTGAAAGCTATATTGCCACCGGCGATTGGCGCGGCAAGGCCGGCGGTTATGCCATCCAGGGGATTGGCAGTCTGTTCGTGCGGCAGATTGGTGGCAGCTACAGCAATGTGGTGGGCCTGCCGTTGACGGAGGTGGGGGGCACCCTGCGCGCCGCCGGGCTGGACGCCCTGGCGCTGGCCGCGGCGGCCGCCACTGCACCGAAAGCCGGCTGATGCGCCGGCTGCTGATCGACCGGCGGGGGGCGCTGACGCGCTGTGCCCTGCTGGGCGATGGCATCCTGACTGATCTTGCCATCGATCATGCGAACCATCCCGGCTGGCTGGGTGCCGTGGCGCTGGGCCGCGTCACCCGCATTGCCGCCGGGCTGGATGCCGCCTTTGTGGATTTCGGCGACCGGGTGCCCGGTCTGCTCTCCGCCGCTGATGTGCGGCCCGCCCGCCGTGATGCCAAGATCGGCCAGTTGCTGCGCACCGGCCAATCCGTGCTGGTGCAGGTGAAGGCCGATGCCCATGGCGACAAGGGCGCCAGCCTGACGGGCGATATCTCCCTGCCGGGCCGTTTCCTGGTCTATACGCCGCTGGGCGATGGGCTGCATCTGTCCAAGCGCCTGGGCAAGGGGCCGCAGGTGAATGCCCTGCGTGCCCTGTTCGCCGCTGAACTGCCCAACCAGGGCGGCTGGATCGTGCGCGGGGAGGCGGCGGGGGTGGACCCGGGGCTGGTGCTGGCGGAGGCCGAGGCCCTGCTGGCCCGCTGGCGCCCGGCCAGCTTGAGTGCGGGTGGGGCGGCCCCCCGCACCCTGATCCCCCCGCCCGATGCCCTCCGCCGCGCGGTGACGGAACTGCCACGTGATGGCTTGGCGGAGATCATGGTGGAGGGAGCGGAGCTGCTGGCCTCGGTGAAGGCGCTGCTGGCCGATGATGCCCCCGATCTGCTGGCCCTGGTCAAACCCTGGAAGCCGGGGGACGGGCGTCGCCTGTTCGATCAGGGCGATGTGGATGGCGAAATTGCCCGTGCCGCCGGCCGGCGGGTGCCGCTGGCCTATGGCGGTTCCCTGGTCATCGACCGGACCGAGGCGCTGACCGTGGTGGATGTGAATGGGGGGGAGCGGGGCAATCCGCTGGCCACCAATCTGGATGCCTGCCCGGAAATCGCCCGCCAATTGCGCCTGCGCAATATTGGCGGCATCGTGGTGGTGGATTTCGTCAATATGGGCCGTGCCGGTGACCGCGATGCGGTGGTGCGGGCCTTGAGCGAGGCGGTGGCCGCCGATCCGGTGGCCACCCATGTTTACGGCATGTCGCGCCTGGGCCTGGTGGAGGTGACGCGCGCGCGCCGCGGCCCCGCCCTGGCCGACCTGCTGGCCCTGGATGGAAGTGATGAAGATGAGTGACGATCCCATTGATCTGGCGGCTGCCCGCCCCCGCAAACAGGCGGCCTGCCCCATCTGCAGCCGCCCGGTGGTGGCTGCCTTCAAACCCTTCTGTTCCAAGCGCTGCGCCGATGTGGACCTGTCCCGCTGGCTGGGGGAGGCCTATCGCGTGCCGGTGGCCCCCGATGATGACGAGGCCGAACAGGCAGATGAAAAAAATCAGACCCTGTAAAAAAAGTGCTTTACAGGGTCCGGCCAAGTCTCTAAAAGCGCCTCCACCGGACGGCGCGACCAACACCGCCCGGCGCTGAAACGGCGAAAGCCGACAGCAAATGCGATAGTGCCCAGGTAGCTCAGTCGGTAGAGCAGGGGATTGAAAATCCCCGTGTCGGCGGTTCGATTCCGTCCCTGGGCACCATTGCATATCTGGTCTGAAGGCCGCGAACATTTGTTCAGCGGCTTTTTTTATTTTCTAATCCATACAGATTTACGGCGATCATTGGGATGACCGCCGTTTTATTCTGATCGGGAAGTGGGATTTCACGCAGCCCTTATCTTGGCCAGGAAGCTGTCCACCGCGCGGCCCAGCCGTTCTGTCTGGGTGCTGATGCTTTCAGAGGTGGTGAGAACCTGCATGGCCGTCTGCTTCGATTCCGAGGCGGCTTGGCTGACATCCTGGATGGTGCTGCTGACCTCCTGCGTGCCGTTGGCGGCCTGCTGGACATTGCGGGCAATTTCCCCGGTGGCGGCGTTCTGTTCCTCCACCGCAGAGGCAATGCCGGTGGTGATGCCGCGCATCTCGTTGATCACCTGGCCGACGCCCCGGATGCTGTCCGCCGATTCACGGGCGATGCGCTGGACATTGCTGATCTGGCTGGCAATTTCCTCTGTCGCCTTGGCCGTCTGGGCGGCCAGATGCTTGACCTCGCCCGCCACCACGGCGAAACCCTTGCCGGCTTCGCCGGCGCGCGCCGCCTCGATGGTGGCGTTCAGGGCCAGCATGTTGGTCTGCCCGGCGATGGAGGAAATCAGCTCCACCACATTGCCGATCCGGTCAGCTGCCGCCGTCAGCCCCAGAATCTGCTGATTGGCTTGCTCCGCCGTACGCACCGCACTGCTGGCAATGTTGGTAGAGGCGCTGGCCTGCCCGGCAATTTCCCGGATGGAGGCGGACAGTTCCTCAGTTGCCACGGCGACGGTCTGCACATTGGCGCTGGCCTGTTCCGATCCGGCCGCCACCGTCACGGCGCGGGTGCTGGTACGGTCGGCGGTGGCCGTCATCCCATTGGCGGCCTGATTCATCTGGCCGGCAGCATCGGCCAGGCTTTGCAGCACATCGCGCACATTTTCTTCCAGTTCCCGTGCGATGGCGGCCAGGGTCTCTTTCCGCTCCAGGGCCGCCTTGGCCTCAAGGGCCAGCCGGTCCTGCTCGGCCTGTTTCAAATTGCCGGCCATGGTGTTCAGCGCACGGGCCAGGGTGCCCGTTTCATCCACCTGCGCCACGTCCAGGCTGTTATCCAGGTGGCCGGCGGCCACTTCTTCGGCAAAGCGGGCGCTGTTGCGGATGGGGCGGGCAATGCCGCGCGCCACCAGCCACATGCCACCGATGCTGGCCAGCGCGATCACCACGGCCACGGCCCCCTGCAGCAGGGTGTCCAGACTGTTGCGATCCTCCAGCGCTGCCGCCAGGGCAGTGGCTTCAGCCATGGCCACGGCGCGCGGCACCTCGATCAGCACGGCCCAGGGGGTCTTGGTGCGGCCCAACTGGATGGGGGCGAAGGCCTTGATCGTGTCGCTGCTGCTATCCTCGCTGACCTGTGCCTTGCCAGCCTGGATCGTCGCCAGATCCTGCGCCCAGTTATTGTCGAAGCGCTGATAGGTGCTGCCGATGGCATCGGGATGTTCGCTGGAGGCCACGATCAGCCCCTTGTGGCTGATGATGGTGACGGCGGCCTTGCCATTGAAGACAGAGCCCTTCACCCGTTCGGCGAGTTTCTGCACGAAGGACAGGTCGAAATCGGCACCGGCCACGCCCTGGAACTTGCCGCCGATCATGATCGGCACCGACATGGTGGCCAGATAGACATCCTTGCCCTGCACGATATAGGGCAGGGGATCGAGAATGCTTTCGCCGCCGCCATTTTGCGGGCCGATATACCAGCCGCCCTTCATCACCCCGTTGGGGTGCAGGGCGCTGCTGTCATATTCCACCAGCGGCTGGATGGCGATGCGCCCCCCGGCATCGCGGGTCCAATAAGGCAGGAAGCGCCCCGTGGCATCGGAGCCGACATCTTTACGGTCACGATGGGCATTGTCCTGCCCGTCCAGGGCATCGGGTTCCCAGGCGGAATAGGTGCCGTTGAACTGCGGATTATCCTTCAGCATGTTCAACAGGATGGCGTTGAACTGCGCCCGCCGCTGGGCCAGCGGCACGCCGCCCTTGTCGGGGCTGGCGGCCAGCACCTCAAAGCTGCGGGCCATGTTGCGGGCGGCATCAAATGCCATGTCCAGGGTGGAGCGGATGGCCCCCGCCTGGGTGCTGGCCAGGGTTTCAAGACTTTCCTTCGTCTTGTGATCCGACAGGGCGCTTGCCTGCTCTGCCACGAAGCTCTTGGTATTGCCCGAGGCGATGAGGCCATAGCCAACCAGCACCCCGGTGGCCCCCAAAACACAGGCTGCTGAAAGTAAAGCGATTTTAGATTGTATGGATCGAAACTGCATGATGGCCCCCCTCCAAAGGTGGCTGGCTGGCTGCTGTGGCGCCAATCCAGACAAACATAAGTGGTGGTGGGATTTCTGATTTGATATAGATCAATTTTTATGAATAGAGGTTTTGTTCTTTGGTATATACTGTGGTTTGTTGCTTTGTATTCTTTTGGATAGGTTTGTGTCTTGGTGGATGGTTAATATTTATACACATATCCGTATTCTATTTTTTCCACTATTTTTCCTTTTGGCTATCGGGGTTTAATTCCGGATACCGCGCGATCAAGGCGCGGGTGACGCCGTTGGTCCAGCCGAAGCCATCCTGAAGCGGATACTCACCGCCCCCGCCGGGCAGGCGTTCCTCGACATTATATTTCTCCAGCAGCTTGCCAGTGGCGCGATAGGTGCTGTCCACCGTGCCGATCCAGCGCTGGGCAATGTCACGCGCCAAAGGCCGGTGCCCATAGCGGGCCAGCCCTTCCACCGCCACCCATTGCAGCGGCGGCCAGCCATTGGGGGCGTCCCATTGCTGACCGCTGCGGATGTGCGTGGTGCGCAGGCCCCCCGGTGCCAGCAATTCGCGTTCGGTCAATGCTGCGACCGCGTCGGCCTGTGACGGCGTGGCCAGCCCAACGAAAAGGGGGAACAGGGTGGCGGCGGAAAGCACCGAGGTGGGGCGTCCCTGGACGATGTCATAATCGGCAAAGCGCCCCTGCTGCGGTTGCCAGAGATGGCGAATGATCGCCCCCTGGCGAGCAGCGGCTTGCCGTTCGAACAGATCGGCACAAGCGCGATCCTCCAGCAGGGCGCAACGCAGGGCGATGGACCGCTCCAACTGCCAGAGCAGGCTGTTGAGATCGACCGGGATGATGTCGGTGGTGCGGATGCTGGACAGCTTCGCCGGGTCGTCCAGCCAGCGGGAACTGAAATCCCAGCCGCTTTCGGCGGCGGCCCGCAGATGGCGGTAAACCGCTGCGGCCGGGCGGTCCGGCGCCTCACGGGCGGTTTCCACATCCTCAGCATAGGATTCGTCGCGCGGGCTGTCACGATCATCCCAGTAGCGGTTCAACAGGCTGCCATCGGCCAGCCGCACCACCCGTTGGCAGGCATCGGGCTGATGCGCCTTGGCCGTCAGGCAGCCGCGCCCGTGCATCCAGAAATCATGTTCCCTTTTCAGGGCTGTCAAATGGCGCCGCTGCGTTGCCTCATCCCCCTTCGGCAACAGATCGACCATCAGGGCGAAGAAGGGGGGCTGGGAGCGGCTGAGATAATAGCTGCGGGTGCCGTTGGGGATGCGGCCATAGGTTTCCAACAGATATTCGAAATCCACTACCATGGACTGCACCAGTTCCATCCGGCCGTCGCGCACCAGCCCCAGCATGGTGAAATAGCTGTCCCAGTAATAAATCTCCCGGAAACGCCCACCCGGCACCACATAGGGGGCGGGCAGGGCCAGGGCGGATGATCCGGGTGGCGGGGATTCCGGGGGGCGGGTCAGATGGGGCCACAGGGCGGCGATATGATCCAGCAGCGGGCCCGGCGCGGCGCTGCCTGCCGGGCTGGTGGCCGGCGGCGCGACATCCGCCGGTAGGGTAAAATTATCCAGCACGAAGCGGCGCAGTGCGACTGCATCGGCGGGCGGATGGGCCCGGAAATCCACCATGATGGCGTCCGGCGTGCGCTTGGGCACAGCGTCCACAAAGCTTTTGCCATCGCCGAACAGCCGTTGGCTCTGTACTGCCTGGAACAGGGGGCCGTAAAGGTCGGCAGGGCTGGGGGACTGGGTAAAGGCACAGAGCCAGAGGGCGGCGATCAAGATGATGATACGGCTGCGCATGATCTCCCCCCATCTCTCCACAGAGCCACCGGTTGGCGGGTCGTCAAGTGAAGGCTTGGGGGGCGCCAATGGTTCCCTGATGGGGCTATTTTTGTCGTCCACCCAGGTTGGGGGGCGACCATTTAAGCTCACATGGCTGTTTTGATGGTGTAGATTTGATATAAAGGCGCGGTCAGTATTTGAAGCTTTCGGAAATATAAATTGATGAAGGCATCGATTGCCGGTTTGGGGCAGCGCAATAAATCGGGACCATTGGGCAGGGTTTCTGCCCACAGATAATCATCGAACACCAGCAGGCCGCCAACTTTCAGCAATTTGAAACCGAGAACCGCATCGCACAGCACATCGGGGGCCTGATGTGATCCATCAATATAGACCATATCGAAATAGCCCTGCTTTCCCTCTGCCAGCAGCTTGGCCAGCTGCACATCAGAATTCCCTTTGTGGACATGCAGGTCCAGCTTGTGGGGTGCCTTGCTGGCCGCCACCGCCATATTGTGGTGAAAGCGCATTTCCGTGTGCGACATTTGCATGGAGGCATCTTGATGCTCAATCCCGCCTTCCCAACTGTCAACACAATGCAGTTCCAGCTCACCGACCGGGGTTATCGTCTCCACCACATAGCAGGCACTTGCCCCCTCGTAACTGCCCACTTCCAGCACCCGCCGGGGGGACAATCGCGGTACCAGCTGGCTCCAGCTCACCTTGGCTGTATCTTCGAACCATTTGTTCGTGAATTGATAGTCCATGATCGTCCATGCGGCTGATAATGTAATTTGGTTATATTATAGCAAAATTTTAAATTTCTCCCAGGAAACAAAGGAATCGCGATCGCTTTTCTTCGGTCGTTGCCGGCGCATCTGCCTTTTCATGTGCTGCCGAAGGATCGGCACGGTGTTGGAACCTGTACAGGCCCCACCCGCGCCAATCCGCGCAGGTGGGGCCCGCGTTGCCCCGCTTCCCAGCGGGCCGGCTTGCCGCTATGGTGCGGCTATCATGAGCGATGCACGCACCGACCACACCGCCGCCGGCCCCAGCGCCACCCCGCCCCGCCCGCCCGCTGGGGAGGAGGGGCGCTATTTCGGCTTCCGGGAGATTGACCCGACCGAAAAGGCCCCGCTGGTGCAAGGCGTGTTCGGCAGTGTGGCCGGCCGCTATGACCTGATGAATGATCTGATGTCGATGGGCATTCACCGGCTGTGGAAGGATGCCTTCGTCGATCTGGTGCGCCCGCGTGAGGGGGAAGCCCTGCTGGATGTGGCCGGCGGCACGGGCGATATCGCCTTTCGCCTGAAGAAGAAGGCGCCGGCCGCCGCCGTCACCGTCTGTGACCTGACAGAGGCCATGGTGCGGGTGGGGCGTGACCGGGGTATCGACCAGGGAGCCGTCGGCGGCATCGACTGGACGGTCGGCAATGCCGAAGACCTGCCCTTTGCCAGCCGGTCGATGGATGCCTATACGATCGCCTTTGGCTTGCGCAACGTTACCCATATCGACAAGGCCCTGCGGGAGGCGCGGCGCGTGCTGAAGCCCGGTGGCCGCTTCTTCTGCCTGGAATTCAGCCATGTGGTGATCCCGGTGCTGCGGGATATCTATGACAGCTATTCCTTCCACCTGCTGCCCCGGTTGGGCCAGATGGTGGCGGGCGACCGCGACAGTTACCAATATCTGGTGGAAAGCATCCGCCGCTTCCCCGAACAGCAGGCGCTTTGCCGCCGGATTGAGGCGGCGGGCTTCACCCAGGCACGGGCGCGCAACCTGTCGGGTGGCATTGCCTGTATCCATTCCGGCTGGCGCGTTTAAGGCGCCCGCCCCATGCTGCGCTTGACCCGCAATCTGCTGCGTCTGGTTTCCATCGGTCGCACGCTGGCCCGCCATGGCGCGCTGCAGCCCGACCTGTTCGGCGACAGTGCGCCGCTGGTGGCGCTGCTGATGCGCGCCGTCAACAATGAAAAGGCGCCGGGCCGCCCTGGCCAGCGGCTGGCCGCCGCCTTGCAGGAACTGGGCCCCAGCTTCATCAAGCTGGGGCAGGTGCTGTCCATCCGCGCCGATCTGGTGGGGGAGGAGGTGGCCGCCGATCTGGCGCAGTTGCGCGACCGGCTGCCCGCCTTTCCGGGGGCGGAGGCCCGCGCCATCATTGAGGCGGAGCTGGCCCGCCCGATGGATGTTCTGTTCGCCCATTTCGACGATCAGGCGGTGGCGGCGGCCAGCATCGCCCAGGTGCATTTCGCCGAAACGCCGGATGGACGGCAGGTGGCGGTCAAAGTGCTGCGCCCCGGCATCGAACAGGCGTTTCAGCGCGACCTGGATCTGATGATGTGGCTGGCCGGGTTGGCCCTGCGCCTGCAACCGCGCCTGAAACGGCTGAAGCCGGTGGCGGTGGTGGAAACCTTCGCCCGCACCGTGGCCCTGGAAATGGATTTACGGATGGAGGCGGCGGCCGCCTCCGAGCTGGGGGAGAATTTCGCCAGCGATCCGACCTTTTCCGTTCCGACCATCGATTGGGATCGCACCGCCAAGCGGGTGATGACCCAGGCCCGCGTCATCGGCTTTTCCATCGACAAGCTGGAAGAGATCAAGGCGGCGGGGTTGGAGCCGGACCAGCTGTTGCAGCAGGCGGCGGATGCCTTTTTCAATCAGGTGTTCCGCGACGGCTTCTTCCATGCCGACATGCATCCCGGCAACATGTTCGTTACGGCGCAGGGCAAGCTGGTGGCGGTGGATTTCGGCATCATGGGCCGCATCGACCGCCAGACCAGGCTTTATCTGGCCGATATGCTGATCGGTTTCCTCAACCGGGATTATGATCTGGTGGCGCGGGTGCATTTCGATGCCGGCTTCGTGCCCCCCGATCAGGATCGGGAACTGTTCAAGCAGGCCTGTCGCTCCATCGGGGAGCCGCTGCATGGCCGCCCGCTGTCGGATATCTCCATCGGCCGGCTGCTGGCCCAGCTTTTCGCCATTACGGAAAAATTCCAGATGGAGACGCAGCCACAGTTGTTGCTGCTGCAGAAAAGCATGTTGACGGCGGAGGGGATGGGCCGGGTGCTGAACCCGCATGTGAATATGTGGGAACTGGCGCGACCGCTGATTGAACGCTGGATGGTGGAAAATCGCGGGCCGGAGGCACGGGTGGCCGATGCGGCCGGTGCCGTGGCCAGCATTATTGGCCGGCTGCCAACCTTGGTGCGCGATCTGGAACGCGCGGCCTTCCAGTTGGCCGAAGGCGGGGGGATGCGGTTGCATCCCGACAGTCTGGCCTTGCTGGCTCAGGCCCAGGCGTTGGAAAATAAACGCCAGCGCCGCCCGCTCTGGCTGGCCTTGGCGCTGGCGGCCGGTGCCCTGCTGGTGCTGGCATTGCGATAATCCCGGCCGCTACAGGCCGGGGAAGGGGGGAATATGGGGGCCGATCAATCGCTTCCCGCCAATCTTTTCGGCCTGTCGGGCTGGAGCGGCAGCGGCAAGACCACGCTGATGGCGCGGCTGATTCCGGCGGTGGCGCAGCGCGGTTTCACGGTTTCCACCCTGAAACATGCCCATCACGCCTTTGATATCGACCAGCCGGGCAAGGATTCTTATGTCCACCGCATGGCCGGCGCGTCAGAGGTGCTGGTGGCATCCGGCCAGCGCTGGGCCCTGATGCACGAGAATCGCGGCTCACCGGAATTGAGCCTGGCCGAACTGGTGGCCAAACTGTCGCCGGTCGACCTGATTCTGGTGGAAGGCTTCAAACGCGACAGCCACCCCAAGCTGGAGGTGCATCGCCCGGCCAATGGCAAGCCGTTGCTGTACCCCGATGATCCCAACATCATTGCCGTGGCCAGCGATATGGGGCTGCCGGGCTGTCCGCTGCCCGTGCTGAACCTGGATGATGTGGAGGCCATTGCCGACCTGATCCTGGATCGCTGCGGGCTGGGAGGCGCGCGATGAGCGGGGCCTGTGGCAATTGTTTCGAAGCCGGTTCGAATTTGCTGCGGCTGGACCAGGCTTTGGCCCTGATCAATGATCGTTTCGACCCCGTAATAGGGGAAGAGCGGGTGAAGCTGGCCGATGCGGTGGGACGGGTGCTGGCCGCCGATCTGCGGGCGGTTGCCCCGCTGCCGGGATTCGATAACAGCGCCATGGATGGCTATGCCCTGCGCCATGCCGACCTGCCGGGGCCCTTGCCGCTGGCGGGGCAGGTGGCGGCGGGCCATCGGCCGCCGCTGGTGCCGCCCGGCCACGCCGTGCGCATCCTGACCGGTGCCATGCTGCCCGCCGGCCTGGATAGCGTGGCGATCCAGGAAGAGGTGCATCTGCTGCCCGATGGGCGGGTGGCCTTGCCGCCCGCCCTGCCGCTGGGGGCCAATTGCCGGCGGGTGGGGCAGGATGTGGCTTTGGGGGCGCTGCTGCTATCGGCGGGCCGCACCCTGCGTCCTGCCGATATCGCCCTGGCGGCGGCCCAGGGGTGGGACAGCCTGCCGGTGCGCCGCCCGCTGCGCGTTGCCCTGTTCTCCACCGGGGATGAGTTGCGGGAGCCGGGGCAGGACGCCGCCCCGCCCGCCATCCATGACAGCAACCGCTATCTGTTACGCGCCCTGCTGGCGCGGCAGGGCTGCGCCGTTACCGATCTGGGCATCCTGGCGGATGACGCGACACTGATTCGCCGGGTGCTGGCGCAGGCGGCAGAGAATCATGATCTGGTGCTGACCTCGGGCGGCATGTCGGTGGGCGATGCCGACCATGTGCGCCCGGCGGTAGAAGCGCTGGGCGCGCTCTCCTTCTGGAAGCTGGCGATCAAGCCCGGCAAGCCGCTGGCGCTGGGCCGTATCGGCGGGGCGGTATTCTGCGGCCTGCCGGGCAATCCGTCCGCCGTGCTGGTCACCTTCCTGCTGGTGGCCCGCCCCCTGATTCAGCGCCTGTCCGGTGCGCGGGTGGAAAATCCGCCGCGCTTTGCCGTCCGCGCCGGATTCGCCCATGCGAAAAAGGCTGGGCGGCGGGAATTTCTGCCGGTGCGGCTGGGGCAGGGGGCCGATGGCAGTGCCCTGGCCCTGCCGCTGACCGGCATGTTCACCGGCATGGTGCAGGCCGACGGGCTGCTGGAACTGACTGAGGAACGGGAACATCTGGCGGCGGGGGATCTGGCCCCGCTGCTGCCCTTGACCTGATTCTGCTCCCGAATCAGCCTTCGCCCAGCAAGGCCCGGCGGGCGGCAGGGGCGGGAATCAGCACCGGGGCCAGATCGTCATCATGGATATTTTCCAGCAATAGACCCTTCTCGCTGAGGCTGGCCGCATAAAGATTGCCGATGCGCCGCACTGGGGTCGGCCCGTCACCAGCCAGCGCCGCCGCGAAGGCCGCCCGCGCCGCTGCATCGCCTCTCATGTCGCTGGCCAGCCAGTCGGCCAGCCAATCGGCCTGTTCTGCTGTCAAATCCAGCCCGGTCATTGGCAGCTTTCCCCGATCAGCGGGAACGCGGTGTTGATGTCGCCCTCCTTGTTCAGGCCGAAGCGAATCACAAAGCGCTGACCCTTTGGCCCCGTACATTGTTCCGCTGTCGGAACGGTAGGCGCAGAGCAGCCCAGGAAGCCCCACGGCTTGGCCGGTCCGCTCTGGTTGGCAAAGGCATAACGGATGGAGGCGGTGATCTGCGCCGGGGTGCAATTGTCCGGATAGAGCGTGGAAAATTTGGACGTTCCGTTCTCGAAACGAACCGTCGCACCATAAAGCCCATCCGGCTGGGTCGGCTGGGCATCAATACCGGCGATGATTTTGGACGTGGCGACCAGCGCTTTGGAGTGCAGCCCCACCGGATCGCCATTCTTCTTGATCTCCCCGCACAGGATATGGCGCAGGTTGATGCGGGGCTTGCCGTCAGACCATTGAAAAGCCCCATCCGCACAGCTCATCGCTGCTTGTGCCTGGGCCAGGCTGCCCGTCAGGCACAGGCCCAGTGCCACGATAATCCCGCCGATGCGGCCCCTTGCCATGATCGCTTCCTTCCCCGGCTGCGCGGTTCCATATAGGGCCATCAATGTGGCGGTGATGCACCGCCCACCGCAAGGGACATGATGATGAAACCAGCCCGCCGCCCCCTCCATCTGGTTCCGCTGGCACTGGCCGGTCTGGCCCTGCTGGGGCTGCTGGCCTGGCTCACTATCCGCCATGACAGCCAGATGGCGGCGGCGGGTGCGGCGGGCATGGGTAATCAAACCGCAGCGGTCGGTGGCCCCTTTACCTTGACCGACCACCAGGGGCGCACGGTGACGGAGAAGGACTATGCCGGGCGTATGTTATTGATCTTCTTCGGCTATACCTATTGCCCCGATATCTGCCCCACCGAGGTGCAGACCATGGCCGAGGTGATGGACGCCCTGTCACCGGAAGAACAGGCCAAGCTCCAGCCCCTGTTCATCACCATCGATCCCGCGCGCGACAATCCGCAGGTCGTGGCCGATTACGTGGCCCTGTTCCACCCTGGGATTGTCGGCCTGACCGGCACGCCGGATCAGGTGGCAGCCGTTGCCAAGGCCTACCGCGTCTATTACGCCAAATCCGGCGGGGAGCCGGATGGCACGGGATATATGATGGACCACTCCGCCTATCTTTATCTGATGGGGGCAGATGGGGCGCTGGCCGCCCTTTATCCACGCGGAACGGCGGCGGCCCGGATCGTCGCAGACATCCGCCAGCGGCTGCCAAATGGTAACGCCGGCAGCCCCACTACCGGCAATTCGGGCGAAAAAACGGCAAATTGAGCACAAAAGACGCGATGCGGCGCAGCATCGGACCTATGCATATTAGTTAAGCTATTGAAATATATGAGTTTCCACTAAGGGCGTCCTCCCTTGACAGGGTTGGGGGCTGCCCGTATGGTGCCGCCGCTTTCGCACGGTATTCAAACCAACCCCGGCGAAGGGAGATGCTTCGTGTCACATGATAGCCCTCCCCCCTCGTTGGAGGAACTGGACGCCCGTTTGCGTGAGGCCCGGCAGAAAGCCGGCCTGGACAAGCCTGAACCCCAGCCTGGGGTGTCGGCGGGTTCAGGCGGGGATATGGCGCTGGGTATCCGTATCGGGGTGGAACTGGTGGCAGGCGTGTTGCTGGGGCTGGCCCTCGGCTATGGGCTTGATCTTTGGTTGGGTACCAAACCCATTGGCATGATTGTTATGATCTTCGTGGGTGCGATTGCGGGTTTCATGAATGTGTATCGTGTGGTTAATGGCCACGGGTACGCGGCAGGGTTCGGCAAGTCCCGGGAAGAACGGGACGGTGGGGAGTAGGCATCGTGGCTGGTCCGTTGGAGCAATTCGAGGTCAAGCGCTTGGTCAGCCTCCCGGTTGGCAATCTGGACCTTTCCTTCACCAATTCGGCGCTGTTCATGGTTCTGGCCGTTGTGGTCAGCACGGCGCTGCTGGTGTTCGGGATGCGTGGTCGCGCCATGGTGCCGGGGCGCCTGCAATCCATGGCGGAAGTGCTGTATGAATTTGTCTCGGAGATGGTGCGGGATAATGCCGGGCCGCAGGCCCGCAAGTATTTTCCGCTGATCTTCTCGCTGTTCATGTTTGTGCTGTTCGGCAATGTGCTGGGCCTGATCCCCTATTCCTTCACCTTCACCAGCCATATCATTGTTACCTTCGCGATGGCCCTGTTTGTCTTCGTGCTGGTGACGATCATCGGCTTTGCCCGTCATGGCTTGCACTTCCTGCACCTGTTCCTGCCGCATGGCACGCCGTTGTGGCTGGCGCCGATGATCATTGTCATCGAAGTGATCTCCTACTTCGTGCGCCCCATCAGCCTCTCCGTCCGACTGTTCGCCAACATGCTGGCCGGTCATACGATGATGAAGGTTTTTGCCGGCTTCACGGTCAGCCTGCTGGCTGCCGGGGGTGCGGGTGCTGCCATTGGTATTCTGCCTGTGCTGATGAATGTCGCCCTGTTCGGCCTGGAATTCCTGGTCGCCGGCATTCAGGCCTACGTCTTCGCGCTGCTGAGCTGCGTGTATCTGCGTGACTCGCTGGAACTGCACTAAGCAATCCGGTCGTCCAACTCGTCTTCATCCCAAAGAGACACTTCCAACATAGAGGATCTTCAAAATGGAAGCTGAAGCCGCAAAGTACATCGGTGCTGGTCTGGCCATGTTCGCTCTGCTGGGCGTCGGCATCGGCCTCGGCAACCTGTTCTCTGGCCTGTACCAGGCCGCTGCCCGTAACCCGGCCGCGCTGAACAGCTACAAGACCTTCGTGTTCATCGGTTTCGCTCTGACGGAAGCCGCTGGTCTGTTCGCCCTGGTTATCGCCTTCCTGATCCTGTTCGCCTAATCAGCGACGGTTTCATCCTGCTGTCCCTTCCGGGATGGCATGGCTTCAGCGCCGGGTTTGCCGCCGCTGCCGGGTTATGAATTCCGGGCAGCGGCGGTCTTCCTATCGGGCCTATGGTTCCGGTTGGCTTGGTGCTGTGGAGTGTGGCGTGATCGTGTGTCGCCTGTTGCAAGGTGATGGCGGTCAGCAGTGAATGGGTGCTTCAATGCCTGTCCAACGCTTTTCGCGCCTGTGCGCCGGTGCCGCGTCGGCCCTGACGATGGCTCTGCTGGTGGCCGGGCCTGTGCTCGCCGCTGAGGGTGAGCATCATTCCAAGGGCCTGCCGCAGCTCAATCCGGCCAGCTACGCGTCGCAGATTTTCTGGCTGATCATCACGTTCGGCCTGCTGCTCTGGCTGATGTCCAAGGTGGCCCTGCCGCGGGTGGCCGAGGTGCTGGAAGCCCGTCAGGAAAAGATTTCCAACGACCTGGAAAAGGCCAGCGCGCTGAGGGCGGAAGCCGAGGCGGTCATGCAGGCCTATGAAAAGGCGTTGACCGAGGCGCGGGGCAACGCGCAGCAGGAAATGGCCAAGGCCGTTGCTGCTTCCGATGCCGAAGCCGCCCGTCGTAATGGCGATCTGGCGGCCGATCTGGCCCAGCGGACCCGCACGGCGGAGGAGCGCATCCAGGCCGCCAAGCAGGTGGCGCTCGGCAATGTGCGCACCATCGCCGGTGAAACGGCCCAGGCTGCCGTTTCTCGTCTGGTCGGTGTCGCCGTTTCGGCGGAGACGACCGAAGCCGCCGTTGAAGCCGTGCTGAAGGAGCGTGCGTGATGCATTTCGACAGCAATTTCTTCTTCGGCGTTGCCTTCGTAATCTTCGTTCTGCTGGTCGCTAAGCTGGCCGGCAAGTCGATCATCGGTTCGCTGGATGAGCGCGGCAAGCGCATCGCCGGTGAACTGGAAGCGGCGCAGAAGCTGCGTGAGGATGCCCAGGCAGCCCTCGCCCAGTTCCAGCGCAAGCAGCGCGACGCCTTGAAGGAAGCCGAATCCATCCTGGTTTCCGCCCGTGAGGAGGCTCAGCGCATCCGTGCCCATGCCGCCAGCGATCTGGAAGTGGCGCTGAAGCGTCGTGAACAGCAGGCGATGGACAAGATCGCCCAGGCGGAAAATCAGGCGATACAGCAGGTTCGCGAACTGGCGGTTGATATCGCTGTGGCCGCAACCGAGAAGCTGTTGATCGAAAACCTGGATGCCGGCCGCGATGGCACGCTGGTCAACCAGGCAATCGCTGAACTGCCGGCCAAGCTGCACTGAGCAGTGACAGCTTGCTGAAGTAAGAAAAGGCCGCTGGCGCGATCCGGCGGCCTTTTTATTTGTTTTGCCCATGGGGAAGCCTGGACGCGATCGGCCCCCGCTTCCTATGATCCCATCACACAGACAAACCGCCGACATCAGGCGGTGTCTTTCAGGGAGATGAGAATTGTTCAGCCATGTCATGCTCGGTGCCCATGATATCCAGGCGTCGAAGAATTTCTATGATGCCACCTTTGCGGCGCTGGGGATCGCCCCTGGTGTGGATGACCCCAAGGGCCGCGTCTTCTATCGCGCGCCGACCGGCATTTTCGCTATCACCAAGCCAATCAATGGCGAGCCGGCCACCTTTGCCAATGGCAGCACAATTGGTTTTGCTGCCGCTTCGGCGGAACAGGTGGATGCCTGGCACGCCGCCGGCGTCGCGGCGGGCGGGACGAGCTGTGAGGACCCGCCGGGCCCCCGCAGCCTGGGCACGATGAGCCTTTATCTGGCTTATCTGCGCGATCCGGCGGGCAACAAGCTGTGCGCCATGTATCGGCTACCGGCCTGATCTGGAAAGCGGCGGCCTGAAACGGGCCGCCGCTCTGCCTTGCCCCGCTCTGTCAGGCAGCCTTGGTGCCGCCGACGGTCAGCCCGTCGATGCGCAAGGTGGGCTGGCCCACGCCCACCGGCACACCCTGGCCAGCCTTGCCGCAGACACCGATGCCGGGGTCCATCGAACTGTCATTGCCGATCATCGTCACCTTGGTCAGCGAGTCGGGGCCATTACCGATCAGGGTGGCGCCCTTCACCGCCGGGCCCAGCTTGCCATCTTCGATCAGATAGGCCTCGCTGGCGGAGAAGACGAACTTGCCCGAGACAATATCCACCTGACCGCCGGCGAAATTGGCGGCGAAGATGCCGCGCTTTACCGAGGCGATGATCTCCTCCGGCGTCTTGTCGCCGCTGCGCATGACGGTGTTGGTCATGCGCGGCATCGGCATATGGGAGAAACCCTGGCGCCGGCCATTGCCGGTGGGTTTCACCCCCATCAGCCGGGCATTCAGCCGGTCCTGCATATAGCCCTTCAGGATACCATCCTCGATCAGCACGGTGCATTGGCTGGGCGTGCCTTCATCATCCACCGTGATCGACCCGCGGCGCCCCTCGATGCTGCCATCATCCACCACGGTGACGCCGGGGGCAGCGACCCGCTGACCCAGCAGGCCCGAGAAAGCGGACGTCTTCTTGCGGTTGAAATCGCCCTCCAGCCCGTGGCCGATGGCCTCGTGCAGCAGGATGCCGCACCAGCCGGGCCCCAACACCACCGGCATTTCGCCGGCCGGTGCCTCAACGCTGGACAGGTTGATCAAGGCGCCGCGCAGCGCCTCGTCCACATAGCCGCGCCAGACGGCGGGGTCCAGGAACGCCTCATAGGTGCGGCGGCCGCCAGCACCATAGGAGCCGGTCTCCATCCGGTCGCCTTCGCCCACCACCAGCGAGACATTCAGCCGGACCAGCGGGCGGATATCGGCCACGCGGGTGCCATCCGCGCGCAGGATTTGTACCGCCTGCCATTCTCCAGCGAGGGAGGCGGAGACCTGCCGCACGCGCGGATCGCGGCCCCTTGCATAGGCATCGATCTCCGCCAGCAGCTTCACCTTGGCTTCGAATGGCACCAGTCCCAACGGGTTGTCGCTGGCATAGAGCAGGCGATTGGTACCGATGGGGGCTTCAGCCATGACGCCGGAATGGCCGCGATGCACGGCCTGCACCGTGGCCGTGGCGCGGCGGATGGCGTCCTCCGTCAGGACGGAGGCATGGGCATAGCCCGTGGCCTCATCCGCAACCGCCCGCAGGCCGAATCCCTGGGTGGTGTCAAAGCCGGCGCTTTTCAGCTTGCCGTCATCCCAGGCGAAACTCTCGCTCTGGGCATATTCCAGGAACAGCTCCCCATCATCGGCGCCGTGCAGCGCATCGCGCACCAGTGCTTCCGTCCGTCCCAGGTCGAGGCCGGCCTTTTGGAAGAAGATGTCGTCGGTCAGGGAGAGCAGGGACATGGATGGAGTCGCTTTCAAACAACGGGTTTCACCCAGCAAGAATGGCGATACGGAGCCAGCCCGGCAAGGGTGTCGGATGAATGCCCGTACCGCAGGGCGGAAATTTTTCCCTGCCCGTTTTGTCGGCGCAAGCCGGCTGAAACCGGGTGGTTTGCCCCGTAACCCGTTACAAGTGCGACGGATTGCCCCGGTGAATGATGGCAGAAGCGTGGCGTAGCGGCTTGCCCCGCCGGCATTTTGCGCGTTATGCTCCCAGGCGATATATGGGGCCGTTAGGTCTGCATATTATACTGGATGCGTGTCCCGTATCGCAGGTGCTCGCCGGAACGATTAACCGATCGAAACGATGGGCATCGGCATAACGGTTCCGTTTCGTGCCACCGGCAGCGGAACGGGGTGGTGGGATGTTCGGCTGACATACAAGGGGATGCCAAAATCCCCGGAACGACGAGAGTGGTGAGGGATGTTCAAACGCAAGATCGGTGCCGCATTGTCGGGCCTGTCGCTGGCGGTTTTCACCGCCGGTTCGGTGATGGCCCAAGAGGCCGCGAAGTTCGTCGGTGTGCCCGCCCCCGCCCAGTTGGGGATGCAGGAGGCGGCGTCGCCGGTGATGGAGCGGCTGCATGATTTCCATAACCTGCTGCTGGTGACGATCACGGCCATTGCGCTGTTCGTCACGGCTTTGCTGGTTTACGTGATGATCCGGTTCAACCGGCGCGCCAACCCGGTGCCGTCCACCACCACCCACCACACGCTGCTGGAAGTGGCATGGACCGGTATTCCGGTGATCATCCTGCTGTTGATCGCTGTTCCGTCCTTCCGCCTGCTCTATTTCATGGACAAGGCGCCCAACCCGGAACTGACGGTCAAGGTGACCGGCCATCAATGGTACTGGTCCTTCGAATATCCTGATCATGAAGGTGTGGCGTTCGATGCCCGCATGATTGAGGACAAGGATCTGAAGCCTGGCCAGCATCGCCTGCTGGAGGTGGACCAGCGCATTATCGTCCCGGTGGATACCGATATCCGCGTGCTGGTGACCGGTGCCGACGTCATCCATTCCTTCGCCATCCCCTCGCTGGGCATGAAGAAGGATGCGGTGCCGGGCCGCCTGAACGAGACTTGGTTCCGCGCCAACCGCGAAGGCGTCTTCTATGGCCAGTGCTCGGAAATCTGCGGCACAGGCCACGGCCAGATGCCAGTCGCCATTGAGGCGGTTTCCAAAGAAGCCTTCCAGCAATGGCTGGGTCAGCAGAAGCAGGCACTGAATAACAACGGGTCCGAACCCCGGCAGCTCGCCCAGGCGGCGGGCGCCCAGTAACCGGGATCGGAGGAGAGGGTAACACCATGGGTGCTGTCAGCGGGGCGAATGCCCACGATCACCATGATCACAAGCCGGGCTTTGTGGCGCGTTGGTTGTTTTCAACCAACCACAAGGATATTGGCACGCTCTACATGTTTTTCGCGGTCATCGCCGGCGTCATCGGCGGCCTGTTTTCCGTGATCATGCGCCTGGAGCTGCAAGATCCCGGCATTCAGTATTTGACGGCTTTCTCCGCCGATGTCGGCCAGCAATGGAACGTCTTCATCACCGCCCATGGTTTGATCATGGTGTTCTTCGTGGTGATGCCGGCGCTGATTGGCGGGTTCGGCAACTGGTTCGTGCCGCTGATGGTGGGGGCGCCGGATATGGCCTTCCCCCGCCTGAACAATATCAGCTTCTGGCTGATCGTGCCGGCCTTCCTGCTGCTGCTCTCCTCGGCCTTTGTCGGGCCGGGCGCCGGGACGGGCTGGACGATTTATCCGCCGCTTTCCAGCGCGCAATATGACCATAGCGGCCCCTCGGTCGATATGGCCATCTTCGCCCTGCATCTGGCCGGCGCTTCGTCGATCCTGGGGGCGGTGAATTTCATCACCACCATTTTCAACATGCGCGCGCCTGGCATGACGCTGCACAAGATGCCGCTGTTCGCCTGGGCCATGCTGGTCACGGCCTTCCTGCTGCTGCTGTCGGTGCCGGTGCTGGGTGGTGCCATCACCATGCTGCTGACCGACCGTAATTTCGGCACGGATTTCTTCAATCCGGCCGGCGGTGGTGACCCGATCCTGTTCCAGCATCTGTTCTGGTTCTTCGGTCACCCCGAAGTGTACATCATGATCCTGCCGGCCTTCGGCATCATCTCCCACATCATCTCCACCTTCTCCCGCAAGCCGGTCTTCGGCTATCTGGGCATGGCCTATGCCATGGTTGCCATCGGCGTGGTCGGCTTCATCGTCTGGGCGCACCATATGTTCACCGTCGGTCTCTCGGTGGATACGCGCGCCTATTTCACCGCCGCCACCATGATCATCGCCGTGCCGACGGGGGTGAAGATATTCTCCTGGATCGCCACCATGTGGGGCGGCTCCATCAGCTTTGAAGTGCCTATGGTCTGGGCCATCGGCTTCGTCTTCCTGTTCACCGTGGGTGGGGTGACGGGTGTGGTGTTGGCCAATGGCGGCATGGATATCGCGCTGCACGACACCTATTATGTGGTGGCGCACTTCCACTATGTGCTGTCGCTGGGTGCCGTGTTCGCCATCTTCGCCGGTTACTATTACTGGATCGGCAAGATGTCGGGCCGTCAGCATCCCGCCTGGGCCGGGCACCTGCATTTCTGGACGACCTTCATCGGCGTCAACCTGATCTTCTTCCCGCAGCACTTCCTGGGCCTGGCGGGGATGCCGCGCCGGATGCCGGACTATAACGAGGCCTACCATTTCTGGCACATGGTCTCCTCCTACGGCACCTACCTGGCCTTTGCCTCCACCATCTTCTTCTGCATCATGGCGATCTACACGCTGTTCGCCGGGCGCCGGGTGACGGGCGATTACTGGGAGACGGGTGGCACGACGCTGGAATGGACGCTGTCCTCCCCGCCGCCGTTCCATCAGTTCGAAACCCTGCCGCGCGTGAAGTAAGGCGATGGGCCGGCCCCGGCTTCAGACGGGACCGGCCCTCACACCCCTTTCATCCGTACTCTGCCAATCCGGTTCGATGTGAAGAGACCCCCTGAATGACCGATGGCGTGATCGACAATGAGGCACTGGAAGGCCCGGCGCTGGCCGGGGGTTCCGTGCGGGACTATGTGGCTCTGCTGAAGCCGCGGGTCATGTCGCTTGTGGTGTTTTCCGGTTTTGCCGGCATGGTGGTGGCCCCTGGCCATCTGCATCCGCTGCTGGCCCTGGTGGCGGTGCTGTGCATCGCCATCGCCTCGGGGGCGGCCGGTGCGATCAATATGTGGTATGACCGCGATATTGATGCGCTGATGGACCGCACGGCGGGCCGGCCGATCCCCCAGGGCCGCGTGCCGGCAGCCGAAGCCCTGGCCTTCGGCATCGTGCTGACCATCGCCTCCGTGGCCCTGATGGGGCTGGCGCTGAACTGGGTGGCGGCGGGGCTGCTGGCCCTAGCCTCGGCCTTCTACATCTTCATCTACACCATGTGGCTGAAGCGGCGCACGCCGCAGAACATCGTCATCGGTGGGGCGGCTGGCGCCTTCCCGCCGATGATTGGCTGGGCTGCGGCGACGGGGGAAGTCTCCATCGCTTCCATCGTGCTGTTCGCGCTGATCTTCTTCTGGACGCCGCCGCATTTCTGGGCACTGGCCATCTTCCGCCGGCTGGATTACCAGCACGCCGGTGTGCCGATGCTGCCGGTGGTGGCCGGGGAGGCAGAAACCAAGCGGCAGATGCTGATCTACACGCTGATCCTGCTGCCGCTGGCCACTGCGCCCTACTTCCTGGGGATTGGCGGGCTGGCTTATCTGGCGGGATCGCTGGTGCTGGGGGGGCTGTTCGTGGCCTGTGCCATCGCCACCCTGCGCAGCCAGGATCACAAGCCGGCCAAGCGCATGTTCGCCTTTTCCATCCTCTATCTGTTCCTGCTGTTCGCCCTGCTGATCGGCGACCATCTGGCAACGTGAGGAAACACAAGACAATGACGATTGACGGTATCGAAATGACCCAGAAGCCCGCCCGCCGCCATGGCGCCGATACAGAGGTGCATCGCCGTCAGCGGGGCAAGAATCTGGCCACGCTGGCGACACTGCTGGGTTTCGTCGTCCTGGTTTATTTCGTGGCAATGATCCGGATGAGCGGGGGCAGCTTCCCATGAAGCAGCCCCGCACCCCGCAACAGCGTAACGCCCGGATGGCGGTGGGGCTGGGCCTGCTGGTTGCCAGCATGGTCGGGCTGTCCTTCGCCTCGGTCCCGCTTTACAGCCTGTTCTGCCGGGTGACGGGCTTCGGCGGCACTACCCAGGTGGCCAAGGGCGCGTCGGAGCGGGTGCTGGATCGGGTGATGGAAATCCGTTTCAACGCGGATGTGAACAATTCCATCGGCTGGGATTTCAAACCCGAAACCCGCTCCATCCAGGTGCGGGTGGGGGAGCCGGCGACCGTTCATTACCACGCGCATAACCGCGAAAGCCGGGCTGTGACAGGAACGGCCGCCTATAACGTGACGCCGGACAAGGCGGGCATCTATTTCCAGAAGATCCAATGCTTCTGTTTCACCGAACAGCGGCTGGAAGCCGGCCAGTCGGTGGAGATGCCGGTCTATTTCTATGTTGATCCGGCGATTGCCGATGATCCGGAGCTGGATGACGTGAAGACCATCACGCTGTCCTACACATTTTTCCGCGCCGCCGACCAGAGCGCGGCCCTGCCCCCTGCGGGGGAGGGGAATGCTGGTCGGCAAGGGGAGGCGACGTCCACCGCCGGGGCGGGGGCGGAGAGCGCCATGACGGGCCGGCAGCAATGACCTGTGCCCGCGATCAATCAATGTACGACCGATTTCAAGAGTCGAGGGATTAGAGAGATGGCTGACATCAAGGCCCATGCAGCTGGTGGCGTTCCGACGGAAGGCATTCCCCAGCCCTATCACCTGGTCAATCCCAGCCCCTGGCCGCTGCTCAGCTCCTTTGCCGCCGGCTTGCTGGCGGTGGGGGCTGTCATGCAGTTCCATCACCATGGCTGGTACCTGCTGGCCGCCGGCTTGACCGCCGTGCTGGGCTGCATGTTCGGCTGGTGGCGCGACATCATCAAGGAATCGGTGGTCGAAAAGGCGCACAGCCCGGTGGTGAAGATCGGCTTGCGCTATGGCATGTCGCTGTTCATCGCCTCAGAGGTGATGTTCTTTGCCGCCTTCTTCTGGGCTTTCTTCGATGCCAGCCTGTTCTATGGCGAGGCCATCCAATATGCCCGCGTCGAGGCGACGGGCGGGGTCTGGCCGCCGCATGGCATCACGCCGTTCAACCCGTTCGACCTGCCGTTCCTGATGACGGTGATCCTGCTGTTGTCCGGCACCACGGTCACCTGGGCGCACCACGCCATCATTGAGAACAAGATGCCGGAGGCGGCCCGTGCGCTCGGTATCACCGTGCTGCTGGGTATCGTCTTCTCTGGTTTCCAGATGTACGAATACAGCCATGCCGCCTTTGGCTTTGGCGAGAATGTCTATTCCTCGGCCTTCTTCATGGCCACCGGCTTCCATGGCTTCCATGTCTTTGTCGGCACTGTCTTCCTGGCGGTCTGCTATTTCCGCACCAAGAAGGGCCATTTCACCCCGCAGAGCCATTTCGGCTTTGAGGCGGCGGCTTGGTACTGGCATTTCGTCGACGTGGTCTGGCTGTTCCTGTTCATCTCCATCTATTGGTGGGGTGCGGGTGGCAAGTGGGTGGCGGCGCATTGATCGGCGCTGCCCCGTTGGAACAGAAACTCTCTTTCCTGTTGCGCGCGGGTCTGGCTTGCCGGTGCCCGCGCTGCGGCAAGGGCCGGCTCTATACCGGCTTCATGCGGGTCGTCGACCAATGTTCGGTGTGCGGGCTGGAAATGGCCCACCACGACAGTGGTGACGGCCCGGCGGTTTTTCTGATCTTCATTCTGGGCTTCACCATTGTGCCGGCGGCGCTGATCATCTCCTTGAAGGTGGATTGGCCGCTCTGGCTGCACGCCTTGATCTGGGTGCCGGTGATCATGGGGGCGACACTGGGGATGTTGCGCCCGGCCAAGGGTGTTACCATCGCCCTGCAATATGGCTATCGCCGTGATTCCTTTGATGGGGAGGCGGGGGAATAGCCGCCCCTGACCTTTGTGAACAACCCCATGTCGCGCCAATTCCGCCCCCGCCTGATCCCTACGCTTGCCACCCTGGTGGCGTTTGTCATTCCGGTGGGGCTGGGCACTTGGCAGGTGCAGCGGCTGCACTGGAAGACCGATCTTCTGGCGCGGATTGAGGCGGGGATGACGGCGGATCCGGTGGCCCTGCCGGCCCTGGTGGCCGATCCCGCCGCCTGGGATTATCGCCGCGCCTTTGTGACCGGCCAATTTATGCACGAAAAAGAAGCCCTGATCGGCCCCCGGCTCTATCCCGGCCCCGATGGGCGGATGCTGCCCGGTCTGCATGTGCTGACGCCGCTGGTGCGCAGCGATGGTGGCGGCATTGTGCTGGTGGATCGCGGCTGGATTCCACTCGACAAGCGCGATCCGGCCAGCCGGGCGGCCGGGGAATTGGCGGGGGAGGTGACCATCACCGGTATCCTGCGCGCGCCGGAGCCGCGCGCCTGGATGCAGCCGGAAAATGATCCGGCCCGCAATGACTGGTACTGGTTCGACCTGCCGGCGCTGGCGCGTTTCGCCGCTGTGCCGGGGCTGGCGCCCCTGGTGCTGCAGGCCGATGCCACGCCCAATCCGGGCGGTTATCCCATCGGCGGCCGTACTATCCTGAAGGTTAAGAACGACCATCTCTCCTATGCGCTCACCTGGTATGGGCTGGCACTCACCCTGGTCGGGGTTTATCTTGCGGCGAGTTTTCGTCGCAGGAATGACCCGACCGCATGATCGACGCCTATCGCGCCCTGGAGGCCCATTTCGCCCGCCGTTCCGCCCTGCAGGGGGCACTGGGTATCCTGAACTGGGATAGCCGCACCATGATGCCGCCTGCTGCCTCCCCTGCGCGGGCCGAACAATTGGCGGCCCTGGAAGGGGTGATCCATGCGGCCTTGCTGGATGAAAAGCTGCCGGACTGGCTGGCCGCGGCGGAAAATGCCGATCTGGATGGCTGGCAGCGGGCTAATCTGGCGGAGATGCGGCGGGAGGTGCTGCTGGCCCGCGCCGTCCCCGCCGATCTGGTGGAGGCCAATGCCCGCGCCGCCTCTCACTGCGAGATGATCTGGCGCACCGCCAAGGCAGAGAAGGATTTCAGCCTGCTGCTGCCCTCCCTGCGGGTGGTGCTGGATCGCCAGCGGGAACTGGCGGCTTCCTATGCCGGGGTGCTGGGCTGCGGGCTGTATGATGCGCTGCACGGGCAATATGAACCGGGCAGCAAGGTGGCGGATTTCGGCCCGGTCTTCGATGACTACGCTGCTTTCCTGCCCGGCTTTCTGGCGCGGGTGGAGGAGCGGCAGGCGGCCGAGCCGGCGCCAGAACCCTATGAGGGTCCGTTCCCCATCGAGACCCAGCGCCGGCTGGTCACCGAGCTGGCGGAGCGGCTTGGCTTCACCGGCCGTATCGACCAGTCACTGCACGCCTTCTGTGGCGGGGCTACGGGGGATGTGCGCATCACCACCCGCTTTGATGAGGATAATTTCTTCAAGGCGTTGAAATCCAGCCTGCATGAGGCTGGCCACGCGCTCTATGAAATGGGTCGCCCGACGGCCTGGGCGTCGCAGCCGGTCGGGCAGGCCGGGGGCCTGGGTGTGCATGAAAGCCAGAGCCTGAGTTTTGACATGCAGGTGGGGCGGCATCCGGCCTTCCTGGCCTGGCTGGCGCCGCTGCTGGCCCGCAGCTTCGGCCGGGAAGGGGAGGCCTGGTCGGCCGATAATCTGCGCCGTCGCTTCCGCCGGGTGGAGCGCAGCTTCATCCGGGTCGATGCGGATGAGGTGACCTATCCGGCCCATGTCATCCTGCGCTGGCGGCTGGAACAGGCGATGATTGAGGGCGGGCTTGATCTGGCCGATCTGCCCGAGGCCTGGAACCAGAGAATGCGCGATCTGTTGGGTGTCACCCCGCCGGATGATGCACTGGGCTGTATGCAGGATGTGCATTGGCCCTGCGGGCTGTGGGGCTATTTCCCCACCTATACGCTGGGGGCGATGATGGCCGCCCAACTGTTCGATGCCGCCCGCAAGGCGCTGCCCGATCTGGATGCACAGATCGGCCGGGCCGAGTTTGGCCCCCTGATCGGCTGGCTGGGGGAGAATGTGCACCGCTGGGGGCGCCGCTATTCGCCCGGTGAATTACTGCTGAATGCCACCGGCAAGCGGCTGGATGCCGGCATTTTCAAGGCACATCTTGAGGCGCGCTATCTTTGAGCGCTGATACAGCAAGGGGGCCCGCCCGGCCCCCTTGTTCTCACCCTACCGCCGGTTCGGCCATGCGCGTCAGGAAGGCGCGCAGTTCGGGGATGCCCAGGCCGGTTTCTGACGAGGTGGCCAGCACCTCCGGATGGGCGGCACCATGCTTCTTCAGCGCCACGGCCACCTGTTCGCGGATGCGCTCCACCCCGCCGGTCTTCAGCGTGTCGGCCTTGGTCAGCACGATCTGATAGCCGACGGCGGTTTCATCCATCATCTTCATCATGTCCACGTCATGCGGCTTCAGGCCATGGCGGGCATCCACCAGCACCAGGGCGCGTTTCAGCGTCACGCGGCCGCGCAGATAGGCGCGGATGAAATCGGTCCAGGCGGCTGACCGCTCCTTGGACACCTGGGCATAGCCATAGCCCGGCATATCCACCAGCACCAGCCGGCTGCCCAGATTGAAGAAATTGAGCTGCTGGGTCCGCCCCGGCGTCTGACTGGTGCGGGCCAGGGTCTTGCGGCCGGTCAGGGCATTGACCAGCGACGACTTGCCGACATTGGACCGGCCGGCAAAGCAGATTTCCGGCAGCACGGCTTCCGGCAAGGTGGTGGCAGCCTCTGCGCCCCAGAAGAAGTCGCATTCCCGTGCGAACAGCAGGCGGCCTGCCTCGATCTCGGCTTCCGACAGGTCGCCCATCAGGCTGGGTGTGATGGTCAGCGGTTTGGCCATGGGGGAATACTCCTTCACGCGGGGGAACAGCGGTACTTCATAAAACAAAGACCCCCGGTACGGGACCGGGGGGGATTCTCATACTTCGATTATTGGCATTTTCCGTCATCCCGGCGAAGGCCGGGATGACGGAAGGAGCCGTTGGAAGCGGCGTGATGTTCCGCTTAGCCTCAGGATGCCTTCACACCCATCCGGCGCATGATGAACCACTGCTGCAAGATCGACAGCAGGTTGGACCAGGTCCAGTAGATCACCAGACCGGCAGGGAAGCTGGCCATCATATAGGTGAAGACGAAGGGCAGCAGCATGAACACCTTCTGCTGCACCGGGTCCGGGTTGGACGGGTTCAGCTTCTGCTGCAGGTACATGGTCACGCCCATCAGCAGCGGCCAGACACCGATATGCAACATGCTGGGCGGATCCCACGGGATCAGACCGAACAGGTTGAACAGGGTCGTCGGATCGGGAGCCGACAGGTCATGCACCCAGCCATAGAAGGGCGCATGGCGCATTTCGATGGTGACATACAGAACCTTGTAGAGCGCGAAGAAGACCGGGATCTGCAACAGGATCGGCAGGCAGCCCGACAGCGGGTTGGCCTTCTCCTCCCGATACAGCGCCATCATCGCCATGGACAGGGCTTCGCGGTTATCCCCATGCTTCTTCTTCAGCTCCTCCATCTTGGGCTGGAGCTTCTTCATCTTGGCGAACGCCTGATACTGCTTGTTGGCGATCGGGAAGAAAGCCAGGCGCAGCACGACGGTGAATGCCAGGATGGCCAGACCGAAATTGCCAAGGGCACGGCCCAGGAAATCCAGCGCGTGGAAGAACGGAATGGTCAGGAAATAGAACCAGCCCCAGTCGATGGCATAGTTCAGATCGGCGATGCCCAGCTTCTCACTATACTGGTCCAGCAGGTTCACCACCTTGGCACCGGCGAACAGCCGGTGGGTGGTTTCCGCCGTGGTACCGGGGGCCACGGTCAGGGCCTGGGTGCCACGGAAATCCACCTGATAGAGATCGGTGCCGACGCGCTGGTGCAGCACGCGGGCCTCAATATCCGTCTTCTGGTCGGGGATCAGGCTGACCAGCCAATATTTGTCGGTAATGCCGATCCAGCCGCCGGTGGAGGACAGCGTCTCGGTCTTGCCGTCTTCCTTCAGGTTCTTGTACTTGAATTCCTTCAGCGTGCCGTTCAGCACGCCCAGCGGGCCTTCATGCAGGATATACATGCCCGCTTCATGCGGGGTGCCCCGGCGCTGCACAAAACCATAGGGGTAGAGGCTGACCGGCTCACCGGTCTGGTTGCGCACCCGCTCCGTGACGGTGAACATATAGTTCTCGTCCACGGCGATGGTGCGTTCGAACACCAGGCCCTGGCCATTGTCAAAGCTCAGCGTCACCGGCTGGCCGGGGGCCAGCTTGTCGCTGCTGGCGGTCCAGACGCTGTCACCCTTGGGCAGGGTAACCGTCTGGCCGCTGGCCGGCACCCAGCCGAATTCAGCGAAATAGGGGTCAGACGCGCCCAGCGGCGAGAGCAGCACCACTTCCGGGCTGTTCTTGTCGGTGGTGGTCTTGTACTTGGCCAGGGTCAGATCGTCGATCCGGCCGCCGCGCAGGCTGATGGAGCCATGCAGGCTGGGGGTGGACAGGGCGATACGGCCATTGTCGGCCAGCACGGCGGCGCGGTCGCGCACTGTGCTGGCATCAGCGGCAGCACCCGGCAGGGCGCCGGGCGTGGTGGCCGGCTGCGGCGTGGTATCGGCCTGCAGCGCCTGCTGGCGCTGGAATTCCGCCTGGGCGGCCAGCTGTCGCGGCCGCTCATAGAAGAAATGGAACCCGAACAGGATCGCGATCGAAATCACGATGGTCAGGATAAGGTTCTTCTGATCCGTCATGGGTGCGTGTTCCAGGTTCCGCCAAAGGGCAAAATCGGATGGGGCCGGGGCCCCAGGTTCCTCACATGAAATGGGCGGGCAATCAATGCCCGCCGCAACAATTTCCACCCGCCCTGTGCGCCTGACGCCCCGGTGGGGACGCCCTGCTGCCCACGGGGGGCACCGGGTCATAACCCGATTCCCCCCAGGGATGGCAACGGGCGATGCGCCGCAGGGCCAGCCAGCCGCCTTTGATGGCGCCATGGCGGGCCAGCGCTTCCAGCGCATAGGCCGAACAGGTGGGCTGAAAACGGCAGCGCGGCCCCAGCAGGGGCGAGATGAACCAGCGGTAGAAATGCACAAAAGCCCGGAGCAGCCAAGCCGCCGGGCTCATTCGCACTGCTCCTTGGCCGGCTTTGACCGGGGCGGTACACGGGGCACATCCCCCGGCTTGTCCCGCCACAGCTTCAGCCTTTTCAGGGCCTGGGCCAGATCATCCTTCAGCGCCGCATAGGGGCGATGCACGGTTTCCCCCCGCGCCACCAGCACGTAATCGTGCCCGGCCTTGGCATGGGGGGCCAGCACCTCGGCCAGAGCCGCCCGCAAACGACGACGGGCGCGGTTTCGTTCAACCGCGCCACCGACCTTTTTGCTGGCGGTAAGACCGATTCGGATCGCCGGCTGGCCGGGATCAGGATGCTGCCGGTCATCATGGGCGCGGGCCTGAACAATCAGGCCCGCTGTCGCCCATTTGCGCTTGGCACCCGCAACGGCCAGGAACTCAGGCCGCTTTTTCAAGCGGCCGACCTTTTTCCCGGCCTGGGGTGCCATGCCAACAAATACCCTTAGGCAGACAGGCGCTTGCGGCCCTGGGCGCGGCGCTTGTTGATGATGTTGCGGCCGGCGACGGTGGCCATGCGGGCACGGAAGCCATGACGGCGGGCGCGCACGATCTTGCTCGGCTGGAAGGGACGCTTCACGGTACTTACTCCGGTCTGGAAAACGGACGGCTTGAACGAAGCGCGTTGTATAGTGGTGAAGGTGCGCGGAGTCAATCGCGCCGCCACATTTAACCCGCAACTTCCCCGCAACCCAGTCCGGCAAAGCTGCCGGACGGGCGGGGGCGTCAGCCGTTCAGGCGCGGGCCGGCCGGCAGCACGGCTGTCAGGGGCACCAGCTGGAATCCCTTGGCCTCCAGCGTCGGCAGCCACTTCATCAAGGCACCGATGGTGACATCATGCGGATGGCCGATGGCAATCGCAACCCCCTTGCGCCGGGCAATGGCCTCCACCTGGGCCAGCGATTTGGCCACGGCATCCGGCGTCATCACATGGTCCAGGAACACGTCACGGGCCAGAATCGGCACATTATAATGGGCGGCCAGCGGGGCGGCCTTGCTGTCCGGTGTGGTGCGGCTGTCCAGGAACATCAGGCCGCGCGCCGACAATTCCGACAGCACAATGGCCATGTCGTCCCGGTCGGCGGTGAAGCGGCTGCCCATATGATTGTTGATGCCAACGAACCCGGTGAAGGCGGACAGGTTGGCGGCCAGCCGCTGGCGCAGCTCGGTTTCCCCGAACCGGGTCAGCAGCGCGCCGGGGCCGGGATCTTCCTTGCCCGATGGTTCCATCGGCATATGCACGATCAATTCATGGCCCCTGGCATGGGCCTGCTGGGTCTGCTGTGGCAGGTCGCGGGCATAGGGCAGCCAGGCCAGCGTCAGGTTGCCATCCAGCGCCACCACCTTGTCGCTGCGTTTGCGGTCCAACCCCATATCATCAATGACGATGACAATGCGCGGTCGCCCGTCCGGGGCGGGGGCCGGGCGGGCGTAATGCTGCCAGGCGGGGGTGCCGGCGGGCGGGGATGGCTTGGCCGGCAGGGGCTGGGGCAGGCGGGGCAATGCTGCCACCTGGGTGGTGGGGGCGGTGGGTGCGGGCGTTGGCACCGGTGCCGGCTGGGCCTCAACGGGTTTCGGCGCTGCGGGGGCGGCGGCCTGCGGGGCGGGCTTTTCCGGTATGGCAGGGGCCTTGCCGGGCAGTTGCGGCACGCCGGCCCGTTCCGCCGCGTCCTCATCAACGGCTTCGGTGCCTTCATCCTCACCCTCGGCATCGGCCATTTCCTCTGCCGGGGTCAGGGCAGGGCCGGCGGAAACCGGGCGATAGCCGCCATGGGGTTGCAGCAGCAGGAACAGCCCGCCACCCAGCACCAGGGCGAATCCCAGGCCGGACAGCAAGCGCCGCCCCTGGCTCAACCGCGTCCACCATCCGCGCAAACCCCCGGCGGGCTTGGCACGGGAACGGCCGCCACCACCCTTGCGGGGGCCGGCAGAAAAGCGCGGCGGGCGAACACGGGGGCCGTTGGGGCGGCGGGGGCTTGTCATGCGCGAAGGGTCCGTTGCCATAGAGTGGGGATGGCGTGCCGCCAGTAATGGAACAAAAGGCGATCTGCCGCAATGCTGTGACCGCAGGGCGGGCAGCGCCCGGTAACGGGGCTTAAAACGCGGCGTGGGCTGGAAATGATCCGCTTCTGCCTATAGGCTGTGCGCCCGCGCCAAGGGGGCGCGTCAATCAGGCTGATGAGTTCTGCCATGCTGCTGTTCATCGACAATTACGACAGTTTCACCTGGAATCTGGTGCATTACCTGGGCGAATTGGGCGCTGATGTGCAGGTGTGGCGCAACGACGCGCTGAAGCTGGAACAGGCGCTGGAGCTGAAGCCGCAGGCCATTGTGCTGTCGCCCGGCCCCTGTGACCCGGACAAGGCCGGCATCTGCCTGCCGCTGATCCATGCTGCGGCTGCGCATAAGATTCCGCTGATGGGTGTCTGCCTGGGGCACCAGGCCATCGGCCAGGCCTTCGGCGGCAAGGTGGTGCGCGCACCCCAGCCGATGCATGGCAAGATGGGCACGGTGTTTCACGAAGGCCGCACCCTGATGCAGGGGCTGCCCAGCCCGTTCCAGGCCACGCGCTACCATTCCCTGATCGTGGAGAAGGAGACGCTGCCCGATTGTCTGGAAAGCACGGCATGGCTGGATGATGGGATGATCATGGCGCTGTCACACAAGACGCTGCCCATCCATGGCGTGCAATTCCACCCGGAAAGCATCGCGTCTGAGAATGGTCACAAGATCCTGGATAATTTCCTGGATCTGGCCAACATCACGCGCGGGCCCCGCCTGCGCACCGTTGCCTGAAGGCGGGGGCCGATGACCGGCGATATGGGCGATTTCAAGGCACTGCTGGCGAAGGTCGCCACCGGTGCCAGTCTCAGCGAGGCGGAGGCCGAACATGCCTTCGCCATCATCATGTCGGGCAATGCCACGCCGTCCCAGATGGGTGGCTTCCTGATGGCGCTGCGTGTGCGCGGGGAGACGGTGGCGGAGATCACCGGGGCCGTGCGCGCCATGCGCGCCAAGGCCATCGGCATTGAAGCACCCGACGGCATTATCGATACCTGCGGCACCGGTGGCGACGGGGCCCATACCTATAATATCTCCACCGCCGTGGCCTTTGTGATTGCCGGCTGCGGCGTGCCGGTGGCCAAGCATGGCAACCGGGCCATTTCGTCGAAATCGGGGGCGGCGGATGTGCTGTCGGCGCTGGGGGTGAACCTGGATGCTGATTTCTCCCTGGTCCGCCGGGCCCTGTTTGATGCCGGCATCGGCTTTCTGCTGGCCACCCGCCACCATACCGCCATGCGCAATGTCGGGCCGACGCGGGTGGAGCTGGGCACACGCACCATCTTCAACCTGATGGGGCCGCTCTCCAACCCTGCCGGGGCGAGGCGGCAATTGCTGGGCGTGTTTGCCCGCCAGTGGATCGAACCGCTGGCCCATGTGCTGCACAATCTGGGCTCTCAGACGGCCTGGGTGGTGAATGGCAGCGACGGGCTGGATGAGATCACCACCACCGGCCCCACCCATGTGGCCGAACTGCGCCATGGCGTGGTGCGCACGTTCCAGATCACGCCAGAGGATGCGGGCCTGCCCCGCGCCACCGCCGATGATCTGCGCGGCGGCACGCCGGAGGAAAATGCCGCCTCCCTGCGCGCCGTGCTGGCCGGGGCGGAAGGGGCCTATCGTGACATTGTGTTGCTGAATGCAGCGGCGGCCCTTGTGGTGGCCGATGCCGCACCCGACCTGAAGGCGGGCGTCGCCAAGGCGGCCGACGCGATAGATAGCGGGCAGGCCACCCAGGCGCTGCAGCGTCTTGCCAGCATCACCCATATTCCGGTGACCGAATAATGAACAGCACCCCCGACGTTCTGGCCCGTATCTGTGCCGACAAGGCAGACCATGTGGCCCGTGCCAAAGCCGCCCGTCCCCTGGCGCTGGTGGAAGAGGCGGCAAAGGCCCAACCGGCCCCGCGTGGTTTCGCCGCGGCACTCTCCCGCACCGTGGCCGACGGGCGCTGGGCCCTGATCGCGGAGATCAAGAAGGCCAGCCCCTCCAAGGGCCTGATCCGGGCCGATTTTGACCCGCCGACCCTGGCGCGGGCCTACAAGGAGGCCGGCGCCACCTGCCTGTCGGTGCTGACCGATATCCCCTATTTCCAGGGCGATGACGCTTTCCTGCAGGCCGCCCGTGCTGCCGTGGACCTGCCGGCCCTGCGCAAGGATTTCATGATCGATCCCTATCAGATCGCCGAAAGCCGGGCGCTGGGGGCCGATTGCATCCTGCTGATCATGGCTTGCCTGGATGATGCGCTGGCGCGTGACCTCTACGATGCCGCCACCGGCTACGGCATGGATGTGCTGGTGGAGGTGCATGACGAGGCGGAGATGGAGCGGGCCTTGAAGCTGCCCGGCGGTCTGCTGGGGGTGAATAACCGCAACCTGAAGACCCTTTCCATCGATCTGGCCACCACCGAACGGCTGGCGGCCATGGTGCCGGCCGGCCGGCATCTGGTGGCGGAAAGCGGCATCCATAGCCCGGCTGACCTGTCGCGGCTGGCCGGCGCCGGGGCGCGGCGCTTCCTGATCGGGGAATCGTTGATGGCCAAGCCCGATGTGGCGGCCGCCACCCGCGCCCTTCTCTCCACCCCCTTCATCCCGGCAGCCTGAGCCATGTCCGGCCGCCTGACCCATTTTGATGAGGCCGGCAACGCCGCCATGGTGGATGTCTCCGCCAAGGAGGAGACGGTCCGCATCGCCAACGCGCGCGGCCATATTGCCATGCGGCCGGAAACCCTGGCGCTGATCCGCGCCGGCGGCATGGAAAAGGGCGATGTGCTGGGCGTGGCGCGGCTGGCCGGCATCATGGCGGCCAAGAAAACCGCCGATCTGATCCCGCTCTGCCACCCGCTGGCCCTGTCCAAAGTGTCGGTGGATTTCACCTTGGATGAGGCGGGATCGAAGGTAGAAATCAGCGCCACCGTGAAACTGAAAGGCCGCACGGGCGTGGAGATGGAGGCGCTGACGGCGGTGTCCGTTGCAGCGCTCACCATCTATGACATGTGCAAGGCGGTGGATAAGGGCATGGTGATCGGTGCCATCCAGCTTGCCTATAAGGAAGGCGGCAAGAGCGGGATTTATGTAGGGCCGCAGGAGGATTAGAGTTTGTAAGGGTTAGGTTGGATCAACCTACACCGTCACCCCGGCGCAGGCCGGGGTCCAGGGTCACAAGCGCGTTGCTCTACGAAACTGGACCCCGGCCTGCGCCGGGGTGACGGCAGTGAGAACCATTTCCGAATTCCAACTAAACCGGACCCACTCTAAGCCGTCGATCTGACAGATAGGGCCGCACCATGATCCCCCTTTCCGAAGCCCGCGCCCGTATCCTGGCCAATATCCAGCCGCTGCCGGCGGAACAGGTGCCCCTGACCCAGGGGCTGGGCCGGGTGCTGGCCGCCGATGTGGTGGCGCGGGTGACGCATCCGCCGACGGCCGTTTCGGCCATGGATGGCTGGGCCGTGCGCACGGCGGATATCGCCACGTTCCCGGTGACCTTGACCCGCATCGGGGAAGCGCCGGCGGGGCGGCCCTTTGCCGGTACGGTGGGGCCGGGGCAGGCAGTGCGGATTTTCACCGGCGGGGCGCTGCCCGATGGGGCCGATACGGTGGTGGTGCAGGAGGATGCGGACGATCACGGCGCCACCGTCACGTTAAGGGATGGTGGTGGGCCGGGCCGCTGGATACGCCCGGCGGGGCAGGATTTCAGCATCGGTGATGTGGGTGTGCCGGCCGGGCGGCGGTTGACCGTGCGCGATCTGGCGCTGGCGGCCTCCATGAATGTGCCCTGGCTGAAAGTGCGCCGCCGTCCCCGCGTCTCCATCCTCGCCACGGGGGATGAGGTGGTGATGCCCGGCGATACGCTGGCACCGGGACAGATTGTCAGCTCCAACTCCCTGGCGCTCTGTGCCCTGGTGCGCCAGCTGGGTGGGGAGGCGGTGGATCTGGGCATTGCCGGCGACAACCGTGACAGTCTGGCCGAACTGGCCGCCGCTGCCAGCGGCACCGACCTGCTGGTGACCATCGGCGGCGCTTCGGTCGGTGAACATGATCTTGTCCGTTCCGTGCTGGGCAGTGCGGGGCTGGAGCTGGATTTCTGGAAAATCGCCATGCGGCCCGGCAAGCCGCTGATGTTCGGCCGCATCAAGGGTGTGCCCATGCTGGGCCTGCCCGGCAACCCTGTCTCTGCCCTGGTCTGCGCCTGGCTGTTCCTGCGCCCGCTGCTACTGGCCATGCAGGGCCTGCCGACGGCGGATGAGACGCGCGAGGCTCTGATCGGCGGCAATCTCGGCACCAATGACAGCCGGGCGGATTTCATCCGCGCCAAACTTTCCCGTGATGCACAGGGGCGGGAGGTGGCGACCCCCTTCCCGAAACAGGATAGCGGCATGTTGAGCCGGCTGGCCTGGGCCGATTGTCTGATTCTGCGCGATCCCCACGCCCCGGCGGTGGCACCGGGGGACAGGGTGCGGATCATGCCGCTGGACGCTCTGTAATCACCGATCGTTTAACGCGAAATCCCGCTCCCCGCCGCATCCCGATGCCAACGTTTGCAAGAAATTGGAACCAAGACGGAACATCCGGTTGACGTTCCGGGATTGTTCTATATGATTGCGGGAGTTTGGCGGGAAACCGTTCAGGGCATCCGGAAAGCGGCGAGGGGTAACGATGCTGACGCGCAAGCAACAGGAATTGCTGATCTTCATCAATGAGAAGCTGAATGAAGGCGGCGTCTCCCCCTCGTTCGATGAAATGAAGGATGCGCTGGGGCTGAAGTCCAAATCCGGTATCCATCGTCTGATCACCGGGCTGGAGGAGCGGGGGTTCATCCGCCGCCTGCCGCATCGCGCCCGCGCGCTGGAGGTGCTGCGCCTGCCGGAACCGCCGGTCCCGCGCGCTGCCAAGGCCGCCGCCGCCCCGGTGGCGGCAGAGTCCAAGTTCAAGCCCAATGTCATCCGGGGGGATTTCCGCGGCGCGCTGCCCGGCCGCTCGGCCAATGGCAATGATGCGGAGGCGGTGTCGCTGCCGCTTTATGGCCGGATCGCCGCCGGCTTGCCGATTGAGGCGATGCGCGACAGTTCCGCCAGCATTGAGGTGCCGGCCACCCTGCTGGCCACCGGCGACCATTATGCGCTGGAAGTGGCCGGCGACAGTATGGTGGAGGCCGGGATTCTGGATGGGGATACGGTGATCATCCAGCGCTGCGACATGGCAGAGAATGGCACCATCGTGGTGGCCCTGGTGGATGAACAGGAAGTGACGCTGAAGCGGCTGCGCCGTAAGGGTAACTCCATTGCGCTGGAACCGGCCAACCCCTCCTATGAAACCCGCGTTTTTGGCGCAGATCGGGTGAATGTGCAGGGTCGGCTGGTCGGTTTGATCCGCCGTTATTGATGATCGGGCGGGGGTGACGGGGCTTTCTGCCGCAATCCCGTCACCATGCGGCCGTGCTTTGGCCGGGGGATCGGTTCAGGGTCAGCCTGAATTTTTCCCTTTGTCAGAAGCGTGTGATGATGCACCGCCCACTTTCCCGCTCCCTTCTCGCCCTGCGGCCTGGGCCGTTTTTGCTGGTGACGGCTCTGCTGGGGCTTGGTGCCTGCACCAGCCCCTGTGACCGGATCAACAGTCAGATGCGGCAGTTGAATGCCGATACGATCCGTGATCCCAACATCGCCGTGGATGGGCGCTATCTGGCGCAGTTCCAGGAATTGGCGGCGCAATCGGTGGAACATGGCTGTCTGGCCGGCGATCAATAAGCGCTGTCAGGTATCGCTCGCTCAGGCGTCAGACCGTTGGTCAAAGCCGATCAGGCCAGGATCGTCGGCCTCCGTCACCTGAACATTGATCACCTTGGCCGAGGGCGGGCCTTGCCAGCAGGCATCCAGCATGGCGTCGATGTCCGATCCCTGGCCGGCCAGCACGGCCTCCACGCTGCCATCGGTCCGGTTGCGCACCCAGCCATCCAACTGGCGCAACCGCGCCTGTTCCACGGTCCAGCCGCGATACCACACACCTTGCACCTTGCCCGTGATGCGCAGATGCACGGCCCTGCGTTCCTCGATCGTCATCTTGGTTTCTCTCGTCTCGCTTTGTTGCGCCAATCCAGCCGCACCCGGCCGCACTTGTCAATGCGCAGTGTCCGCGAAGAGGTGTCGCTCCCTGCTGGCGGGGCTGGTCAGATGGGCGAATCTGGGGCAGCATATGGTTCTGGTCTGGCTTGCCCGGAGGTCCGCCCATGGCCACAACGCCGCTGATCCGTCCCGCCCAGCCAGCCGATGCCGCTGGCATCGCGGCTGTGCATGTCGATAGCTGGCGGTCGACCTATGCCGGCATGTTGCCGGACGATTATCTGATCAGCCTGTCTGTCGATACCCATTCCCGCCGCTGGCGGGCGCTGCTCTCCTCCGGCGTGCGGGCGCGGCGCACCTATGTGGTGCAGGGGGAGGGGCAGGCGATTGTCGGTTTTGCCTCCTGCGGGCCGCAGCGCACCAGCCTTGCCGGCTATGGCGGGGAATTCTATGCCGTCTATCTGGCCGATCATGTGCATGGGCGCGGCTGGGGGCGGCGCCTGCTGGGGGCGATGGCGCAGGATCTGCTGGGGGCCGGGTTGCACACGGCCGTGGTCTGGGTGCTGCGCGACAATCCCAGTCGGTTCTTTTATGAACGGATGGGCGGGGTGCTGCTGGCCGAACAGCCGATCAGCTTTGCCGGCCAGCGCCTGTCAGAGGTGGCCTATGGCTGGACCGATCTGCTGCCTTTGGCCCGCATGGCGGCCGATCCGCATGTCGGTTCCTGACCCTGTCCGGCCGCCGCTCTGGTCAAGGCTCCCGTTTTGAAATTGCGTTCACCACCCGCACGGCGTTTTGTGATATGCAGTCGCCCGGGCGCTGGATCGCCTGAGATTGACGTGCGACGCGGAACCCGATGAACGAGCAACATGCGCTGAAGGAGAAGCTGGCGACGCTCCGTATGGAGCATCGTGACCTGGACGATATCATCCAGCGTCTGGCCGGTCAGGCTCCCCTGGATCAGTTGCAGATTCAGCGGCTGAAGAAGCGCAAGCTTTTGCTGAAGGATTTGATCGCCCGGCTGGAAAGCCAGCTGGTGCCGGATATCATCGCCTGATTTACCCGCTTTTCTGCCGGGCGGCGTTGCATGTCCGGCGGTTGTTTCGGGCCCGCTGCTGCCTATAATCCGCCGCTTCCAAGACCCGATCGGTGATTAGGGAGCCGGTACCTTGTCCAGCAACATCTCTTCCACCGATGCCAAGGTGCCTGTTGGCATCATCATGGGCAGCCAGTCTGACTGGGCCACGATGAAACATGCCGCCAATGTGCTGGCTGATCTTGGCGTGCCGTTTGAGGCGCGCATCATTTCCGCCCACCGCACGCCGCAGCGGCTTTATGATTATGCCACCGGCGCCAAGGGGCGCGGGGTGCAGGTGATCATCGCCGGTGCCGGCGGTGCCGCCCATCTGCCGGGCATGGCCGCATCCATGACCACGCTGCCGGTGCTGGGTGTGCCGGTGGAAAGTCACGCGCTGAAGGGGCAGGACAGCCTGCTGTCCATCGTGCAGATGCCCGGCGGCGTGCCGGTGGGCACGCTGGCCATCGGCAAGGCCGGGGCCATCAATGCCGGCCTGATGGCCGCATCCATCCTGGCCTTGTCCGACCCGGATCTGGATGCACGGCTGACGGCGTGGCGTGCGCGCCAGACCGATAGCGTTGCCGACATTCCGGTCGACGATCCCGTTTGATCCCGGCTTTCCTGAGGGCCCTCATATGACGATGATTCCCCCCGGCTCCGTCATCGGTATGCTCGGTGCCGGCCAGTTGGGCCGCATGACCGCGCTGGCCGCCGCCCGCTTGGGCTATAAGGTGCATGTCTTCGCGCCGGAGGGCATGGACAGTTCCTGCGGTCAGGTGGTGGCCAGCCACACCCAGGCCGGCTGGCATGACCGCCGCGCCCTGTCGCGCTTTGCTGATGACGTCGCCGTCGTCACCCTGGAATGGGAGAATGTGCCGACGGAGACGGTGGAATTCCTCTCCCGCCATGTTGCCGTGCATCCCGGTGCCGCCGTCCTGGCGGTGGCGCAGGAACGGCTGGCGGAAAAGAATTTCGCCAATGGTCTGGGCCTGGGCACCGCCCCTTTCCGCGCCGTGGACAGTGTCGCCGCCTTGAAACAGGCGGTGGCGGAGCTGGGGGTGCCGGCGATCCTGAAATCCAACCGTATGGGCTATGACGGCAAGGGTCAGGTGCGGATAGCCGCCGATACCGATCTGGCGGCCGCCTGGGCCGCGCTGGGCACCGATATGGCGGTGCTGGAAGGCTTTGTCGATTTCGCCTGTGAGGTCTCCGTCATCGTGGCGCGCGGCCATGATGGGCAGATGGCAGCCTATCCGGTGGTGGAAAACCGGCATAAGGATGGCATCCTGGATACCAGCACCGTGCCCGCCAATGTCAGCGATGATGTGGCGGCGGAGGCGACGCGGACGGCGCTGGCCCTGACAGAGGCGTTGGGTGTTATCGGCCTGCTGGCGGTGGAGATGTTTGTCACCCGCGACGGTCGGGTGCTGGTCAATGAAATGGCCCCGCGTCCGCATAATTCCGGTCATTGGACCATCGAGTTTGCGGAGACCAGCCAGTTTGAACAGCTCGTGCGGGCCGTCTGCGGCCTGCCGTTGGGCTCCACCCGGCTGCGCGCCCCCTGTGTCATGACCAATCTGATCGGCAGCGATGCCGATAACTGGCCCGCCCTGGTGGCCGAACCGGGGGCGCGGCTGCACCTTTATGGCAAGGGGGAGGCCAAGGCCGGCCGCAAAATGGGCCATGTGACCCGCCCCGCCTGATGCTCCACGGCCCGCCCCTCCCGGCGGGCCGTTTTCTCTTCAGCCTTGTTTTCCAAGGGCTTTTTCCTGAAAGCGCGGCCGGCCAGCCAGTTTAATGAACAGTGTGCGCTGCAACATGAATCGGCCCCCGTCTGTGATGGGGCGCACACATTGTTTCCCGGCAGAAAAATGGCAGCCTTGCTGGAAATTTCCGCTGTCATCGCAAGATTCTGCAAGTCGTCTGACAAATAACTTGTCATTCTTCCCCCAACTTCGAAAAAGTCAGGGGATTGATCCATGCGCAGGGGCAAGCTGCTTGCCGTGGCTATGGGCGTGGCGGGCGCATTGGCGCTGGCCGGCTGTGGAAAGAATGAGACGGGGCAGGGCACGGCACCCGCCGCCCCGCAGGTGGTGGTCAGCCAGCCGCTGCAAAAGAACATCCATGAATGGGATGAATATACTGGCCGCTTCACCGCCGTTGAGGGGGTGGAGATCCGGGCGCGGGTCAGCGGCTATCTCACCTCCGTCAATTTCCATGATGGCGACCTGGTGAACAAGGGCGACCTGCTGTTCATCATCGACCCGCGCCCCTATCAGGCGGCGCTGGATGGCGCCCAGGCGGCCGTGGCGCAGGCCAAATCCCAGGTGACGCTGGCGGACCGGGAATTGAACCGGGCGCGCGATCTGCGGCAGACCCAGGCCGTGTCGCAATCGGTGCTGGATACCCGGTCGCAGAGCCTGCAGGCGGCCCAGGCCGGCCTGCTGGCGGCGGAGGCGCAGCAGCGGGCCGCCGCGTTGAACCTGGAATTTACCCAGGTGCGTGCGCCTGTCACCGGCCGCGTCTCCAACCATCGGGTTTCGGTGGGCAATCTGGTCAGCGGCGGGTCGGCGGAATCGACCCTGCTGACCACCATCGTCTCGCTGGACCCGATCTATTTCTATTTTGATGCCGATCAGGCGTCATATCTGCGCTATCAGCGGCTGAACCAGTCGGGCCAGCGCCAATCCGGCCGGGTGGTGCAGCATCCGGTGGAATTGGCCCTGCCGGATGAGACGGGGTACAGCCATCAGGGCAAGCTGGATTTCATCGATAACAGCATTGATGACAGCACCGGCACCATCCGTGCCCGCGCCGTGTTCGACAATCCTGATGGCGTGCTGACACCGGGCCTGTTCGGCCGCTTGCGGCTGGCGGGGCGCAGTGAATATCAGGGGCTGCTGGTGCCTGACAGCGCCATCGGCACCGATCAGAACCGCCGCTATGTGATGGTGGTCGGGGCTGATAACAAGGTGGTGATGCGCCCGGTCACGCTGGGCCCCCTGATCGACGGCCTGCGCGTGGTCCGCGAAGGGCTGGCCGCCAATGAGCGCATCGTCACGGCCGGCCTGCTGCGCGTGCGCCCCGGTGCCACGGTGGCCCCGGTGGAAAAGCCATTGCAGGCCGGTGAGACGGGGGCCAAGCCATGAAGATCGGCCGTTTCTTCATCGACCGGCCGATCTTCGCCATGGTGATTTCCATCCTCATCCTGGCTGTCGGCAGCATCGCCTATCTTGGCCTGCCCGTCTCGCAATATCCCGAAGTGGTGCCGCCCACGGTGACGGTGCGGGCAACCTATCCCGGCGCCAATGCCGAGACGGTGGCCGCCACCGTCGCCGCCCCGATCGAGCAGGAGGTGAACGGGGTGGAGGGGATGCTCTACATGTCCTCCCAATCCACCTCCGACGGGCAGATGAACCTGACCGTCACCTTCAAGCTGGGCACCGATCTGGATCAGGCCCAGGTGCTGGTGCAGAACCGCGTGGCGGTGGCGGAACCGCGCCTGCCGGAAGAGGTGCGGCGCAACGGCATCGTCACCCGTAAGAACTCGCCCGACCTGATGCTGGTGATCCACCTGATCTCGCCGGACGACACCTATGACCAGCTCTATATCTCCAATTACGGCCTGCTGCGGGTGAAGGATGCGCTGAGCCGGGTGGCCGGTGTCGGCGATATCTCCATGTTCGGCGCGCGCGATTATTCCATGCGCCTTTGGCTGGACCCGCAGAAGATCGCCTCGCTGGGCATGACCGCACCTGAGGTGCTGGCGGCGGTGCAGGCGCAAAATGTGCAAGTGGCCGGCGGCCAACTGGGTGCCCCGCCGGTGGCCGTGCCGCGTGATTATCAGTATAATATCACCCTGCAGGGCCGGCTAACCCAGCCGCAGGAATTTGAGAATATCATCGTCAAATCCGGCACCGATGGCCGTATCGTCCGGCTGAAGGATGTGGCGCGGGTGGAGTTGGGCGCGCGCGATTACGTGCGCAACTCCTATCTGGATGGCAAGCCGGCCGTGGCGCTGGCCGTCTCCCAGCTTCCCGGCTCCAACGCGCTGGAAACGGCCGCCAATATCAAGAAGGAGATTGCGGAACTGAGCCGCGATTTCCCGCCCGGCCTGGAATATCGCATCGTCTATGACACCACCACCTTCATTGCCGAATCCGTGCATGAGCTGGTGAAGACCATTGGCGAGGCGGTGGCCCTGGTGGTGCTGGTGGTGCTGTTGTTCCTGCAGCGCTGGCGGGCCACCATCATTCCCGTGGTGGCCATTCCGGTCTCGCTGATCGGCACCTTTGCCGTGATGGCGGCGCTGGGCTTCACCATCAATAACCTGACCCTGTTCGGGCTGGTGCTGGCGGTGGGTATCGTCGTCGATGATGCCATCGTGGTGGTGGAGAATGTGGAGCGTAATCTGGGGCTGGGCCATTCCCCGCTGGAAGCGGCCCGCATCACCATGGATGAGGTGGGCGGCGCGCTCGTCTCCATCGCGCTGGTGCTGTCGGCCGTGTTCATCCCCACCGCCTTCATCGACGGTATCCAGGGCCAGTTCTATCGCCAGTTCGCGGTGACCATCGCCGTGGCGACGATCATTTCCGCCTTCAATTCCCTCACCCTTTCGCCGGCTTTGTGCGCCCTGCTGTTGAAATCCCACACGGCGGGCCATGCGGAGGCACGGGGCCGGCTGGCCTTGGTGTCCGGCCTGACCGACCGGTTCTTCAACGCCTTCAACCGGGGCTTTGACCGGATGGCGGACCGCTATGGCCGGCTGGTCGGTGGGGTGACGCGGGCGCCACTGGTGATGGTGGGGCTCTATGTGCTGCTGATCGCGGGGGCGGGTTTCCTGTTCACCCGCGTGCCGCCGGGCTTCATTCCGCAGCAGGACCAGGGCTATGTCATCGTCGTGGTGCAGTTGCCGGAAGGGGCATCGCTGGCCAGTACCGACAAGGTGGTGCAGGAGGCATCGCGCATCGCGCGGGAGACGCCGGGCGTGGGTCATACGGTGCAGTTCTCCGGCTTCTCCGGGGCGACCCGGACCATTGCCGCCAATGCCGGTGCCATCTTCACGCCGCTGCTGCCGTTCGAGGAACGGTTGCCGCAGGGGCTGACCGCCAATGTGGTGATCCAGAACCTGCAAAAGCGGCTGATGGCGGTGCCGGAAGCGCGGCTGGTGGTGGTGCCGCCGCCGCCGGTGCGCGGCCTGGGCACGGCTGGCGGCTTCACCCTGCGTATCCTGGACATGGCCAATGCCGGGCCGGCGGCGCTGGAAGATGCCACCTGGGCGGTGGCCATGGCCGGCAACAAGGTGCAGGGCCTGTCCAGCGTTTTCTCCCCCTTCAGCGCCAAGGCACCGCAGCTTTACCTGGATGTCGACCGGGTGAAGGCGCAGATGCTGAATGTGCCGATGAATGCGGTGTTCCAGACCCTGTCGGTCTATCTGGGCTCCTCTTACGTGAATGATACCAACCTGTTTGGCCGCACCTTCCAGGTGGTGGCGCAGGCGGATTGGCAGCATCGCCTGGACCCGGAACAGATCAGCCGGTTGCAGACCCGCAACAGCAAGGGCGATATGGTGCAACTGGGCTCCTTCATCGATGCCCGGTTTGTTACCGGGCCTGACCGGGTGCTGCGCTATAACCTGTTCCCGGCGGCGGAGCTGCAGGGCAATACGTTGCCGGGCTTCAGCTCCGGTTCGGCCATCCAGGCGATGGACCAGGTGGCGGTGGAAAACCTGCCGCCCGGCTTTACCGCCACCTGGACCGACCTGTCCTATCAGGAGAAGATGGCGGGCAATTCTGCGCTCTATATCTTCCCGCTCTGCGTCTTCTTCGTCTTCCTGGTGCTGGCGGCGCAGTATGAAAGCTGGTCCTTGCCCTTCACCATCCTGCTGATCGTGCCGATGTGCCTGCTGTCGGCGGTGGCGGGGCTGATGATGCGGGGGATGGATAATAACATCCTGTCGCAGATCGGCTTCGTGGTGCTGGTGGGCTTGGCCTCGAAGAACGCCATCCTGATCGTGGAGTTCGCCCGTCAGTTGGAGGCGGAGGGCAAGGATCGCTATGACGCGGTGATTGAGGCCTGCCGCCTGCGTCTGCGGCCGATCCTGATGACGTCCTTTGCCTTCATCCTGGGCGTGCTGCCCTTGATGATCGCCACCGGGGCAGGGGCGGAGATGCGGCAGAGCCTGGGCACCACCGTGTTCTTCGGGATGCTGGGTGTCACCTTCTTCGGCCTGCTGTTCACCCCGGTCTTCTATGTGCTGATCCGCCGGCTGGTGATGGGCCGGTCGGCGCGGGAGGTGGCGGCGGGGTAACCCGCTGCCCCTTGGGGCTGGGTATAAAAAAGGCGGCAGTCCGGGTGGGCTGCCGCCTTTTTTGCTTTCATCGGATGATCACGCGTAGAAATGCGCCGCCTGACGATAGGCTGTGCAGGCCAGTTGGTGGCCGGCGCGATCTGGCGGGCGATGCCGCTGGGCGCGTTGGGGTGGCAGGGGCTCGATCATGGCGGCGGGCTCGTCTTCCCACCATTCCGCGTCAAGGATGGGGCCCCCCTCCAGCCTGTCTTCCGGCAGGAGGCGGGTCGGTCGGGCCGGACGGGGCCGGCCGATGGGCAGGTGATATGTCATGCCCCCATCAACGCATGGTTCCGCCCGCTGATCCCGTGACGAAACGAGGGCAGCCGCTTTGTCCCCATTTCGTCACAGCCCCGAAACAAAACACCCGCCCTGGCAGGGGCGGGTGCTCTCGGTTCAGCGGTTGATCCGCTGTTCTGGGGCGGTGGGATTGCCAGGGCAACCCCGCCGACATCAGCCGCAAGCTCATTCCTTGCGGCGGGTCAGGCTTTCCATCTGGCTCTGCAGCTCATCCAGCCGCTTTTGCAGTTCGGAAAATTTATCATCAGCCTTCGGCTTGGGCGTGTCGCCCGAGGCGGCCATCGGCGTGCCGCTGGCATCCATCGCACCACCTTCGCCGTTGAAGGGGCTGAACATGCGCATCGCCCGTTCGAACAGGGCGATGTTCTGCTTGCTCATCTCCTCAAAACCGCCAAACGGGAAAATGCTGCCGAAGGTGGTCTGGAAATATTCCCGCATCTTGTCCTGATTGCCCGTGAAGGACTTCATGGAATGTTCAAGATAGCGGGGTACCAGCCATTGCATATTGTCGCCATAGAAGCTGATCAACTGGCGCAGGAATGGAATGGGCAGCAGATTCTGGCCCTTCGATTCCTCTTCCACGATGATCTGCGTCAGCACCGAGCGGGTGATATCATCCCCCGTCTTGGCGTCATAGACGACGAAATCCGTTCCGTCCTTGACCATCTGGCACAGATGATCAAGCGTGACATAGCTGCTGGTGGCGGTGTTGTACAGCCGGCGGTTGGCGTACTTCTTGATCGTCACCGGCGCGGGCTTAGCCTCTTCTTTGTCAGCCATTTGCCGTCGCACCCTCCCGTTCGAACACCGATTTGTTATCACTAGGAGTACGTCATTGCGCGGTCGCAGCGCAAGCGTTCCGCAACGCCACAACGATCCAGGCGAAACAATTGTTTCAGATCAGGCGGCGAAGCGCGTTATTGTATGTTTCCCGCCCATGCTGCGGATAAGGAGAGGAGGCATCAATGCGTGAGGCCGAACCGCCATCGCTGGACGATCTGGCCCGGCGATACCTGGACCTGTGGCAGGAGCAATGGGCGGCGCTGTGCAGCGACCCCACCATGGCGGACAGCGTGGCGCGCACCATGCAGGCGGTCAGCCAGTCGGCCCTGATGCTGAACCCGTTCCTGTCCATGCCGCCTGGTTTCGGTGGCGGCAAGGGCGAACGCAATCCTTGGGCGGATATGATGGCCGGCCTGTGGCCGAACGGCACGGCGGAGACGAAAGCAGAGGCCAGCAAGGGGGGAACGGGTGCGCGACAGCCGGGAAATGGGGAGCGGGCCCCTGCGGCAGGGGCCGCGCCCGCTGGGCCTGCATCTGGGGATGGGGCTGACGATCTTGCTGAGCTCGGCGGCCGGATTGCCGCTCTTGAACAACAGCTCGCCGCCCTGGCATCCCAGCCTGCGCCTACAGGCGGCGGAACTGATGGCGCTGATCGCCCGGCTGCGCGAAAGAAGCCAGGCCCCCGGCGCAGCCCCCGGGCCAAACCCACCGCCTGACCCGCTGGCCCTGCTGCCGGCGGCGGTCGACCGGGAGATGCGGCGGCGAATCGACCGCTTCATGACCGGGCTGGAACGCTATCGCCGCCATCCCTATCAGCGCGATGTGGCGGATGCCCCCACCATCTGGCGGGAAGGGGCGACAAGGCTGCTGGATTTCGGCGGGCAGGGAAGGCCGGTGCTGTTCGTGCCCTCCCTGGTCAATCGCGGCTATATTCTGGACCTGTCGCACCGGAAAAGCCTGCTGCGCTGGCTGGCCGGGCAGGGGTTGCGCCCCTTCCTGCTGGAATGGGGTCAGCCGGGGGCGCTGGAGCGGCCCTTTACCCTGACCGATATCATCGCCGGCCGGCTGGGCCGGGCGCTGGACCATGTGGTGGCCCAGGTGGGCGGGCCGGTGGTGCTGGCCGGCTATTGCATGGGCGGGCTGCTGGCCCTGGCGGCGGCTTTGCGCCGGCCCGATCAGGTGTCGGCCTATGTGGCACTCGCCACGCCGTGGGATTTCCATGCCGATGATGCGGCGGGTGCGCGCCGGGTGGCGACCCTGTTGCCGCCCTTTGAACCGACGCTGCACTTGCTGGGGGAATTGCCGGTCGATGCCGTGCAGCTTTTCTTTGCCACGCTGGACCCGCTGCTGGCCCTGAAGAAATTCAGCCGCTTTGCCGAGATGGATCTGGCCAGCGATGCGGCCGATGATTTCGTGGCGCTGGAGGATTGGCTGAATGACGGCGTCACCCTGCCGGCCGCCATCGCGCGGGAATGTCTGGGTGACTGGTATGGCAGCAACACGCCGGGGCGGGGTGAATGGCAGGTGGCCGGCGCGCCAGTGCGGCCAGAGGCATGGCACAAGCCGGCGCTGGTGGTGGTGCCGGCGCGTGACCGCATCGTGCCGCCGGCCGCTGCCGATGCGCTGGCCCGGTCGATCCCCGGTGCCACCGCCTGGCATCCGCCACTGGGCCATATCGGCATGGTGGTCAGCGGCGGGGCCAAGGAAAAGCTCTGGCAGCCGCTGCGGGACTGGCTGCTGGCGGCGGGCTAGAGCCCTTGCGGCTGGTACGGCCCCGGCCGCTGTGGTAGGACCGCGCTTGCTGTGCACTATTCGCCAACCCGGCCCCCGCAAGCCGGAGCTTTTTGAAGGAAGTGGGAGATGACGAAGCTAGTCCTGATCCGCCATGGCCAGAGCGTTTGGAACCAGTTGGACCTGTTCACCGGCTGGACCGATGTGGACCTGTCGCCGCAGGGCGTGGAAGAGGCCCGTCAGGCCGGCGAAAAGCTGAAGGCGTCCGGCTTCGATTTTGATTGCTGCCACACCTCGGTGCTGACGCGCGCCATCAAGACCAGCAACCTGGCCCTGGAGGCCATGGACCGTCTGTGGCTGCCGCAGCACAAGAACTGGCGCCTGAATGAGCGTCATTATGGCGGCCTGCAGGGCCTGAACAAGACGGAGACGGCCGCCAAGCATGGCGCCGATCAGGTCAAGATCTGGCGCCGTTCCTATGACATCGCCCCGCCGGCCCTGGAGGAAGGCGATGAGCGTCTGCCCGATGGCGATGCGCGCTATGCCGGGATGCCGAAGAACCATCTGCCGCGCACCGAAAGCCTGAAGGATTGCGTGGCCCGCGTGGTGCCCTATTGGGTCCATGTCGTGGCGCCGCAGGTGAAGGCCGGCCAGCGCGTGCTGATCGCCGCGCACGGCAACTCCCTGCGCGGTCTGGTGAAATATCTGTCTGACATGAGCGATGAGGACATCGTTCAGTTCGAAATCCCCACCGGCAAGCCCATCGTTTATGAGCTGGATGCCGATCTGAAGGCGCTGGACCGCTACTTCCTGGATTGATCAGGTAAATTAAGAAAAGGCCGGGCGTTGGACCCGGCCTTTTTTATGGTCTATCAACGCTTTGCTTACCCTTCCAGCTCTTCCCGCAGGGCTTCCAGTTCCAGCCAGCGTTCCTCGGCGGCGGCCAGTTCGACCTGGGCCGTGCCGATATCATCGGTTGTCTTGGCGAAACCCTTGGCATCCTTGCTGTAAAAGGCGGGATCGGCCAGCTTGGTTTCCAGCTGCCTGATCTTCTTTTCCAGCGCGTCGATCCGGCCCGGCAATTCCTCCAGCTCCCGGTTCTCCTTGAAGGAGAGCTTTTTCTTGGCCTTCGGCGCTGTGGCCTGGGCGGGGGCGCTGGGCTTGGCGGCGGTTTTGGCCGCTTCCGGCTCCCGCTCCTTGCGCTGTATCAGGTAATCGCTGTAACCGCCGGCATATTCGGCCACATCGCCATCGCCTTCCACGGCAATGGTGCTGGTGACCAGCCGGTCCAGGAAGTCACGGTCGTGGCTGACCAGCAGCAGGGTGCCTTCATAATCGGCCAGCACCTCTTCCAGCAGGTCCAGCGTGTCCATGTCCAGATCGTTGGTCGGCTCGTCCAGCACCATCAGGTTGCTGGGCTGGGCAAACAGCTTGGCCAGCAGCAGCCGGTTGCGCTCCCCACCCGACATCACGCGCACCGGCTGGTCCATCATGGAGGGATCGAACAGGAAGTCCTTCATATAGCTGGCAATATGGCGCGGCTTGCCGCCGACCCAGATATTGTCCCCGCCTTCGGGCAGCAGCACCTGTTTCAGCGTGGCGTTGGGGTCCAGCTGGGCGCGGCGCTGGTCGAAAATGATGGTCTGCAGGTTGGTGCCCAGCTTCACATTGCCGCTGTCGGGTGCCAGTTCGCCGGTCAGCATTTTCAGGATGGTGGATTTGCCGGCGCCGTTGGGGCCGATCAGCCCCACCTTGTCCCCGCGCAGAATGCGGGTGGAGAAATCGCGGCAGATCACCCGTTCGCCCGCCTGGCCGTGGAAGGATTTGCAGATGCTCTCCGCCTCGATCACCAGCTTGCCGGAAACATCACCCTCCGCAATGCCCAGATTGACCTGACGGGATTTAATGCGGTCGGCGCGTTCCTGGCGCATCCCCTGCAACCGGCGCACACGGCCCATATTGCGGGTGCGGCGGCCGGAAATGCCGCCTTCCCACATCCATTTCAGTTCCGCCTGAATCTTGCGGTCCAGCTTGTGATATGTGGCCTCCTCCTCCCGATAGATCTCATCGCGCCAGGTTTCAAACTGGGAGAAGGATTGCTCGGTGGTGCGCAACACGCCGCGATCCAGCCACAGGATGCGCTTGGACAGGTTGGCCAGGAAGGCCCGGTCGTGGGAGATCAGCAGCAAAGCACCACGGAACTGCTGCAATTCCTTTTCCAGCCAAAGGATGGTGGGAATGTCCAGATGGTTGGTCGGCTCATCCAGCAGCAGCACATCCGGCTGATCGACCAGCGCGCGGGCGAGTGCGGCGCGGCGCGATTCCCCGCCCGACAGGGTGGCGCAGGCCCGATCACCCGGCAGGTCCAGCGCTTCCAGCACCGCTTCCACGCGATAGAGGGCCGGTTCCTCCTGCCCGCCGGCCACGAACTCGGCCACCGTGGTAAAGCCGCTGAAATCTGGTTCCTGCGCCAGATGGGCCACCCGTGCGCCGGGCTGGATGAAGCGTTCGCCCTTGTCGACATCGATGATGCCGGCCAGCGCCTTCATCAGGGTGGATTTGCCGCTGCCATTCCGGCCGACCAGACAGATCTTCTCCCCCCGCGAGACGGCGACGTCGATATTCTCGAACAGCACGGTGGCGCCCATATGGACAGACGCGCCGGCAAGGCCGACAAGGGCGGGGTTATTGGGGGCCATGGGGACAAGACTTCCTGGAACGGGTTTCTGGCCCCGTTCTACTGGCAATGCCAGGGGCAGGGAAGGGGATTAAACCCTTTCCCGCGCCGCCTTCTCGATCCGGTCATAGGCGGCATTGATGGCGGCCATCTTTTCCTGGGCCAGATCGATGAATTCCTGCGGCATCCCGTCGGTCACCAGCCGGTCCGGGTGGTTTTCCCGCGCCAGGCGGCGATAGGCTGCCTTCACCGTGGGGAAATCTGCCCCCGCCGGCACGCCCAGCACGGCATAGGGATCATCCAGCGGGTCGCCATAGCCGGCGGCGGTACCGCCATGGATGCGGCGGATTTGCTCAAACTCCGCCGGCGGGAAGCCGAAAATCTCCGACACCCGGCGCAGGAAGGTCAGTTCGGCCTCATGCACCACGCCATCGGCCACGGCGATATGGAACAGGCCGCCCAGCAATTCCTCCAGCACCGCGCGCCGATCCTTGAACATGCCGGCCAACTGCCGTGCATAGGGTTCAAAGCCGGCGCTATCGCGCTTGGCAATGTCGAACAGCCGGCCGACATTGCGCAATTCCGCCTCCGGTACCTTGAAGACCTCGCGGAAAGCGTTGATCTCCATCCGGCAGACCACGCCATCGGCCTTGGCCATCTTGGCCCCCAGCACGATGACGCCGACGGTAAAGGCGATGCTTTGCGTCTGGTCGGGTTTGCCATCCGGTCCATCGGGCAGCTCCACGCTGCGCAATTCGTCCACGGCATGGCCCGCCACGGCGCCGATCAAGCCACCCAGCGGCCCGCCGATGGCGAACCCCGCCGCACCGCCAATGACCTTGCCCCAGATGCTCATGATCGTTCTGCCTTTGGATTGTCCGTTACAGGATAACGCGCGATACGCCGGACGCAATGCAGGAACGGCATAGCTGGGGGAGGCTTGGCCTTATTGCATCATCGCGTCACAGGTTTATATTGCAGCGCACAAGAACAGGTGCCGCCTTGCTTGGGCAGGTACCGGTAGGGATGGTTGCGTCAGCATATGGGGCGTTCGGGTTTTAACCTTTTGCCTTTCATGACGTTGGATGTTCCTGCCATGACCGTTTTCCGCACCCTTCTGCCGGCTGAGGCCGGGCGTTACGCCGACCACCTGCTGCGCCTGCCGCGCGGGGATCGCCGGGCCCGATTCATGGGCGGCATGTCGGATGATGCGGTGCGTGCCTATGTGGATGGCATCGATTGGGCCCATGCCACCATCCTGGTTGCCTTGATCGGTGGTGAAGTCCGCGCCGCTGTGGAGCTGCGCCGCGACCCGTCGCGTGGCGAACGGGCTGAACTGGCCATCACTATTGAACCCGACTGGCAGGGCCAGGGCGTTGGCAGCACCATGGTGCGCCGGGCCATGGTGCTGGCCCGCAATCGCGGCATGGGCCGGATGATGCTGTTCTGCCTGGGCGATAATCACCGGATGCTGCGAATCGCCGGCCGGCTGGATGCCCGCGTCACGTTTGATTGCGGCGAAGTGGTGTGTGACTTTGACCTGCCGCCCGCCGATGCCTTCTCCCTGACCCTGGAAGCCATGGATCGCGGCAGCACGGCGCTGACCATGATGCTGGACCCCGGCGGGCTGCCGCGCGCGGCGTAATGAAAAGCGCGTGACTGTATAGAATAAAAAAGGGCGGGCTCACTTGGGACCGCCCTTTTCCTTATTCATCCAGATCGTCCAAAGGATCACTTGCCGACTCCGCCGCGTCCTGCTCCGCCCGCTTCATGAAATCCAGGGCACCTTGCAGGATGTAGGCGGCGGCCATCTTGTCCACGACCTCATCCCGTCTTTTGCGGGTCATGTCCCATTCGATCATCATGCGTTCCACCGCGCTGGTGGACAGCCGTTCGTCCCAGAAGGCGATTTCCGGTTCGCCCTGGGCGAACATTTGCGGGCGCATCAGAATCTGGCGGGCGAATTCCCGCACGGACTGACAGCGCGGCCCCTCCGTCCCGTCCATATTGACCGGCAGGCCGATGATCAGCCCACGCACGTCGCGGTCCTTCATGGCGCGGGCCAGTTCCTGCACATCCTGGGTGAATTTTGTGCGGCGGATGGTGCCGATGGGCGATGCGACGCTGAAGCCCGGATCGCAGACGGACAGACCAATGGTCTTCTCCCCGATATCCAGCCCCATCAGCCGTGCGTGACGGGGCATTGCGGGTTTCAGTTCCTCAAGGTTGCGGATTGCCATGACGTGGTGCTAGCTTCCAAACCGCTTTCGCGCCCGCATCATCGGTTTCCTGATGGGGGCGGCCGGGGCAAGACGCCCGCAGCTATGACGAGATTTAGCACCATGTCGCAGGACAAGGCCACCCTGGACGCCAAGACCGTGGCAAAGATCGCCCACCTCGCCCGCATCAAGGTGCCGGAAGAGGAACAGGCGCATCTGGCGGATGAACTGAACAAACTGCTCGGCTGGGTCGAGCAGTTGGGCGAGGTTGACACCAACGGTGTCGAGCCGATGACCTCCGTTGCCGCCCAAACCCTGCGCCGCCGGCCCGATCAGGTGACCGATGGGGGCTATCCCGACGCCGTGGTGCTGAACGCCACCGACGCCGCCGAACATTTCTTCTCCGTGCCCAAGGTCGTCGAATAATGACCAATCTGACCCATCTTTCCATGTCGGAAGCCCTGGACGGGCTGAAGAAGAAGGAATTCACCGCGGTCGAACTGACCGAGGCCTATGTGAAGGCAGTGGAAGCGGCCCGCCCGCTGAACGCCTTCATCACGGAGACGCCGGAGATCGCGCTCGACCAGGCCAAGGCATCCGACGCGCGCTATGCCGCCGGCACCAATGGCCCGATGGACGGGATGCCGCTGGGCATCAAGGATCTGTTCTGCACCAAGGGTGTGCTGACCACGGCGGCCAGCCACATTCTGGACGGTTTCAAGCCGGCCTATGAAAGCAGCATCACCGCCAACCTGTTCCGCGATGGTGCGGTGATGCTGGGCAAGCTGAACCTGGACGAATTCGCCATGGGTTCGGCCAATATCACCAGCTATTACGGCCCGGTGCTGAACCCCTGGACCGGGAAAGACCCGGCCGCAGCGGAACGCAAGCTGGTCCCCGGTGGCTCGTCCGGCGGGTCGGCGGCCTCCGTGTCCGGCCGTTTCGCCATTGCTGCCACCGGCACGGATACCGGCGGTTCCATCCGCCAGCCGGCCAGCTTCACCGGCATTGTCGGGTTGAAGCCGACCTATGGCCGCTGCTCCCGCTGGGGCACCATCGCCTTTGCCAGCTCGCTGGATCAGGCCGGCCCGATGACCCGCACGGTGCGCGATGCCGCCATCATGCTGCAGAGCATGGCCGGATTCGACCCCAAGGACAGCACGTCCGTCGATATGCCGGTGCCTGATTTCCAGGCAGCGCTGACCGGCGACATCCGTGGCCTGCGCGTCGGTATCCCCAAGGAATACCGGGTGGAGGGGATGCCGGCGGAGATTGAGCGCGTCTGGCAGCAGGGCATTGACTGGCTGAAGGCAGCCGGTGCCGTGCCGGTGGAAATCAGCCTGCCGCACACCAAGTACGCGCTGGCCACCTACTATGTGGTGGCCCCGGCGGAATGCTCCTCCAACCTCGCCCGGTATGACGGCGTGCGCTTCGGCCTGCGCGTTGAGGGCAAGGATCTGAAGGAGATGTATGAGAATACGCGCGGCGAGGGCTTCGGTAAGGAAGTGCGCCGCCGTATCATGATCGGCACCTATGTGCTGTCGGCCGGCTATTACGACGCCTATTATCTGAAGGCGCAGAAGGTCCGCGCCCGCATTGCCGAGGATTTTGCCAAGGCATACGAGCAGTGCGATGTGATCCTGACGCCGACCGCTCCCAGCACGGCCTTTGCCATCGGCGAAAAGCAGGATGACCCGATTTCCATGTACTTGAACGACGTGTTCACGGTACCGGCCAGCCTGGCCGGTCTGCCGGGCATGTCGGTGCCGGCGGGCTTGGCCGCAGACGGGTTGCCGCTGGGTCTGCAGATCCTGGGCCGTCCGTTTGATGAGGTGACGCTGCTGCGCGTGGCGGGCGTGATGGAACAGGCCGCCGGCGCGCAGCCGCTGCCGCCCTTCTGCCGCTGATTTGATCAGCCTGTTTTTTGGTCAGTTGTGAAAAGGGCGGTGCCAGTGGCACCGCCCTTTTTGTTGCGCGCAGAGCCAAGCACGGCGTCATACATCAACGTGTGTTGGGTCTAGAACCGCGCCCTGCCAGTGTCGGGGGCCTGTTCTTGCCAGATACAGCGATGTTCGGACTTTGTTTCATTTAAGACAGCTTAATTACAAGGCAGCAGGCTATTTCCTGCTGTTTCATGCGGCATATGCGAAATTATCTATCGTCCGGTCTTTTGGTTAATGTCAAATATTGTCAACGGGTTAACAATTTGCCCGTAACAGGCACGGTTTTTGCTCTTTAGAAAAACACGCTGTTGCGGTGCACATAAGAGGCGGCTCATGGATAACAGCCTTATCGATCTGACGAGGAACGTGCTGGATGTGGCGAGCCAGAAGGTCTCCGCCATCGAAGATATCAACCGTACCACCAAGATGCTGGCCTTCAACGCGCTGATCGAGGCCGGTCGGGCCGGGGATGCCGGGCGTGGCTTTGCCGTGGTGGCGAATGAGGTGAATTCCATCTCCCGCCAGGTCAGTGTCGTGGCCAGCGAGCTGCGGAGCGAAATCGGCCAGCTGGTGGACCGTATGGCCACCGTGGGCGAAGACCTGATGGTCCGCTTCCGGGGCCAGCGTCTGGCCGATCTGGCGCTGAACATGATCGAAATCATCGATCGTAATCTCTATGAACGCTCCTGCGACGTGCGCTGGTGGGCCACTGACAAGGCGGTGGTGGATTGCATCGCCGTGCCGACGCCCGACGCGACGGCTTTCGCCAGTTCCCGCCTGGGGGTGATTCTGGACAGCTACACGGTCTATCTGGATCTGTGGGTGGCCGATCGCAGCGGCCGGGTGATCGCCACTGGCCGGCCGCGCCGCTTCCCCCATGCTGTCGGCACCAATGTTGCCAACGAGCCCTGGTTCCGGCAGGCGCTGGCCACCAAGGACGGCGCGGATTTTGCCGTTGTCGATGTCACCACCAACCCGGCCCTGGATGGCCGCACGGTGGCAACCTATTCCACCGCCGTGCGCCGTGACGGCGCGGTGGATGGCGATGTCATCGGCGCCATGGGTATTTTCTTCGACTGGGAACCGCAGGCCCGCGCGGTGACCACCGGCGTGCGGCTGGACCGCAGTGAGGAGGCCCATACGCGCTGCCTGCTGGTGGATGCCGCTGGCCGGGTCATCGCTTCATCCGATGGCCGCGGGCAGTTGACAGAAACGTTCCCGCTGGAAACCGGTGGCAAACCGATGGGCCACTATGTCGACAAATATGGCCGTCTGGTCGGCTTTGCCCTGACACCGGGCTATGAGACCTATCGTGGGCTCGGCTGGTACGGGGTGATCGTCCAGTCCGGGGAAAAGAGCCACTGATTGGAAAGGTGGCCCTGAACAAAAAGGGGCGGCAAGCCATATCGGCCTGCCGCCCCTTTCTTTAACCGTTACCGGCCGTCCGATCAGTCGAACAGGCTGGAGACCGAGCGTTCATTGCTGATGCGCTCGATGGCGTCGGCCATCAGATTGGCAATCGAGAGCTGACGGATATTCGGCGCATTGCGCACGGCTTCCGTCGCCACGATGCTGTCGGTGGTCACCAGCTCATCCAGCGGGGACTTGGCAACGCGGTCAACCGCACCGCCAGACAGAACGCCATGGGTGACATAGGCGCGCACGGAGGTGGCGCCACGGGCCTTCAGCGCCACGGCGGCATTGCACAGCGTGCCGGCGCTGTCGACGATATCGTCGATCAGGATGCAGTCGCGGCCGTTCACATCACCGATGACATTCATCACTTCCGAGACGCCAGCACGTTCGCGGCGCTTGTCGATGATGGCCAGATCGGCATTCAGCCGGCTGGCAATGGCGCGGGCGCGCACCACACCACCCACGTCGGGGGAGACAACCATCAGGTTGCCATCCTTGATCCGGTCCTGGATGTCCTTGGTGAACACGCCACCAGCCACCAGATTATCAAGCGGAATGTCGAAGAAGCCCTGGATCTGGCCAGCATGGAGGTCCAGCGTCAGCACGCGGTTGGCACCGGCCGTCGTCACCAGATTGGCCACCAGCTTGGCGGAAATCGGCGTGCGGGGGCCGGTCTTGCGGTCCTGACGGGCATAGCCGTAATAGGGCAGCACCGCCGTGATACGGCGGGCGGAGCCACGGCGCAGCGCGTCGATCGTGACCAGCAATTCCATCAGATGGTCGTTCGCCGGGGCCGAGGTCGACTGGATCACGAAAACATCCTCACCGCGGACATTCTCGTTGATCTCAACGAAGATCTCGTTATCGGCAAAGCGCCGGATGGTGGCCTTGGTCAGCGGAACCTCAAGGCACTGGGAAATGGCTTCAGCCAAGGGCTGATTGCTGTTACCGGCGATCAGCTTCATGTCGTGCTGCCCGTCATTGGGTGAAAGGGGAGGGGTGAGCGGCGCCCCTGCGGAACAGTGTCGCCAAACCTTCACGAAGGCGGGCGCACCATAACCCCAGCCCCACCAAACTGTAAATCGCGGCACCCTTGCGCGTTACAACGGTGTGGCAGACCGTCAAAACATGGATGAAGTTTATATCATTTGATCTGCAGTACTTCCCGCCGCAGCCGACGGGCCTTGCGGCGGCGGGCCCAGCGCCAGTCCAGCCGGTGGAAGAAGGACTGGAACGGGTAGCGCGGCCGCTCCGGATCCAGCAATTCCTGTTCGACCAGGAAGGTTTCTGCTGCGGTCACCTCCTGGCACAGGATGGGAACCAGTGTCTTGCCGCCGGCGCGCCGCAGGGTCTCGATGGCAGCGATCATGCCGCCCTTCTCGGCAATCGTTCGCGTGGCCAGCGGGACGGAGATGCCCAGATGTTCGGCGATCAGCCCGTCGCGCATGTCGCGCAGCCGGCTGCGCCCCTCCTGATCCGCCGGCCCGTCGCCCAGGGCGACGGCCAGATCGCATTCCGTATCCACCCCCATGGAGCGGTTATTCATGTTGGAGGAGCCGATGCGCAGCACCTTGTCATCCACGATCAGCAGCTTGGCGTGGACATAAATGCGCACGCCCTTGGGCGTCACCGGCGCATAACAGGCGAATCGCTCCCCCTCCGGGTCGGCAGCGCAGAGCGCGCCCAGGATATGGTCGCGCGCGCGGCCCATGGCGGCTTCCTCCAGCCAGCCATTGGCGATGGTGGGGTTGATGATGACAATCTCCGGCCCGTCCGGCTGCTCCAGCCGTTCCAGCAGGGCCTGACCGATGCGGCGGCAGGCGACATATTGCGCCTCAATATAGATGTAGTGTCGGGCCGCATGGATGGCCTCCAGCCAAAGCCGTTCCACCTCATGCGCCTCTTCCTGTCCGTTGAAGGCCGGCTGGGTGCGGGCGATGCCGACCAGGGGCCGGCGCAACAAGGGCAGCAGGCCGGGGGGCCAGGGGTCCGGGTCATCGGCTGTGGCTGGCGGCGGTGCCGGCAGCCGTTCACCAGTGGCGTGAAACCAGCGCTGGCGGGCCAGATCGCCCAGCGCGCGGGCGGCGGCACCATCCACGGCGGCACTCATGTCATGATAAGGCGCGTAATGTTTGGGGCCGGGGCCCCGGCGGCGCGGATCATCATCCAGATGGCCGCGCGTGTCCCAGCGCTCCGCCGTCACATCAATGCCGCCGCAAAAGGCGATGCGGTCATCAATGACAACGATTTTCTGGTGATGGCAGGCGCCCAGCGGATGGTCAGACGCCACCCGGTAATGCAGCCGCCGGTCGCTCATCAGGTTCAAGACCCAGAGCGGTGTCATGCCCCGCATCAGACCCCAGAGACCACTGAACCGCCATTTCAGCACATGGACCTGCAGACCCGGTTTGCGCCGGATCAGCCAGGCCAGGAAACGGCCCAGCTTATCCGGGGCCTTGGCGGGGCTTGGCCGGTCCTGGTCGGGTTCCAGCCGGATTCGGGTATCGAAATCCCAGGCGATCAGCAGCACCTGATGGCGCGCGCCCAGCAATGCCTGTTTCAGGCTGCGGAAATAATCCTGCGCGTCGATCATCACGCCCAGCCGGTCGGCCCGTTCCAGCCGCCAACAGGTCTCGCCAGGGCGCAGCAACCCTGCCGGCCCGCCGGACGTGGGGGAGACGTCCGACGGGCCGGCACTGCTCAGGTCACGGGCCGCATCTGTCATGGTCTCGCGCATGATCGGTCCGGCCCCTGGTGGCTCAGCGGGTGATATCGCGGACGGCATCCTTGACATGGCCGGCCACCTGCTGGGCCTTGCCCTTCACCTTGTCGGCGGTGCCTTCATTTTCCAGACGCGGATTATCGGTGGCGCGGCCCACGGCCTGCTTGATCTCGCCCTTCGCCTCGTTGAGCTTGCCCTTGATGTTTTCCTTGCTCATGGTGGTCCTCCAGACCGGTTGTTGGCCCGCCATGCCTGCTGTGCGCAGCGGCGGGATGTTGTTGAAACGGGGGCGTGGGGGCTGTGGGTCCATCGGCTGAGGGGGTACCCCCCATGCGCTGCCCTGCCGGTATCCGCCCTTGTTCCGCCACAAGAACCGGCCAGTCTGTTGCCCGTTGGCTTTTGGAGTCCCCTTTTCATGTGTCGCTGGTTAGCCTATGCGGGCGTGCCGATTTCCATGGATACATTGCTGTTCCAGCCCCGCAATTCCCTGATCCGCCAGTCGCTGCACGCCCAGCGCAGTGTTGTTTCCATCAATGGCGACGGGTTCGGTCTGGGCTGGTATGGCGACCTGACCCGGCCGGGCCTCTACCGGGATACGATGCCCGCCTGGTCGGATGCCAATCTGCGATCCCTGGCGGAGCAGATCCGCTCGCCGCTGTTCTTTGCCCATGTGCGGGCGTCGACCGGTACCGCCACCTCGCGGCTGAATTGCCACCCGTTCCGTTATGGCGACTGGCTGTTCATGCATAATGGCCAGATCGGTGGCTGGTCCCAGGTGCGCCAGGATGTGGAAGGGCTGATCCGCCGCGATCTCTATCGATTCCGCGAAGGATCGACGGATAGCGAGGCCTTCTTCTTCCTGGCCCTGGGTAATGGCTTGATGGAAGACCCGGCCGGCGCCTTTGCCCGCACCATCGCCCAGATTCTGGGCCTGATGCGGGCCGAAGGGGTGGAAGAACCGTTCCGCATGACGGCGGCGGCCAGCGATGGCCGGCGGCTTTATGCCGTGCGCTGGTCCAGCGACAAGCATTCGCCCAGCCTGTACTGGACACAAGGCCATGTCGAAGGCTGCCAGGATGGCAAGCTCTGCCTGGACGGAAGGGGACGGGATTCGGTGCTGGTCCTTTCCGAACCGCTGGATGAAGATCCCGGCCATTGGACGGAGGTGCCGGATGCCAGCGTCCTGGTGGCGGAAGGCGGGCAGGTGCGGGTGGAACCGCTGGCCCCTGTCACGTGACATCATCCAAGGAGGATAAGGCGATGAGGAACCTTCCGCTGGCCGCCCTGGTCCTGGCGTTACCGCTGCTGGCTGGCCCTGCCATCGCCCAGCCGGCGGTGCATCAGGTGCCTTACAAGGAATTGTTCGATCAGTTGGACAAGTTCTATTCCCTGAAGGAACGGGATCGGCTGTCGCTGCGCACCTCCATCCGGGCCGAAGATGGCAAACAGCTCAACCTGCCGGTGACGATCAGCATCGCCAGCCCGGACGGGGTACAGGATATCCCGGTCGATGCCGATAATGCCTTCCAGCTTCCCTATCAGCCGGACTGGCTGAAGACCAATACGCTGGTCCAGTTCAATCAGTCGGAGAAGAACTATAAAATCCGCGTGCAGGTGGGCATGAAGCTGCCGGGCGATGGCAGTGGTTTCACCTATGCCGATGTGCAGGCGGCCTTTGCCCAGTTTGATAAGCTGATCGGCAAGGAAGCGGGGATGCTGTCCTTCGTGGCACCCTCGGCCCAGACATTGCGGGTCTTCTGCGGGGTGGACTGCACGGCCACCCTGGCGGGGCCGTCCGGCAGCCGGGAGATCAAGGCCGACAAGGATGGGCGGGTGATGATCCCCAATGACAAGAAGCTGCGGCGGGAGAATCCCAGCATCACCCTCAGCAAACCCCCCGCTTATACGGCCATCAGCACCAAGGAGTAAGCGCCCTGAAGCGGGGGCTGCCCTGCTTGGCGTCTGCTTGTCGCACCCCGCCCCCTCGGTTAGGGTGCGGCGCATTTTCCGACACTAGCCAGGAATATGCGCCATGGCCGCCGCCACCCCCGACATCGCCGCCCATCCCGACCGCGTCCTGATCCTGGATTTCGGATCGCAGGTGACGCAGTTGATCGCCCGGCGCGTGCGCGAAGCCGGCATCTATTGCGAAATCATCCCGTTCAGCGCCGGGGAAGAGCGTATCCGCGCCTTCGCCCCCCGCGCCATCATCCTGTCCGGGGGACCTGCCAGCGTGACGGAAGCCGGCAGCCCCCGCGCCCCCGAAGCCGTGTGGACGCTGGGCGTGCCGGTGTTCGGCATCTGCTATGGTCAGCAGACCATGTGCGAGCAGTTGGGCGGCAAGGTGGAACCGGGTGACACCCGCGAATTTGGCCGCGCCTTCGTGGATGTGAAGGAAGATTGCGCCCTGTTTGAAGGGGTATGGCAGGTCGGTGCCCGCGAACAGGTCTGGATGAGCCATGGCGACCGGGTGACGAAGCTGCCGGAAGGGTTCCGTATCGTCGCCACGTCGGAAGGCGCCCCCTACGCCATCATCGCCGACGATACCCGCCGCTTCTATGCCGTGCAGTTCCACCCCGAAGTGGTGCACACCCCGCATGGCGATGCGCTTATCCGCAATTTCCTGTTCAAAGTGGCGGGCCTGAAGGGCGACTGGACCATGGCGGCCTTCCGCGCCGAAGCCGTGGCCCGCATCCGCGAACAGGTCGGTTCTTCCAAGGTGATCTGTGGCCTGTCCGGTGGTGTGGACAGCTCCGTCGCCGCCGTGCTGATCCATGAGGCGATTGGCGCCCAACTGACCTGTATCTTTGTGGATACCGGCCTGATGCGGGCGGGCGAGGCCGATCAGGTGGTCACCCTGTTCCGCGACCATTATAACATCCCGCTGGTGCATGTGGATGCGTCGGAGATGTTCCTGGGTCAGTTGGAAGGCGTTTCCGACCCGGAACAGAAGCGCAAGATCATCGGCCGCCTGTTCATCGAAGTGTTCGATGCGGAGGCCGCCAAGATCGGCGGGGCGGAATTCCTGGCTCAGGGCACGCTCTACCCGGATGTGATTGAAAGCGTGTCCTTCACCGGCGGCCCGTCGGTCACCATCAAGTCTCACCATAATGTCGGCGGTCTGCCCGACCGCATGAAGTTGAAGCTGGTGGAACCGCTGCGTGAACTGTTCAAGGATGAGGTGCGCGCGCTGGGCCGGGAACTGGGTCTGCCGCACAGCTTCGTCGGCCGTCACCCGTTCCCCGGTCCGGGGCTGGCCATCCGCATCCCCGGTGAGATCACGCGGGAGAAGCTGGAAATCCTGCGCAAGGCGGACACGGTCTATCTGGAAGAAATCCGCAATGCCGGCCTCTATGATGCCATCTGGCAGGCCTTTGCCGTGCTGCTGCCGGTGCGCACGGTGGGCGTGATGGGCGATGGCCGCACCTATGATTACGCCTGCGCCCTGCGCGCCGTGACCTCGGTGGATGGCATGACGGCGGATTATTATCCGTTCGACCATGGCTTCCTGGGCCGCGTCGCCACCCGCATCATCAACGAGGTGCGCGGCATCAACCGGGTGACCTACGACATCACGTCCAAGCCGCCCGGCACGATCGAGTGGGAATAAGGGGCATGTAATCCTGGGTATGCAGAAGGCGTCAGACAGGAAATGCCGTTATGCCTACCCAGGATTTCAGCGTCACAGAGCAAAAACCCTCGCGTCGCTACAAGCTACGACAAGCCCGCCAGAAACTTCCTTTCCACCCTGGCCATTACAACCATCGTCGCGTACTGGACATGATTGAGTAATGCCAAGGGGCATGGGACATGCCCCTTGGAGGCAGCGCCCGGCGATTGAGGGAACGGGTAAAGACCAAGAGTCATGATCAATGGCTCTTGGCATAAGGCAGCCACGGCGGCAATTGACCCGTTTAGCGAAAAGCGTACGCCAGGAGAGGCTGGACTGAAAGCCTTGGCGCACCAGCGGGGCATCGGGGCTGGACAGGGTCTTGTCCATCCGGTTTCGCCTCAGGGTCGCAGAAAGTCCAGCCGGGGATCGGTGCGACCGGGCACGATGGTACTGATGTCGGCGCTGACAATCCCCTCCACCACGAATGGGTCGGCAGCGACACGCGCCTCAAGCGCTGTCAAAGGCTCCCCATCGGCCAGGATGGCACCGCCCAGACCCGGTCCCAGGCTGCCGGCCAGCAGAAAAACACCATCGGTGAACCCCCTTTGCAGCCACTCATTATGGGCGGCCATAAAATGGCTGGCGCGGGCCTTGTCCGCCGTGAAGCGCAGAAAAACGATATGCATCTGTTTCCTCTCTCAATGCGCTGCGGGCGTCAGCCCGGCCAGCCATTCCGTCATTAAGGCCACCTCCTGGCGGATGAAATCTTCATCCCGCAGAGCGGTTGCCAGTGTTGCCACCCCTTGGCTGCGTGCCAGCAGATGCAGCGCCCGTTCCCGTGCCCGCTCCCCTTGGCCCAGTTGGATGAACTGCCGCTCCAACCAATCGGCGAACAGGGTGAACAGGCGGGCGGCGTCGGTCTGTGCTGCATGATCCAACTTGGCCAGCTCGTTACAGAGCGTGCCAACCGGGCAGCCATGCTGCATGATTTTTGCCCGATTCATAATCAGGATATGGATGAAGCTGAGGATACGGTCGGTCGGATGATCGCCAGCCTCTTCCCAGGCCGTCAGCATGGCGGCCGTGTTGGCGAGGCGCCGGTCGATCACGGCGGCCAGAAGCTCATCCTTGGCTTTGAAATGATAGGTGAGATTGCCGCGCGCAATGCCGACAGCACCGGCGATGTCGGCCAGCGATGTTGGCTCAAAACCACGTTGGTAGAACAGCATGTCGGCTGCTGTGACGATCTGGTCCCTTGTCGATGTCTCATTCATGTCGCCCCCCTAGGTCAATTGACCTAATTTTAAATTAGGTTGGTTGACCTAAAAAGTCAAACGGCTTGCTGAAGCGCTCACGCCACCCCCTTCCGCCCCCGCCCCATTTCCGCCTATAAGCAAGGCTAAACCCGCACCCATCCGGGCCCCCTTGCTTTTTGAGAGCCGATGATCTTCACGCCGTTTGAACGCATGGTTGCCTTCCGTTACCTGCGGGCGCGGCGGCAGGAAGGCACGGTGTCGGTGATTGCCGGCTTTTCCTTTGTCGGGGTGGCGCTGGGGGTGGCGACGCTGATCATCGTCATGTCGGTGATGAACGGGTTTCGGGCGCAACTGGTGGCCCGCATCCAGGGTATTGGCGCCCATGCCAGCATCACCCGCGATGGCGGGGCGATCCCTCAATATCCGATCCTGGTGGAAAAGCTGGCGGCCACGCCGGGCGTGGTGATGGCCATGCCGGTGGTGGAGGGCCAGGCCATGGCGACCGTCAATGGCCGCGCCACGGGCGTGAAGGTGCGCGGGCTGCTGCCGGAGGATTTCAAGCGCCGGCCCATTGTCGGCAGTTCGGTCATCAGGGGCCTGCCCGATCTGGGGGATGATGGGGTGGCGCTGGGCTTTGGCCTGTCGCGCACGCTGGGCATCTCCGTCGGTGGGGAGGTGACCTTGATCAGCCCCAAGGGCACGCCCACCCCGTTCGGCACCATGCTGCGGCGCAAATCCTTCCCCGTTTATGCGGTGGTGGATGTGCGGATGCCGGATCAGGATGCCGCCAGCCTCTATATGCCGCTGGGGGCGGCGCAGAGTTTCTTCCGTCTGCCGGAACAGGCAACCGCCATCGATGTCTTTGTGCAGAACCCGCAGGATGTCACCGCCCTCCATGCCAGCCTGTCGGCGGCGGTCGGCCCTGGCTATCGCGTTACCGACTGGCGGCAGGCCAATGGTTCCCTGGTCACGGCCTTGGGCGTGGAGCGGGTGGCCATGTTCATTGTGCTGACGCTGATCATCCTGGTGGCCAGTTTCAATATCATCTCCTCCATGGTCATGCTGGTGCGCGGCAAATCGGCGGCGATTGCCATTCTGCGCACCATGGGGGCAGCACAGCGCTCCATCCTGCGGGTGTTCCTGCTGGCCGGTGCCTCCATCGGGGCGTTTGGCACGCTGATCGGCTTTGGCCTGGGGCTGGTGCTGACTCTCAACGTGCAGGCCATCGGTGCCGCGCTGTCATCGCTGCCGGGGGCGGCCAATATCCCGATGATCGCCTTTCTGACCGGCCTGCCCGCCATCATTGATTGGGGGGAGGTGATGCTGGTGCTGGGGCTGGGCCTGTTCCTGTCCATCGGGGCGACGATCTATCCCGCCCTGCGCGCCGCCCGGCTGGACCCGGTGGAGGCGCTGCGCCATGGCTGAGACAAAGCAGAAGGCAGGCGGCATGTTCTCCGCTGTGGAACGCTGGATCGCCGGGCGCTATCTGCGCGCCCGGCGGCAGGAAGGCTTCATCTCCGTCATTGCCGGTTTCTCCTTCCTGGGCATCACGCTGGGTGTGGCGACGCTGCTGGTGTCGCTTGCCGTGTTCAACGGGTTTCAGCGCGATCTGCTGTCCCGTGTGCTGGGCTTCCAGGGCCATTTGATGGTGTTTTCCCCCAATGGCCCCTTCGTGCCGCCGGGCGACGATCTGCGCCGCCTGTCGGCCCTGCCCGGCATGGCGGGGGTGATGCCGGCCATTGACGGGCAGGGGCTGCTTTCCATCCGTGATTATGCCGGCGGCGTGCTGGTCAAGGCGCTGAACGCAGCGGATATTGCCCGCCGTCCGGCCTTCGCCGGTTCCCTGAAGGCAGGCACCCTGCCAGCAGGCGACGGGGTAGCCATCGGGGCCAAGCTGGCCGAACGGGGCGGTATCAAGCTGGGCGACCGGATCACCCTGCTCAGCCCCCGCATTGGCACGGAGGGGGCGCCCCGGTCCCGCAGCTTCCCGGTGGTTGGCATTCTGGCGCTGGGCGTGTCGGAATTTGATGCCACCCTGGTGCTGATGGACCTGCCCGCCGCCCAGAGCTTCTTTGAACTGGGGGAGACAATCACCACCCTGGAACTGATGCTGGATGATCCGGCCAAGGCGCCGGGGCTGCACCCGGCGGTCAGCGCCAGCCTGTCGGAACCCTTGCTGGCGCAGGATTGGCAGCAGGTGAATGGTGCCTTTTTCAGCGTCATTGAAACCCAGCGCAATGTGGTGACGCTGATCCTGGCCATGATCGTTATAGTGGCCGCCTTCAACATCATTTCCGGCATGATCATGATGGTGCAGGACAAGGGGCGGGAAATCGCCATCCTGCGCACCATGGGGGCCGGGCGTGGCATGGTGCTGCGTATCTTCCTGCTGTCCGGTGCCTCCATCGGCATTGCCGGCACGGTGGCCGGGGTGGCGCTGGGCGTGCTGGCTTCCCACCATGTGGAAGATGTGCGCCAACTGGTGCAGGCCCTGACGGGCACCGACCCGTTCAACGCCGATATCTATTACCTGTCCACCCTGCCAAGCTGGACGGACCCGGTGCAGGTGGCGCTGGTGGCGCTGTCCTCCGTCGCCCTGTCCTTTGTGGCCACCCTTTACCCCTCCTGGCGGGCTGCCCGGCTCGACCCTGTGGAGGCACTGCGTTATGAGTGAGGCGATGAACGGCACCGATATTGTGCTTTCCCTGAACGGTATCCGCCGCTCCTTCGCGCAAGGGGAAAAGCGGCTGGATGTGTTGCGCGGCGTGAATGCCGCCGTGAAGGCGGGCGAACTGGTGGCCCTGGTCGGCCCGTCCGGGGCCGGCAAATCCACCCTGCTGCAGATCGCGGGCTTGCTGGAACGGGCCGATGGCGGGGAAATCCGCATTGCCGGCCACGTGGCGTCTTCCCTGGATGATGCTGGGCGCACGGCGTTGCGGCGGGACCGCATCGGCTTTGTCTATCAGTTCCACCATCTGCTGCCAGAATTCTCCGCCCTGGAAAATATCGTGCTGCCGCAGATGATTGCCGGGGTGGCCCGCAAACAGGCGGAAATCCGCGCGCGGGAGCTGCTGGAACGGGTGGGGCTGGCGGCGCGGGCCGATCATCGCCCGGCCAAGCTGTCGGGCGGGGAACAGCAGCGCGTGGCCATTGCCCGCGCGCTGGCCAACCGTCCGGCCCTGCTGATCGCCGATGAGCCAACCGGCAATCTGGATTTGCACACGGCGGAATCGGTCTTCGCCATGTTCCAGCAACTGGTGCGCGGGGAGGCGGCGGGCGGGGCCCGGCTGGGGGCCCTGGTCGCCACCCATAATATGGAACTGGCCCAGCGCATGGACCGGGTGGTGGAAATGCGCGACGGCGTGCTGGTGGAACGCTGAGATGGCGGACGCGCTGCCGGACCTGGATTTGCCGGCGGGATACCGCGCCGATTGGGTGCTCGCATATCATGGCCGCGACCTGGACGGGCTGTCGGAACGGGTGGTGGGCAACTGCATCACCAAGCTGCTGGCCCCGGGCGGCCGTGCCATCCGGCTGGAGATCGAGATTGGGGCCGATGTCGCACAGCTTTCCGCCGACCCGGCAGACCTGAGTGCGGGGGAGGTGGCGGCCTTGGCTGATGCTGCCAGCCGGATGCTGGGCCTGGCCCTGGATGGGGCGGGGTTTGAGGCGCTGGCGGCAGAGGATGGGGAGGTGGCGCGCCTGCTGTCCCGCTGTGGCCCCGGCCTGCGCCTGCCCCAGACGGCCAGCGTGTTTGAAGCCTTGTGCTGGGCCATTGTCGGCCAACAGGTGAATTTGCGCTTTGCCGGGCAGTTGCGCCGCACGCTGATTGAACTGGCGGGGCTGGACCATCCGTCGGGCATGAAGGCCCATCCCACGCCAGCCGGGATTGCCGCCCTGGACCCGGATCATCTGGGCCGGCTGAAATTCTCCCGCGCCAAGGCGGCCTATCTGATCACTGCCGCCAGTGCGGGCGTGGATTATGAAGGCCTGCCGCATCTGGCCCCCGATGCGGCAGAGGCGGCGCTGACCGGTATCAAGGGCATCGGCCCCTGGACACGCGCCTATGTGCTGTTGCGGGCCTGCGCCATGCCGGATATCGCCCCCCTGGGTGACGCCGGGCTGGCGGCAGCCCTGCAGAATTTCAATCGCATGGAAAGGCGCCCCACGCCCGTAGAACAGGGGGAACTGATGCGTCGTTTCACGCCCTGGCGGTCGCTGGCAACGGCGCATCTCTGGGCCGGCTGGTCGGCGGGGTAACGAAAAGGGGGTAGGGGCCGTGAAACCGCTTCTTCACCCTGATCATGCCCAGATTTTGCCGTGAGCGCGGTTCATCTTGACGCTGATCAAGGCCCCCCTGTCGGGCCTGTTATGGTGAGGTTACCATGCGTATCCGCCCTTTCACTGCCATCGCCGCGACGGCCGGCCTTGTGCTCAGCCTTGTGGTGCCGCCTTCCTTCGCGCACCCGGGCGATGATGATCGGGGCTGGGGCTGGCACGGCCATCATGATGACGACCGGGATTGGCACCGCGATCGGGACTGGCATGGTGACCATGACTGGCACGGGCCGGACCGGCGCCGGGATGTCTATGTCCATGAGGACGTGCATATTTACCGCCCGGGCCCGCCCCCCGGCCCGCCGCCGGGCTGGTGGGAGCATGAGCGTCGGCCGGTGGTGAATTACTATATCCCGCCGGAGCGTCGCCGGGTTTACCGGGATGTGGTGGTGGTCCGCCCCTATGGCCATTGGTACAATGGTTATGGTCACTATCGCCGCGACGATGACGCCCTGCTGTGGCTGGGCCTGACCGGCATCACGCTCGCCATGCTGAACAATATCAATGAGAACCAGCAGCGCGCCCTGGAAGATGCCCAGATCCGCGCCACCGCCGCCCCCATCGGCCAGCCGATCTATTGGTCGGACAGCGGGGCCAATGGCCAGGTGGTGGCTGTGCGCGAAGGCCGCACCGCCACCGGTTCCTATTGCCGGGAATTCCAGCAGACGGTGATGATCGGCGGTCGTGCGGAAGATGCCTATGGCACGGCCTGCCGGATGCCGGACGGGGCCTGGCAGGTGGTGAACGATCAGCAGTAAGCGCAGGTGGCCGGGGCGGCAGATCGCTGCCCCGGCCCCTTTGCAGGAAGCGTTGAAACAGGGCATCATTCTCGCCTTGCCGGGAGGATGCCATGGTTCTCAGTGAGCAAAACCAGCCTTTCACCGTCTCAGCCGATGCTGTCCAACGCGCGGTGCGGATTTATGCCGTGATCGTGGCCTTGGTGGGGGCCGATGCGCTTTTCCTGCCGATGCTGGAGCCGGCCCTGGTTTTCGCCGATCCGCAGTTGGTGGCCATTCCAGCAATCACTTGGCTGATACGTGGCCTGGGGCTTTCCTGTTTTGCCTTGGGCGGTGTGCTCTGGCTGCTGTCCCGCAGCCATGCCGTGGGGCTGGCGCCGCTGCTGGCCTTTGCTGCCGGGGCCTGCACCCTGGCGCTGCTGGGCATCGGCTGGGGCCATCTGACCCTGTGGGGGATGCTCTGGCTGCTGCTGGTTGCCGCCACGGATATCGGCTGTGGCCTGTGGATGCGCCGGGTACGGCGCCGACAGGATTAACCGACGGGGGAGTCGCATCCGGCCCCTGCTTTGCGGTAGGGTCCGGATCACTCCCGTTCCGTAGCCTGATCGTTGCCGCCTTGTCTGACCCCGGTTTCATCCATCTGCGCGTCCATTCCGCCTATTCCCTGGCGGAAGGGGCGATCAAGCCCAAGGAACTGGTGAAGCTGTGCAAGAAGCACGGCTTCCCGGCGGTGGCCGTCACCGATACCGGCAACCTGTTCGGCTGCCTGGAATTTGCCATGGCGGCATCCGACGATGGTATCCAGCCCATCATCGGCTGCCAGATGTGGATCACCCCCTTCGGTCCCTTGAAAAAGGTGGCGGGAAGGGTGCTGGGGCCGGGGGCCGACCAGCTTGTCCTGCTGGTGCAGAGCGAGCAGGGGTATCGCAACCTGATGCGGCTGGTCTCCAAGGCCTTCATGGATACCGATCCGGGCCTGCTGCCCCAGGTCTCGCTGGAGGATATGGAGGGGCTGACCGATGGGTTGATCTGCCTGACCGGTGGGTTCGGCGGCGGGTTGAACCGGCTGTTGCTGGATGGGCAGAAGCCCCACGCGCTGGACCTGCTGGCAAAGCTGAAAACCCTGTTCCCCGGCCGGCTGTATATTGAGCTGATGCGCCATGCCGAAGGGCCGATCGGGCAGGCAGAAGCCAAGGTTGAGCCTGATCTGATCGATCTGGCCTATGCCCACGATATTCCACTGGTCGCCACCAACGATGCCTATTTCGCCACTTCGGACATGTACGAGGCGCACGATGTGCTGCTCTGCATCGCCGAGGGCGCCTATGTGATGCAGGAGGAACGCCGCCGCGTCACCCCGCAGCATTATTTCAAGACCGCCGCCGAGATGCGGGAGCTGTTCGCCGACCTGCCGGAGGCGGTGGATAACACCGTGGTGATTGCCAAGCGTTGCGCCTACATGCCGCGCAAGGTGAACCCGATCCTGCCGCCCTTCCCGTGTGAGGGCGGGCGGCTGGAAGAAGATGAATTGCGCGTGCAGGCCCATGATGGCTTGACCTACCGGCTGACCAAATATGTCTTCACCAGCGGCATGGCGCAGGATGAGAAAGAAAAGATCGAGAAGGAATACCGGGAACGGCTGGATTTTGAGCTGGAAACCATCATCAAGATGAAGTTCCCCGGTTACTTCCTGATCGTGTCGGACTTCATCAAATGGGCCAAGGATCACGGCATTCCCGTGGGGCCGGGCCGTGGTTCGGGTGCCGGATCGCTGGTCGCCTGGTCGCTGCTGATCACCGACCTGGACCCGATCCGTTATGGCTTGCTGTTCGAACGCTTCCTGAACCCGGAACGCGTGTCGATGCCCGACTTCGATATCGATTTCTGCCAGGATCGCCGGGAAGAGGTGATCAAGTATGTTCAGCAGAAATACGGCTACGACAAGGTCGGCCAGATCATCACCTTTGGTAAGCTGCAGGCCCGCGCCGTGGTGCGTGATGTGGGGCGCACGTTGCAGATGCCCTATGGTCAGGTGGACCGTATCTGCAAACTGATCCCCAACAACCCAGCCAACCCAGTCACCCTGCAACAGGCGCTGGATGGGGAGCCGCAATTGCAGGAGATGCAGCGCGGGGATGAAACGGTGGCCCGCCTGCTGACCATCGCGCTGCGGCTGGAAGGGCTGTACCGCCACGCCTCCACCCACGCCGCCGGCGTGGTGATCGGCGACCGCCCGCTCTATGAACTGGTGCCGATGTACCGCGACCCGCGGTCCGACATGCCGGTCACCCAGTTCAACATGAAATATGTCGAACTGGCAGGTCTGGTGAAGTTCGACTTTTTGGGCCTGAAGACGCTGACCGTGCTGAAAACGGCGGTCGACCATGTGCGCGATCTGGGCCCGGAACTGGATCTGCTGGATTTGGATATGGAGGACAAGAAGTCCTACGACATCCTGGGCCGGGCCGAGAGTTCCGGGGTGTTCCAGCTTGAAAGTTCGGGGATGCGCGACGTGCTGCGCCGCATGAAGCCGAACCGGATTGAAGACATTATCGCGCTGGTCTCGCTCTATCGTCCCGGCCCGATGGATAATATCCCCAAATACATCAAGGTGAAATTCAAGCAGGAAGAGCCGGATTACATGCACCCGGCCTTGCAGCCGATCCTGGAGGAAACCTTCGGGATCATGGTGTACCAGGAACAGGTGATGCAGATCGCCCAGGTGCTGGCCGGCTACAGCCTTGGCGGCGCTGACCTGCTGCGCCGCGCCATGGGTAAGAAGATCAAGGAGGAGATGGAGAAGGAACGGGCGAAGTTCATCGCCGGTTCGGCTGAAAAGCTGGCCGTGCCGGAAGAACAGTCCGGTCTGATCTTCGATCAGGTGAACAAGTTTGCCGGTTATGGCTTCAATAAATCCCACGCGGCGGCCTATGCGCTGGTGGCCTATCAGACGGCCTTCATGAAGGCCAATTACCCGGTCGAGTTCATGGCCGCCACCATGACCTATGATATGGGCAATACCGACAAGCTGAACCAGTTCCGCCAGGAACTGATGCGGCTGCGGATCAAGCTGTTGCCGCCGGATGTGAATGCCTCTGCTGCCCGCTTCGCCGTGGAAACCCTGCCCGATGGCAGCCGGGCCGTGCGCTATGCGCTCGCCGCCATCAAGGGTGTGGGGGCGCAGGCCATGGAATCGGTGGTGGCCGAACGCCGTGCCAACGGCCCCTATAAGGATGTGTTCGATTTCGCCCGCCGGGTTGATCACACGGTGATGAATAAGCGGATGATGGAAAAGCTGGTCTGCGCCGGGGCCTTTGACAGCCTGTCGCGCAACCGCCAGCAATTGTTCGCCGGGCTGGAAACCGTGCTGCGCTATGCCCAGGCCGAAGCGCAGCAACGGGAAAGCGGCATGGCCAGCCTGTTCGGCGCCACTGAGGCACTGAAGACGCCCGACCTGCCCAAGGTGCCGGATTGGGAGCCGCTGGAAAAGCTGCGGCACGAGTTTGAGGCCATCGGCTTCTACCTCTCGGCCCACCCGATGGATACGTTTGCGCCAGCGCTGACCCGGATGCGGGTGGTGAAACATGCCGATCTGCCCAAGGCCATGCGCGATGCCAAATCCACCCGCTACAAGATGGCCGGCATCGTGGTGGCCCGCCAGGAACGCACGGCCAAAAGCGGTAACCGCTTCGCCTTCGTCACTCTGTCGGACGCCACCGGTGTTTTCGAGGTGACCCTGTTCCAGGAAACCCTGGCCCAAAGCCGGGAGATGCTGGAGGCCGGCAAGGCCGTGCTTGTATCGGTGGATGCCCAGCGCAATGGGGAGGAAATCCGCCTGACCTGCCACGGCGTGCAGTTGCTGGAGGAGGAGGTCTCCAAGACCGCCGCTGGCTTGCGCATTCTGGTGGATGATGTGCGCGCCGTGGAGGGCATCAAGAACACCCTGTCCCGCCTGCCGCCGGGGCGCGGCAAGGTGATGCTGGCGGTGGAAATGGATGCCCTGCGGGAGGTGGAGATCGCCTTGCCGAAAACCTTTCAGATCGACAGCGCCGGCCGTGCGGCCATCAAATCCCTACAGGGGGTGGTGGAGGTGCTGGAGTTGTGATCGAGCCCCTATTACTTCTGTAGGATTGTGCCCTGTCGATCATTTGCTACTGTGTCCCAAAGGATAAATCCAGGAAACAGGTGGCAGATCGTGGGCATAGTGGCGCAGCAGGTAGCGAACTCCATCCCCGGACAACAGGACATCTTGAAGCTGTCAGGGTCAGACACCGGTCATCTGCTCATCACCATAGGTGACAAAGGGCTGGCCGGTCGGTTGAATGACCAGCCTTTCGATCTGTCCAACGTTACCCTGCCATTACAGTGGATCGATGCCAGTGCCGTTTCCGGTGCCACGGTGACGCTGCAGGTCGAACCGCAGGTTACGGCCGGATATTTACTGTCAGGTACCGCTGGCGCCGACATATTGCGGGGTGGTGCCGGCAATGACAATCTCAGCGGCGGTGATGGGGACGATATAATATGGGGGCTGGGCGGGCAAAACACCCTGGATGGCGGTAACGGGGCCGATTTATTATACCTTTCGCCTGTTTCAGGCGGTAGAGACTATGTCAGGGGTTTTAGCTCTGGTGACCAGATCAATCTGGGTCGGACCATCACGTCAATATCCGACGGGGATGGTACCGGCGCGTTGGGCGGAGCCGTGCAGGTTCGTTTTTACGATACATGGACTGCGGAACTTTATGCTGACACAGATGGTGTAGTCGGCGCGGATTATAGTGTAATGCTGATAGGTGAATATACTATCCACTCCTTCGGCATTGATGCAGGAAATCTGACCTATATCCCCGGAATTACTTTGACGGGGGCTGCAGGTGATGACCTGTTGGTCGGCACAAATAATAATGACAGCCTTACCGGGCTTGATGGCAATGATACGCTGGATGGTTTCAGCGGCGATGATACGTTGAATGGCGGGGCTGGTGATGACCTGTTGCGGAAGCGCCTTGACGGGACAAGCACTTTCTATGGCGGTGCTGGCTTTGATACCGCCGAACTGACATTTGATACGGCCAACGGCCTTCGTACTTACAGCATTTCTCCCCAATTTTCTGAAGAGCAGTTCTACGGCTTAAGCGTATATAGCTATTTGTATTCGGATAATTTTAAAGATGATGGATATGTTTATATTGAGGATGTAGAAAAATTAATCGTTAATGGTCTTGAATATCGCCTTATTAAAGGAACGGTTTATAATGATAATTTGGCCGGCGTTGGCAATGTTCGTAACCTTCTGTTCGGCAATCAGGGCTCTGACTCGATTGTCGGCAGTAACCTCGCGGACACGCTGTATGGCGGCTGGGGGCATGATACTCTGCACGGTGGTGCTGGAGATGATGTGCTGGAAGGAGGAAGAGGAAATGATATTATAAATGGCGAGACGGGATATGACCTTGCTGTTCTCGATTATTCCTTAAATGTTTACGGCATAAAGGTAATTGTTGCCGACAATCGTATTGTCATTAATAACGGTGAGGTTGATCAGCTTTATTCAATCGAAGCCGTTCTGGTCCGTGGCACCCGCTATAATGATGTTATTGACGGAAGTGACCGGAAGGAGACATTAGCCGGCGGTGCCGGCTCAGATGTGATCAGGGCCGGTGCTGGCAATGACGTCGTTACCGGCAATACGGGCAGTGACATCTTATGGGGCGGGTTGGGTAACGACCGGTTCCCGTTGGCGGGCTACAATAGTGAAGGTGATATCGACCAAGTGATGGATTTCCATGCAGGCGATATCCTTACCTTTAGCCAAACGATAGTGTCCGGCGATTTGACTATTTCCAGCTATCAGGCCGGTGACTGGGAGGGCTTGGCTCTTGGTGACATCCGGTATGAGGACGGCGCGGATGGCAGCGTCCGGCTCTATGTGGGCGCGGATGAGATGGCCGGGGCTGATTACGCGGTCGATATCGCTGGTCTTGGTAGCGGCGCGCTGCTGAGCGTCACTGGGGGGAACCGTTTGGTCCTGTCCCCCACGGCCATCACCAGCGGCCGGGGCACGGCCAATGCCGATATTCTTCAGGGGGCGGCGGGCATCACGCTGCTGAAAGGCGGCAAGGGCAACGACCTTATCATCGGCGGCGACGGTACCCAGGCGGCGGGCATGAACGCCCGTTTTGCCGATGTCACCATTCTGCGGGATGGCACTGGCGGGGTGCAGGTGATCGATAACCGGGCTGATGGGGAAGGCGCGGATGTCCTTTCCGGGGTGGAGCTGCTGCGGCTGAACGACCGGGTTGTCCTGCTGACCGCACCAGGCAAGGTTTCCCCCGCTCCTTCTGTTCAAGTGGATGAAGTCTGGTACTTGGCGCAGAATCCGGATGTGGCCAAGGCTGTGGCGCAAGGCGTTCTGGAAAGCGGAGCGCAGCATTTTCAGCTGCGCGGTCAGCTGGAAGGCCGGCAGCCCAACAGCCATTCAGATCACCTGGGCAATGGCTTCAGTGAGAGCGCTTATCTTGATCGCAATCCGGATGTCCGGGCCGCCGTGGTGCAGGGGTTTTTCTCCAGCGGGTACCAGCATTATCAACTCGCCGGGCGTGCCGAAGGGCGCGCAGGCTATGTTGACCTGGGCCCGTTGGCCTATGGTTATGATGAAACCTACTATGTTTCCACGAATTCGGATGTTGCTGCGGCAATAAGTGCTGGCAGCTACGCCAATGGCTATGAGCATTTTGTGCGTGCCGGTCTGCTGGAAGGCCGCGATCCCAACGCGCTTTTTGATGCTGACTGGTACTTGGCTCATAACCCCGATGTGGCGGAAGCGGTGAAGCGTGGGCTGTTGCCGGGGGCCGCCGCACATTTTTATACCGACGGATGGCGGGAGGGACGCGATCCATCGGAGGCCTTCAGCCTTGCCGCCTATGTGAGGGATTATCCCGATGTCCAGGCGGCTGGCCTTAATCCGCTTTCTCATTATCTGGAATATGGCTGGGCGGAGGGGCGTCTGCTGACCCCTGTGGGACTGCTCGGTTGATTCGGTTCGGGTTGTGTCGCCGTTAGAGTATGCAGCAGCGAATTGTCTGCAGTTTTTGCCAGGATCCTGTGGGTGGCATCAATCATCAGGCGTTGTGACTGAAAAAGATTTCTTTTTTTTCAGAATGTTAGCTGGGTGTGGTTGGCAGGTGAGGTTGTGGGGCGCATCACTGCCACTTCTGAGGGATTGCGGATGTTAAGTAACTCTTATACCATGGGCGGCGATGGTTCCTATAGGCGTGCTTAGCGCTCTGTGGGAAACCATTCCACCAGCGCAGGCGACCTTTGGGGCGATGGTCCGCTCATTTATATCGAACATCATAAATGAATGAGGAATAACGATGACAATCACCGTATCGTCGCGCCCCGGCGCTTTTCCTGGCATCGCGCCGACCCTGGTATTGACCGGCAGCGGAACCGGGGCTTTGCAGGCAACGATGAATGGCACCGCGGTTTCTGTAACCCTGGACGGCCAATCCCTTTACGCCAGCAATGACACCCAGTTTGCTGGCATTGATGCCAGCGCCGTTACCGGCGTCCAACTCTCCCTGTCCGACACAGTGTCCAACGCCGTTCTGACCGGTTCCAGCGGCGATGATTCGCTTTCCGGCGGGGCCGGGAATGACACGCTGATCGGCGGTTCCGGACGGGATACCCTGGTTGGAGGTGATGGCTATGATCAGGTGAATATTCCTGGTTTTGCTTATACCGATAATCTTTCCTCCGTTCTGGCTCCTGCCAGCGATAATTCAGGTTCTTTAATCCTGACTTATTCCAATGTGAATGGTGCGGGCCAGCGGGTGTTCAGTCAGGTTCAGTTGAGCGGTGTTGAGCAGGTGAATTTCACCGGTTCGCAGTTCTTCATTCAGGAAGGCACGGCCAGTGCGGATACGTTGATTGCCAGCAACGCGACGGGCTCGTCTTTTCTCAGTGGCGGTGCTGGCAATGACACGCTGACCGGCAGCAATTTCGGGGACATCATCTATGGTGGAGATGGAGATGATGTGATCAGCGGCGGTGGCGGCTATGGGCGTGACGTGTTGTCGGGCGGTGCGGGGAATGACAGCATCACCGGCAGCATGTCCGACGACACATTGAATGGCGGCTCCGGAAGCGACACGCTGATCGGTAATGGTGGCGACGATCTGGTTATTCACGATCATGTGGCCGGCAGCAGTGTCGGCGTTGCCATCACTGTTACGGACGGCAGCATTACGACCAGCCAGGGTGAGGTGGATACACTCACGGGGATTAAATATGTCTCCGTCGTGGGGGGATCCGGGAATGACACGATCACTGGATCGTCGCGGGCGGAAACCCTGGTCGGCGGAGCCGGTGCCGATCTGATTGACGGCGGTGCCGGGAATGATGTCATCATCGGTGGTGCTGGCGATACTCTGACCGGTGGTGCGGGCAATGATCGATTCAATATCATTACCGCGCAGGGGGGAACTGCGGGTATTACCCAGATAACCGATTTCGCCACCGGTGACCGCCTCTCCCTGCTGGCCAGTGACGGTATTACCAACCTCGCCTTGACCAGCTTGAAGCAGGGAACCGGGACTGGGGTGACATCAGGGCAGGTCGAATGGGAGGCTGTCCAGGGTGGTTACCGCTTCCATATCGGCACCGACACTGTCGCCGGGGCTGATCATATCATTGATATGATGGGCGCCTACGATCCTGGTGCCTTTGTGCTGACGGGTGGGGAATTATCCTATATTCCTGCAACCAATATAGTTATCACCGGTTCCTCTGAGATCGCTTATGGTGGCAATTACAATGACACCATCGTTGGTGGTGGCTATGGTTCCAGCATTTATGCCGGTGGTGGTGATGATCAGATCACTGTGCCGAGTGGTCGTTCTGCTAATATCGACGCGGGTAGTGGTAACGATACCATAACTGCTATTGGAAGTGCTACAATAACGGGTGGTGAGGGTTCGGATACCTACCGCGTCGGATTGAGTGGAAGTAGTTTTAGCACAAACTATGTGACGATCAATGATTTCGCTGTTGGCGACAAGATTGAGATTATAGGCTTCACCCCGCAGAAAGTTATAGCGGGCGCCAATTACTATTCGGGATATACTTCTCGGCCGAGTTTCGATGCGGGTAGCTTGGTGGTCAACCAGTTGGCCAATAAATCTGGGTTGCTCTTGTCAGTTTACACGAGTAACAGCTTTCCATCCGCGATGATCACGCTGGAGAATGTCTCTGACTATAATGGTTTGCGTTTCTCAGCTGATGGGAAGTTGATCTATCAGCCAACTTCCGTTGCGGGTCAGGTCCTGACAGGGACCAATGGTGCGGATACGCTGACGGGTGGCGATGGTCCGGACACGATTAATGGTGGAAACGGGCGCGACCTGATCCGTGGGGGCGGCGGTAACGACGTGATTGATGGGGGAACAGGCAATGATGTCATTCATGCCGGTCCCGGATTGAATCGCGTCGACGGTGGCGCCGGGGTGGATACGCTGGTATTGAAGGCCAACTACGCTGATATCCTTATCAACGTAGATAATAATGGGAATTTGCAGATCGGAGATATGAATTACTTTGGCGATGGGACCGTCTACACCAAAAATGTCGAAGTTCTCCATCTCAATGATCGCGTTCTTCTGCTGAACAACTATACGTCCTGGATCGATCATTCGGTCAAGTTAACGGGAACGACCTTCTATCAAGGCCCCTCCGTCAGCGACGGACCGTTCAATGAAGCCTTCTATCTGTCGGCTAATCCGGATGTGGCGGCGGCGGTATCGGCGGGGCTGCTTTCCAGCGGGCAACAGCATTATGACCTTTATGGTCGCGTTGAAGGGCGGATGCCCTCTGCCCCGATGTTTAGCCCCGGCCAGATCGGATTTGACGAGAAGCTCTATCTCGCCACCAATCCCGACGTGGCTCAGGCTGTCAGCGCTGGCGTGCTGAAGAACGCCTATCAGCATTACTATCTCTATGGCCAGTATGAAGGGCGTGATCCTAATGCTCTGTTCGACAGCAACTGGTACCTCGCCCACAACCCAGATGTGGCTGCGGCAGTGGCGTCAGGCAGTCTGCGGTCAGCGGCACAGCATTACGCGCAATATGGGGCGGGCGAAGGGCGGGACCCATCAGCGTCGTTTGATGTTTCCGCCTATCTGGCGGCGAATCCCGATCTTGTGGCGGCCGGCGTCAACCCCGCCTTCCATTATATGCAGTATGGTATAGCGGAAGGACGCGTTGCAGTCCCGGCCATTCAAGACTTCTGGGGATAACTATCTTATACTAGCGGCGCGAAATCATGACTGAAGCTTATGATTTCGCGCCGCTCAATCGCCGGCGGGCGCCACCGCCCGGTTCAGGCCGGGTGGTGGCCGCTCAGCAGTTCCACGGCGGTGGCCAGAATCTGGCCCTCCTTATTATAAAGGGTGGTCGCCCGCCCATGCACCCCATCGCCCGGTTGCCGCCCCAGCAGTCGGGCGATACCCTTATCTGCCTTCAGCGTCAGGAAGCCGGCCGGCTGGCTGCGGAACGGAACGCCGCAGGCGGACAGGATGGCCCCGAAGGGAATGCGCCGCTGGCGCACGGCAAACAGTGCCGCCGACGGCAGTGCGTCCAGATGCATCTCAATCAGCCCCAGCTCGGCGGGGATACCGCTGTCAGCACCGCTCAGCAGCACATGCCGGCGCAGGCGCGTCGTCTCTTCCGCCGTATGCAGCACGGTCAGGCGCATCCGTTCACCCCAGAAGGCCTCCAGCGTGGCCGTCATGCCATGATCATGGGCCAGCAGTTGCCGCGCCGTCTCCGGCAACGCTTCCGCGCTGATCCAATAGGGGGTGGGCGGCGTACCGCCCTCGGCCTGTAGGCGCAGGAAACCCGTCAACAGGTCAATCTCGGCGGGTGTGGCGGCGGGGGCGGTCATGTTACCGTAGGATGTATGGATGGGAATGCGTGCTTTCTGATTGGCGCGGACCATACGGCACTGTCGTGGCCCTGCCAAGGCATGGCGCAGCGGGGCAGGGGATGTCATCCCTTTGCACCTGTTCCGATGCTGCATCATCGTCATTTTCTGGCAGGGGCACCTCATGCGGGCGTGATTCGCTGCTGCGCCGGCTCTCTGGCTCCAGCTGGCTTGAAGGCACCGATTACCGCGCCTTGGCCCCGAAGCCGAAAAACAAGAAAATCCGAGCTTCTCTGAAAGCCTTGAAAAAAGCTGGATAATCTGTCGCGTGCGTCCCGCCATGCGCCGATGGCGGGGCCGGCGGGCTAAAATCGTGGCTGGGCGGGGTTGCAATGCGCCGCTGCCTGCGCTATTCCACCGCCCATCGTTAATCCCACACGTGGGCTTGCGGTGCCGATACTTGTATCTGCCGGACGGTCCGGCGGTCGGTGTCAGCATCGGTCCGGTGTTTGCCTGGCATGGTGCCGGGCGGACGTCGCCCACGGAGGAAGAACCGGAAAAGGACTTTTTCCTATGGCTATGCCGACCTTTACCATGCGTCAGCTGCTCGAAGCTGGCGTGCATTTCGGTCACCACACCCGCCGCTGGAACCCGAAGATGGCCCCGTACCTCTTCGGCGTGCGCAATGGCGTGCATATCATCGACCTGGAGCAGACCGTTCCGATGCTGCATCGCTCGATGCAGGCCGTTCGTGACGTGGTCGCCGGCGGTGGTCGCGTGCTGTTCGTCGGCACCAAGCGCGCCGCCCAGGAAAAGGTGGCCGAGGCTGCCAAGCGCTGCGGCCAGTACTATGTCAACCATCGTTGGCTCGGCGGTATGCTGACCAACTGGAAGACCATCTCCCAGTCCATCCGCCGCCTGAAGGAAATGGACGAGGCGCTGGTTTCTGGTGAAGGCTCCGGCCGCACCAAGAAGGAACTGCTCAACATGACCCGCGACCGCGATAAGCTGGAGCGCGCGCTGGGCGGTATCCGTGAAATGGGCGGCCTGCCCGACCTGCTGGTGATCATCGACACCAACAAGGAAAGCCTGGCCATCCAGGAAGCCAACAAGCTGGGCATCCCGGTTGTCGCCATCGTCGACAGCAACAGCGATCCGGACGGCATCACCTTCCCGGTGCCGGGCAACGACGACGCCCTGCGCGCCATCGAGACCTATTGCGATCTGCTGGCCGGCTCTGTGCTGGATGGTCTGCAGGCTGAAATGTCGGCTTCCGGCATCGATGTCGGTGCCCAGGAAGAAGCCCCGGTCGAAGTGCTGCCCGAGGAAGTGGCGGCTGAGGCCCAGGCCTGAGTTTGAGTGACCGCGGCCGGGCCGTACCCGATTGTCGGGGCGGTCCGGCCGTTGTGCTGTTCAGGGGTTGGCAACCATCGCGGCATCCGCTGCGGTGGTTGCTCACCTGTTTTTGACGATGACCCACCAATCCTAGCGGATAGAGAGGCGAATTATGGCCGAGATCACTGCTGCGCTCGTCAAGGAGCTGCGCGAGAAGACCGGTGCCGGCATGATGGACTGCAAGAAGGCGCTGGCCGAAACCGCCGGTGACACGGAAGCTGCCGTCGACTGGCTGCGCAAGAAGGGCCTCGCCGCCGCCGCCAAGAAGTCCGGCCGTGTCGCTGCCGAAGGTCTGGTTGGCGTTGCCGCCAACGGCGTGGTTGGCGCTGCCATCGAGCTGAACGCCGAAACCGATTTCGTGGCCCGCAACGATGCCTTCCAGGGCGCCGTCACCACGGTGGCCAAGCTGGCCGTTGACAGCAACGGCGACATCGAGTCGCTGAAGGCCACTGCCTATCCGGGCACCGGCCGCACCGTCGCCGAAGAGCTGACCCATCTGGTCGCCACCATCGGCGAGAACATGAACCTGCGCCGTATCGCCAAGCTGGAAGTGAAGGACGGCATCGTCGCCTCCTATGTTCACTCCGCTCTGGTTCCCGGCCTGGGCAAGATTGGCGTGCTGGTGGCCCTGGAATCCACGGGTGACAAGGCCAAGCTGGCCGATCTGGGTAAGCAGATCGCCATGCATGTCGCCGCTGCCCGTCCGGAAGCCCTGGACATTGCCGACGTGAGCACCGCCAACCTGGACCGCGAGCGCGCTGTTCTGGTTGAGCAGGCCCGTGCGAGCGGCAAGCCGGAGAATATCATCGAGAAGATGGTCGAGGGCCGCATCCGCAAGTATTATGAAGAAGTGGTGCTGCTGGAGCAGCTCTACGTCATCGACGGCGAAACCAAGATCCGCAAGGTCGTGGAAGCTGCCGCCAAGGACGTTGGCGCCCCGGTGACGCTGACCGGCTTCGTCCGCTTCCAGCTGGGCGAAGGCATCGAGAAGGAAGCGACGGACTTCGCGGCCGAAGTGGCCTCGATGGCGCGCTGATGCATACTGCCTGAATCCCGCCGCAATCGGGATTTAGGAGGCCGGTGTCCGGAAGGGCGCCGGTAGAAGTCTGCCAATCCGGGCGGGGAGCTTTCCCGCCCGGTTTTGCCCTGCATTCCCTGATCGAAAGGACCAACCCCGTGCCCGCTGCCGCCCGATACAAGCGCGTTCTGCTGAAGCTCTCTGGCGAAGCCCTGATGGGCGAACGGGAATATGGGCTTGATCCCAACGTCGTCGACCGGATGGCGCGGGAGATCAAGGCAGTCATCGAGATGGGGGTGGAGGTTTGCGCCGTCATTGGCGGCGGCAATATCTTCCGGGGTATTTCCGGCGCTGCATCGGGCATGGAACGTGCGACCGCCGATTATATGGGGATGCTGGCCACCGTGATGAACGCGCTGGCCGTGCAGAACGCCCTGGAAAAGGCTGGCGTGCCGACGCGCGTGCAGTCGGCCATCCCGATGGCCAGCGTCTGCGAACCCTATATCCGCCGCCGGGCGGAACGGCATATGGAAAAGGGCCGGGTGGTGATTTTCGCCGCCGGCACCGGCAATCCCTTCTTCACCACCGATACCGCCGCCGCCCTGCGCGCCTCTGAAATGGGCTGCGATGCGCTGCTGAAGGCGACGAAGGTGGATGGCGTCTACAGCGCCGATCCGAAGAAGGTGAAGGACGCGATCCGCTATGATCGCCTGACCTATCTCGATGTATTGTCGCGCGATCTGGCCGTGATGGACGCGTCGGCAATCTCGCTTGCCCGCGAAAACAAGATTCCGATCCTGGTATTCTCCATCGTGACCGACGGTGCCTTCGCCGAGGTCATGGGCGGGCAGGGCAAGTTCACCATCATAACCGAAGAGGCATAAGGTGGCCGCTCCCGACCTTAAGGACATGGAACGCCGCATGGCCGGCGCCCTGGAAACCCTTCGCAAGGAATTTGCCGGTCTGCGCACCGGTCGTGCTTCCGCCAACCTGCTGGAGCCGGTGGTGGTCGAGGCCTATGGCGCGACCGTGCCGCTGAACCAGGTGGCTAATGTCAGCGTGCCGGAGCCGCGCCTGATCTCCGTGCAGGTGTTCGACCGCAGCACGGTGAAGGCCGTGGAAAAGGCCATCCGTGACAGCGGCCTGGGCCTGAACCCGCAGACCGAGGGTTCCACCATCCGCGTGCCGATTCCGGAGCTGAATTCGGAGCGCCGCAAGGAGCTGACCAAGGTTGCCGCCAAATATGCCGAACAGACCCGCGTTGCCGTGCGCAATGTGCGTCGTGATGGCATGGATGCCGCCAAGAAGGCCCAGAAGGATGGCGACCTGTCCGAAGATGAGCTGAAGGGCCTGTCGGACAAGATCCAGACCGTGACCGACGCCCATATCAAGAAGATTGATGAGGCGCTGGCCACCAAGGAAAAGGAAATCCTGCAGGTCTGACGGCCGGCAGAGGGGAAGGGATCGGCCCGTCATGCACGGCACCGACAGCCAGGGTTTCGGGCCGCCGCCGGCGCATATTGCCATCATCATGGATGGCAATGGGCGTTGGGCGACGGCGCGCGGCTTGCCGCGAACCGCTGGTCACAAGCGGGGGGTGGACGCCGTCCGCAACGCCATTGAGGGCGCCCGCGAACTGGGGGTGCGCTACCTGACCCTCTACAGCTTCTCCACGGAGAACTGGAGCCGGCCGGAGGATGAGGTTTCAACCCTCATGCAGCTGCTGCGCTTCTATCTCCGCGGGGAGATTGCCAAGCTGCACAAGAATGGCATCCGCCTGCGGGTGATCGGCGACCGGCAGCGCCTGTCGCCGGATATCCAGGCGTTGATTGAGAATTCCGAGGCGCTGACGGCCGACAATCAGGACATGACCCTGGTGCTGGCGCTTTCCTATGGCGGGCGTCAGGAGCTGGTGGATGCGGCCCGTCGCATGGCCGAGTCCGTGGCGCGCGGTGACATGAGCCCCGGCGACATCAATGCCGAAAGCTTCAGCCAGCATCTGTTCACCGGCTCGGACATCCCCGACCCGGACCTGATGATCCGCACCAGCGGCGAAAAGCGGATCAGCAATTTCCTGCTCTGGCAGCTGGCCTATGCGGAGCTGGTTTTCGTGGATACGCTGTGGCCGGACTTCACCAAGCGTGATCTGGAGGAAGCCATCCGCGAATTCCACCGGCGGGATCGCCGCTTCGGCGCCACGGTGGGCAGCCGTTGAGCGTGCCGCCCCCCAAGAAGCGCCCGTCCGACCTCGCCCTGCGGGCGATATCGGCCGTGCTGCTGGGGCCGCCGGTGCTGGCCGCCGTCTGGCTGGGCGGCATCGCCTTTGATCTGCTGATTGCCCTGATTGCCGTGCTGGGGCTGCGCGAATGGGTGCGGCTGGCGGAGCCGGGGCAACAGCGCCTGCCGTTCAGCATCTCCCTGGTGGCCGTTGCCGCGGTGGTGGCGACCGATCTGTTTTCCGGCGCCCATGCGGCCGTGCTGCTGGCCCTGGGGGCCACCCCGGCGCTTTATCTGGCGGCCCATGCCACCCGCATGAAGCACCGGCTGCTGCTGGCAGCCGGCGTGCCCTATATCGCCCTGTCGCTGGTGTCGCTGGATTGGCTGCGCACGGAGAATGGGGAGGCGGGGCTCTCGCTGTTCCTGTTCCTGCTGCTCTCCATCTGGGCCACGGATATCGGGGCCTATGCTGCCGGGCGCACCATTGGCGGGCCGAAACTGGCACCGCGTATCAGCCCGAAAAAAACCTGGGCCGGCCTGATCGGCGGTATGGTGTCGGCGGCCCTGGCCGGTTTTGCTGTGGCCAGCTGGGCCGGGGCAGAAAAGCCCTGGCTGGCATTGATCATCGGCGCCCTGCTGGCCGTGGCCGGGCAGGCGGGCGACCTGTTCGAATCGCATATGAAGCGCCGGGTGGATATGAAGGATAGCGGGCGGCTGATCCCGGGTCATGGCGGCATTCTGGACCGCATTGACGGGCTGATCTTTGCCGCCCCGCTATTCGCGCTGATCCATGGTCTGGCCGGGGAATGGTTGCAATGGTGGTGATGTCAACAGCCCCCGCCCGCCGGGTGACGGTGCTGGGCAGTACCGGGTCCGTCGGTTCCAATACGGTGGAACTGCTGGCCGCCTATGCTGATCGTTTCGCGGTAGAGGCACTGGTCGCCAACGCCAATGTCGCCAAGCTGGCGGCCCAGGCCAAGCTGCTGCGGGCCAAGCTGGCCGTGGTGGCCGACCCTGCCCATTATGCGGCGCTGCGTGAGGCGCTGGCCGGCACGGGTATTGAGGTGGCGGCCGGGCCGGACGCGGTGGTGGAGGCGGCCCGCCGCCCGGCCGACTGGGTGATGGCGGCCATTGTCGGTGCCGCCGGGCTGGCCCCGACAATGGCCGCCATTGAACGCGGTGCCACCGTGGCCTTCGCCAATAAGGAAGTGCTGGTCTGCGCCGGCAATCTGGTGATGCAGGCCGTGCGCCGCCATGGCGCCACCCTGCTGCCGGTGGACAGCGAACATAGCGCCATCTTCCAGGTGTTCGACGAGAAGCGGCGCGAAGGCGTATCGCGGCTGGTGCTGACCGCCTCGGGCGGACCCTTCCGGGAAAAGAGCCTGGAAGAGATGCGGGCGATGAATCCGGCCCAGGCCTGCGCCCATCCCAACTGGTCGATGGGGGCCAAGATTTCCGTCGACAGCGCCAGCATGATGAATAAGGGGCTGGAACTGATCGAGGCCCACCATCTGTTCGCCATGCCGGAAGACCGCATCGATGTGCTGGTGCATCCGCAATCGGTGGTGCACAGCCTGGTCGAATATATTGACGGTTCCGTGCTGGCCCAGCTGGGCACGCCGGATATGCGCACGCCCATCGCCGTGGCCCTGGCCTGGCCGGAACGCATCGCCACCCCGGGCGACCGGCTGGACCTGATCAGGGCAGGGCGGTTGGACTTCCAGGCGCCTGACCCGGTGCGCTTCCCCGCTCTCTCGCTGGCCAGGGAAGCCTTGCGCGCCGGGGGGGCGGCCCCTACAGTGCTGAACGCGGCCAATGAGGTGGCGGTGGCGGCCTTCCTGCAAGGCCGCATCGGCTTCCTGGATATTGTCCGCGTGGTGGAGCGCACCCTGACAAGCTTCGGGCCGTCGTCGATCAGCACGCTGGCTGATGTGATGGCGGCAGATGGGGAAGCGCGGCGCCTTGCCTTTGCCGAAATTGCAGGTTAGTCCACCTGCTGACGATACGGAGCCTCGGGGCATTTGATGGAAGTTCTGAGCTTCATCTGGAATTACGGCATCATGTTCCTGGTGGTGCTGACCATTCTCGTCTTCGTGCACGAGATGGGGCACTTCCTGCTGGCCCGGCGCAATGGCGTGCGGGTGGAGGTTTTCTCGGTCGGTTTCGGGCCGGAGATTTTCGGCCGTACTGACCGTCACGGCACCCGCTGGAAATTCAGCGCCATTCCGCTGGGCGGCTATGTGAAGATGTTCGGCGATGCCGGGGCGGCCAGCACGCCCGGCGATGGGCTGAGCCAGATGAGTGCGGCGGACCGCGCCGTCTCCTTCCACCATAAAAGGGTGGGGCAGCGCATGGCCATCGTGGTGGCCGGGCCGATGGCGAATTTCCTGTTCGCCATCGTCGCCTTCGCCTTCATGTTCATGGTCTATGGCCAGCCCTATTCCACGCCGGTGGTGCTGGAAGTGGCCCCGGACGGTGCCGCCAATGAGGCGGGGATGAAGCCGGGTGACCGCATCATCCAGCTGGAAGGGGCCGCCGTTGAGCGGTTTGAGGATGTGCTGGGTGCCGTCATCATCAATCCCGGCAAGCCGCTGCACATGGTGGTGCAGCGCGCCGCGGCCGGGGAACCGGAAAAATTCGAGACGCATGAGATAGTTCTCACGCCGCGCCACGTGAAAGTGGAAGATCGTTTCGGCAATGTCCACACGATCGGCCGGATGGGCGTGATCCATGGGGGCTATGAATATCGCCGCCATACGCCGCTGAAAGCCGTCTGGGAAGCCGTCAAGGAGACGGTCGGATCGATTGAGAAGACCCTGGGTGTCATCTGGCAGATGATCAAGGGGGAACGGGAGACGACCGAGCTGGGCGGCTTTCTGGGTATTGCCCAGATGACCGGCCAGGTGGTGCAGGAAAATTTCGTGACGGTCCTGTGGTTCATGGCCGGCATGTCGATCAGCCTTGGCTTGATCAACCTGTTCCCCATTCCGATGCTGGACGGGGGACATTTGCTGTATTACGCACTGGAGGCCGTTCGTGGACGGCCTCTGGGGGAGCGGGCCCAGGAATATGGTTTCCGGGTGGGCCTGGCTTTGGTATTGAGCTTGATGCTATTCGCGACATGGAACGATCTTGTCCGTCTGCGTGTCGTCGACTTCGTCAAGAATGTCCTGTCATAGCCTTTTGGGGGAACAGTTGGTCTCGGTTTCCAGGTTCGCGGCACTGTGCCTGCTGCTCGGCGGCACGACCGCAACATCCGTCATCGCGCTTTCATCTGGCGCCATGGCCCAGGAGGCGTTTGATGGTGGCATCATCCGTGATGTCCGTGTCGAAGGCTCTCAGCGTATCGAAGGGGCGACGGTCCAGTCCTACCTGACGGTACGGGCTGGCGATCCGTTTGATCCGGCGAAGATCGATCAGTCGCTGAAGTCGCTGTTCGCCACCGGCTTGTTTGCCGACGTGGCGCTGCGCCGCGACGGCGGGACGCTGGTGGTGGCGGTGGTGGAAAACCCCATCATCAACCGCATCGCCTTTGAAGGGAACAAGCGGGTCAAGACCGAGGATATCACGGCGGAGGTGCAGCTGCGCCCCCGCACGGTCTATACCCGTACCCGCGTGCAGAACGATGTGGAGCGCATCCAGGAGATCTATCGCCGGAAGGGCCGCTTCGCCGCCCGGATCGAGCCGAAGATCGTGCAGCTGGAGCAGAACCGCGTCGATCTGATCTTCGAGATCGACGAAGGCCAGATGACGGGTGTGCAGGCCATCAGCTTCGTGAACAATAATGTGTTCGACGACAGCGAACTGCGCGAGATCATGATCACCAAGGAATCGCGCTGGTGGCGGTTCCTGTCGTCCAACGACAATTATGATCCCGAGCGCCTGCGCTATGACCAGGAGCAGATTCGCCGGCATTATCTGCGCAATGGCTATGCCGACTTCAAGGTGCTGACGGCGGTGGCGGAACTGACGCCCGACCGTGAAGATTTCTTCATCACCCTGACGGTGGATGAGGGCAAGCGCTACAAGTTCGGCAAGATCGAGATCACCAGCGACATTCCCGATCTGGATATTGCCCCGCTCTATCAGGCGCTGAACACGGTCAGCGGTGACTGGTATAATGGCGACAAGATCGAAGAATCGATCAAGGCGCTGCAGGACCGGCTGGGCGATCTGCAATATCCGTTCGTCGAAGTCGACCCGCTGCTGGAACGCAACCAGGAAGACCAGACGATCGATCTGCTGTTCGAAATGAAGCAGAGCCCGCGCGTCTTTGTGGAGCGGATCGACGTCAACGGCAATTACCGCACGCTGGACAAGGTGGTCCGGCGCGAAATCCTGCTGGTGGAAGGTGACCCGTTCAGCATTTCCAAGGTGCGCCGGTCTGAACAGCGCATCAAGGATCTGGGCTATTTCCTGGAAGCCACCATCACCCCGAAGGAGGGCAGCTCGCCCGACCAGGCGGTGCTGACGGTCGATGTGCAGGAAGATTCCAGCGGTGAAATTCAGCTGGGTGCCGGTTACTCCACCACCGACGGCGCTTTGCTGGACTTCTCCTTCCGCGAACGCAACCTGATGGGTAAGGGCCAGGATCTGCGCCTGTCCACCACCCTGTCCAAGCGCACGTTCGAGGTCGATCTGGGCCTGACAGAGCCTTATTTCCTGGACCGCGATCTGGCGGCTGGTGTTGACCTGTTCCGCATCGTGCGCGATGATTCCCGTTACTATTCCTACAGTCTGGAAAGCACGGGCGTGACCTTCCGCCTGGGCTTCCCGCTGTCGGAAAAGCTGCGTCAGCGCCTGTCTTACTCGTTGAGCCAGAACAAGATCGACAATGTCCAGCTGGGATCCTCTCGCTTCCTGCTGGATCAGCGCGGCTCGACGGTGACCTCGGCGGTGGAAAGCCAGCTGTTGTGGGATGAGCGCGACAGCCGGCTGGAGCCGACGTCGGGCTTCTATTTCCTGCTGTCAAACCAGCTGGCTGGTCTGGGCGGTGATACGCGTTACCTGCGCAACCGCATTACCGGCGGCACCTATTGGGAGCCGTTTGATCAGGTGGTGCTGGGCCTGACGACAGAGGCTGGCTATATCTGGGGCATGGGTGAGAAGCTGCGCATCAATGACCGCTTCTTCCTGGGTGGCGATACGCTGCGCGGCTTTGAAGTGGGTGGTGTCGGCCCGCGCAACGTGCCCAACATGAATAATAAGGATAACAGCGACTCGCTGGGTGGTACCATCTTTACCCGCGCCAGCCTGGAACTGACCAGCAAGCTGGGCTTGCCGGATGAGCTGGGTGTGAAGGCACATATGTTCAGTGACGCCGGTACGCTGTCCTCCTCCAAGGAGACGCCGGGCCAGGGCGACATGTTCTATGACAGCAACAAGATCCGCGCCTCGGTGGGCGTGGGTGTGTCGTGGAAGTCGCCCTTCGGCCCGATTCGCCTCGACTTGGCCTATCCGTTCTCCAAGGAACCCTATGACCGGACCGAACAGCTGAAATTCAGCTTCGGTACGCGCTTCTGATGATGCGGCGGGCGGGTTCTTCCTCCCTGCGCTGGCTGATTGCCGGTCTGGCCCTGATGGCGAGCCCGGCAATCAGTGGCGCCGCTCCGGCGGTGGCGCAGGAACCTGCCGGCCCGACTCTGCCTGCTGCGCTGGCCCAGGTGGTGGGAGAGCCGACATCGGTGCCAGCGGCACCCGCCGGCCCAGCGCGCAAGGGCAGCCTGCCCTATGCCCAGGTGGCGGTGGTGGATGTGCAGCGTATCCTGCAGGATGCCGCCGTCATGCGGTCCATCCAGCAGCAGCTGGACCGGCAGAAGGATCAGTTCCAGCGGGAGGTCGGTGCCCAGCAGGAACAGCTGCGGGTGGCCGAACAGGATTTGGCCAAGCTGCGCCAGTCGGTGGCGGTGGAAGAGTTTGATCGCAAGCGCACCGATTTTGAAAGCCAGGTTTCGGCCATGGGCCGCGCCCTGCAGGAACGGACCCGCCGCCTGGATGTGGCCTTTAATCAGGCCCGGAACAGCGCCATCAACACGCTGGATCAGGTGATCGCCGAGGTAGCCAAGGAGAATGGCGCCACCCTGGTGATTTCCCGCCAGTTCATCGTCTATCAGGCGGGAACGGCGGGCGACATCACGGACGAGGTGATGCAGCGGCTGAATGCACGTCTGCCGGAAATCATCGTCAATCTGCCGCCCTCACCCTGACGGCTATTTGATTTTCCCTGCTCTTATCCTTTCGTCCAGAGGTCCATCCCATGGCCGATCCCCGTTTCTTTGACCGCGCCGGCCCCTTCACCCTGGCCGCACTGGCTGCCTTGTCCGGGGCGGAGGTGGTGCCCGGTGCCGCCCCCGACCTGCTGTTGCATGATGTGGCACCGCTGGATGGGGCAGGGGAGGGGCAGCTTTCCTTCCTCGATAACCGCAAATATCTGGACGCGTTCAGCGCCAGCAAAGCGGCGGCCTGTGTCGTGCATCCGGCCCTGGCCGACAAGGCGCCGGCCGGCATGGCGCTGCTGCTGTCGAAAAAACCCTATCGTTCCTACGCGCTCTGCGCCCAGGCCTTCTACCCGCTGCCCCAGGCCAGCGGGGTGATTTCTCCGGCCGCCCATGTGGATGCTACGGCGGTGCTGGGGCAGGGGGTGGAGATCGCGGCCGGGGTGGTGGTGGAGGCAGGCGCCGTTATCGGTGACCGGGTACGCATCGCCCCCAATGCCGTCATCGGCCGCAATGTGCAGATCGGCGCCGATACCATCATCGGCGCCTGCGCCTCCCTGTCCCATTGCATCATCGGGGCGCGGGTGATGATCTATCCCGGTGCGCGCATCGGGCAGGATGGTTTCGGCTTTGCCATGGATATCGACCGGCATGTCCGGGTGCCGCAGCTGGGCCGCGTCATCATTGAAGATGATGTGGAGGTGGGGGCCAATGTCACCATCGATCGCGGGGCGGGGCCCGATACGTTGATTGGCCGGGGCTGCATGATTGATAATCTGGTGCAGATCGGGCACAACGTCCAGCTCGGGGCCGGCTGCGTCATCGTGGCCCAGTCCGGCATTTCGGGAAGTACCAGGTTTGGCCATCATGCCGTGTTGGCGGCGCAGGCGGGCGTTGCCGGTCATCTGACCATCGGCGCCGGTGCGCGCATCGCGGCACAGAGCGGCGTCATGCGGGACGTGGAGCCCGGCACGGAGGTGTTCGGCACCCCCGCTTTGCCGAAGCGCCAATATTTCCGGCAGGTCGCCATGATGGGCCGGCTTGTCAGGGGCAAAAGTGGACAAGGCGATGAACGCGACGGCGGATAATCAGGTTTTGGAGCAGCTCGACATTCTGCGGATCATGCAGATGATCCCGCACCGTTACCCCATGCTGCTGGTGGATAAGGTGCGCGACATTGTGCCGGGGGAAAGCTGCACCGGCATCAAGAATGTCACGGTGAACGAGCCGATCTTTACCGGCCATTTCCCGCAGAAGCCGGTGTTCCCCGGCGTGCTGATCGTGGAAGCCATGGCGCAGACCTCTGCCATTCTGGTGATGCACACGCTGGGGCAGGAGGCAGAGGGGCGGCTGGTCTATTTCATGGGCATTGAAGAGGCGAAATTCCGCCGCCCCATCGTGCCGGGTGACCAGATCCATATCAAGGTGCAGCGCCTGCAGAACCGCCGCAATGTCTGGAAGTTCAAGGCAGGGGCTTTTGTTGACGGCAATCTGCACGCCGAAGCCACATATTCTGCCATGATTGTCATGGATAGTGAGAAGGCGTGAAGCGATGGGCTGGGGGCGTTGGCCCCTGGCCTCCGCGCCCCCTTGATCCCTTGCGACGGAACCATCCGCACATGACCAGTTTTATCCATCCCTCTGCCATCGTCGATTCTGCCGCCCAGATCGGCAATGACGTGCATATCGGCCCGTTCTGTGTTGTCGGTCCCGATGTGGTGCTGGGGGATCATGTGCGGCTGGTCAGCCATGTCGCGGTCGATGGCCGCACCCGCATCGGGTCTGGTACTGTGGTCTATCCCTTTGCCAGCCTGGGCCACCCGCCGCAGGATTTGAAGTATAAGGGGGAGCCGTCGGAACTGATCATCGGCTCCAACAACAAAATCCGCGAGCAGGTCACCATGAATCCCGGCACCGAGGGTGGCGGCATGGTGACGCGCGTGGGCAATGGCGGGCTGTTCATGGTCGGTGTCCATATCGGCCATGACTGCGTCGTCGGCGACAATGTGATCTTCGCCAACAATGCCACGCTGGGCGGGCATGTGGAGGTGGGGGATTATGCGGTGCTGGGCGGCCTGTCGGCCGTGCATCAATGGGTGCGCATCGGCGCCCATGCCATGATCGGTGGCATGTCGGGCGTGGAGGCTGATGTCATCCCCTATGGTCTGGTCAAGGGCGAACGGGCCTTTCTGGCCGGTCTCAATCTGGTGGGGCTGGAACGGCGCGGCTTCAACCGGGAACAGATCGGCGCCCTGCGCAACGGTTTCAAGCGCATCTTCACCGCCGGTGAAGGCACCATGGCGGAACGCATGGAAGCGGCCGCGACGGAGTTCGCGGATAGTGAGCTGGTGGCCGCCATGCTGGATTTCCTGGCCAAGCGCGGATCGCGTGCGCTGACCCTGCCGCGCTGAGGCGGGGTGATGGCGGCTAAACTCGGCATTCTCGCCGGTGGCGGTGACCTGCCGGTCCGGCTGGTGGAGACGTGCCGCCGCGATGGGCGGGAATTTTTCCTGATCGCCCTGGAAGGGCAGGCGGAGCCGGACTGGCTCTCGCCCGCCATTCCGCACGCCTGGTTCCGCATGGGCGCGGCCGGGGCCATCCTGGATCGGCTGAAGGCCGAACGGGTGGTGGAGATTGTGCTGGCCGGCCGGGTGCGCCGCCCCTCCCTGGCTGAATTGCGGCCGGATTGGAAGGCCACCCAGTTTTTCACCCGTATCGGTATGAAGGCGCTGGGGGATGATGGCTTGCTGCGCGGCGTGGCGCAGGTGCTGGAGCAGGAAGGATTCCGGGTGGTTGGGGTGCAGAATCTGATCACCGACCTGTTGACCCCCACCGGCCCGCTGGGCAGCACCCGTGCCGATGAACAGGCGCTGGCCGATATTGCCCACGGTCTGCGCGTGGCGCGGGCGCTGGGGGAGCTGGATATCGGCCAGTCCGTGGTGGTGCAGCAGGGTGTGGTGTTGGGGGTAGAAGCCATTGAAGGGACTGATGCGCTGATCCAGCGTTGTGGTCCGCTGCGCCGGCCCGGTGCGGGACCGGTGTTGGTGAAATGCGCCAAGCCGCAGCAGGATCGCCGGCTGGACCTGCCGGCCCTGGGGCCGGATACGGTGGCCCATTGCGTGGCGGGGGGCTTTGCCGGGATCGCCATGCAGGCCGGCAATACCCTGTTCCTGGGCCGGGAGCAGGCGGTGACCGCTGCTGACGCCGCCGGCCTGTTCCTGCTGGGGATTGAGGCATGAGCGCGCCGCTGATTTTCCTGGTGGCGGGGGAGCCATCGGGCGATGTGCTGGGTGCCCGGCTGATGGCCGGGCTGAAGCAGGCCACCGGCGGGCAGGTGCGTTTTGCCGGCATCGGTGGCGATCGCATGATCGCGGAGGGGCTGGACAGCCTGTTCCCGATGGAGGAACTGACCCTGTTCGGGCTGGCCGAACTGTTGCCCAAACTGCCCAATATCCTGCGCCGCATCCGCCAGACCGCCGATACCATCCTGGACCTGAAGCCGGATGCTGTGGTCACCATCGATGCGCCGGACTTCTGCTTCCGCGTGGCGAAGAAGGTGCGGCGGGCCGACCCGTCGATCAAGCTGATCCATTATGTTGCCCCCACCGTCTGGGCCTGGCGGCCGGGGCGGGCCCGGAAGATCGCCGCTTTTCTCGACCATCTGCTGGTGCTGCTGCCGTTTGAGCCGCCTTATTTTGAGAAGGTCGGGCTGCCTGCCACCTTTGTCGGCCATTCCATCGTTGAGGCCGGGGTGGAGCAGGGGGATGGCGCGGCCTTCCGCGCCCGCCATGGCATCGCGCCCGAAACCAAGCTGCTGACTGTGCTGCCCGGCAGCCGGCGCAGCGAAATCAAGGTGCTGCTGCCGGATTTCGGCCATGCGCTTTCTATTCTGGCGCAACGCCATCCCGATCTGCGGGTGGTGGTGCCGACGCTGGGCAAGGTGGCCGGGCCGGTGCGCGAGGCGGTGGCAGGCTGGCCGCTTGCCCCGATTGTGGTGGAGGGTGATGCGGCGAAATATGGCGCCTTCGCCGCCTCCACCGCCGCGCTGGCGGCCAGCGGCACGGTGGCGCTGGAATTGGCACTGGCGCGGCTGCCGGCCATCATCGCCTATCGCATCCACCCGTTGACCTACCGGCTCTACCGCCGGCTGATCCGGGTGAAATATGCCAATCTGGTCAACATCATGCAGGACCGGATGCTGGTACCGGAATATCTGCAGGGTGATTGCGTGCCCGACCGTCTGGCCGAGGGGGTGGATCGGCTGCTGAGCGATCCAACGGCCCGGCAGGCGCAGATCGATGGTGTGGCGGAAGTGGCCCGCTGGCTGGGCCAGGGGGAAGAAAAGCCCCCCAGCCGCCGCGCCGCCGATGCGGTGCTGGCGGTGATCAAGGGGTAGTGCCCGTTTGGGTGCGGAGCCCGCTGCCAGTCAGCCAAAACACGCCCTAAGGGTGGCCGGCCAGTGCGGCAACGTAATCCTCCCGCCAGCGGGTGATATCGTGGGTGCGGAGGTGCCGCAGCATGGCCGCGTGCCGTTCCTTGCGCTCCGCCAGGGGCATGTGCAGGGCACGCTGCAGGCATTCCGCCACCTCGCCGGTGTCATAGGGGTTGACCTGCAGCGCTTCCTCCAGCTCCCGCGCGGCGCCGGCGAAGCGGGACAGCACCAGCACGCCGGGATCGTCCGGGTCTTGGGCTGCGACATATTCCTTGGCGACCAGATTCATCCCGTCACGCAGCGGTGTCACCAGCCCCACCTGGGCGGCGCGATAGAATCCGGCCAGGGTGCGCCGCCCGAAACTGCGGTTGAGGTAGCGGATGGGCACCCAGTCGAAATCGGCAAAGTGGCCATTAATATGGCCGGCCATGGTTTCCAGCTCCCGCCTGATCTGCTGATATTCCGTCACATCGCTGCGTGATGGCGGGGCGATCTGCAGGAAACTGACGGCGGAGAGATTTTCCGGATAGCGATCCAGCAATTCCTGAAAGGCGGTAAAACGCTGGGGCAGGCCCTTGGAATAATCCAGCCGATCCACGCCGACGATCAGGGCGCGCCCCACCAGGCTGTCCCGCAGCCGTTGCGTCGCCTCGCTTTGGGCGGCCTGGGCCGCCAGTTTCTCCAGATTGGTGGTATCGATGCTGATGGGGAAGACACGCGCCTCAACGCGATGGCCATCGGCGGCGGTGATGCAGGCCGACGCGCCATCTTCTGCCATCTCTACCGTGCCGGCACCGCTCGTCGCCACACATTGGGTGAAGCAGCCCAGATCGTCACGCGTATGGAAGCCGATCAGGTCATAGGCGCAGAGGCTCTCCACCAGCTCCACCATGGCCGGCAAGGCCGACAGGATTTCCGGCGATGGCCAGGGTGTATGCAGGAAAAAGCCCATCCGTTGGCCGTGTCCGCGCCGGCGCAATTCCTGCCCCAGCGGCATCAGATGATAATCATGCACCCAGACCAGATCCTGGTCGCGCAGCAGGGGTGTCACCTTTTCGGCAAACAACGCATTGACGCGGCGATAGGCTTCATAGGTGGCAGCATCAAAGCTGGCCAGATCCAGCCGGTAATGCAGCAGCGGCCACAGGGTCGCGTTGGCATAGCCATTATAATATTCATCATGGTCACGCCGGCTGAGCGGCATGGTGGCATAGGTGATGTTGCCCGCTTTTTTCAGAATCGGCTCGGTGGCCTCTGCGCTCTCCTCAATCTCTCCGTTCCAGCCGAACCAGATGCCGCCCTGACGCTTCAGGGCCTCCAGAATGGCGACAGCCAGGCCGCCGGCCTGGCTTTTCCCCTCGGTTACCGGTGCAACCCGGTTGGAGATGATAATGAGACGGTTCACCTGCCTTGTCCCCCGATGGCTTTAACGGATGCCCAACGACCAGGGTTGGCCGGGGCATCGGCGGTAACGCTGTGACAGGAAAAAGGGTCCGTCCGGCAGGCGGGAATCAGCCATGCCTCCGTTATGATCAGCGGCGGCCGGGGGCACCGTGCCCTAAGGTGTGACTATTCCGCAGCATCATGCTGCGGCGCGAAGCTGGCATCGTTGGAAATGGTTGGTAACCGGTTACCAAACGTCAGAACAAGCATGCATGACGGGTTTCTTATTTTGCACTTGCACAATGGGGGTGAGGCGCGCATAGTCTGTCTTGCGACACGGCCCTATGCCCTCTGTCGTAACGCACTTCTTGGGCGTTTCCTCCCTAAACTCAGGCCGTGGCAATGCCACGGCCTTTTTTCTTGCCCAGCGGCGGGGAGGGGCGGAACCGGTAGTGAAATTACCGGTTCCGGTTCGTCATCTGAATGGTTTGGTTAACGCCGATCTCGTTCAGGGGAGCGCCAGAAGCTGAACACCTCCTGGCGTGAATCCGCTTGCAACTGGCTCTAGGCGGTTGTTTTGGAATATTTCACGCTGCAACCATAGGGGCGGCTGGTGTTGGTTCGAACCGCGCGGCCGGCCAGAATATCTTCCATGGCGGCGCGTACGTAATTGGTGGCGCTGGTCACGTCTTCGGGCTTGGCCGTGGGCTTGTCATCAATGCCGCCCTCATAGAGCAGGGCACCATCGGCCCCGATGATGAACATGTGTGGCGTGACCTTGGCATCATAGGCGCGGCCGATCTCCCCCTTCGGGTCCAGGATCACGGCGCTGGCACCCCAGCTTTCGGCCGCATAGCGCTGCTTGGCCTCTGCCGGGCTGACATGGCCCTGCTCACCAGGGGCAGAACTGATGATGGTGATCCAGGCAGCACCCCGGCCCACCATTTCCTTTTGCAAGCCCTGCATATTGGCGGTGTCGTAATGTTTGCGCACGAAGGGGCAGCCATGGTTGGTCCATTCCAGGATCACCGGCTTGCCTTTGAAATCAGCCAGACTGATCGTCTTGCCGTCAATGGTGCTGCCGCTGAAGGCCGGGGCCGGCTTGCCCACTGGCAGCGGTGATGCTTGGGCGCTGTTGGTGATTAAGCCCGTCAGCACGCTGCCCCCGCCGATTGCCGTCAGATAGGTGCCGGCAAGGGCAAGGCCGCTTCGCTGCATCAGGTCACGTCGGGTGGGGCGCTTGGACATGGCTCTGCTCCGTCATGTACATTATAACGGGCAGCTATGTGGTGGCGATATGTCGCGGGGTCAATCGCTGACCCCGCGAATTTATCGGGCAGAGGTTTTTCACACTACCTTGCGCATGGCGTCCAGAAAGCCGTCAATCTCCCGGTCCAGATCCTGGGATTGGCGGGCGAGTGCTGCGGCTGATCCCAGCAACTGGGTGGAGGCGGCACCGGTGTCGGCCGCCGCCCGGGTGACATTGGTGATGCGGTGGGAGACATCCTTGGTGCCGGTGGCCGCCTGATCGACATTGCGCGCGATCTCATTGGTGGCGGCACCCTGCTGCTCCACGGCGGCGGCGATGGCCACCGTGCTGCCATTGACGTCGACGACCACTTGGGTGATCTCGTTGATGCTGTCGACGGCTGATTGGGTGGCCGCCTGGATGTCGGCCACCTGGGTCTGGATATCCTCCGTCGCCCGTGCCGTCTGGCCCGCCAGATTCTTCACCTCCGACGCCACCACGGCAAAGCCCTTGCCGGCTTCCCCGGCGCGGGCTGCCTCAATCGTGGCATTCAATGCCAGCAGGTTGGTCTGGGCAGCGATTTCCTGGATCAGGCCGACAACTTCACCGATGCGCTGTGCCGCGATGGCGAGCGTGCCCACCCGGTCATTGGCGGCACGCGCGCGTTCCACGGCATTGCCGGTGACAGTGCGCGACCGTTCCACCTGTTCGGTGATGGCTTTGATGGAAGCGGACAATTCTTCCGCCGCCGAGGCCACCGTCTGCACATTGCCCGACGCCTGTTCGGCCGCACTGGCCACGGCCATGCTTTCGTGATTGGTGTCTTCGGCGGCTTCCGACATGGTCTTGGCCGTATCCTCCACTTCCGTGGCGGCCCGGGTCACCTGATCGGTGACATTGCGGATGGAGCTTTCGAACTTATCCGCCATCGCGCGGAACTGTTCCACCTTCTGCCCCATGGCGCTGGTGGCGGTGTTCATCATGCGGCTGCCAGCCAGGAAGGTGCCGACCATGCCCTTTTCCATGACACGCCGATAATAGATCTGGTTGGTCACCGCCTGCATGGAGGCCGCCGCCTCCCGCACAAAGGCGTCGGCCCGGTCGGTGACATCATTGATCCGGTGCAGCAGTTCCCCCAGCTCCCCGCCTTCGCGGATGCCGATGATGCGCGCCTCATAATCGCCCTGTGCCAGCCGGGCCATCACCTGATTGGCGGCAATGATGGCATTGTTGGCGCGGGTCAGCAGCAGAAAGGCCGTGCCGGTGCCGGCCATGGTGATGGCCCCGCCGATGGCGGACAGGATGCTGTGCCCTAGAACCCAGCCGACCAGCCCGACCAGCCCGCCGCACAGGGCGATGATGCCAGCAACCTGTGCCTTAAAGAGAGAAGATGAACTGGTCATAGCTCTGCCCCCGTTCCCGCAATACCTTGCCCAGCAATGCCTCGCTCGCCGCCATGCCTTCCCGGATGCGGCTATGCTTGGCCTCCTCGTCCAACAGCGCCTTGTAGACGGGGGTGATGATCTCACTGACGATGCGGCGGTCGGCGGTGCGCCGGTTGGAATGGTAGCCGATGATGTTGCCGCCCATGTCGCGCGACGGCGTCACATGGGCGAAAACCCAATAATGGTCCCCATTGCGGGCCCGGTTGAGCACGTAAGCAAAAATTTCCTTGCCGGCACCGATCTGGTCCCACAACAACTTAAAGACGACACGCGGCATATCCGGGTGCCGGATACAGTTGTGGGGAGTGCCCAGCGCTTCCGCTTCGGTCATATGGGCGACGCGCAGAAAGGTGCGGTTAGCATAGGTGATGCGCCCGCCCTTATCTGTCTTGGTGACGATCAGTTCATCGTCACTAAACTGGCGCTCCCGACCGGTGAGGGGTGGCCTTTGGTTACTCGCTTCACTCATCGGCGTTCCTTCCACGGCATTCTTATGGTCCCTTATGCCAGAATGATTAAGTAGCCGCATTGATCTAGGTCAGCTACTTTCCATCTGGATATTGTTGGAAATTTTCCACCTTCTCGTGTGGTGGACCTCACTATTTGTTAACGGTACTTGGTGTACGCTGTTTACAGGCAAGGCACAGGCTTGGGAGGGCTTGGCCGATGAAAAACTTTCTGGACTCTTTTATGTCCGTCCTGCGGGAGGATGATGCCGATACCCCGGCCCCGTCAATGGCCGGGCGGCCTGATGCAACTGAAAATGCGCATCAATCAGCGACAATACCGTCGCGTGGGCACAGCACGGCGCTGGCCCCCGCCCTTCGACGCATTTTCAGTGAACGTGACCCCACACAATGCGGCAGTATGCATCTGCTGGGGCTGGAAAGCCTGCAGGCCCGCCTGGGTTCCCGCTGGGCCACAGTGGCGGAACGGGTTCATCAGCTGACGGAAAAGCTGCTGGAACAGAAGCTGGGGCCAAGCGACGCCTGGTTTCGGCATGGGCCGGAAACCTATGTCGTTGTCTTCTCCCATCTGGGGCCGGACCAGGCCCGGCTGATCTGTGCCAAGCTGCTGGAGGAGCTGCAAAAGCTGCTGCTGGGGGATGCCGATACCGACTCGATCATTGTGCACACGGCCGTGCAGGAGGTCGGTTCGGAGATGCTGTTTGCCCCGGCCAAGCTGAAGGACATGCTGGATGCCGCCGTGGCGCAGCAGCGCCATGGTCTGGCTGGCGGGAAGGCGGGACAGGTGGAACCGGCGACGGCGGCGGGGGCGCATCCTTCCCTGTCCAGCTGGGCCGGCCCGCTGGAGGTGAAATACCGGCCGGCCTGGGATTCGCGCCAGCAGGTGCTGTCGATCTTTATCGCCCGCTGCTGCCGGGCCCGCCGGGGGCGGATGCCGGCCTGGGGCTATGAGTGTCAGGACGATCCTGCCGACCCCAATCAGATTATGCAGACCGACATGGCGATCATGCGCCACGCCCTGGATGTGGCGCTGGAGCTTTACGATAATCGCTTCCGCTTCTTCCTGTCGCTGCCGGTCCATTTTGAAACGCTGGCGGCCCTGACCCGCCGGCGGGAGCTGGTGGCCCTGCTGCAGACCATCCCGGCCCATCTAAGGGCCTTCATGACCTATCACCTGACCGGGGTGCCGGCGGGCGTGCCAGCCGGTCGGCTGGCTGAGATGGTATCCACCCTGCGGCCCTTTGGCCGGACCATCATGGTGGTGGTGGATATTCATGGCAATGATCTGCCGGCCGTCGCAGCGTCGGGTGCCAAGATTGCTTCGCTGATGCTGCCGCCGGGCAGCAGTGCGGAGCGGCTGCGGCCGGACTTGCTGCGCTTCGCCGCTGCCGCCGCCAAACTCCGCCTGCATATTTCGGTAGAGCCGGTGGAGGATGTGGCGATGGAGAAGCTGTGCGAGGAGGCGGGCGTCTCATTCCTGGCCGGCGGGCTGATCGGCGGCTGGGTGGATGTGCCGGAAAATGTGCTGCGCCTGTCGCGTGACGAACTGGTGAAGCCGCATTGAGCGTTGACTGGCGGGCAATAAAAAAGCCGCCCGGCGGCGGCTTGATGTCTGGGAATGGTGGGCGGTACAGGGATTGAACCTGTGACCCCTTCCATGTCAAGGAAGTGCTCTCCCGCTGAGCTAACCGCCCGTATCATTCACACGCAGGGCGCAGGATGCCCGGCGATCCGGCCTTTCGGCCTGTACCCGCTGGATGGTGGGCGGTACAGGGATTGAACCTGTGACCCCTTCCATGTCAAGGAAGTGCTCTCCCGCTGAGCTAACCGCCCGATCCATCGAGTGCCCCGGAAGCCGTGGCCACCGGAGTGGGCGGGCTTATAGCAACTGCCCCGATCGCTGGCAACACCCTATTTGGATGGCGGGGATAAATTTTTCATACCCGCCTTGGCTGGCGGGCGGCGAAGGATTCCGTTACATCTCAAACCATGAGATCCACGCCACCCAGTCCCAGTGATGAACACCGCGTCGCCGATGCGGAAGGGGGCATCTTCCGGCTGCATCAGCCGGTGGAGCAATTGCTGCCGGTTGTGCTGGCCAGCCCGCATAGCGGGCGGGATTATCCGCCTTCCTTCATCGCCCGTTCCCGGCTGGACCCGGTCAGCCTGCGCCGGTCGGAAGATGGCTATGTGGACGAGATTTTCCAGGCGGCCGTCGGCCTGGGGGTGCCGATGCTGGCGGCCCTGTTCCCGCGGGCCTTCCTGGACCCCAACCGCGAAGCCTTCGAACTGGACCCCACCATGTTTGACGGGCCGCTGCCCGGCCATATCAACAGCCGCAGCCCGCGCGTGGCCGCCGGGCTGGGCACGGTGCCCCGCGTGGTGGCGAATGGGGAGGAAATCTATGCCGGTCGCCTGGCCTTTGCGGAGGCGCAGGCCCGGCTGGATCGCTGTTATTATCCCTATCATCAGGCGCTGCGCGGGTTGATCGAGGCGACGCGGGCGCGCTTTGGCTATTGCATCCTGCTGGATTGCCATTCCATGCCCTCCATCGGTCTGCCGCCGGAACTGGCCGCTGTCGGCAGCCTGGATGCCGTGCTGGGGGATTGCTTCGGCAGCGCCTGTGCGCCGCAGGTCACACTGTCGGCAGAAAGCAACCTGACCGCCATGGGCTATGTGGTGGGACGCAATGCCCCCTATGCGGGGGGCTATACCACCCGTCATTATGGACGCCCTGCCGACGGGGTGCACGCCTTGCAGATTGAACTGAACCGTGCGCTTTACATGGAGGAGCTGTCTTTAAGCCGGCTGCCCTATCTGGAGGTGTTGGCTGGTCATATGCGGCGACTGGTGGCGGCTGTGGGGGCCGTTCCGGCGTCGGTTCTGCTGGCGCGGCGGTAAAAACCGCCGGGCCGATCACGCCCGATCAAGAATGAAGAAGAACAGGGGGACATCAGATGAGCAGCATCAGCATTCGCCCAGTCCGGCCGGATGACGCGGCCGCCATCGCCGCGATCTATGCGCCGCATGTGACGGATGGAACCGCCAGCTATGAGGCCGTGCCACCCGATGCCGCTGAAATGACCCGGCGTATCCAGGCCCTGCTGGATCAGGGCTATCCCTATCTGGTGGCCGAGCGGGACGGGCGATTTCTGGGCTATGCCTATGCCAGCCCCTTCCGCTCCCGCCCCGGCTATCGCTTCACCGTGGAAAATTCGATCTATATCGCGCCGGAGGCCCAAGGCGCCGGGGTGGGGCGCGCCCTGCTGCGGGCGCTGATCGATATCTGCACCAAGGCCGGTTATCGCCGCATGGTGGCGGTGATCGGAGATGGCGGCAATGATGGCTCCATGGGGCTGCATCGGGCGCTGGGCTTCACCCCGGCGGCCACCGTGCCGGGCCTGGGGGTGAAACATGGGCGCTGGCTGGATTGGGTGATGATGGTGCGGCCGCTGGGCAGCAGCGAGGCACCGCCCCCGCCCGACGCCATGCCGGTGCCCTTTAGCCCCCAGATGCTGCCGGGGCTGTAAAGCCGCCCTTCTGGGCCAGCACCGCCCAGGTGCGGGCCGCCAGCCGCGCCGTATCGTCCAAGGGCTGATAATCCCAGCTTTCCAACTGCCCGGTGAAGGGGCGGGTGATGCCGGCCGCCCGCAGCCTGTCATGGAAGCGGGTGAATTTGGGGGCATTGCCGGCCAGATCGATAATATGCACCGGCTTGCCGGTGCTGGCGGCTTCCGACACCATGGCCACGCTGTCACTGGTGACGATCAGCGCATCGGCCAGGGCCAGGAAGCCGAAATAGGGATTGTCGCCCGTACCATCCCACAGCCAGATGGGCAGGCCCGCCAGCTTTTCCCGCAGGATGGCCTCATTCTCGGCACCGGTACGGCGCGATGTGGTGATCATCAGCCCCACCTGCTGTTCGCGTACCAGCCGGGCCAGCCGGTCGGCCAGCTCCGCCATGATGGCCGGCGTCAGCTGGCTGAAACGGTTGGAGCCACCGATCATCACCGCCACCAGCGGCCGGGCCAGCCCCGCCACGCGCGGGGCGAATCTTGCCGCGGCGGCGGCCAGTTTCGCCGGCGTCACCCGATGGATGGCGCCGATGCTTTCCACCAGATTGGCCCCGCTTTTGCCGTCATGGGCAGGCAGGGAGACCAGATCGAACCGGTCGAACGGTACGCCCGGATTCTGGATATGCACCCGCACGCAGCGCGATGCCCGGCGCCCGATGGCCATGGACAGGCCTACCGCTTGCCGGCCGGAGGAAATCAGCACATCCGGCCAGGGCGAGCCCAGCCGGTCCGAGCCCGGCGCCAGCGGCAGGGAGAGGCCGGGCAGCGGCAGATAGGGCGTGGTCTGCCGCCAGGGTGTGCGCAGGGCAATGCGCTTGACGATGGGTGTCAGGCCCATGGCTTCCGCCAGACCCAGGCAGGGATTTTCAATCCCGGCGCGGCCATCGGACATTACCCAGCAGGTGGGAGAGGGGCTGATTGTCACGGTTAATGGCCTTTTACCAATGGATCGTATAAGAAAATTTCACCTGAAACGGCCCCCCGCTCTTGCAGCTTGCCGTCGGGCGTGTAATATCATTGCTCAAATCCAAACCCCTGGAGTCAAAGAAATCACCATGCGGCGGGTTAAACTCGACCGGATTGATCGGCGCATCCTACGCGACCTGCAGGCAGACGGCCGGATGACGAATGTGGAGCTGGCGCGTCGTGCCGGCATCTCGGCCCCCCCTTGCCTGCGCCGTGTGCGCGCGCTGGAGGAAGCCGGCTATATTCGCGGCTATCATGCGGACATCAATCCCGAATCCATGGGCTTCCATGTGACGGTTTTCGCACAGGTCGGCCTGTCCTCCCAGGCCGAAACCGACCTGAAGCGTTTCGAATCCCTGGTCAATAGCTGGCCGGAGGTGCGGGAATGCAACATGCTGGCCGGTGAGACGGACTTTCTGCTGAAGGTCGTCGCTGTGGACTGGGACAGCTATCAGCGGTTCCTGACCACCAAGCTGACGGCGGCCCCCAATGTCAGCCATGTGAAGTCGGCACTGGCCATCCGCCAGTCGAAATATGAACCGGGCGTGCCCATCGATGTCGATGTCGGCCCGGAAACCAAGGATGATGACGAGGATTACGACGACGAGGCGTAATCAACGCGGCACCGGTGAGGGATCACCGGTGCCGTTTTGTTTGAGGGGCCCCTTACAACGGCTCTACATCCACGGCCACCAGCACCCCGTGGCTGCCACCGCCCAGGATGACACCGCGCAGCGGGCTGACATCATCATAATCCCGGCCCCAGGCCAGGGTGACATGATCGGTATCGGCCTGGCGGCCGTTGGTCGGGTCCAGGTCGATCCAGCCCATCCCTTCACCGCACCAGACCTGTACCCAGGCGTGGCTGGCATCGGCCCCGCGCAGCCTTTCCTGCCCCGGTGGTGGCAGGGTGCGCAGATAACCGGAGACATAGCGCGCCGGCAGCCCCACGGCGCGCAAGGCCGCAATCATCAGATGGGCGAAATCCTGGCAGACGCCGCGCTGCTTGCTCAGCACCTCCGCAATCGGGGTGCTGACCGTGGTGGCGGTGGGATCGAAGCTGAATTCGCTGAAAATATGTCGCATCAACGCCATCGCCCCTTCCGCCGCCGGTCGGGCCGGCGGGAAGAAGGGCGCCGCGAAAGCGGTGATGGTGGCATTGGGCGGGGGCACGCGCGGGCTGGCCTGCACGAATTCCACCGTTTCCGCCCGCGCCAGTGCCTGCGCCGCCACCTGTTCCCAAGGGGCGCTGTCGGCGGGGTTCAGCGGCGGCGGGGGCAGCACCTGCATTTCCATTTCCACCGTCACCGTCAATTCCCGGTGCGGGGTCTGGATGCTGGCATAGGTTGTCGGATTGCCGAACCAATCCAGCCGGTCCACCAGGGAGGCGGGCCAGGGCAGGATGGTCATGTCCGTCACCCGCCCGGTCTGGCGCGGATGGGGACGCGGGGCCAGATGCGCCAGCAAATGCGAGCTGGTCACCATCTCCCCATAGGAATAACGGGTGACATGGCGGCAGCGGTAGCGCATGGCGCCCAGCGGCCGTTCCCCCTCAGGTGGTGCGGGCGAAAACATGGCTGAAATAGGCCTGGCTGAGCAGGTTGGAGATTTCCGGCAGAATGCGGCCCAGCCGCTCCGTCAGATCGAAAAGCGCCCCGGCATCGCGGGCCGGCTGTGGGTCGCGCACCAGTTGCGTGGCGGTGGAGAGCAGGGACAGCGCCAGTTGGGTGGGGCTGACACTGCTGCCATCGCCGGCCACCGACGGCAATTTGGCCAATTGCCGCTCCACCGTCTGGATCTGGAAAGCGAGCGAGCGCGGATGCTCCAGATCGGCCAGCAGCAGCGACAGCACCGCTTCCCGCCGGATACCGATGGGATGGCGTTCCCGATAGGCGGCATTGGCGGCCCCCAGTTCCAGCAGAACCGACAGGGCCGCCCCGATATCCACCGTGCCGGCCGCGACACCGCTGCCCTGCAGGGCGCCGACAATGCCGATGGCCCGTTCCAGCCGCCGCCCGAGTACCAGAAAGCGCCAGGCCGGCCCGCGCGACATGCCGTCCAGCTCCAGCCCCACCAGGGCCGCCAGCAGGGGGGAAACCTCATCCAGCCGCAATTGCACGGCTGCCGGATCGCTGCGCAGAGGCGCGCCCGCCCGCTCATCCAGCACCACCAACAGCCGGCTGACATCGGCCGGCAACCGGTCACGCACGCACAGGACGGAGCGGCGCAACCGGTCCATATGCGCCCGCAAGCCCCCCGGATTGGCTGGATCGGCAATGATCTCCAGCGATTGCCGCATGGCCCGCACCGCATCGGCGGCGGGTGAGGCGGCGATGACCGGCGGGATCATGCCGACCCAGCCCATCAGCCGCAGCAGCGGCACCAGTTCCTCATCCGCCCCCGGATGGGCATCATCGGACAGGCGGCGGGCGGCGGCGCGCAGGATGCGCACGGCGCTGTCGGCCCGCTCCGCGTAACGCCCGACCCAGAACAGATGGTCAGCGGCACGGCTGGGCAGATCGCCGCCATGCGGGCCGGTGTCGCCGGCCCCATCTGGTGCGGCGGCGCGGTTGCGGCGGGGCTGCGTCGCCAGCCCGCTGCCCACCACCCAGACATCCTTGGCCCCGGCACCCTGCTGCAGCGATACGGTCGGGTATCGATCATCAGCGCTGATCCGGGCCAGCCCGCCCGGCATCACCATCCAGTCACCATCCGGCGTGGCGCAGGCAAAGGCGCGCAGCACCAGCGGCCGCGCCTCCATCCGCCCATCACGCCAGACCGGTGCGGTGCTGGGGGCGATGGCTTCCTGGGCCACCCAATCCTGCGGGCGGCGGCGGATGCGGTTGATCAGATCAGCGCGGGCAGCCGCATCCAGGCTGGCCGGATGGATGGGCGTATGGCCCAGATTGGAAAAGGCGGGCCGCAAAACCAGCTCATCCAGCCGGCTGAACATGCTCGCCCGCTGTTGCAGATCACCCCCCCACAGGGTGGGCACATCGGCCAGCAAGGGCGCTTCCCCCAACAGATACTCGCTCAGCCGGCCCATCCAGGGCAGCAGGGCCACACTGTCCGTCACCCCGGCACCGACGGCATTGCAGACCGTCACGTTACCGGAACGAACCGCCTGCAGCAGCCCGGGCACGCCCAGCGCGCTGTCGGGCCGCAGTTCCAGCGGATCGCAGAAATCATCATCCACGCGGCGCAGGATGATGTCGATCCGTTCAAGCCCACCCAGGGTTTTCAGATAAACGCACTGGTCGCGGACCATCAGGTCCGCGCCTTCCACCAGCAGCAGGCCCAGATGGCGGGCCAGATAGGCATGTTCGAAATAGGCTTCGTTGAAGGGGCCGGGGGTCAGCAGCACCATGCGCGGGCTGCCATCCGGCCCCGATGAACGCGGCGCCAGACAGGCCAGGGTCTGGCGCAACTGTTCAAAGAAGGGCGACAGGCGTTCAACATTGCAGTTGCGGAACGACTCCGCCAGCGTCTGGCTCAACACCACGCGGTTTTCCAGCGCATAGCCGGTGCCGGTGGGGTTCTGCGTGCGGCTGGCCAGCACCCGCCAGGTGCCGCCGCCATCGCGCACCAGATCGGCGGCAAACAGGGTCAGCCGGGCGGCGGGGGGCACCTGCAAACCATGACAGGGGCGCAGGAAACCCGGATCGCCCATCACCAGCCCCGGCGGCAACACGCCATCCCGGATCAGGTTCTGGCTGCCATAGAGGTCACAGAAAACCCGGTCCAGCAGCCGGGCCCGTTGGCGCAGGCCCGTGCTGATGGTCTGCCATTCCGTGGCCGGCAGCAGCAGGGGGACGGGGTCCAGCGGCCAGGGCCGTTCTACGCCTTGTGGATCGGCATAGGCGTGATAGGTCACACCGTTCTGGAACAGCAGCCGGCGGGCGGCGTCCCAGCTTTCTTCCATCGCGCCGGCTTCCGCCTCCCCGCTGGAAAAGAACCCCTGCCAGTGCGGGCGCACGCGGCCTTTGCCTGTGACCATCTCGTCCCAGGCATCGGCAGGGCAGGGGGGAAGGGAAAGAGCAGGTTCAGCCAAGGCGCAGGTCGAGTGTCAAAGGGAATTCCAGATTCTTGATCTCCGCCGGGGGCGGCATCGGCCCAGGTGTATGCCCGAACGGGAAGAAACGCGCCAGCCTCCGCCCTTCCGCCTCGTTGGCGTTGACGGGGAAGGTGGTGAAGTTCCGCCCGCCCGGATGGGCGACGTGATAAGTACAGCCACCGATGGACCGGCCCGTCCAGCTATCCAGAATGTCAAACACCAGCGGTGTATGCACGGGAATGGTGGGATGCAGGCAGTTTGGCGGCTGCCAGGCCCGATAGCGCACCCCGGCGACATATTCGCCTTCCACCCCCGTGGCGGCCAGCGGCACCTTGCGACCGTTGCAGGCAATGATGAAACGGTCGTCGGTGGCGCCGGTCAGGCGCACCTGCACCCGTTCCAGCGAACTGTCGACAAAGCGCACCGTACCGCCGCCGCCCGGCTCCTCCCCCAGCACATGCCAGGGTTCCAGCGCGCTGCGCAGTTCCAGCGTCACATCGCGCTGGGTTATCGTGCCCAGGGTGGGGAAGCGGAAATTCAGGTGCGGCTTGAACCAATCTTCCTGGAAGCCATAGCCGGCATGGCGCAGATCGGCCACCACATCGGCGATGTCCTGCGCCACGAAATGCGGCAGCATGAAGCGTTCATGCAGCTTGGTGCCCCAGCGCACCAGCCGGGCGCGATAAGGCTGACGCCAGAACCAGGCGATCAGGCTGCGCAGCAGCAATTGCTGCAACAGGCTCATCTGTGCATGGGGCGGCATCTCAAAGCTGCGCAGTTCCAGCAGGCCCAGCCGACCGCTGGAACTGTCCGGGCTATAGAGCTTGTCGATACAGAATTCGCTGCGATGGGTATTGCCCTGCACATCCACCAGCAGGTGGCGCAGCGCCCGGTCCACCAGCCAGGGCGGCGCACCCGGCCCCGCCTCGTCCAGGATTTTGAAGGCGATTTCCAGCTCATACAGGCTGTCATGCCGCGCCTCATCCACGCGCGGATGCTGGCTGGTCGGCCCGATGAACATGCCGGAGAACAGGAAGGACAAGGCCGGATGGTTCTGCCAATAGGTCAGCAGTGAGCGCAGCACATCCGGCCGGCGCAGGAACGGGCTGTCCGCCGGGGTGGCCCCGCCGACGACGATATGGTTGCCGCCCCCGGTGCCGACATGCCGGCCGTCGAGCGCGAATTTCTCCGTCGCCAGCCGGCTTTGCCGTGCATCCTCGTACAGGTCGGTGGTGTTGCGGACCAGTTCTTCCCAGGTGGAAGCGGGATGGATATTCACCTCGATCACGCCGGGATCGGGGGTGACGGCGATGGAATTCAGGCGCGGGTCGCGCGGCGGGGAATAACCCTCCAGCACCACCGGCATATCCACTTCCACGCAGGTCGCCTCAATCGCGGCGATCAGTTCCAGCCAATCCTCCAGATGCGAGGTGGGGGGCAGGAAGATATAGAGCCTGCCATCGCGCGGTTCCACGCACAGGGCGGTGCGCACGATCCACCAGGCGGATTGGCCACGGTCCGGCACCTCCTCGCGCACATCGGCCATCCGGCGGCGGCGTTCCACCGGTTCCGTCTGGCCCTTCAGTTCGGCGGCCTGCTGGGCCAGTTCCTGATAGGCGGGCAGGGGCTGGCGCGTATCGAACGGGTCTTGCTCGTAAGACCAGGGATACTCCTTCTCATCCACCCAAGGCAGGCTGCCCAGCGGCAGGCGATAGCCCACGGGGCTGTCACCCGGCGCCAGCAGCAGCCGGTCGCTGCGCAGCGGCCAGCCGCTGGACAGCCAGACTGGCCCCGTCGCCTCATGCCGCCGGTTCAGCGGCAGGGCAAAGCCGATGGGCTTATCCAGCCCGCGTTCGAAGACGCGGGCCAGCCTTGCCCGCTCCTCCTCATCTTCCAGCTTGGCGTCGAACGGATCGACATTGAGGGGGAGCTTGCGTTCCTTCTGGATATAGTACCAGGGGTCTTCAAAGGCGGCGCGGGCATATTCCGGCGGGATGCCCAGGCGGGTTGCCAGGGCGCGGATGTAGCGCTCGGCATCTTCCTGGCCGAAACCATAATCCTTGCGCTCATCGGCCTGATATTCATCATGCGCCCACAGCGCATCCCCGTCGCGGCGCCAAAAAAGCTGAAGCGCCCAGCGCGGCAGGCTTTCGCCGGGATACCATTTACCCTGGCCGAAATGCAGCAGACCGCCGGGGGCGAAACGGTTTTTCAGCCGGCGGATCAGGTCGCCGGACAAAAGCCGCTTGGTCGGCCCCATGGCGGCGGTGTTCCATTCCGCCCCGTCCATATCGTCGATGGAAATGAAGGTCGGCTCACCGCCCATGGTCAGGCGGATATCGCCTTCCTGGATTTCCCGGTCGACCTGATGGCCCAAAGCCTCAATCGCCGCCCATTGTTCGGGCCAATAGGGTTTGGTGGTGCGCGGCTGTTCGGCGATGCGGGTCACCGACATCTGGTGGTCGAATTCCACCTCGCACATTTCCAACGCACCGGTGATCGGCGCGGCGCTGAACGGGTCGGGCGTGCAGGCGACGGGGATATGGCCTTCACCGGCAAACAGGCCCGAGGTCGGGTCCAGCCCGATCCAGCCGGCACCGGGCAGGTACACTTCGCACCAGGCGTGCAGGTCGGTGAAATCGGCGATCGGTCCTTCCGGCCCTTCCAGCGGCTTCTGATCGGCCACCAACTGGATCAGGTAGCCGGAGACGAAACGTGCGGCCAGCCCCAGATTGCGCAGCAGCTGCACCAGCAGCCAGGCGCTGTCGCGGCAGGAACCGGTGCGCTTTTCCAGCGTCTCCTCACAGCCCTGCACCCCCGGCTCCAGCCGGATGACATAGCCGATGGCCTGTTGCAGCCGGATATTCACATCGGCCAGGAAACCGACCGTGCCCTTTTCCGTCCGGTCGATGCTGGCCAGCAGTTCGGTCAGCAGGGGGCCGGGCGTTTCAGCCTCCAGAAACGGTTTCAGGTCTTTGGCGAGCGCGGCTTCATAGGTGAAGGGGAATTTTTCCGCCGCCGGTTCCAGGAAGAAATCCAGCGGATTGATGGAGGCCATGTCGGCCACCAGATCCACTTCCAGCGTGAATTCGGTGGTCTTTTCGGGGAAGACGAAGCGGGCCAGCCAGTTGCTCTGCGGGTCCTGCTGCCAGTTGAGGAAATGCTGCTTTGGCGTAACCTTCAACGAGTAGGAGAGAATCGGCGTCCGGCAATGGGGTGCCGGCCGCAGCCGCACCACCTGCGGCCCCAGCGTGATGGGGCGGTCATAGCGATAGACGGTTTTGTGATTTAACGCGACATGGATACCCATACGGCCCTGTCTCCCAGCCCATTATAGCGGCGGCCCGTTGGTGGCCCCCGCAACCCCGGATAGGCAGGTTAACATCAAAAGGAAGTCGGGTTAAGCTGCGTCGCAGCATTATTGTCCGACAGACGGAATCACGACATTTTCTTATCCGGCATTGGTGGCGCGGGCGGCGCTGGGCGGCGTGCCATGCAGCCGCCCCCAGGCACGGCGCAACTGCCGGGTGGAGGCGAATCCTGATCTTTCCGCCACCGTTTCCATATCCAGGCGGGAATTTTCCAGCAACTGGCGGGCCAGGGCGACGCGCAGCCGGTTGATGTAATCCGGCACGCTCATGCCGGCCTGTTCATTGAACAGGCGTGACAGGTGGCGCGGGCTGGCATAGGCGATGCGGGCGAGATCGCCCAGGGTCCAGTCCCGCGCCGGGTCGGCGGCAATGGCATCCTGCACCCGGTGAATGGCCGGGTGCAAATGGTTGCGCCCTTCCATCCAGGGCGAAAGCTGTGGGTCCGCCCCGGCACGGCGCATATAGACCACCAGATAACGGGCGACCGCGGCGGCCACACCGGGCCCGCAGCGCCGCGCCACGAAATGCAGGGCCAGGTCAATGCCGGCGGTAATGCCGGCACTGCTCCAGCAATTGCCATCCTCTACGAACAGGCGATTTTCCTGCACACGGGCGGCGGTGCTGGCCTGACGCAATTCCTCATAGGCGCTGTGGTGGGTGGTGCAGGCCCGACCATCCATCAAGCCGGCCCGGGCGGCGATGACCGATCCCGCGCAGATGCACAGCAGCAGATGGTCGGGTCTGACCGTCCGGCGCAGCCAGTCCACGATCGCCTGTTCGTGCATGTTGTCGGCCTGCACATCCTGACCGGGCAACGGGTCGATATTGCCAGACAGCATGATGATGGCATCGGCCGGCAAACTGTCGGGCAGGGGGGCGATGTGTGACAGGATCAGTCCGACGGAACTGGCCAGCTCTGGCATCGGCCCGATGAAATGCAGGGCGAAACCCAGCTTGTCCTGTTCCATGCCGGCCCGGCGCAGCACCTCCGCCGGGCCGGCCACATCCAGCAACAGGGCGCGCGGGGGCAGCACCACATAAACCGGGACAATGGTCCGCGTCTGCGCTGCCCCCGCACCCATCAGGCGGCCTCCCGCGCGGTGTTCTCCGTGCGGGCCCGGTCCAGGGCCTGTTCCACGCTGGTGATGGTGGCAAAGCGACCGGCCAGCACCAACTCCGTCCGCGCCTTGATCTCATCTGCTGACCAGGTGCGGCCTGCTGCGTCGGTCATGGCGAAGGTCAGCGTGGCTTCCGTCACATAATCGACCTCATAACCCAGGTCGCTGGCGTGGCGGGTGGTGGTCTCACAGCATTGTTCCGTCCGGATGCCGCTGACGATGACGCGGCGGATGCCGTTGGCCACCAGCCAGACATCCAGGCCACTGCCCACCAGGGCGCTGTGGCGTGTCTTTTCAAACACCGCGTCAGGGGTGATCTGGACCGGTGACAGCGGCTTCACATAGCCGGACGCCTTGGAAAACACGCCTTCCTGATCAACATGGAAAATCTGTACGATGGGGATGCCGGCGGCCTTGGCCCCATCGATCAGGGATTGGATGCGGGGAAAAAAGGCTTCCGCTTCTGCCTCTTGCCAGTAGGCGCGCTGACGAAAACTTTCCTGCACGTCGATGACCAGCAGGGCGGTTTCAGGGGCGGACATTTTCGGCACTCCATCTTGGTTGATGGCGGGCAGGTTATCGGCAGGATCATGGGCGCGAAAGGCACAGGCCGGACGGGATGCGGACATAAAAAGCCAAATGGGCGGCGGTTATTGATCAACCGTACCAGGAAGACTGTATCCGTGCGGCCCCATTCTCACAGGCTTTTTCAGCAAAACCGTGGAAACGGTTGAAAGCGCTTGTTAACCACCGCATGATTAGGATCAGGTGGAAGCAGCGCTTTCATCGGAGAACCGGTGGGGGCTGGTTTGCTGGAACCAGGTGGGCGGAACATGGCATTGAAGGCGCGTTCATAAATGACGGCCATGGAAACCGATGGCGGTTCGACCGAACATGAACAGCAACGCAAGAAGCTGAGCGGCAAGAAGATCGTTCTGTTCATTGTGCTGCCGCTGCTGCTGATCGTCGGCGGCGGTGCTGCCGCCTTTTTCACCGGGATGCTGGACGGGCTTCTGGGCAAGAAGCATGAAGGCGAGGGTGAGCACGCGGAGGAAAAGCACGAGCCGGAGCTGCCGCCCTATCACGGCCCGCCGATCTATGTGCCGGTGCCCGATATGTTGGTGAACCTGAATACGGGTGAACGCCGGGCCACCTTGCTGAAGCTGGGCATTTCGGTGGAGGTGGAGCGTCCGGAGTATAAGGCCGCCGTGGAACAGGCACTTCCCCGCATCACCGACGGGTTCCAGGTCTATCTGCGGGAATTGCGGATGGATGATCTGCGCGGTTCGGCCGGCATGTACCGGCTGCGGGAAGAATTGCTGCTGCGGGTCAATATGGCGGTCGCCCCCATGAAGGTGAAGGACGTGTTGATCAGTGAATTCCTGGTTCAGCAATGATGGAAGGGATGGGAAACCATGGCCGGTCCTGAAGAGCTGAGCGAAGAAGAACGGATGGCCGCCGAATGGGCGGCCATGGCCGATGAAGGGGCCGGCGACGCCTTTGGTGAAATGGGCGGCGGCGGGGGTGGCGGCGCCACCCGCGTTCTGAACCAGGACGAAATCGACAGCCTGCTGGGCTTTGACAAGGACGGTTCTGGCGACGGCGACAATACCGGCGTCATGGCGCTGGTGAATTCGGCGCTGGTCAATTACGAACGCCTGCCCATGCTGGAGGTGGTCTTTGACCGCCTTGTCCGCATGATGTCGACATCCTTGCGTAACTTCACGTCCGATAACGTGGAAGTGTCGCTGGACCAGATCAGTTCCGTGCGTTTCGGTGATTATCTCAACTCCATCCCGCTGCCGGCCATGCTGGCCGTGTTCAAAGCGGAGGAATGGGACAATTACGGGCTGATGGTGATCGACTCGGCCCTGATCTATTCCATCGTGGACGTGTTGCTGGGGGGCCGCCGGGGTACGGCGGCCATGCGCATCGAGGGCCGCCCCTACACCACCATCGAACGCAATCTGGTGGAACGGATGGTGCATGTGGTGCTGTCCGACCTGTCGGCCGCCTTCGATCCGCTGTCGCCTGTCACCTTCCGGTTCGACCGGCTGGAAACCAACCCGCGTTTTGCCACCATCGCCCGCCAGGCCAATGCCGCCGTGCTGGTGAAGCTGCGCATTGATATGGAAGATCGCGGCGGCCGGCTGGAACTGCTGATCCCCTATGCCACGCTGGAGCCGGTGCGTGAATTGCTGCTCCAGATGTTCATGGGTGAGAAATTCGGCCGTGATAGCATCTGGGAAACCCACCTGGCCTCGGAGCTTTGGCAGACCGATGTTCACCTGTCCGCTGTCCTGGATGAAATCGTGCTGCCGTTGAGCGAGGTGCTGGCCTGGCGTGTCGGCAGCCGCGTTCTGTTGAACGTGGCACCGGACGAAACGATCGAGCTGCGCTGCGGTGACGTGCCGATGTTCCTCGGTCGCATGGGCCGCAAGGGTGGCAATATCGCCGTGCGGATCGACCGCGAGGCCCCGAAACCGGAGTCGCAGCCATGATCCCCGGCCTGTTGTCCCTGCTGCTGGATATCGCCGTCATCGGCCTGCTGGTGGCCACCATCATCTATGCCGTGCGGCTGAACAAACAGCTTTCCGCCGTGAAGGAAAGCCGGGCGGAGCTGGAAGAGCTGGTGAAGGGCTTTGCCGAAGCCACCGCCCAGGCCGACAGTTCGGTCAAGGGGATGCGCAAGGCCGCGTCGGAGTCGGGGGAGGCCCTGTCGGCCATGATCACCCGCGCCCGCAGCCTGAAGGAAGAGATGGAACTGATCGTGCAGGCCGCCGACGGGCTGGCCAACCGGTTGGAACAGGCATCCGGCCGGGCGCGTCAGGCCGCCCAGCAGCCATCCCCGCCGCCGCCGTTGACGGCGGCACCGCCCCCGGCTTCCCGTTCCGCCGCAGCGCCGCCGGCCATGCCAGCACCATCCCGCCCGGCCTCCCCGCCGCCCGCCGCTTCGTCCGGCGGGTCTGAACCGCGCTCCCGGGCGGAGAAGGAATTGTTGCAGGCGCTGGAGAATCTGCGGCCATGAGCGTTCCCCCGGATATGCCGGCCGCACCTGCTGTGAAAAGCCCTGCCGCGCCACGGGCCGCCGCCCCACGCGCGCCGGGCAAGGTGCCGGCTGGCAAACGCCCGGTTGCGGCCAAGCCGAAGGTGAAGGCGCGGCGCCGACCTCTGCTGCGGCCCGGCCTGCTGCCCGCCACCATCCTGGCGGCCGGTCTGCTGATTGGCGTGAAGGTGGGGGATATCTGGATGGCGGTCACCACCGGTGCCGCCTTCAACCCCGTGCCGCCCTCGGTGGCAGAGGAACAGGCCCCCCAGGGCCTGCCGGAAAAGCCGGATGCGGCCAAGCTGGCCGTGCCGCCGGCGACCCAGGTGGCCGCCGCCCAGGCCCCGGCGCAGGAACCGGCAGCACCCAAGCATGAACCGGCGCAGGCGCCCAGCCCCCCGGCCACGCCCGCACCGGCGGTGCAGCACGGAGATGACCATGGTGCTGCCCCCTCTGGCGCGCCAGGGCAGAGTTTTACGCCCAAGGAAGTGGAAATCCTCCAGCGTCTGCAGGAACGGCGGGAGCAACTGGACCAGCGCGGGCGTGAACTGGACCAGCGGGAGGCCATGCTGGTGGCCGCCGAATCCCGCTTTGACCAGAAGATCGCCGAGCTGCAGAAGCTGAAACAGGAAATCCAGGGCCTGCTGACCACGGTGAATGCCGAACAGCAGGCGCAGTTGGACAGTCTGGTGAAGATTTACGAGACGATGAAGCCGGTGGATGCGGCAAAAATCTTCAACAGCCTGGAAAGCAAGGTTTTGCTGAATGTCATCAGCCGGATGAAGGAGGCCAAGGCGGCCCCGGTACTGGCGGCGATGGATTCGGCGCGTGCGCAAGAGGTTACAATCCTGCTGGCGGAGCGGAAGAGACTGCCAACCGTGCCCGAATGATTGTATGAAAGCGGCGGAACCGTCTCCGCCGTCGGGGTTTGGCCCTCTCGGTGGGGCTGTTCCCTGTCGCGTTACTCCTGTCCGATGAACCGATGCTTGCCGAAGGTGTCCAGATGCTCCGCACTGCTGTTGATCCCGCCCTGAAGGAACGTCTGGACCTGGCCCGCCAGGAGGCGCGCCTTCCCCTGTCCCGTGATGAGGTGGCGGGCATCGTCGCCTCCGTCCTGAATTCCATGGGCGGGGAGATTTCCCAGCATGATCTGCGCATCTATTCCGAGCTGGAGGGGTTGGCCCGCTTCATCCACAATGCGAAGAAGGAAATCGCCGCCATTCAGCCGGCCGACATCCATTCCGAGCATATCCCCCTGGCGACGGATGAGCTGGATGCCGTGGTGGGCGCCACGGAAGACGCCACCAACCGCATCATGGATGCCTGCGACCAGATGATGGCGCTGGCCGGCGACGTGCCCAGCGCCGTATCCTCCAAGCTGATGGACATCACCACCGGCATTTATGAGGCCTGCAACTTCCAGGATATTACGGGCCAGCGAATCACCAAGGTGGTGCGCGCCCTGAAACATATCGAACAGAAGGTGGAGGCGCTGCTGGTCGCCATGGGCGAGCAGGTGGAACGCCGCCATCCGGTGACGCCCGATGTGCCGGCCGTGGCCCTGGCGGTCCCCGATTCCGACCTGCTGCATGGCCCCTCCATGCCGGGTTCCGGGATCGATCAGGCCTTTATCGACTCGCTTTTCGACTGACCATTCCCGCCAGAGGATGAATGTCCCAGGATCGCCCCCCGAATCAGCCCTTCTTCTGGCCATCCCAGGCGCCCGCCGCCGGTGAGGATGGGCAGGGGGCGGGGGCCCTGACGGTCTATCTGGGTGTTTTCATCCTGCTGCTGGGATTTTTCATTCTGCTGAACGCCATTTCGCATTTCCATGATCAGAAGGTCGGCGCGGTGCTGCGCAGCGTCGATCAGGCCTTTTCCATGCCCCGCCTGCTGTCCGGCGACAGCGGGGAGAAGGCGCATGACCGGGCCATGGGCGATGCGCTGCAGGCCGTCACCAGCCTGGGCGATCTGGTGCGCAGCGAGGTGGCGCTGGCCAAGGTGGAAACCAGTGCCGATGGGTTGGCCCTGACGGCCACCATGCCGGCCGATGCGCTGTTCGGGCCCGGCGGCGGGGTGCGCGCCGACCGGGTGGCGCTGCTGGACCGGATCGCGGGTATCCTGGCCCCCCGCCCAGGCGGGGTGCAGGTGGCGGGTGAGATGCTGATGGGCATCAAGGGGCAGGCAGAACCCGGCCCCGCCGTGGCGCGCATGGGCGCGCTGGCCCGCGCGCTGGTGGCCAATGGTGCCCCGGCGGCGGCCCTGTCCATCGGGCTGGAGCCGGATGACCCGGCCGGGCAGGTGCGCCTTGTTTTCCGGCTGCCGCCGCCCAAGGCCGTGGCCGGTGACGGGGGTGGGCGATGAAGGCAGGCCTGCCGCTGCTGAAACTGTTTCCCGCCCCGCAAACGGCCTCGGGCAAGGCCTGGCTGGTCACTTTCACCGATCTGGTCTGTTTGCTGCTGACCTTCTTTGTCATGCTCTATTCCATGTCAGAGCCGGACCCCGCGCGTTATCAACGCGCGCTGGGTGTGGTTCCTGGCCAGGGCAGCGGCGGCACCGGTGCTCCCCCCCCCAAGGCTGTCTTCACGGCGGAAAGCCTGAACCGGGAAAAGGCGGCCGATCTGGGCTATCTGCGGCGGGTGTTTGAAAATCTGCTGCCCGGCAACCCGGCCCTGGCCGATCTGCGGATGGAACGCCGGCCGGAAGGGCTGGCCTTGTCCCTGCCGGCGGACCTGTTGTTCGCGCCGGGGGAGGCGCAATTGTCTGAAAATGGCCGGGCGGCCCTGTTCGTCATGGCCGGGGTGGCGGATAATCTGGGCAACGCCCTGGATGTGGCCGGCCATGCCGATGCCACGCCGGCGGGCAGCCATTGGCCCTCCAACTGGGAATTATCGCTGGCCCGCGCCCAGGCGGTGGCGGCAGCCCTGCATCAGGCCGGCTATCTGCGCCCCATCACCATGCGCGGCCATGGCGATGGCAGGGCCGGGGAGGTCGCCGCCACCCCAGAGGGCAATGCCCTGGCCCGCCGGGTGGAACTGGTGATCCGTGACCATGGGGGGCCCCGCTGATGCGCCGACCCCTGATCCCGCTGCTGCTGACGATGACGGCGACGCTGGCCCTGCTGCCCGGTCTGGCCAATGCCCAGCCGGGCAAGCCAGCGGCGGCAACAGCTTCCGCGGCCAAGGTGGGGGTGCGCAGTGGGGTGCATCCGACCTATACAAGGCTGGTTTTCGACTGGGCCAGCAACACGGCCTATACGGCCGAGCAATCCGGGCAGGATGTCACCCTGCGTTTCCCGGTGGCGGCAGAGGTCAATCTGGCAGCCGTGCTGCGGGCCAAACCCGCACGGGTGGAAGGGCTGAGCCAGGCGGTGGAGGGTGGCGCCCTGCTGGTGCGGTTCCGCATCCCGGCCGGGGCTGGCATCAAGGATATGCGGGCCGGTACCCGCGTGGTGGTCGATATTCTGGACAAGGCACCACCAGCCCCTGCCAAGGCCCCGCCGCCAGCGGAAAACCCGCCAGCGGCGACCAAAGCGGCCCCCGCCCCGGAAAAGGCGGAGAGCAAGGAGACTCCACCGGCGCCAGCGCCAGCACCGGCGAAGGCCGAAACCAAGGATAAGCCGCCCGCCCCGGTTGATCCAAGGCGGGCCAAGGAAGGCGCACCGCTGTTTGAACTCCGCGGCCGTCAGACCCCGGCGGAGGGGCAGGCCGCCGCCAAGGGGCAACCGACGCCGCTGACACCACCGGCGCCGGCCGCAGGTCAGCCGGCGCCGGCAGCCGGTTCCACGCCGCCCGCCCCTGGCGCCAGCCCGGCCCCGGTGCCGGCGGTGGAACAGGCTGCCCTGGCACCGGCACCGCTGGTTGACAGTGTCAGCATCCCCTTTGATCCCAAGCTGGGGACGGCGGCGGCGGTATTTGAGCGGGCGGGATATCTGTATGTGCTGTTCGACCGCCCGGTGCCGCCGGAAACCGCCCCTGCCCCCGGCAGCGTGCCCGGCCTGAACACAGCGGTGGAGCCGGTGGCGGTGCAGGATGCAGCCGGTTTCCGCCTGCCCATGCCGGCCCTGATGCAGGCCCGCGTCCAGCGTGATGGCACGATCTGGCGCATCGGGCTGAACCGGGCCACCGACCTGCCGCCCAATGACCCGGCGACAGTGCTGACCGCCACGCCGGACCCGCAATTTGCCCTGGGTGCCCGTCTGGTGGTGGCCGCGCCGGATGTGGCCAAGGTGCTGAGCTTCAAGGATCCGGTGGTGGGTGACACGCTGTTCGTCACGCCCATTTCCACCCCCGGCCCGCACCTGCCCGCCGCCCAACGGTTCGCCCAGGCGCAGTTGCTGCCCAGCCTGCAGGGGCTGGTGGTGCGCCCGCTGGATGACCGGCTGGTGGTGCAGCCGGTGCGCGAGGGGGTGGAAATCTCCGTGCCCGGCGGGCTCAGCCTGTCACCGGCGGCCGATCTGGCCTCTGTCGCGCCGCCGCCGGTGCCCAAGCAGGAAAAGGAAAAGCTGTTCGATTTCAAACGCTGGGGGCAGGGGCCGGCCGACCGCTACATCGCCGCCCGGCAGGAGCGCTGGCAGCAGGTGGCGGGAATGCCGGAGACGGAGCGGAACCGGGGCCGGTTGGACCTTGCCCGTTTCTACATCGCCAATGGTCTGGCCTATGAGGCCGCCGGCATGTTGACCCGGGTGCAGGAGGTGCAGCCCGATGTGGATCGCCGGCCGGAATTCCTGGCCGTGCGCGGCATCGCCCGCGTCCTGACCGGCAATCTGGATGGTGCCTTGGCCGATCTGTCCAATCCGGGATTGGCGGGGGAGAAGGATGCCGACCTCTGGCGGGCGGCTGCCCTGGCCGGCAAGCAGGATTATGCCGGCGCGCACGCCCTGTTCCAGGCCCGCAAGGACCAGCTGGCGGCCTATCCCGATCCGTTCTTTGTCGGCCTGTCACTGGGGGCGGCCGACGCCGCCCTGCGACAGGGCCAGCCGGAGGCGGCGGCCCTGATCCTGGACAAGGTGGTCAAGCGCGGCGGGGAAGGCGGTCAGCAGGGGCCGGGGGTGGAATTTTATCGCGGCCTCGCCTTCCGCGCCTTGGGCGACAAGGAAAAGGCGCTGGGCCTGTTTGAGGCGGCGATGAACAGCCGCGACCGGCTCTATGCCATGCGCGGCAAGAAGGAATGGATCGACACCGCCCTGGACCTGGGCAAGATTGATGCCAAGGAAGCCGCCAAGCGGATGGAGGAAATGCGCTTTGCCTGGATGGGCGATGCGCTGGAACTGGCCAATCTGCGCCGCCTGGGGGAGGTCCATGCCCTGGCCGGCAATTATCCCCAGGCGTTTGAAACCATGCGCCGCACCATCTCCCTGTTCCCGGACACGCCGGACGCCAAGGAGATTGCAGCCGACATGACCCGCACCTTCACAGAGATTTTCTCCAAGGATGGCGCGGCCAAGATGCCGCCGCTGGAGGCGCTGGGCCTTTATGAACAGTACCGCGAGCTGACCCCGCCGGGGGCAGAGGGCGACCTGATCATCCGCAAGCTGGCCGAGCGGCTGGTGGAGATTGATCTGCTGGACCGGGCTGCCGAACTGCTGGACCATCAGGTGCAATATCGGCTGGCCGGGGTGGAAAAGGCCCAGGTCGGCACCAGGCTGGCCGGCATCCGGCTGCTGGATGGCAAGCCGACCGACGCGGTGGCCGCCTTGGATGCCAGCCAGGTGGAGGGCATTCCCCCCGAACTGGCGGAGGAGCGCCGGCTGCTGCGGGCCCGCGCCCTGTCGCAATCTGGCAAGGGGATGGATGCCATCCAGTTGCTGACGGGGGATCAGTCCAGCAATGCCAATCTGTTGCGGGTGGATATTGCCATGCGCGACAAGAAATGGCCGCAGGCAGCCCAGGCGCTGGGCGATGTGATCGGCCCTCCGCCAGCAGCGGGCACGGCGCTGGATGCCAAGACATCGGGCCTGGTGGTGCAACGCGCCGTGGCCCTGTCGCTGGCGCAGGATAATGCCGGGCTGGAAGCGCTGCGCCGGGATTTCGGCCCGCTGATGGAAAAGACCAAGGATGCCACGGCGTTCCGCGTGCTGACCCGGCCGGAGGAAGCGGCCGGGCTGGCCGATGCCGCGACCATCCGGTCGCGCATCACGGAAATCGACCTGTTCCGCAGCTTCCTGGACAATTACCGGGCCAAATCGGCCGACAAGCCGGCCCCTGCCGCAGCCCCAGCCCCGGCAGAACCGGCGGCAACCCCGCCTGCCCAATCAGCGCAGAAACCCTCTTAACCTTCCCTTGCGCCGCGACAGCGTCTATGTAGAAGGGAACGGAACGGGACCAGGGGTGCTGCAAGATCGTGGCCGCAGGATTGTTCGATGCCGCCGCACCACGGCCCCTGGCCGACCGGTTGCGGCCCCAGAAACTGGCCGAGGTGGTGGGCCAGGACCATCTGTTGCGCGAAGGCGCGCCCATCGGCCGGATGATCGCCGCCCGGCGGCTTTCCTCCATGATCCTGTGGGGGCCGCCTGGCTGCGGCAAGACCACGCTGGCCCGGCTGCTGGCCCAGACCACCGACCTGCATTTTGAGCCCTTGTCGGCCATTTTCTCCGGCGTGGCGGACTTACGCAAAATCTTCGAGGCGGCAAGGGCGCGCCGTACCGGCGGGCAGGGTACGCTGCTGTTCATCGATGAAATCCACCGGTTCAACCGCTCCCAGCAGGATGGTTTCCTGCCTTATGTGGAGGATGGCACCATCACCCTGGTGGGGGCGACGACGGAGAATCCCTCCTTCGAGCTGAACGCCGCTCTGCTGTCGCGCGCCCAGGTTTTCGTGTTGAACCGGCTGGATGATGCCGCCCTGGAGCAGTTGCTGCAACGGGCGGAGGCGGAGGAGGGGCGGCCGCTGCCGGTGGATGGCGATGCCCGCAACGCGGTGAAGGCGCTGGCCGATGGCGATGGCCGCTATTGCCTGAACCTGTGCGAGGAACTGTTCGCGCTGCCGGCGGGCACGCTGTTGGATACCAATGGTCTGGCCAGTGCCGTGCAGCGGCGGATGCCGCTGTATGACAAGGCGCAGGAAGGCCATTACAACCTGATCTCCGCCCTGCATAAATCGCTGCGCGGTTCGGATACCGATGCCGCCCTTTACTGGTATGCCCGCATGTTGGCCGGCGGGGAAGACCCCCGCTATATCGCCCGCCGCCTGACCCGCTTTGCGGTGGAGGATATCGGCATGGCCGATCCGGCCGCCTTGACCCAGGCCACGGCGGCCTGGGAAGCCTATGAACGGCTGGGCAGCCCGGAGGGGGAGTTGGCCATCGCCCAACTGGTGATCTATCTGGGCACAGCACCCAAATCAAACGCTGCCTATACCGCCTATAAGGAGGCGGTGCGCGCCGCCAAGGAGACGGGCAGCCTGTCGCCGCCCAAACATATCCTGAATGCGCCCACCAAGCTGATGAAGCAGTTGGGGTACGGCAAGGGCTATAATTACGACCATGACACGCCGGAAGGCTTCAGCGGGCAGAATTACTTCCCCGAGGAGATGCCCCGGCGGGAATTCTACCGCCCCGTCGAACGCGGCTTCGAACGCGACGTGCGCAAGCGGCTGGATTACTGGGCCCGGCTGCGGGCGGAGAAAGGTTCCTGAGGTGCGGATAGATTGGATGGTTGCCGGCGGCGCTGGTTGCGCGACACCCGGCAACGCATCCGATGGGGCATGACAGACGGCATTGGGGTCGGCTCGTACCGTCCGTTCAGTGATCTGGAAATTTTTCGTAACAATTGTAGATGCTTGATGTAGGGCTGTGTTATGTAGCTTCATCTGATACATAAGTTGGTACATCATGAACAGCACGTTCGCCCCGTTCCTGGACCCGGCCGTGGTCGCCTCTTATGTTCTTGAAACGCCGCGCAAAGTGCCGGGTCTGGCCGACCTTCACAAGATGACCACGCTGCTTATTTCCGAACAGGCGCCTGATGCTGCGCATATTCTGGTGGTTGGCGCTGGCGGTGGATTGGAAATCAGCGCAATGGCAAAGGCCCGACCGGCGTGGCGCTTTACCGGCGTCGATCCTTCCCCGGCGATGTTGGACATCGCAAAACAGACGACCTTGGCCTGCGCAGAGCGAACAGAGCTCATTCTCGGCAGGGCCATCGACGCGCCCGCCGGGCCCTTTGATGGAGCGGTCTGCCTTCTTACATTACATTTCCTCGATAAAAGCGAACGGCTGGGGACATTACAGGAAATACGCCGACGTCTGATGCCGGGGGGTGTCTTTGTCGCCGCTCATCACACGGATGTGGAGGGGAAGGCAGAAGCTTGGCTGGCACGGTCCGCAGCGTTTGCCGGGGGTGCCAGCGCTGCCCCCTCACAAGCCGCAGCGACGGCAAAGGCGATGGCGGAGCGATTGCCGCTCCTCTCTTCGACGGAAGAAGAAAAATGCTTTCGTGAGGCGGGTTTCTGCGAACCTGCGCTATTCTATGCCGCCCTTTCGTTTCGCGGCTGGGTCATGACCGTTTCCCAAGCGCGGGCTTGTTAGTGCAGTCCGGCACCGTTTATGAAGTGTTGATCAATCTTTCAAGCGCCCTGAAACAGCCGAGTCTTCCCTGACCCATGCCAGCAATCGCCCGCCGCGCCTTCCTGTACCTTGCCTTGTCCACCGGTATCATCGCCGCTGCACCTGTTGATGCCGCCGCGCCTTCCCCGGCCTATCGGCCCGGCCCGTTGCTGTACAGCGATGATTTCACCCAGGGGCTTGACCAATGGCAGGTGGAGATGCACCGGCCGGGCCGGGTGGCGGCCCAGGCTGGGGTGATGGAGATTGATGTGCCCGCCGGCACCTCGGTCTGGTTCCGGCACCCGCTTTCCGGGCCGGTGCTGATTGAGTATGAGGCGCAGGCGGTTTCCGAAGGGGGCCCCAATGACCGGGTCAGCGACCTGAATGCCTTCTGGATGGCGACCGACCCGGCGGCCCCCGGCGGCGATGTGCTGGCGCGGACCCGCAGCGGCAAGTTTGAGGATTATGACACGCTGAAAACCTATTATGTCGGCCAGGGCGGCAACTGGAACAAGACCACCCGATTCCGCCGCTATATCGGTCGCCAGGATGACCGGCCGCTGCTGCCGGAAAATGACCGGCAGGATCCGGCCGACATGCTGGTGCCCAATCGCTGGCAGAAAATCACCCTGCTGGCCGCCGGGCCCACCGTGCGCTACTTCCGCGATGAAAAAATGTTGTTTGATTACAACGACCCCGAACCCTATACGCGCGGCCATTTCGCCATCCGCACCACGCAGAGCCATCTGCGCATCCGCCGGTTCCGGGTTTACAAGGCTGTTGCAGGGTAAACCCGGTGGATGGCAAATCGTTAATGCGGATAGCCACCCGGCGTGAACAGGGCTTGTCCTGATGGGGTCGGATAACCAAACTGGGTGACAATGTTGCCGGAGTTCCCCGCCTTGGTTCCCGCCCTGTCCGCCCGCATCCGACCCATCGTCGACTGGCTGTTGCTGGAAGGCAACCGCTTGACCGATATGGATGCGCTGTTCGCGGAGCTGATTGACCGGGTGGCGGCCGCTGGCCTGCCGATCGGCCGCGTCTCCTTGAACCTGGAGCTGCTGCATCCCGAGGTTGTGGGGGAGGGGCGGGTCTGGCTCTGCGGTCAGGCCACCCAGGCCCACCGGGTCCACCGCGTCGATACCGATCTGTCGGAATATCTCAGCAGCCCGGTCTATCAGGTGGACCAGACCAATCAGCCCTATCGCGTGCGGCTGGCGACGGAACAGACGGAAATGTCGTTGCTGCGCCGTCTGCAGGCCGATGGCTTCACCGATTATTACATCATCCCCATGCAGGTGCAGGATCGGCACCGCACGGCGGCCATGTCCTTTGCCGCCAAGCGCGTGCCGTCCTTCAGCGACGATGATATCCGCGATCTGGAACATATCGTTGCCGCCGTCTCCCCGGTGCTGGAAGCCCGCGTCGTGCGTTCCATCGCCTGCGACCTGCTGACCACATATCTGGGCCAGGGTGCGGGGGAGCGGGTCTATGCCGGGCAAATCCAGCGCGGCGATGCGGAGAGCATCTTCGCCGCCGTGCTGTTCTGCGACCTGCGCAACTTCACCCGCTACACGGCCGAACATCTCAGCCATGAGGTGGTGGCCCGCCTGAACCATTGGTTCGAACTGGCGGTGGATGCGGTGGAGGCGCATGGCGGGGAGGTGCTGAAATTCATCGGTGATGGGATGCTGGCCATCTTCCCCGCCGACATGCTGAACCCGCGGGAGGCCTGCGGCCATGCGCTGGCCGCAGCCGCCACGCTGGAAGCCGCCGTCGCCCGCTGGAACGAGGCACCGCCGGCTGGCCAGATTGCGCTGGAATATGGCCTGTCGCTGCATCTGGGCCATGTGGCCTTCGGCAATATTGGCGGCCGGCGCCGGCTGGATTTCACCGTGGTCGGCCCGGCGGTGAATATGACCAGTCGGCTGCTGGATGCCGCCAAGGCGCTGGATTGCCCGCTGGTGGTGTCCACCGCCTTTGCCGGCTGTTCGGGCCGGCCCATGCGCTCCCTGGGTGTCCATGCCCTGCGCGGCATCGACCAGCCAGAGGAAATTTTCACACCACATTGAGGGAAATCGCTGCCCGTGCTATCGCTGCGGCCCGATTTCCCGCCTGCCAAAGCAGTACCCCCATGAAGATCGCCGTCCGTTTCGCGCCCAGCCCCACCGGCTTCCTGCATATCGGCAATGTCCGCACCGCTATCGTGAACTGGCTGTTCGCGGCGCGGCAAGGCGGCAGCTTCATGTTCCGCCTGGATGATACGGACGAAGAGCGCTCCACCCAGGAATATGCCGATGCCATCGCGCAGGATCTGACTTGGCTGGGCCTGACCTGGGACCGTTATGCCCGTGAAAGCGACCGCTATCCCCGCTATGGCGAGGTGGCGGAAAAGCTGAAGGCCGCCGGCCGGCTCTACCCCTGCTATGAAACGCCGGAGGAGTTGGGCCTGAAGCGCAAATCGCTGCTAGCCCGCCACCTGCCGCCCATCTATGACCGCGCTGCCCTGCGGCTGAGCGAGGAGGATCGCGCCCGGCTGGAGGCAGAGGGCCGCCGCCCGCATTGGCGCTTCAAGCTGCTGCATGAGGATATCGTCTGGGACGATCTGGTGCAGGGACACAAGCATTTCAAAGGGGTCGACCTGTCCGACCCGGTGCTGATCCGCGAGGATGGTCGCCCGCTTTATACGCTCACCTCTGTGGTTGACGACGTGGATTTCGCCATCAGCCATATTGTGCGCGGTGAAGACCATGTGACCAACACCGCGGTGCAGGTGCAATTGTTCCAGGCCATTATCGGCCTGGAAGGGCAGGGGCAGGTGCCGACCTTCGCCCATCTGCCGCTGATCGCCGGGGCTGAGGGCGAAGGCCTGTCCAAGCGCCTGGGCTCCCTCTCCGTCCGCTCCATGCGGCTGGAAGAGGGGGTGGAGGCGCTGGCGCTGACGTCATATCTCGCGCGGCTGGGTACGGCGGATGCGATTGCGGCGGCCGGATCGCTGGCCGAACTGGCGGACGGGTTCGACTTCGCCAAGTTCGGGCGCGGCACGCCGAAATTCGATCCGGATGAGTTGATGCGCCTGAATGCCCAGGTGCTGCATCAGGCCCCGTTTGCCGCCGTGGCCGAACGGCTGGCGGGCTTGGGGCTGGACGGGGTGGATGAGGCCTTCTGGCTGGCCGTGCGCCCGAACCTGTCCAAGCTGGCTGATGCGAAAGACTGGTGGGCGGTGACCCATGCGCCGGTCACCCCGCTGGTGGAGGATGCCGCTTTCCTGGAAACCGCCGCCGGGCTGCTGCCCGATGGGGTTTGGGATGAAACCACCTGGGGCGCCTGGACCAAGGCGGTGGGGGCGGCCACAGGGGCCAAGGGCAAGGCCCTGTTCCTGCCGCTGCGCCGCGCGTTGACGGCGCGCGACCATGGGCCGGAACTGAAGACCCTGCTGCCGTTGATCGGCCGTGACCGCGCCCTGGCGCGGCTGGCCGGGCGGGTGGCGTGATGGTTGTTCAGTTTAAAGCAGGCTCCCGATGTCGACAGGGCGTTGTCGCCCCGCCTCCTCTCGCCTGATATTCAAGACCAAGTTTCCGAAAGCAGACCCATGGCCCTGTCGCTCTACAACACGCTTCTGCGTGCCAAGGAAGAATTCCATCCCATCGATGCGAATCATGTGAAGCTGTATGTCTGCGGCCCCACGGTCTATGACTATGCCCATATCGGCAATGCCCGTACCTTCAGCGCCTTTGACCTGCTGGCAAGGCTGCTGAAGCATCTTTATCCGCAGGTGACCTACGCCCGGAACATCACCGATGTGGATGACAAAATCATCGACCGGTCGAACCAGTCCGGCGAACCCATTGACAGCGTGACGGCCCGCACCACGGCGCAGTTCCATGCCGATATGGATGATCTCGGCCTGCTGCGCCCGGATATCGAACCGCGCGCCACCCGCCATATCGGTGATATGGTGGCGATGATCGAACGGCTGGTGGAGAAGGGTTTCGCCTATGCGGCGGAAGGCCATGTGCTGTTCCATGTGCCTTCCATGGCCGATTACGGCCAGCTTTCCCGCCGCAGCCAGGAAGATCTGATCGCCGGCGCGCGGGTGGAGGTGGCCCCCTATAAGAAGTCACCTGCCGATTTCGTGCTGTGGAAGCCGGCCAAGGCAGGCGAACCGGGCTGGGACAGCCCGTGGGGCAAGGGGCGGCCCGGCTGGCATATTGAATGCTCCGCCATGACGGCGGCGCATCTGGGGCAGGTGTTCGATATTCATGGCGGCGGGCTGGACCTGATCTTCCCCCACCATGAAAATGAAATTGCGCAGAGCCGTTGCGCCCATGGCACCCAGGTCATGGCCAATGTCTGGATGCATTCAGGCTTCCTGACCATCGCCGGCGACAAGATGTCCAAGTCCTTGGGCAACTTCTACACCGTGCGCGAATTGCTGGACGAGTTTCCGGGGGAGGCGCTGCGGCTGGCCATTCTGTCGGCGCATTACCGCCAGCCGCTGGACTTCACCAAGGAGAAGGTGGCCCAGGCGCGGGCGACGCTGGACCGCTGGTATGGCGTGCTGCGGGCGGCGGGTGACGACCTGCCGGCGGCGGCCGTTCCGGCCGACCTGCTGGCAGCCTTGACCGACGATCTGAACACGCCGCTGGCCATCAGTGCTTTGCACGAACTGGCCAATGCCTATCACCGGGAAAGCGATCCGGCGACCAAGCAGGCGGCAGCGGCAAGCCTTAAGGCAGGTGCGCAGTTGCTGGGCTTTCTGGGCCAGCCGGCGGAAAGCTGGTTCAAATGGCAGCCCGCGGGCGCGGCGGTGCTGGACGAGGCGGCGATTGAACAGGCCATTGCCGACCGTCTGGCCGCCCGCAAGGCCAAGAACTTCGCGGAGGCGGATCGCATCCGCAAGGACTTGGCCGATCAGGGCATCATCCTGGAAGACGGCCCGCAGGGGACGAGCTGGAAGCGGGGGTGAGGGAAGGGGGCGGCGCCATTGCTGCCTTCTCAACCGTCACCCCGGCCTTCGCCGGGGTGACGGTTGGTGCAGGTGAAAACGGGGCAAAGAATCGCTTGCGTTGGCCCCGGAAGCGTTTGCTGGTGTGAACGCCCCCCCTCAAACCCCATCCAGCCGCCGGCCCCAATCTTCCACCATCGCATTGGCCAGCCGATTGGCGGCCAGCCGGCGCAGGCCGGGGCTGGCGCCGGTCAGCTCCGCCAGTTCCTCCAACGCCTCCCGGTTCAGCGTATCGACATAAAGGGTGCGCAGGGTGCGGGCGATGTCCCAGGCCGGATGCGGCCGGTCCAGCAGGCGGATCGGGTCGCCCTGGGAAATCGCCCCCGGTTTCAGCACCCGGTAATACCAGCCGGTGCGCCCGGTCTTCTGCACCAGCCGGGGCAAGGCCGGCAGGCCGAAGCGCACCCCCAGTTTCCAGCAGGGCTGACGGGCCTGGGAGACCTGAAGCTGGGCACCGCCCACCTCCACCACATCCCCTAGACAGACATCCGCCTCTGTCACCCCGGCGACGCTGAAATTCTCGCCAAAGGCACCGGGGGCGGCCAGATGCGGCACCATCAAAGGCTGTTCGGCGGCCCAGCGGGCGTAATGGTCGAACGGGTAGAGATGGATGGCCTTCTCCGCCCCGCCATGCACCTTGTCATCGCCCACCCGGTCGCCGAACAGGCCGTTTTCATCGGCCTGCACCGGGCCGGGCACGGCGCGGCGGGTCTGGATGCTGCTGGGTACCCCCTTGGGCCCCAGCGGTTCCGGGGTGCCGATCAGCAGCGTGTCGATCAGGGCGATGCCATGGCTCATGGGTTGGTTCTCCAATGCAGGCGGGGGCGTGGCCGGCAGCATAATCCCTCTGCCCCCTTCCTGTATGAACGCACATGTCCCGATGACATTTTCACCGGCGGCCAAATAACCTTTCGATATCGCCCAGCTTCAGCTCCACATAGGTGGGGCGGCCATGGTTGCACTGGCCACTATGGGGTGTCGCTTCCATCTGGCGCAGCAGGGCGTTCATTTCATCGACATTCATCGCCCGGCCGGCCCGCACGCTGCCATGGCAGGCCATGCGCGAACAGATGGCCTCCAGCTTTTCCTTCAGGGCGTGGGCGTCGCCCAGCTCTGCCAGCTCGTCGGCAATATCCTTGATCAGGCCGCGCACATCGGCCCGCGCGCCCAGCATGGCCGGCACTTCGCGCACCACCACGGCACCCGACCCGAAGGTTTCCAGGATCAAGCCCATCTCCGCCAGTTCGGCCGCGCGTTCGCCCACCCGGTCGGCATCGGCCGGGTCCAGCTCCACCACCTCCGGGATCAGCAGCATCTGGCGCTTCACCCCGGCGCCCAGCATGTCCTGCTTCATCCGCTCATAGACCAGCCGTTCATGGGCGGCGTGCTGGTCGACGATGATGATGCCGTTTTCCGTCTGCGCCACGATATAGGTGGCGTGCAACTGCGCCCGTGCAGCACCCAGGGGAAACTGGCTGGCCGGCGGCGGCGCACTGTCCGGGACGGCTTCATTGCGGGCGGCGGGGGCGAAATTGGCATCCGGCGGTTCCGCTGCCGGTTGGGGCAGGGGGGCCTGAAAGCGCCAGCTGGCCTCCGCCAACTCGCGGGCCACCGGCGGCGGGGCGTGGTGCTGATATGGGTTGGGGAAGGCGGGGCCGGCCGCAGCGGCAGGCCGGGCCGGTGGTTCCCATAACAGGCTGGTCTGTGGGGCGACACGCGGGGTCAGGCTGGCCAGCGTGTCGGCGGCTACCGTGGTGCTGGCCCGGTGGCCGGCAGCGGCCAGCGCATGTTTCAAGGCACCCACGATCAGGCCGCGTACAAGCGCCTGATCACGGAACCGCACCTCCGTCTTGGCGGGGTGCACATTCACATCCACCTCATGCGGGTCCAATTCCAGGAACAGGGCCAGCACGGGGTGACGGTCGCGGGCCAGGAAATCGGCATAGGCGCCACGCACGGCCCCTACCACCAGCCGATCCTTCACCGGCCGGCCATTGACGAACAGATATTGCCCGGCCGCCGTCGGCTTGTTGTAGGTGGGCAGGCCGATATGGCCGGTCAGCCGCACGCCCGCGCGTTCGGCATTGACCGGAATGGCATTTTCCTGGAATTCCCGCCCCAGCACGGCCCCCAGCCGCAGCAGCCTGGCCTGTTCGGCCTCCCCCGTGCTGGCGGCCAGCCGCACCGGCGTGCGCCCCTCATCATTCACGGTGAAGGCGACATGGGGGTGCGCCATGGCCAGCCGTTCCACGATATCAATGGCGTGCTGGCTTTCGGTGCGGCTGCCCTTCAGGAATTTCAACCGGGCCGGCGTGGCGAAAAACAGGTCGCGCACCTCCACCCGCGTGCCTGCGCCGCCCGGTGCCGGGCCGACCGGCCCCTTGGCCCCGCCTTCCACCTGAATGATGCTGGCATGGTCGGCATCGGCGGTGCGGCTGGTGATGGACAGGCGGCTGACGGCCCCGATGGAGGGCAGGGCTTCGCCGCGAAAACCCAGCGTGCGGATATCGGTCAGGTCGCCATCGGGCAGTTTGGAGGTGGCATGGCGTTCCACCGCCAGTTCCAGCTGCTCCGGCACCATGCCGATACCATCATCCACCACCGACAGCAGCGCCTTGCCGCCATCGCGCAGGGTGACGTCGATGCGCCGCGCGCCGGCATCCAGCGCGTTCTCCACCAGCTCCTTCACGGCGGCGGCAGGGCGCTCCACCACCTCGCCGGCGGCGATCTGGTTGACAAGCGTATCGGGCAGGCGGCGGATCATCGGCATGACCCAGGTCATAGCACCGATGGGGGTTTGTCGCCAAGCCGGCTACAATATCTATCCGTTCTGGGTGGGGGCGGGGACGCCCAGCCTGCCCCGCAGCACGGCGGCCGTATCCACCATGCCCAGGGCTTCGCACATGGTCAGAACCGGGGCGAGGCTGGCCTGCAGCCCCTGGCGGGAGCGGGGCGATACCTCGTGGCTGCGCAGATAGCGGTCAATCTCATACAGCGCCTTGCCACCCATCTCCGCCACCAGACCGGCAATACGGCCGCTGGGGTCATTCATCCGCAGCCGCGCCAGCAGGGGCGGCAGGGTGACGGACAGCACCGGCAGCACCTCCCGCGCCCGGTCGCGCTGCGGCCCCTGACCATGCAGCAGGTCGGTCAAATCCTCCAGATAGGCGAGACAGAGCCGGTTGACATAATCCGGCGACAGCCGCTGCGGCGGCAGGGCGGCGATGCGCGTTCCCTCCGGCTGGTCGGGGGCCAGTAGGGGCAGCCGGTGCAGCCGTTCGATGAACCGTTCCATGTTCATCAGCTTGTCCGACATGGCCTGCAGCGCCCCCACGGCCTGCAGCCGGGGGGGAATGGCCAGGGCGGCGCTGATGTCCTGCAACTGCTGATCCAGCCGATGGCGCAGCCAGCGCATGGCCAGACAATCGGCATCTTCCAGCCGTTCGAAATAGAAGGGGAAGGCATCGATCACATGGATGGGATCGGCGCTGATATTGAACAGGTACAGCAGATAGAGATCGAACTGATCTTCCAGCAGTTCCAGCAGCGTGTACCAGTTGCTGCACAGGCGCAACGCTTCCACCCCCGGCAGGCGCCGCACCAGGGGCGCCTGCTGGAAATAGCGCACATTGGGCATGACCAGCCGATGCCATTTCATCACCCGGGCGATGAAACCCAGCATCTCCGTTTCCGCTGCATTCAGGCCCAGCCGTTCTGGCAAATCGGGCGTGTTGTTGAAGAAATAGGCGGCCAGATCCACCACACCGGTGGAGACCTGATCCAGGCTGATCTGATCGCCATCGAAACAGGCCAGTGCGTGCTGTCGTTTCAACTGTTCCACCGGCTCCGGGTGGGCGGCCTCCAGCGCCAGCCAGAGCGGGGTCAGCAGCCGGCGGGGCACCAGCCAGCAGGCGGAACCCGCCTCGGGTGCGTCCACCAGGAACCGTTCCAGCGGCCGCCAGCACAGCCGCTCCACCGAGCCGACGCGGGGCGGCCGGGCCTGCCGCAGCCAGGGGCGCAGCATCTCCAGCAACTCCGGCGGCGCGCCTTCCAGGATGGCCTGGAACTCCAGCGAGCGGGTGAGATGCACCAGATCGGTGCCGGTCATTTCCCGCAGGCAGCGCCGCTGCGCCTCAACATCCAGGGCTTGGCGCAGGGCATGGAGGCGGGTGAAGGAAGGGGAAGGGGTGCCGGCGTTCATCCATGGCCTTATCGCTGGTGACGCTGGCAAGCGTAACAGCAGAGGCGGCGGGCTGCCGACAGCCCGCCGCTACCCCCATGGATAGGGGATCATACCAATCTCCCTCAGGCGCCGGGCGCCCGCATCCGCGGGCTTGGCTTACGCCGCATGGGCGGCGGGCCGGCGGTCGCCGGCCTCCAGCCCGCCTGAAGGTGACCCTTCAGGCGGGTTGGCATCAGTATACCCCGCCGGTGCCGGTGCCGATGGTGGGCGCCGGCTGGCTGCCCGGCACCGGCTGCCCGGCGGAGGAGACGAAGCCGGCGCCATTGTCGCCGCCATCCAGCACGCCCTGACCGTCATTGGGCTCCGTACCGGGGATGAAACCTTCCCAGATGGCATTGCGCGTGCCCGGCGGCACCGGCTTGCCGCTTTCCGGATCGACCCGCACCAGCTGCAGACCCGGCGGCACACGGAAGGGGATGGCCGGCTGATCCTTCAGGGCCACCGTCATGAAATCCTTGAAGATCGGTACGGCCACGCTGCCGCCCGTCTCATGATCGCCCAGGGAGCGCGGCTGGTCATAACCAACGAAAACGCCGACGGCCAGATCGGGGGAGAAGCCGACGAACCAGGCATCCAGGCTGTCATTGGTGGTGCCGGTCTTGCCGGCCAGCGGCTTGCCGATCTCCCGTAGCTTGGTGGCTGTCCCGCGCTGCACCACGCCTTCCAGCATGGAGACCACCTGATAGATGGTGCGCGGATCGTCCACCTGTTCCCGGTCATCGGGCACCTGCGGCACCTGATCGGGGTTGACGGGCACTGCATCGGCCGGCGGGGTGGGGGCGGCCGTCTGCGGTACGGGGACCGTGCCAGCAGTGCCGGTATCGGCTGCCACCGCGGTTGTTGCCAACGGCATCTGGCAGCCGACACAGGGCCGGTTATCATGGCGGAAGACGGTTTTGCCGGTGCGGTCCTGCACCCGGTCGATGAAGCTGGGCTCAATCTTGCGGCCGCCATTGACCAGCATGGCATAGGCCGTGGTCATGCGCATGACCGTGGTTTCACCGGCCCCCAGCGACATGGAAAGCTGGGCCGGCAGATTGTCATAGATGCCGAATCGGCGGGCCGTTTCCACCACCGGGTCCATGCCGATATATTGCGCCAGCCGCACCGTCATGACATTGCGCGACTTCTCAATGCCGACGCGCAGCGGGGTCGGGCCATAGAATTTGTCGGAATAGTTGGCCGGCTTCCATTTACCCAGGCCGCCGCCCTGGTCCAGGGCGAAGGGCGCGTCCAGCACCAGGGTGGACGGGGTGAAGCCATGGTCCAGCGCCGTCAGATAGACGAACGGCTTGAAGGAGGAGCCGGGCTGGCGCATGGCCTGGGTGGCCCGGTTGAACACGCTCATCCGGGCGCTGAACCCGCCGGACATGGCCAGCACGCGGCCGGTATGCGGGTCCATCGCCATGATGGCGCCCTGCACCTCCGGGATCTGGCGCAGGGCGAACTGGTCGGCCTTGTCTCCCTTGGCCCCGGCCAGCGACTCCACAAACACCACCTCACCGGGTGACAGCGCGTCGGACGCCTTGGCGATGCTGGGGCCGACGATGCGGCCCTTGTCGGACTTGCGCGCCCATTTCAGTTCGGACAGCGGGATGCGGCCCTGGCGGCCATCGATTAGCCCGACGGTGACGGCATCATCGGCCGTCTTCAGCACCACGGCCAGATCCCAATCCTCCCCGCCGGGCGGGATGCGGACCTCTTCCAGCTTTTCCTGCCAGCTATCCAGCCCCTGCAGCCGGGCAACGGGGCCGCGCCAGCCATCGCGCCGGTCATAGGCCATCAGCCCGTCGCGCAGCGCGGTGGAGGCGGCGGCCTGCAGGGTCGGGTCCAGCGTGGTGCGCACCGACAGGCCGCCGGCATAAAGCGTCTGCTCCCCATAGAGCTTGGCCAGCTCGCGCCGCACCTCTTCGATGAAGTAATCGGCGCGGACCTGATTGTCGCCGGCGCGGTCGGCGAAATTCAGCGGCTCCTGCCGGGCGGCCTCGGCCTCTGCGGCGGTGATGTAGCCATCCTCTTCCATGCGGCCCAGCACATAATTGCGCCGGGCAATGGCGGCATCGCGGTGACGTTCGCGGTAATAGCGATCCGGCGCCTTGGGCAGGGAGGCGAGGAAGGCCGCCTCGGCAATCGTCAGCTCATCCAGGGACTTGTTGAAATAGTTGAGTGCCGCGGCGCCGACGCCATAGGCGCGGTTGCCCAGGAAAATCTCGTTCATATACAGCTCAAGGATCTGATCCTTGGTCATCGCATCTTCGATGCGGCTGGCCAGGATCGCTTCCTTGATCTTGCGGACGTAGGAGACCTCGTTCGTCAGCAGGAAAACGCGCGTCACCTGCTGGGTGATGGTGGACGCGCCGATGGGGCGGCGGCCGGAGCCGAGATTTTTCAGGTTCTGCAACTGGGCGCGCAGCACGGCCACCCAATCCACCCCGTGATGGGTGAAGAAATTCTGATCCTCTGCCGAGACAAAGGCATGGATCACCCGCTTGGGCACCGAGGCGATGGGCACGAAGACACGACGCTCGCTGGCAAATTCCGCCACCAGCCGCCCGTCACCGGCATGAACGCGGGTGGCGACCGAGGGCGTGTAATTGGCCAATGTCGTATGGTCGGGCAAATCCTTGCTGTAGCGGACATAGCCCAGAACGCCGATCCCGACACCGACCGCCGCCAGCGCCACACCACCGACCAGCCCGGCCTTGACCCATCTGTTCATTTTACAACCCGTTCCCACACGGGCGCCAGCGCCCGCTTCAGCAGAAAACACCATAACGGCGGCGCCGAGGCATCGGCCCGCCTTCATCCCGCTATTCTAGCAATCTCGTGAAGATTATGTCGCCCTCATGACCGTTTCCGGCCCGCGCCCGGCGAAAAGTAGCCATCCACGGCACGCACGAGTGAGGCAGCCATGCGGCGGCGGTGGGTGCTGGTGGTCAGCAGCTTGGCATCCTGCGTGTGGGAAAGATAGCCCATCTCCACCAGCACCGAGGGGACATCGGGTGCGGTCAGCACCCCGAACCCGGCGGAACGCAGGGGCGAGGGCAGCACGGCAATCGCCTTGTCCAGGCTGGTCAGCACTAGGGCGGCGAAGCGGCGCGACTGGTTCATCTTTTCCCGCTGGGACAGGTTGATCAGGATATTGGCCACCTGTTCCGGTTGGGAGGACAGGTCCAGCCCGCCCAGCGCATCGGCGCGGTTTTCCCGCTGGGCCAGGGTTTCGGCCTCCCGGTCCGATGCCCTTTCGGAAAGCGTATAGATGGACAGGCCGCGCACCTGCTTGCGGTCGATGCTGTCGGCGTGCAGAGAGATAAAAAGGCTGGCCCCCTGGTCGCGGGCCACGGCGGCGCGGTCGCGCAGGGGAATGAAAATATCCTTGTCGCGCGTCAACACCACCCGGTAGCGCTTGCTGGCCAGCAATTGCCGCCGCAGCTCCTGCGCCATGGCCAGGGTGATGTCTTTCTCATAGGTGCCATTGCCGGCAATGGCACCCGGATCCTGGCCACCATGGCCGGGATCAATGACGATCAGTGGCAGTTCCACCTTGGCCAGTGGCTTGGGGCGTGGCGGCAGCGGCGCACTGCCCAGGCTGGCAGCGGCCACCACCATGCCGGCGCTGGGCGTGCCGGACGATTGCGGGCCGTTGGTGCTGGGCTGGGGGCCGGTGACGCTGGCCGCCATCTCCGGCGGTGTGCCGATCGGTTCCTGCGGGGGGAAGGGACCGGACAGGGGTGGGAGGGGGGCAGACAGGGGCGGCAGGCTGCCGATGGTTTGCGGGGCGCCCGCGTGCGGTAGGCCGCTGGCAGGCACCAGATCCAGAATGAAACGCGGCGGGCGGCCATCGCGTGGCGGAATGATCTCCGCCAGCGCCACCCGCACCGGCCCCGTGGTCGGCAGCACCAGCCGGACCCGGCCGGGGGCGACATTGTCCGAGGCCACGGCCAGCACCAGCCCCCGACCGGGCAGCATGGCCCCGCCCCAGGCCACGTCAGCCAGATCGATCACCACACTATGGGGCGACGATTGGGTCTGCACCCGGAAGGGGACCGGCTGGGTCAGTTCCAGCACAAAGCGCGTCTTGTCCGGATGCACGCCCAACCGGGCGTCGAGAATCTGCGACAGGGCCGGGGAGGCGGGTGGGCGGATGGCGGCCACCTGGGCCTGGTTCATGGCCATCCGGCCATCTTCCCCGGCGCGGGCCGTTTGCCAGGGCAACAGCCAGAGAAGGGCCAGCAGGAGTGCGCAAAAAACCGGCCACGCGAACCGGCCTTGCTGCCGGGCATGGTCGGCCCCGGTTCCTGCGGGATGCTGACGGCGCGTCACGCCTGTTCCGTCCCCCGGCGGTGATGAAATACCAGCACTTTTATAGGCACGGAAAATCAGCCACTTCAACGGCGTTGATGAGAAATCGCTTTATCCCCATCCGGCCAACCGCCCCTTGTGAAGCAGAAAACGCACATCCCCTATCCGCCAGATGCAAATCTATCATTGTGGAAGGGGGCTACTCCTGTTTATGGTGTCTCTTGCGACAAACCATGCGTCGTCCTTGCCCTCCCGGGCTTCGGCGTCGCGCTCCGGGACCGCGCTGCCGGCAGATTTCTGCTGCCTTTGCGCCCGTTGTCTGTGACGCTTGCCAGGGGTTCAACCCCGGCGGCGCGTGGTGCTGTGGAAACCTTGAGGTTGGTGGTGTGCCGGTTCGCCGGTGTGCTGCCCGGTGATGGTGTTGTTCGCGTCCTGGCTGCTTCCCGTTTCTTAATTTTTGGGCAGCGCTGTTCGACGTGGTTGGCAATGACTGCCGCCGAATGCCTCGCACCGAAATGGTGGCAAGGCCCTTCCCCCGTCCCGTCGCACGGGTGGGTGGGGTTTCTTCGCCACGGGGACGACATATGGCCAAGCGTATGCTTGTGGACGCCACGCATCCGGAGGAAACCCGGGTCGTTGTGGTTAATGGTAACCGCCTGGAAGAGCTTGATTTCGAGATCGCCTCCAGGAAGCAGTTAAAGGGTAATATTTATCTGGCCCGGGTGATCCGGGTGGAGCCGTCGCTTCAGGCGGCCTTCGTTGAATATGGCGGGAACCGGCATGGGTTCCTCGCCTTCTCTGAAATCCATCCCGATTATTATCGCATTCCCGTCGCCGACCGTGAGGCGCTGCTGCGTGAACAGCAGGAGCTGGCGGAGGAGCGTGAAGCCCGCGCCATGGAACGGGCGGAGACGGAGACCGACGGCGAAACCCCCATTGAGCAGGAACCGCCGCTGCCGGCGCCCGAAGATGTGGGCGGTGGCGCCCCCGCCCTGATCGTCGGGGAAGAGGGCAATGGCGATGCATCGGGCGTTGACAGCGACGGGGTGGAGCCGGGGATCAGCGGCGACGCCGATGGTGAGACGGGTGAGGTCATCGACCCGACAGCCGGGGAAGCCGGTGACGGTTCACCCTTCGTGCATAGCAGCGGCCGCGACAATCGCCGCCGCCGTCCGCGCCCCGGCCCCCGCCCGGTTGCCGCCGCGGTGGAAGCGCCGGAGCAGGTAGAGGAAGAGGTTGAGCCGGAAGAGCCGCGCCAGGCGCGCCGCCGGCCGATGAAATCCTACAAGATCCAGGAAGTTATCAAGCGTCGCCAGATTCTGCTGGTGCAGGTGACGAAGGAAGAACGCGGTAACAAGGGTGCCGCGCTGACCACCTTCCTGTCGCTGCCCGGCCGTTACGCGGTGCTGATGCCCAACACCCCGCGTGGTGGCGGCATTTCCCGCAAGATCACCAACCCGGCCGACCGCAAGCGCCTGAAGGAGATGCTGGAGGATTTCGACATTCCCTCGGGCATGTCGGTCATCCTGCGCACGGCGGGTATTGAACGGTCCAAGCCGGAAATCCGCCGCGATCTGGAATATCTGATGCGGCTGTGGGACAGCATCCGGGAGACGACCCTGCAGTCGGTCGCCCCGGCGCTGATCTATGAAGAAGCCAATCTGATCAAGCGTACCATCCGCGACCTCTATTCCAGCGACATTGACGAAGTGCATGTCGAGGGTGAGGCCGGGTATCAGGTGGCCAAGGACTTCATGCGGATGCTGATGCCCAGCCACGCCAAGAAGATCCAGCTTTATCAGGATGAAGGCATCCCGCTGTTCCACCGTTTCCAGGTGGAAGGTGCGATTGAGACGATGTTCAACCCCATCGTCCAGCTGAAATCCGGCGGCTATATCGTCATCAACCAGACCGAAGCGCTGGTCGCCATCGACGTCAATTCGGGCCGTTCCACCAAGGAACGCAATATCGAAGAGACGGCGGTGCGCACCAATCTGGAGGCCGCTGAAGAGGTGGCCCGCCAGCTGCGCCTGCGCGATCTGGCGGGCCTGATCGTCATCGACTTCATCGATATGGAAGACCCGCGCAACAATGCGTCGGTTGAAAAGCGGTTGAAGGATTGCATGAAGGCCGACCGCGCCCGCATCCAGCTGGGCCGGATTTCTGCCTTCGGTCTGCTGGAACTGTCGCGTCAGCGCCTGCGCCCCAGCCTGCAGGAAATCAACTTCGAGCGCTGCCCGCACTGCCAGGGCACCGGCATGATCCGCAGCCTGGAAAGTGCCGCCCTGGCCATTCTGCGCGCGGTGGAGGAAGAGGGCATCCGCAAGCGTTCGGCGGAGATTACCGTCACCTGCGCTTCGGCTGTCACGCTCTATATCCTCAACCATAAGCGTGAAGCTTTGGCGGATATCGAGCGGCGCCATGGTCTGCGCGTCTATCTGCAGGCCGATGACCATCTGACCGGCACCGACCACCGGCTGGAGCGTCTGCGCGCCCGTCTGGCCAGCGATGATATCGCCGTGGCCCCGGTCAGTGCCGAACGCGTGATGGCCCAGACCGAACGCGCCATGGAGGCCGAAGAGGCCGAGGTGGAAGAGGTTGTGCCGGTGGAGCCGGAGGAAGAGGAGGTTGAAGCCCCCGCCCCCGTCCAGAATGGCCATCGTGGTGAGGGTAACGGGGACCGTGACCGTGATGGTCGCCGCCGTCGCCGTCGCCGTCGTCGCCGGGGTGAACGCGGTGAGGGCACGGGTACCGATGCCAATGGTGACCAGTCCGATGACGCAGAAGGTGAGGACGAGGCGGATCAGGAAGCTGATACGGCCGAAATCCCCGCTGCCGCTGCTGACCCGATTGTCGAAGCCGAGGCGGTAGAGCCGGCCGGTGAAGAGACAGAGGACGAGGCTGACGAGGCAGCGGCCGCTGGTGAGGACGAGGCCGCTCAGAAGAAGCGCCGTCGTGGCAAGCGTGGCGGTCGCCGTCGCGGTCGCCGGGGTGATGAGCTGTCGGCCGATGGCGAGTCTGACGAGGAGGGGGCCGAGGAGGCCGCCGCCCCTGTCACGGCCGAGGTGCCGACGGTTGAGCCGGTGGTGACTGCCCCGGTTGAACCGGTCGCCGAGGCCGCGCCGACGGTGGCAGCACCGGTGGAGGCTCCCGCCGCTGTGGAACCGGTGGCCGAGGAAGCGGCAGCGCCGAAGAAGCGGGCGACCCGCAGCCGCAAGAAGGTGGCTGAACCGGCGGTGGAAGCCCCGGTGGTTGTCGAAGCACCGGTGGAGGCTCCCGCCGCTGTGGAACCGGTGGCCGAGGAAGCGGCAGCGCCGAAGAAGCGGGCGACCCGTAGCCGCAAAAAGGTGGCGGATGCGGTGACCGAAGCGCCGGTGGTTACCGAGGTTCCGGTGGAAGCACCGGTTGCGGTGGAGCCGGTGGCTGAGGAAGCGGCCGCACCGAAGAAGAAGGCGCCGCCCCGCAGCCGCAAGAAGGTGGCGGAGCCGGTGGCGGCCGAGGTTCCTGCAGCCGAACAGGTGAGCGAGCCGGTGCCGCCCGCCCCGGTGGTGGAGCCGGCCCCGGTTGCCACGCCGGCCCCGGAGTCGGCGGCCGAGCCGGCGACGGAGAAGCCCCGGCGTGGTGGCTGGTGGAGCCGTAAGGCCTGACCGGCAGCCCAACGCTGAGACGGAAAAGGGGAGGGGCCATGCCACCTCCCCTTTTTTCTGTCGGCATTTTCAGGCGGCGGCATGGGGCCGCAGCGTCTTTCCCCAAAGGTCCGGATAGGCTAATACCAGCCGGCCTTCTACCATCGCGGTTTGCAGGGTTGGTGCCCGTGGCACCGCCCATCGGAATACAGGAATGATCATGAGCAGCCCCACCCAACCCAGCCCGCAGCCGCAGCGCCTGGCCGGGCGTGTCGCCCTTGTCACTGGTGCCTCCCGGGGCATTGGTGCGGCCGTGGCCGAACAGCTTGCCCTGGAGGGCGCGCATGTCGTGCTGCTGGCCCGCACCGTCGGTGCGCTGGAAGAGGTGGATGACCGTATCCGGGCCAAGGGTGGTGCCGCCACCCTGATCCCGCAGGATCTGATGGATGGGGTGAAGCTGGATGCGCTGGGGCCGGCGCTGTACGAGCGGTTTGGCCGGCTGGACATTTTCGTTCACGCAGCCGCCCAGCTCGGTTCCCTGGGCCCCATCGCCCATGCCGATCCGAAGGATTGGGACAAGGTGTTCGGTGTCGGCGTGGCGGCGCTGCTGCGCCTGATCCGCACCACCGATCCGCTGCTGCGCCGGTCCGATGCCGGGCGTGCCCTGTTGCTGACCGATCGGGTGGGCCGGGAGCCCATCGCCTATTGGAGCGCCTATGCCGCGGCCAAGGCGGCGCTGGACATGATGGGCCGTACCTGGGCGGCGGAGACGCTGAACACCACCCTGCGGGTTAATCTGCTGGACCCCGGCCCGGCGCGCACCGGCCTGCGCGCCAAGGCCTTTCCGGGGGAAGATCCAGCCAGCCTGCAGGATCCGGCAATGGTGGCCCGCGCCATCGTGGAATTTGCCGTGCCGGCCTGCGCCCTGCATGGCGAACTGATCGATCTGAACCAGAACTGAGAGAATTGTACAAGAAAATCGCGTGTTTCGGTGATGCCGGTCACAGCGGCGGGGCGGGGCAACGGGCAGATTTTCTTCACCGGGGTACGCCCCCGGTATCGACGGGCGGGTGCCCCCACCCCTTTTTCCCCGCCCGACGCCGCATCGACTGGCCCGCCATTCCGCTTGCCCGCGGGGTGGCGGGTTCTTCTTATCCGGCACCGGCCTTTTCCGCAGATGCAAAGCAGTCTATGGTTATTGCCATCCGGGCGGGTGTCGCCCGCCGCTTCCGGCTGCGATGAATGATCGAAAAACTTGTCGAAGCCGCTATCGTTTTCCTTATCGTTGGCGGCATGTCCTATGTGATCGGCCTGGGGATCGCCCATTCGGTCGAAAGCTCTCTGCGTCGCCGATTTGAAGGGCAGGGGCTGGAGAGCAAGTTCAACCGCTATATGCTGGGTGCCCAGCGGTTTGAACAGCGGCGCGAAGCGATGTTGCCGCGTCTGGTGCGGCTGGATGCCCAGGTTAAATCCGCCCGCCGACGCCATTACATGATCAACAAGCGCCTGAACGACCTGAAAATCGCCCGCTCGCAATTGATGCGGGTGATCGGGGAGGAGGAGGCTTTTCTACGGACAGAGCGGCCGGCCCGCAAATTCATCGCCTATGTTGTGAACCGTCATGTGCAGCGGGCCCAGCTGGACCAGAAGGAACATCCCTTCCTGTCCCGCAGCTGGGCTCGCACCCAGCAGGTGGTGATCTGGGCCCCGACCATTGGCGATGCCAAGGCCCTGGCCGAGCGTACCTATCCGCCGGCGACCGGCTTTTTCATCTCTGAAATCACCGAACCGCAAAGCGATGCTGATGAGCTGACGCCCCTGCAGGAAGCCGAGATGAAGGCCGTGGTCGAGAGCGGGGGGATCGTATGATCAGTTCCTTGTTCAGCACATTGCCCATCTGGTTTGGCCTGCTGGCCGGCGGTGTGGTGATGGTGCAGGTGATCAGCGGCATTTCCAAGCGCCTGCGTCGCGCCAAGGCCATGGAAAGCACCATGCTGGCGCGGGTGCAGCAGGCCCGCAAGCATATGCGGGAGAAGGCGGCTGTTACCCTCGGCCTGCGCCGGGAGGAAATGCAGCAGCACCGCGAGCTGGCGATGTTGCATGATATGATCGAGGATGGGGAAGCGGCGGCCCGGCGAGAAAAAGGCAACGATTCGCAGATCTATGTTTTTGATGAACGCAAGAACCTGGGTGACCAAGCCTTCATGCTGACCATCTCGCATCCGGATTTCAACAACTTGGCCCGCAAGGCGCCGGACGAGGTAGCGCAATCCTGGCGGGGTGGCCGGCGTTACATGGTGTGGGCCGCCAGCGAAAAGATGGCCGGCGCCAAGGCCGGGATGCGCTTCAACCAGGATAAGGGCTATCGGGTTTCCGAGCCGGTGCCGTTTCAGGGGGATGCGGAAGCGTTCTAGATTGGCATTGGTCTGGTTTTGGTTCTATATTGGCATTTCGTCCCGCATCCTGACCGGTTCTTTTCATATGTTGCAAAATAACCGGATTTAGGGGGTGATGCGTTACATGGATGTCTTGTGAAAGGCATTCTTCGTGCTATCACTCTGGCCGCAACCCCTGCATCCGCAGCACCGGAGAAGTGATCCGATGTCCCGTCTTACCCAATCCCCCGCCTGGCAGGCCCTTGCCGCCCACCGTGCCGCCCTGGAAGGCACCAGTCTGCGCGACCTGTTCGCCGCCGATGCGGGCCGGTTTGACCGGTACAAGATCGCGTTTGACGGCATGTTGCTGGATTACGCCAAGAACCGCATCACCGACGACACCCTGTCCTTGCTGCTGGACCTGGCCCGCCAGCAGAATCTGGAGGGGATGCGCGATGCCATGTATGCCGGTGAGAAGATCAACATCACCGAAGATCGCGCCGTCCTGCATGTGGCGCTGCGCAACCGCGCCGACCGGCCGGTGCTGGTGGATGGCCAGGATGTGATGCCCGATGTGCAGGGTGTGCTGGCCCGCATGTATGCCTTCTGCCACAAGGTGCGCGATGGCGAATGGCGCGGCTTTGACGGCCAGCCCATCACCGATATCGTCAATATCGGCATTGGCGGGTCCGATCTGGGGCCGGTGATGGTGACGCAGGCGCTGACGCCCTGGCATCATCCGCATCTGGCGGCGCATTTCGTCTCCAACGTTGACGGCACCCATATTGCCGATGTGTTGAAGAAGGTGGACCCGGCCACCACCCTGTTCATCATCGCGTCCAAGACCTTCACCACCCAAGAAACGCTGGCGAACGCCCATACGGCGCGGGACTGGTTCCTGGCCAATGGCGGGTCAGAGGCCGACGTGGCCAAACATTTCGTGGCCCTGTCCACCAATGCCGGCGAAGTGGCGAAGTTCGGCATCGATACCGACAATATGTTCGGCTTCTGGGACTGGGTGGGCGGCCGTTACAGCCTGTGGTCGGCCATCGGCCTGCCCATCGCCCTGATGGTGGGGCCGGAGAAGTTCGGCGAATTGTTGGCCGGCGCCCATGCCATGGACGAACATTTCCGCACCGCCCCCCTGGCGCAGAACATGCCGGTGATCCTGGGTCTGCTGGGTGTGTGGTACGGCAATTTCTGGGGTGCCTCGGCCCACGCCGTGCTGCCCTATGACCAGTATCTGGCCCGCCTGCCGGCCTATCTGCAGCAGCTGGATATGGAGAGCAACGGCAAGTCGGTGGACCGCCAGGGCAACCCGGTGGATTACACCACCGGCCCGATCATTTTCGGCGAACCGGGCACCAATGGGCAGCACGCCTTCTATCAGCTGATCCACCAGGGCACCCACCTGATCCCCTGCGATTTCATTGCGCCGGTGACCTCGCAGAACCCGCTGGGCCGCCACCATGCCATGCTGCTGTCCAACACCTTTGCCCAGACCGAAGCGCTGATGCGCGGCAAGAATGGCGATGAAGTGCGGGCCGAGCTGGTGAAGGAAGGCAAGACGGGGGCCGCCCTGGAAGCCCTGCTGCCGCACAAGATTTTCACCGGCAACCGCCCCACCAACACCATTCTGGTCGATGCGGTGGACCCGTACCGGCTGGGGATGCTGATCGCGTTGTACGAACATAAGGTGTTCGTGCAGGGCATCATCTGGAACATCAACAGCTTCGACCAGTGGGGCGTGGAGCTGGGCAAGCAGCTGGCCAAGGTGATCCTGCCCGAACTGGAGGGCGAAGCCGCCAAGGCGCATGATGCCAGCACCCAGGGCCTGATCGCCGTGGCCAATGCGGGCAAGGTGGGGTGATCTTTCCCAGCGGTTGCACGGCCTTGTAAAGCCCCTGTCCCTGATCCATCATCAGGGACAGGATGGGAGGCAGCCATGGAAGTATCTGTTGGCGACGCTTTGGTGCGTTGGCAGGAGTTGATCCAGCGGGCAGAGGCGGGGGAGGAGATCATTCTCACCCGCCAGGGCCATGCGGTGGTGCGTATGCTCCCTGTTCAGCCATCCGCTGTATTTGATCCAAAACGGCGCGCTGATTTCCTACGGGCCCTGTCGCGGAAGGCTTCGGCAAAAGCTGCCCCAGGGGCACCGGCAGCGCAGGCCGACCAATTTCTGTACGGCAATGATGGATTGCCAAGGTGATTGTGATCGATACATCCGCGCTTATGGCGGTTTTACTGGATGAGCCGCTGGCACCATTCTGTATCGAAGCTCTTTGCGTACAGGACTTGGCGATGTCTGCCGGTACTTGGCTGAGGTGTTGATCGTTGCCGGTCAGCGCCGTTTAAAGGCGGAGATAGATTCTTTTTTAGCGGAGTTATCGCCGGAGATTGTACCGGTTGATGAACAGTTTGCTTCTGCCGTTGCCGCTGCTTATTCCCGTTGGGGTAAGGGCAATCATCCGGCTTCCCTGAACTATGGTGATTGCTTTGCCTATGCGTTGGCTGCCAAGCGGGGATGGCCGTTATTGTATGTTGGTCAGGATTTTGCCAAAACCGATTTAGCTTCCGCCCTCTCCCATGGCTAACGCCATCTTTCCGCCCCACCACCCCTTGATATAGCATTGGGTGATCGGGGGGATTTTCATGCTGCATCCATCCAGCGCCAGGGCGTGGCCCTTTCTGGCGCGCTTTATCGACCGTGAGGCCCGGTTCGCCCAGGCCGCCGCCGCGCGGGGCGGGCTGGCGCTGGCGGGGTATGAGTTCCTGCGCTTTGGGGTGAAACAGGCCTGGGCCTGTCTCTATGGCGGGCTGATGCTGGCCCTGCTGCTGGGCACCTATCTGTTTTATCCGCGCGATCTGCCGCTGGCCCGCTATGATTTCCTGACCCTGGCAGCACTCACCCTGCAAGTATTGCTGGTCCGGCTGCGGCTGGAAACGCGGGAAGAGGCGCTGGTCATTGCCCTGTTCCATCTGGTCGGCACGGGCATGGAGATTTTCAAGACCGCCATGGGTTCCTGGGTCTATCCCGAACCCAGCCTGCTGCGCATCGGCGGGGTGCCGCTGTTCACCGGTTTCATGTATGCCGCCGTGGGTTCCTATATCGCGCGGGCGTGGCGGCTGTTTGATTTCCGTTTCACCCGCCATCCGCCCCTATGGGCCACGCTGCCTTTTGCCCTGGCGGCCTATGGCAATTTCTTCTTGCACCATTACTGGTTCGATCTGCGCTGGGTGTTGTTTGGGGCGGCATTTGTGCTGTTCGGGCGCGGCTGGATTCATTTCCGTATCTGGCATGACCATCGCCGGATGCCGCTGTTGCTGGGCTTTGCCCTGGTGGCGCTGTTCATCTGGTTTGCCGAGAATATCGGCACCTTTGCCGGGGCCTGGATCTATCCCAGCCAGCGCGATGGCTGGGCCATGGTCTCACCGGCCAAGTTCGGCTCCTGGTTCCTGTTGATGCTGCTGTCCTATGTGCTGGTCACGCTGGTGCGACGTCCGGTTTCATTACCATTACCCTATGATGAACCGGTGAGGTCGCACGCCAGCTGAAAAGGCAGATTGGCCGTGCGTAGCGGCGACGTCTCACCTCTCCCGCTGACGGGTCGAACTGGTGGGGCTGAAACTATAAAAAAGGGCGGCCCCGTCACCAGGGCCGCCCGTTTACCTATGCCAGAATCAGGGGATGTTACAGCCCCTGTGTCGCCATGGCCGGCATCATGATGGTGTTCTCCTCTCCGCTGCGCAGGATCGGCAGCAAGGGGGACAGCACGGGCCGTACATCGGCTAGCGCATCGGCCGCCATGCGGGCGCTGACGGCGGCGCGCAGGTCACCCACACTGACCTCACCCGACATCAGCTTCATCACCATTTCCAAGGGGCTGCGCTGGGCCGGGTAATTGATCAGGAACAGGCGCTGATCCTCGCTGACGCCCAGCGCCTCACGCACCAGCTTGATCGCCACCTGATAGCCGCCCAGGGCATCCACCAGCCCCAGCTCCTTGGCCTGCCGCCCGGTATAGACACGGCCCTTGGCAATCTCCCGCACCTTTTCCAGCGGCAGCTTGCGCCCTTCGGCCACACCGCTGGTGAAGGCGCCATATGTGGCATCCAGGAAGCTGTTCAGCTTGGCGTCCTGTTCCGGGCTGAAAGGCGCATTGGACGACCACATCCCGGCATTGGCCCCCCGGCTGAACGGGGCGAAGCTGACGCCCACCATGTCGGTCAGGCCCTTGGTCACCATCTTGCCGGCGACCACGCCGATGGAACCGGTGATGGTGGCCGGCTGGGCGACGATCTTGTCCGCCCCCATCGACACCCAATAGCCACCGGACGCGGCAACGGCCCCCATGGAGACGATCACCGGCTTGCCGGCGGCCTTGGCCTGCAACACCTTGCGGCGCACCACCTCCGACGCCACGGCACTGCCGCCGGGGCTGTTGACGCGGAACAGGATGGCCTTCACCTGCTCATTCTCAATCGCCTCGTCAAAGGCGGCGGCGATGGTGGTGGCGCCAAAGCTTTCCGACCCGGACAGTGGATCGACATTGGATTCCCCACGCATGATGGCGCCTTCACCCACAATGACCGCCACCACGGGCGCATTGTCGGTGGGCAGCTTCACCTTGCTGGTTGCGCTGGCGATCTTGGCATAATCCAGCACCGACACCAGCTGCGCCACGCCGTCGCCCTTGGGGGCCTTCAGCGGCTGGTCGGCGGGGGGCGGCACCTGGCCACTGGCCTTCAGCAGGGCCCAGGCCACCGCCTCATCCCAATAGGCCAGCCGGTCGACCAGCTTGGCATCCAGGGCGGCCTTGTCCAGCAAGGGGGCATTGTCCACCGCCTGACGCACGGCATCCAGCGCCAACCCGCGATCAGCGGCCACGCCGGCGACCCATTGTTCGTAAAGGTCACCCACCAGCGCATCGGTGGATTCACGGTTGGCGGCCGAGGGGCCGGTTTCCGTATATTGCTCGGCGAAGGTCTTATATTCCTCGCGCTTGCGGAATTCCGGCTGCACCTGCAGCTTGTCCAGCGTGCCGCGGAAGAAGGTCAGTTCCGCCTGCATCCCGGTAATGCCCAGATCGCCCATGGGCTGCAGCCAGATCTGTTCAAACGCACTGGCCAGATAATAGGGCTGCATCCCATTGCCGGTTTCACCGAAGCTTTCGGCATGGACGATGGCGAAACGCCCGGTCTTGCGGAAGGCGGCGATGGCGTCGCGCAGTTCCTGCGACTGGGCGAAGGGGAAGGCCGGGTTGCCGGTGCGGGCAATGATGCCTTTCACCCGGCTATCCTTGGCGGCATTGTTGAGCGCGCCGATCACCTGGCTCAAGGTGGCGCGGCGTTCCCCCAGCAGGCCCGAAACCGGATCATTGGGCGGTGCCTCCGCCAGCGGCTTTTCCAGGTCCAGTTCCAGCACGATATTGCCGGGCAGCGTGGGCGCGCGGTTGGAGAAATGAATGGCGAGCCCGATGAGCAGGCCGGTAACCAGCACGCCCAACAGGCCCAGAATGGCGAAAACGCGGACGATGATACGCATGAACCTCATCCAATGGCTTGGGGAAGAACGGGAATGAAACCTGTCCCCTGCGCGACAGAGTAGACGGGCGCGTCGCTGGCCGCCAGCGATGAAACCAATTGGTTACGCAACCGGGCGGCCACAAGCATCTGTCCCTGATCTTTATTGTCCGCCAGGGCGCGGCCGATTATCGTCCGCCCATGCCTGTGCCCGATCTGCCCATCATCCTGCCCCTGCCGCCGCTTGACCCGGCCACCGCCTTCGCTGCCCTGGCGGGGGAGGATGGCGCCATGCTGCTGGATGGCGGGGCGGCGGACCAGGGGCGGGCGCGTTACAGCGTGATCGCCGCCGATCCCTTCGCCTGGCTGGAGGTGACGGGGCGGCTGGTAAGCCGTGATGGGCAGGTATTGACGGTTGACCCGTTCGCCGCGCTGGAAGCGCTGTTACGCCCGTTCCAGCGCCGTGCCGTGGCCGGTCTGCCGCCTTTCCAGGGCGGTGCCGTCGGCCTGCTGGGGTACGAGCTGGGGGGCTGGCTGGAACGGCTGCCGGTGCCCCGCAGCCGGGGCCTGGACCTGCCGGATATGGCCTTCGGGCTTTATGATACGGTGGCCCTGTTTGATCACCACAGCGGGCAGGCCTGGGTGGTTTCGGGCGGGGAGCGGGAAACGGATGCCGCGCGCCGGCCTGCCATGGCCCGCGCGCTGGCGGACGGGCTGCGCGATCGGCTGCTGGCCGCTCCGGCTGTGACGCTGCCGCCGGGGCCGATCCTGCGCCCGCCCGGCTGGCAGGCGGAATTCGCCCCTGCTGCCTATCGCGCCGCCATCGTCCGCATTCTGGATTATATCGCCGCGGGTGACATTTATCAGGCGAACATGACCCAGCGATTCCTGGGGCATCTGGCACCGGGGGCCGGCGCCTGGGATGCCTATTGCACGCTGCGGCCGCGCACGGCGGCCCCGTTTTCGGCATTCCTTAATCTGGGCCGGGGCCGGGCCCTGGCGTCCGGGTCGCCGGAACGCTTCCTGGCGCTGGATGCCGGCGGCCGGATCGAGACGCGGCCCATCAAGGGTACCCGCCCGCGCCATGCCGACCCGGTACAGGATGCGGCCCTGGCCGCAGAATTGCTGGCCAGTGAGAAGGACCGGGCGGAAAACCTGATGATTGTCGATCTGCTGCGCAATGACCTGTCGCGCGTGGCGGAAATCGGCAGCGTCGCCGTGCCCAGCCTGTGGGGGCTGGAAAGCTATCGCACAGTCCATCACCTGACCTCGGTGGTGACGGCACAGCTGCGGCTCGGCCTGGGGCCGGTTGACCTGTTGCGGGCGGCCTTTCCCGGTGGCTCCATCACCGGGGCGCCGAAGATTCGCGCCATGGAGATCATCCACGAGCTGGAGCCGGCGCGGCGCGGTGCCTATTGCGGCTCGGTGGCCTGGATCGGCTGGGATGGGGCGATGGACAGTTCCATCATCATCCGTACCGCTGCCGTGGCGGGCGATCTGATCCAGGTGCAGGCCGGTGGCGGCATTGTCGCCGATAGCGACCCGGAGGCGGAATATCAGGAAAGCCTGACCAAGGCCCGCGCCCTGCTGACCGCCATCGACCCCGGCATGGCCTGGCCGCCGGCCAGCGGTCTGGCGGCGCTGGGCGACAGGATGGCAGGGGAGGCGGCATGAGCAGCATCTGGCTGAATGGCGAATTCCTGCCGGCGGACAAGCCGGCTTTGTTGGCCAGCGACCGGGGGCTGACCCTGGGGGATGGGCTGTTTGAAACCATCGCCGTGAAGGCCGGTGCCCCGCTGCGGCTGGAAGCACATTGTCAGCGGTTGCGGTCGGGTGCCGACTTTCTGGGGTTGCGCGTGCCGCTGGCCGACGATGCGCTGGCCAATGCGGTGGCCGGGATTGTGGCTGCCAATGGGCTGCATGATGCGGCGGTTCGGCTGACCCTGACGGCGGGGCCGGCCCCGCGTGGGCTGCCGCGCCCGGCGATGTTGGCGCCGACCCTGCTGCTGACGGCGGGGCCCTTGCCGGGGGAATTGCCGCCAGCCCGGCTGATCATTGCCACCCGCACCTGCCGCAATGAACATTCGCCCCTGTCGCGTCTGAAAACGCTGAACTATCTGGACAGCATCATTGCCCGGAATGAAGCGCAGGCGCGCGGGGCCGATGATGCCATTCTATTGAACAGCCGGGGGCAGGTGGCGGAGGCCAGCGCCGCCAACCTGTTCGTTCGCCTGGATGGCCATTGGCTGACACCGCCGGTCAGCGATGGGGCCTTGCCCGGCACCATGCGGGCGGCCCTGTTGAAAGCCTGGGGGGCGGGGGAACGCAGCCTGTTGCCGGCCGATTTGGACCGGGCGGAAGAGATGGTGCTGACCACCGCCCTGGGCATCCGGCCGGTCAGTACCGTATCGGGGTGACCCCGCCGCTATCCGACGGCTTTCACCCGGTCCGCCAGGAAGCGGGGTTCGAAAGCGCTGGCGGGCACAGGCGGGGAGACCAGAAAGCCCTGCAGGGTCTGGCAATTCATGGCACTCAGCCAGGCCCGTTGTTCTTCGGTCTCCACCCCCTCCGCCACAATTTCCAGCCCCAGCCGCAGCCCCAGTTCCAGAATGGTGGCGGCGATGGCGGCATCGCCCGGAACGGTGGCCATCAAGGTGCGGTCGATCTTCAATTCTGTCAGGGGGATACGGCGCAGATGGGAGAGGGAGGAATAGCCGGTGCCGAAATCATCCATGGCGATACCAACCCCGATTTCCCGCAACCTGTGCAGGGTGACGAAATCGCCGCTGGCCTGATTCATCGCCGCTGTTTCGGTGATCTCCAGCGTCAGCAGGGCAGGGGGCAGGCCGCTGAGGGCAAGGGCGGTGCGCACTTTGTCGGCAAAACCGCTGTCGGCCAGCTGGCGCGGGCTGACATTCACCGCCATATTCAGATCGCCATGGTGCTGGCGCCATTGCGCAGCCTGACGGCAGGCCTCCCGCAGTACCCATTCCCCAATCGGAATGATCAGGCCGGTTTCTTCCGCCACCGGAATGAATTCGGCCGGTGAGATGAAACCTTTATCGGTACGCCAGCGTAACAAAGCCTCCGCCCCCAGCAGCGACAGATCATGCGGGCTGACCTTCGGCTGATAGAACAGCACGAATTCTTCCCGCAGCTCGGCAGCCCGCAAACGGGCTTCGGTCTGCAGCCGGTTGACCGCCTTCTCCGACATTTCGGCGGAGAACATGCGCCAGCCGGCGCCGCCGGCGGCCTTGGCGGCATACATGGCAATGTCGGCGGAGCGCAGGAGGCTGGCCCCGTCCTCCCCATCGCCCGGCCAGATGCCAATACCGATCGAGGCACTGACCTGGAGTTGCTGTCCATCAATTTCCAGCGGCTTGGCAATGGCCATCAGGATGCGGTCGGCCACCTGGATGGCCTCCTTCGGTTCCCGCACCTCTTCCACGATCACCAGAAACTCATCCCCGCCCAGGCGGCCCACCGTATCGGACCCCCGCAACATGTGGGACAGCCGCTGGGCGGCGGCCCGCAACAATTTATCACCAGCCTCGTGGCCCAGGCTGTCATTGATGGTCTTGAACCGGTCCAGATCCAGGAAAAGCACAGCAATACCACCTGCACCCCGCCGGGCGCGGGACAGGGCATGGTCCAGCCGCTCCTGCAGCAGGGCGCGGTTGGGCAGGCCGGTCAGCGGGTCGCGCGTCGCCAGCTGGCGCAACTGGTCTTGGGAATTGTCCAGTCTTTCCAAGGTCTCATTGATCCGCTGGGTCAGCCGCCCCAGCTCGTCCTGCTCATGCCCTTCGGGCAGCGGCAGGCGATTATAGCCACGGCCGCCGCTGTCCAACGTGGCAATATGCTGTTCCAGCGCCAGCAGGGGGCGGGTCAGGAAACGGTGAAACACCAGGGTCAGGGCCAGCCCCAGCAACAGGTTGCGCAACAGGCCACTAAGCAGGGTGGATGTTACGAAGGCGATATAATCAGCCGAGAGCCGGCTCATATCGAAATGGATACGCAGCACGCCAATGGGCGGACGGCTATGGCCATCAGCTTGCGGGCGGTACAGCAGGCGGTCGCTGACCCGCAGATCGTCGAACACCAGCCGACCCATCGGGTTCATGGCGGCCTCTTCCGCTCCGCCATTGCGGAAGCGCTGCCACAGCGGTTGTTGTGGTGTCAGCAGGATTTCCAACCCGTCAATGGCGCCAATGGAAAGGGCAGAAAGGCCGATCTGTTCGGCCAACCCTTCATCGACATTCCAGGCGGCGGTGGCGGCCCCGCCTTCCAGCAGATCCAGCATCTGGCTGGACAGTTCTGCTGCTTTGCCGCGTTCGCGCCAGGTGGCCCAGGCTACTTCCAATATTGACAGCGACAGGCCGATCAGGCAGGCGGCCAGCACGGCCCGTGCCGCCTGCCGTGCTGCCAGTGATTTGGCCAAAGTGCCACGCATCCTTACCGGTCCCGATTATTGCCAATATGATGGGACATCCCCGCCAATCCCGACAACGCACCGGCAGTTTCAACCGGAACACGGATGCGTTGAGGGCGGAGGTATGAGGGCCAATATGATTATGAACCAAAACCATGACGCCAAAAATATAGCCGGTTGTATAGAAAATACTTTTGGTAGAGACCAAAATGTGAAAAAGGGCCGCCCTTTCAGGCGACCCTTTCACAACAGCACCGCCCCTTTCAGGACGTTTGCCCGAAAACCGGTCTTCAGCTGGCAGTCTTCAGCTTGCGGAAGCTGGCCCACAGCGGGGTGGGGTTCTTGTCCAGGTCGAAGGCCCGCGCTTTCTTCGGGTCCAGGCCCTGGCGCACACATTCCAGTGTGAACATGTTCGTGTTTGCTGGGTCAAGGCCATGCTCGCGGCAGGCCGTATCGAAGCTCTTCTCAAAATCCGCGCTGCTCATTCCATCCACCGTACAAGCGTGTCTTACCCGAAGGGCTGCCGGTTCTACCCATGGCCGCCACTTTCCCGTTGCACCCGCGAAACCCGCTGATTGAAGAACCGGGAAAGCGAAGCTGTTGATCGGGAAGCCAAGCACCCTTCTTTGACAGAACAATCTTTCCGTCCGCATGTTGCAACGGCGAAGAACGCAGAGCCGCTTTCTGCTGCGCGGGGGCCAAGGGTGGACCGATTGCCCAGCGGGCCGATTCGCCGCTATCTTTCCCGGTTCGGGAAGATACTGATCCCCTGGCTTGCCTTGATTTGAACAATTGGCTGGTTAACGCTGGCTATTAAGGATTGATGAAGAGCGGTTTCCCGAAAGGCGATCATCAGTATGGGGTATCATCCCTTTACCTTTTGCCCGGCTTGGGGCCATTCTTTCATCATGCATGGGTGGAACCGCCCTTTGTCTGGGGCTGCCCAGCGTGCCGGCCGGGTTTGGCAGGAATCGAACCGGTGCCGGAAGTATTGAACCATTCCGCAGGTGTGCCACCATGGGCATCGGGATAATGGTTTGGTTAGGGAACAAATGTGATGGCGGCCCAGCGTTCGGCCGCCTGCTTTCCGGTTGTTGAAGAATATCCTTAAGCAAAGCCTGCTGCCCCTTGCCTCGATAAGGGCAGTCAACAATCTGAGTCAGGTACAGAAGTTTTCACAGCGTGACGAAGGGACATGCGGTGATGTGCTTCCAGAGGGCCAGGGCAGTCGTACCCGGCCGGCGGATTTCCGCCGGGGTGGCGATTGCGGGCTTGAAGGACGGCACGAAGGGGTGGCACGCCGCCATCCATTCCCTTCCACGAATTGCCATAAGGGTCGTCCGCGTTTGCCCGGGCGCCGCCGCTGCCAGCCCCCGCTTCGCCCCCTGTTGGAACCGCCACCGGTCCAGCAATACCCGGCCTTTACCCGATGGCCGGACCGGTTGCCGATGAAGGAGAGTGCTCATGAGCTTGGTCACGGACCTGTTCGCCAGCTACGCCAGCACCTATGAGAGCCGTCGCGATATTGAGATGTCGCTGTCCGAGTTCCTGGAAGGTTGCCGCGACGAGCCGCTGCGCTATGCCAGCGCTGCGGAACGCCTGCTGGCCGCCATCGGCGAACCGGAAGTGATTGATACGGCGAAGGATGCGCGGCTGGCCCGCATTTTCATGAACCGGACAATCAAAGTCTATCCGGCCTTCACCGAGTTCTTTGGCATGGAAGAGACGATTGAGCGTATCGTCGGCTTCTTCCGCCATGCCGCCCAGGGTTTGGAGGAACGCAAGCAGATCCTTTATCTGCTGGGCCCGGTGGGTGGCGGTAAATCCTCGCTGGCCGAGCGGCTGAAGGCGCTGATGGAGGAACAGCCGATCTATGTATTGAAGGCCGGCGACCAGATCAGCCCGGTCTTTGAAAGCCCGCTGGGCCTGTTCGACCCGACCAAGATGGGGACGGTGCTGGAGGAACGGTTCGGCATTCCCCGCCGCCGGCTGACCGGCCTGATGAGCCCCTGGGCCCTGAAGCGGCTGGACGAGTTTGACGGCGATATCCGCCGCTTCCGCGTGGTGAAGCTGCGCCCCTCCCGCCTGCGCCAGACCGGCATCGCCAAGACCGAGCCGGGCGATGAAAATAACCAGGATATCAGCAGCCTGGTCGGCAAGGTCGATATCCGCAAGCTGGAGCTTTACAGCCAGAACGATCCCGACGCCTACAGCTATTCCGGCGGCCTGAACCGGGCCAATCAGGGGATGCTGGAATTTGTCGAGATGTTCAAGGCGCCGATCAAGATGCTGCACCCGCTGCTGACGGCGACGCAGGAAGGCAATTATATCGGCACGGAGAATATCGGCGCGCTGCCCTTCCAGGGCGTCATCATGGCCCACAGCAATGAGGCGGAATGGCAGAGCTTCAAGAACAACAAGAATAATGAGGCCTTTATCGACCGTATCTGCGTGATCAAGGTGCCTTATTGCCTGCGGGTGACGGAAGAACAGCGCATTTATGAAAAGCTGATCAGGACATCTGAGTTGTCGGCAGCCCCTTGCGCGCCGGCAACGCTGGAAATGCTGGCGCGCTTCACCGTGCTGTCACGCCTGCGTGACCATGGCAATTCCAACCTGTTCAGCAAGATGCGCGTCTATGATGGCGAAAGCCTGAAAGAGACGGACCCCAAGGCCAAGACCCTGCAGGAATATAAGGATGCCGCCGGGGTGGATGAGGGGATGAACGGCATTTCCACCCGTTTCGCCTTCAAGGTGCTGGCCAGCACCTTCAACTATGACAATACAGAGGTGGGGGCCGATCCGGTCCACCTGATGTATATCCTGGAACAATCCATCAAGCGGGAGCAGTTCCCCGACGAGACGGAAAAGAAATATATCGAGTTCATCAAGGCAGAACTGGCCCCGCGCTATGCCGAGTTCATTGGCAATGAAATCCAAAAAGCCTATCTGGAAAGCTATCACGATTACGGCCAGAACCTGTTCGACCGCTATGTCGACTATGCTGATGCCTGGATTGAGGATCAGGATTTCAAGGATCCCGATACCGGCCAGTTGATGAACCGCGACCTGTTGAACCAGGAGCTGACCAAGATCGAGAAACCCGCCGGCATCGCCAATCCGAAGGATTTCCGCAACGAGGTGGTGAAATTCGCCCTGCGTATGCGGGCCAATAATGGTGGGCGTAACCCCTCCTGGACCAGCTATGAGAAGTTGCGGGACGTCATCGAGAAGCGCATGTTCAGTCAGGTGGAGGAACTGCTGCCGGTGATCAGCTTCGGGTCGAAGAAAGACAGCGACACGGAGAAGAAGCACAGTGAATTCGTCAACCGGATGATGGCGCGCGGCTATACCGAACGTCAGGTCCGCCGGTTGGTGGAATGGTACATGCGGGTGAAGCAGGCTGGCTGAGGCCGTTCCTTGGGAAAAATCCCCGCCACCGGCCCCGATCGGGGCCGGTGGTTGAGGAACAGGAAAGGCGCCCGCCATTTCCGGCCTACCGGAAACCGGCGAATGCCAGTGAAAGGACGGTGCAACCTTGTTCACCATTGTTGATCGACGCCTGAACCCTTCCGGCAAATCCCTGGCCAACCGTCAGCGCTTCCTGCGCCGGGCCAAGGAACAGGTGATGCGGGCCGTGCGCGATGCCTCCGCCAAGCGGGGCATCAAGGATATCGATATGGGCGGGGATATCAGCATCTCCCCCGACGGTATCAAGGAACCGACCATCCACCGCTCTTCCAGCGGTGGCGCGCGTGATTATGTCGTGCCCGGTAACAAGGAATTCATGTCCGGCGACAAGATCAAGCGCCCGCCCCAGGGCGGTGGGGGCGGGCAGGGCAATGAGGGGGCCGATGATGGCGACGGCCAGGATGAATTCCGCTTTGTGCTGAGCCGGGAGGAATTCATCGATCTGTTCCTGGAAGATCTGGAACTGCCCGATCTGGCCAAACGCAAGCTGGCGGTGACCGACAGCCTGGATTGGCACCGGGCCGGCTATTCCGTCTCCGGTTCGCCGACCAATCTCAACCTTGTGCGCACCATGCGCAATTCGCTGGCCCGCCGCATCGCGCTGAACCGCCCGACGGGGGATGAGATCAAGGCCCTGCGCGTGGAGATCGACGATCTGGAGCGCACAGGTCGTGACCGGGTACGGCTGGAAGAGGCGCGGGAAGAGCTGGCCTTGTTGCTGCGCCGCACCCAGCGCATTCCCTATATCGACCCGGTGGATGTGCGCTACAACCGGTTCGATGCCACCCCGCGCCCGGCCGCCCAGGCGGTGATGTTCTGCCTGATGGATGTCTCCGGCTCCATGACGGAGCATATGAAGGACTTGGCCAAGCGCTTCTATATGCTGCTCTATCTGTTCCTGACCCGGCGTTACAAGCATGTGGAGGTGGTGTTCATCCGCCATACCCACAAGGCGCAGGAGGTGGATGAGGAGACCTTCTTCTACAGCCCCGAAACCGGCGGCACCGTGGTGTCAACGGCACTGGAGGAGATGCAGCGGGTGGTGGAGGCGCGCTTCCCGCCATCGGAATGGAACATCTATGCCGCGCAGGCCAGCGACGGCGACAACGCCCTGTCGGACAATGGCAAGACGGCGCAGCTGATGAAGGAGATCATCCTGCCGATCTGCCAATATTATGCCTATATCGAGGTGGGGCAGGATGGCATGTCGCCCGGTCTGGCCTATGGCGGCGGGGCGCGGGAAACCGATCTCTGGCGTACCTATAAATCCATCGCCGAACCGGTGCTGGCCATGCGCCGGGTGACGCAGCGGCGGGAAATCTACCCTGTCTTCCGGGAGCTGTTTGCCAAGGACGGGGTGGCGCAACAGGCGGAGGCCGGCGCATGAGCATCATCACATCATTGGGCAATGTACTGGGCGGCGGGGCCGCCGCCGGCGGCGAACCGCTCTACCAGGGGGCGGACTGGGATTATGACAAGGTCCGCCGCGTCTATGATGCCATCGAGCAGGTGGCGGTGCAGGATCTGGGGCTGGATACCTATACCAACCAGATCGAGGTGATTACGTCCGAACAGATGCTGGATGCCTATTCCAGCATCGGGATGCCGCTATTCTACAAGCATTGGTCCTTCGGCAAGCATTTCGCCCGTGACGAGGCGATGTATCGTAGCGGCCAGCGCGGGCTGGCCTATGAAATCGTCATCAATTCCAACCCCTGCATCAGCTACATCATGGAAGAAAATACCATGACGATGCAGACGCTGGTGATTGCCCATGCGGCCTTCGGCCATAACCATTTCTTCAAGAATAACTATCTGTTCCAGCAATGGACCGATGCCGACGGCATTCTGGATTATCTCTCCTTTGCCAAGGAATATATCGCCAAGTGTGAGGAACGGTTTGGGCATGTGGCGGTGGAGCGGGTGCTGGATGCCGCTCATGCGCTGATGAACCATGGCGTCCACCGCTATCCCCGCCGCCGCACGCCCGACCTGCGCAATGAGGAGCGCCGGGCGCGGGAGCGGGAGGAGCACCGTGAGCGGACCTTCAACGACCTCTGGCGCACCGTTCCGGGTAAAGCCGGCGGGGCCAGCCCACTGTCGGACCGCGACCGCCGCCGCGCCATGCTGGAACTGCCGGAGGAGAATATCCTCTATTTTCTGGAGAAGAAGGCGCCGCGCCTGGATGGCTGGCAGCGGGAGTTGCTGCGCATTGTCCGCCACGTGGCGCAATATTTCTATCCCCAGCGCCAGACCAAGGTGATGAATGAGGGCTGCGCCACCTATTGCCATTACCGCATCCTGCAAACCCTGCATGAGCGTGGGCAATTGACCGATGGCGCCTGGATGGAGGCGATGCACAGCCACACCAATGTGGTGTTCCAGCCGGATTTCGATGACCGGCGCTATGGTGGTATCAATCCCTATGCGCTGGGATTCGCCATGATGCAGGATATCGAGCGTATCGCCAGCAACCCCACGGCGGAGGATCGGGAATGGTTCCCCGATCTGGCCGGCCGGGGCGATCCGATGGGGGCGTTGCGCCATGCCTGGGCCAATTACCGGGATGAAAGCTTCATCCTGCAATATCTCTCCCCGGCGCTGATCCGCAAATTCCGCCTGTTCCATGTGGCCGATGATGCGCGTGACCCGGAAATGAAGGTGGCGGCCATCCATGATGAGCGGGGTTATCGCGCCGTGCGCCACGCCCTGGCGCGACAATATGACATTGCCTGGGCGGAGGCCGATATCCAGATCGTCGATGTCGATCTGGTGGGGGATCGCCGGTTGATCCTGGAACATCGGGTGCTGAATCAGGTGCTGCTGGATGAGGCGTCGACCAAAGCCGTGCTGCAACATCTGGCCGATCTCTGGGGCTATGAGGTGGAACTGGAGGAGGTTGATCCCGCCACCGGTGCACGGCTGAAGAAGCACACCATCGCGCCCCGGCGCGTTCTGGGTAGCCCGGTTTAGCCGGTAAGCTGCCCGCTTCTATCCACAGGGGCCGTCATGCTTTGGCCACCATTTGCCGCATAGATTGGGGGGCCAACCCGTTTAACAGTCTTGCTTTGCCGGGCGCTGGTTGGCAAACAGGCGGCTCCCTATTCTTGTGGATCGAAGTGGCAGGCATGATGCGGCGTCTTGCAGGTTTCCTGATCGTTCTAGCGGTGGCCGGCTGTGCCAGCAAAACCCCACCCGCCCCGCCGGAGGCGGCGGCGCCCCCGCCTCCACCAGCCGCGCCGGCCAAGCCCACCAGCATCATCATGGATGCCGGCGATCTGGCCGCCGTCCAGGGCGCACTGCGGGAGATGGGCACCAAACCGGTGGATCAGGTGGTGGGCTGGGCCAATCCGCTGACCGGCAAGCGTGGGGCTGTGAAGGTGCTGCGCGATGGTTATGATGCGCAGAACCGCCCCTGCCGGGAGTTCCATTCCGTGGTGATCCTGGACGACATGTATCAGCACACCACGGGTTTCCTCTGCCGCCAGCCCGACGGCGCCTGGGAAGTGGTGGATGCGCGGGAATACCCGCTCTACACCCATCGTCAGTAAGCTGACGCTTCCACACCCGACGGGGTTCCGATGCGGCGTATCCTCCTTGTCTCCACCGCCATTGTCCTGACCGCCATCGGTGCGGCGCTCTGGCTGGTGCCGGGCGGGGAACGGCCATCTGCTCCCGTGGTGGCGGTGCCGCCGCCACTCCCACCGCCGCCGATCGTGGCGGCGGTGCTGAAGGGCGGTCCGGGCGGGCTGCTGCCGGTGGCCGACCCGGATGCCTTGACCCTGTCGGAGGAGGGGGTAAAGGCGCTGACGGATTTTGCCCGCCGCAGCCACAGCCAGGCCCTGCTGGTCTGGCAGGCGGGGGCCTTGCAGCTGGAATATTATGATCCTGCCCTGCAGCCGGGTGACCGGCTGGACGCGGCGGGTCTGCTGCCGGGCCTGCTGGCCCTGCTGACGGGCATTGCCCTGCAGGATGGCACCCTGGCCGGGATTGATGATCCGATCAGCCGCTACCTGCCGGAATGGGCCGGTGATGCCCGTGGCCGTATTACCGTGCGCCATCTGCTGGAAGGCAGCAGCGGGCTGACACCGCCGGCGACTCCGCCCGGCGCGGATGCGTCCGTCTGGACGCTTTCGGCTGAACTGGCTGCTGAGCCGGGCACCCGCTTCGCCCCTAATAGCTATGAGGCCCAACTGCTGGGTCTCGTGCTGTCCCGTGCGCGCAACCAGCCGGTGGCGGACTACCTCGCCACCGCGCTTTGGCAGCCGCTGGGGGCCAGGGATGCCAGCCTGGAAGCGGGCAGCAAGACCGGTGCCGCCTATCTGCAATGCTGCATGAAGGCGACCGCTCGCGATTGGCTGCGTCCCGGCCTGCTGCTGCTGGAGGATGGGCGGGTCGGGGCCGACACTCTCGTGCCCAAGCCCTGGCTGGACCTGATGCTGCGGCCGAACGGCCATTCCCGCAATGATGGCTGGCGCCTGCGCCTGGGCTGGCCCTTTGATCCGAAGGGACCGGTGGCCGCCAAGGCCCCCTTTACCGATGGGGATACGGTTTTCATGGCGGGGGACGATGGCAGCCGGCTCTACATCTCCAAGGCGAGGGAGCTGGTGATTCTGCGCTTAGGTGCCCTGGGGGCGGATTGGGATGAGGCCACCCTGCCGAATCTGGTGTCACGGGCCAGCACCCTGGTGGCAGCGGAACCCCGCAGCGTGAATGGCAAGAAGGTGCAGAAGGCCAATGATCTCAACGGCAAGGTGGCCATGCCGCCGATCACCAAACCGCCGCCTATCCCGAAGGTGACGGTAGAGCCGCTGGAAGATGGTGCGCACAGCAACATGGCCCCCAAAGACCGCCCGCTGACGAATGTGCCCGCCCCTGACCTGCCGCCGACTCCCAAACCCTGATCCCGGATTGTCACTCCGCGATCAGGCTGGCCGCGAAAAGCGGGATAAGCCAGCCTTTAACCAGCGGCAGGAAATCATGACCGCCGGTCACGCTTTCGTGCCTCTCAGTCGCCGGCGCCAGCCTCCGCTGGCTTGGCTAAGCCGCATAAGCGGTGCGGCGGCAGTCGCAGCATTACCAACGGTCATGGATTGTGACCGTTGGTAATATTCAACATTAGGTTTATTTTGACTTGTAGGCGCGCAACTGTTTGTTGAAGTCGGCGGCGAGCTTTTCCATGCGCGCTGATGCGTCATTGTAACGCTTCGTCCAGTCGCCACCGCTCTTGCCTTTGCCTTCGAACTCCAGGCAGGCCAGGAATTCCTGCGTTTCGGCGACATAGGCTTTCACGGCCTTCTGGGCAGCAACCATGTCGGGTTCAGTGGCAGAGGCACCATCAGGAACGGCCGGCGGATCCTTCAATGCGCACTCGGCATGGGCGACGCCCGATATCATGAAGCTCGCGATTGTCACTGCCAGCGCAGTCGCTCTTTTCATATCTTGCAGCCCCTCTTCTTGTTGCAAAGTACTAACCCAAGACCCTCATGAAGCAAGTGCTATACCTGACGGTTACAGGCGGAATGCCGCAGTGCATCACCAACAATGGTTAAGGGCGTCCTCCAGAAGGCAACTTCCGCTGGGGTTAAGCTTAACACATGCTGGATAATCGAACGTTAATGCTATTCCGCATCGAATTCAGTAGATACGCCTACATTTTCCCAACAAGCTCGTTTATACCTATTCGAAAGGATGGTGCCAGGGCAAGCGCCAATCCCACTTTGGGATGGTGGGATTAATATAAAAGTTTATGCAATCCTGGTTTTGTTTGCCCGGTGGGAGCCGACAGCGCCCAAACAATAACAGGGCGCGTAATGAGGATGCCTTGGTCTGCCGTGGCATCCGTCAAGGGAAGGTTGAGTGGAGCAGGTTGCGTTGCTGAGAAGGACAGGAAAGGTTAGTCGAGATGAGCAATTTTAATCGGACCATGCGGCCGGCCGGTAGCCCCGCTCCGGCCGGGTCTGGCGGGCTGTTCAGTAATTGGTCGATCAGCCGTAAGATCACGTTTGCGATTGCCATACCGATCATTATCGGTCTTGGCGCCGTGATCGCTCTCAGCGCTTCCGCCATGCGTTCGTCGATGCTGGACCTTTCCAAGCGCTCGGAAAGCCAGGTCACGGAAATGATGGCCGCGCAGATGTCTGCCGCCGTCCGTTTCAAGAATGCTGACGCCATCGCCGACAGCTATGCTGACCTCGCCACGGCCAAGAGCACCAGCCTGGCCTTTGTGCGCGTGCTCGACAGCGACGGTGAGTCGCTGATCGAATATCCCAGCAAGGACAAGCCGCTGCCGGCCGGGATGGCCCCGTTTGAGCCGGCAAAGGCGCAGATCGCCAAGACGGTGACCGAAGTCAAGCTGCTGGACCAGGGTGATTTCCTGGTTGTGCAGGCCCCCGTCCGCGCCGGTGCCAACCGCGATCAGGTTGGTACGCTGACCGTGGCGTGGAGCCGGGCCAACCTGCAGGCCTCCATCGCCGATGCGGTGATGGGCAACACCCTGATCGCCCTGGTCGTTCTGGCCGTGCTGATCGGTATTCTGGTGGTGCTGCTGCAGAAGATCGTCGGCACGCCGCTGAAATCCATGCAGGGCGCCATGTCCAAACTGGCGTCTGGCGATCTGACGGTGCAGATCACCGGTACCCAGCGCGGTGACGAGATCGGCGCCATGGCCCAGTCGGTGCAGGTCTTCAAGGACAACGCGCTGGAGATGGACAATCTGCGTCGCCGCCAGGAAGAGGCGGAGCGTCAGGCAGCCATCGAGAAGAAGGCGGCCATGGAGAAGCTGGCGTCCGATTTCGAGAACTCCGTCAAGGGCGTGGTTTCCGAAATCTCCGGCGCGTCCAGTCAGGTCCAGTCCACTGCCGAAGGGCTGTCCGCTTCGGCCGAGGAAAGCCGCGCCCAGACCAGCGCCGTGGCTGCCGCCACGCAGCAGGCTTCCGCCAATGTGCAGTCGGTGGCCAGCGCCACTGAAGAGCTGGCCGGATCGCTGGCGGAGATCAGCAATCAGGTCAATACCTCGGCCCGCATCGCCCGCGATGCCGCCAAGACCGCCGAGAAGACCAACGGCACCGTGCAGTCGCTGGCGCAGCGCGCCCAGTCCATCGGTGACGTGGTGAAGCTGATTTCTGACATTGCCAGCCAGACCAACCTGCTGGCCCTGAATGCCACGATTGAGGCGGCGCGCGCCGGCGAAGCCGGTAAGGGCTTTGCTGTCGTGGCCTCTGAAGTGAAGAGCCTGGCCAACCAGACGGCCAAGGCCACCGAGGAGATCGCCAGCCAGATCACCACGATGCAGGACGCGACCAAGGAGGCCGTGGACGCCATCGTTGTGATCAGCCGTACCATTGCGGAGATCAACGACATCTCCGAAATGGTGGCCGGTGCGGTGGAAGAGCAGGATGCGGCGACCAAGGAAATCGCCCGCAATGTCCAGCAGGCCTCCATGGGCACGATGGAAGTGACGCGCAATATCGAAAGCCTGGAGGAAGTGGCGCACCAGACCGGTTCGTCGGCGACCGACATGCTGGGTGCGGCGCGCAACATGGCCCGCCAGTCGGGCGAATTGGGGCGTACCGTCGACCAGTTCCTGGCCCAGGTGCGCAGCGCCTGATCAGGTTCGGGATGGTCTGCCGTTCGTTCGGCTGCCGCCCGACTTTTACAGTGCTTTCCTGTTTGGCCCCCGCACCCGATGGTGCGGGGGCTTTTCATTGCGCCCGCCCTGATGCATCCTGAGACGGGAGGAACCATGCGACGTCACATCCTGGCTTTGGTCATTTCAGGCATTTTTCTCGCGGGCGTGCCGGCTGCGGTGGCAGAAGAGGTGCCGGGCCCCTTGGACCGTCTGGAGCGGTCCTTCCTGGATTTGCGGATCTGGCTTTGGCCGGATGACCCGAATGTCCGGCTGGCGCGGGCCAATCTGCTCTATCATCTGGAGGAACTGGACGCGGCCCTGGCAGATTATGACCGTGCCATCGCCCTTCAACCCTCACCCGCTGCCTATATGCGCCGCGCCCAGGCACGCAGCCACCATCCCGATGACCGGGTGCGGAAGGGGGCCTATGACGACTTGGCCGCCGTGCTGGCTGAATTACCGGGGTTCGATCGCGCCATCGACATGCGGGCGACGATGCGTATCCAGGATGGCGCCTATGATGAAGGCATTGCGGAAATCGATACGCTGTTGGAGAGCTTTCCGAACGCTGATCTGCTGCTGCGCCTGCGGGGTGATTTGTCCGAAGCGGCGGGCCGGCCGTCGGATGTGAAGGATATGTTGGTCGAGCTGGTGGAAAAGCAGCCTTCGCCCAGCCTGCTCAACCATCTTTGCTGGGTGCGGGTGACACGGAATATTGAGCTGCAAGAGGCGTTGGAAAATTGTGATGCGGCGCTTGCCGAAGCGCCGGAATTTCCCGAGGCACTGGATAGCCGCGGTGTTGTGCTGTTGCGGCTGGGGCGCCCGGCGGAGGCGATTGCCGCCTTCAATAAGGCCCTGACGAAAGAGCCTGATATGGCGCCTACGCTTTACATGCGCGGCCTGGCGCGCCTGTGGCTGGCCCGTAAAGACCCGGCAGAGGCGGCCCTGGCGGAGGCTGATCTGCAAGCGGCCCTCGAACTCGACCCGGAGGTGGAAGAGGATTATCGGGCCTATGGGCTGACCCGCCAATGGGCGATGGGTGGTTGAGTTTTCACGTAAACTTCATGCCACCCCCTTCGGCCGGTCGCTACAGTCAGCACCCTGACGGATGATCCGGTTGATGGTGGAAAATCAATGTCTTTCAAGCGTCTGGCGCTGGCCGCCCTGTCCTCCCTGCTCTTGTCCGGTGCGGCGGGGGCTTTCGATCTGGAAGCCCATCGCGGGGGGCGCGCCTTGTGGCCGGAAAATACCCTGCCGGCCTTTGCCAATGCCATTGCCCTTGGCGTGACAACGCTGGAATTGGATACCGGCATCAGCAAGGACGGCACCGTGATCATCGCCCATGAACGGCATGTGGATACCCATCTGGCCCGTGGGGCCGATGGGCAATGGGTGACAGCACCGACGCCGTCCTGGCACAGCCTGACCCTGGCGGAAATCGGTCGCTATGATGTGGGCCGCATCCGTCCGGACAGCGATTATGCCAAGCGGTTCAGCCGACAGCAGGCGATTGATGGCACCCGCATCCCCACCCTGGCCAGCCTGTTTGATCTGGTGAAGGCGAAAGGGGCCGATCAGGTCCGCTTCAACATTGAAACCAAGATCGACCCGACCGCACCCGGCGACACGGTGGACCCGGAGCCCTTTGCCCGCACGCTGGTGGAGGCGGTGCGCAAGGCCGGGATGGAAAGCCGCGTGACGATCCAGAGCTTCGACTGGCGGACCTTGCAGGTGGTGCAGCGCATCGCACCCAACATCCCCACCGCCTATCTGACCATCGATGATCCGCAGGAAAGCAACGTGACCGGGCCCAAGGCAGCGGCCTGGACAGCCGGGTTCGCCCCGGCGGACCATGGTGGCAGCGTTCCGGCGGCGGTGAAGGCGGCCGGTGGTAAAGTCTGGTCGCCCTATTACCGCAATCTGAGCAAGGAACTGGTGGCCCAGGCCAAGGCGCTGGGCCTGCAGGTGCTGCCCTGGACGGTCAATGATGCCGACACCATGCGCCAGCTGATCGACTGGCAGGTGGATGGCATCATCAGCGATGACCCGGTGCTGCTGCGCCAAGTGGTGGCCGAAAAGGGGCTGGCCCTGCCGCCGGCAGGGCGCTGAGCCTTAATCCAGCCAGCGGGAGGTGACGGGGGGCAGTTCCCCCCGCCATTCCGCCACTTCCTTGGCCACCTTTTCCAGCGCCCGCTGATCGCGGTAGCGTTTGCGGGCGCGGTTATTCTCGCCCTTTGCCAGCATGTCTTGCAGGCGGGCAGCCACGCGCGGCTCGCCAATAATCACCTGTCGCCAGCGTTCCAGGCGCAGTTCCGCCACGCAATCGACAATCGCCTGGGTGGCGGGGCGTCGGCCCAGCTTGATCGCCGCCGGGGCCAGCCGGGCTGCCACCGATGAGGCCACATCATGCGGCATCAGCGGGAAAGCCGCCTGCACCGCTTCGGCCAGGCTGGAGCGCAGATCCTGGCCGCGCTGACGGTCATTGCGGGTGCTGCGCTTGGCAGCAATCTCCATGCGCCGGGCGCTGTGGGCCAGCACGTCGGCCACGACCTCCGCCCCGTCCGTGTCCAGCCAGAGGATGGGGGCATCAGCAATGCGTTCCCGCACATTGGCGGGCAGGGCAGGGTGGTCGCCATCCGCCTGCAGCACCAGTTCCAGCTTCAGCAGCGATTTCAGCGACCGTTCGCGCCCTTCCTGTGCCGCCAGCCAGTCGGCCAGCGGCAGGGGGGCCTGTTTGGCCAGACTGTCCATCGCTTCCAGGTCGGCACCGGTCCAGCGGCGGCCATGCAGCAGCCGTTCCGTGCGCTCCCGCAACAGGGCGCGGGCCTGATCGCGCGGCAGGGCCGGTTCCTGCTGCACCAGCTGCCAGACGTCGCCGGTCAGCCGCCCCAGCGCCCAGCCGCCATGGCTGGCGATGGGCGTGTCGGTGGGGAAGCTGCCATCGGGCAGGTTCCAGCGGTCGCTGACCCGCAGCAGGCCACGCTCATCCAGCAGCGCGTCCCCACCGGGGGAGCGCTGGATGACAGGCCATTCAGCCACCAGGGCGGCCAGCCCGTCCGGCATGGCGGACGGGCGGTTCAGTTCACCTAAGCGCAGCGCCCTGGTAAAATCGGTCACCTCAATACCGCCCTTCGATGGCATCGATGAAGCGGTTGAACAGGTAATGGCTGTCCTCCGGTCCCGGGCTGGCTTCCGGGTGATACTGCACGGAGAAGACCGGGCGGCCCTTCAGGCGGATACCTTCATTGGTGCCATCGAACAGGGAGACATGCGTGACCTCCACTGTGTCCGGCAGGCTTTCCGGCAGCACCACGAAGCCATGGTTCTGGCTGGTGATCTCCACCACACCCGAGGCCAGATCCTTCACCGGATGGTTGGCACCGCGATGGCCCCTTTCCATCTTCTCCGTCCGGCCACCGAGCGCCAGGGACAGCATCTGATGGCCCAGGCAAATGCCGAACACCGGCTTGCCGCTATCGACAATGGCCTTGATGGTCGGCACGGCATAGGTGCCGGTGGCGGCCGGGTCGCCGGGGCCATTGGACAGGAACACGCCATCGGGGTTCAGCGCCAGGATATCGGCGGCGGGCGTGTCGCCCGGCACCACCGTCACCTTGCAACCCGATGCGGCCAGGCAGCGCAGGATATTGCGCTTGGCGCCGAAATCCATGGCAACGACATGGTGCTTCGGTTCGGTCTGCTTGCCGTAACCGGTTTTCAGCGACCAGATGCTTTCATCCCAGCCATAGCTCTGGCGGGTGCTGACATCCTTGGCCAGATCCATGCCTTCCAGGCCGGGCCAGGACTTGGCCAGCGCCAGCAGCGCCTCCAGGTCGAACTTGCCATCGGGCGCATGGGCGATGACGCCGTTGGGGGCGCCGGCATCGCGGATGCGCCGGGTCAGGCGGCGGGTGTCGATCCCGCTGATCCCCACAATGTCGTTCGATTGCAGCCAGTCATTCAGGTGGCGCGTGGCGCGCCAGTTCGACGGCTCCGTCACATCGGCCTTCAGGATCAGGCCGCGCGCCACCGGCGTCAGCGTCTCGATATCCTCGGCATTGGCGCCGACATTGCCGATATGCGGGAAGGTGAAGGTGATGATCTGGCCGGCATAGGACGGATCGGTCAGGATTTCCTGGTAACCGGTCATGGAGGTGTTGAAGCACACCTCGCCCACGCGATGGCCGGCGGCGCCGATGCCGCGCCCCCAGAACACCGATCCGTCTGCGAGAACCAGAACGCCAGTGGCTCCGGTCGGGGCGGGCGCGTGGGTGGGGGAACCCATCGACGGGGTGTCGGTCATCGGCGGCGTACCTTATGATCAGTGGCGATGCCCGGGGGCGGGCACCCAAAAATGGTTGGCCACCCGCTGAAAAGCGGGGCGGCCTGCCCGCGGGGCGTCGCGCCCCATCCATCGCCCGCTGGGTTTGCACCCTCTGGGTTATGGCAGGTCGCGCCGATACCGCGCGCCGGCCGGGGCCGGAACGGTTCGGGCGTTGAAATAGACAATCGCGTTACAGCGGTCAACCCGACCTCTGCGCGCCCCTGCTAAGCGTCGCCATGCAGGGGGCAAACATACGGGTGTTTCTTGTCGGGGTTTCCGAATGGCTGGCATTTGAAGCTTATGTTGTTTACTCTTCGCCCCTGTTTTTCTGGACCAACCCCGAGGTATGTCATGTTGCGTCAGACGCTGAACGAGGCCCTGAAGGATGCGATGCGCGCCAAGGATCAGCGCACCGTCGCCACGGTGCGTCTGATCATCGCCGCCCTGAAGGACCGCGATATTGCCGCCCGCACCCGTGGCCAGATGGATGGCGTGGATGATGCCGAAATCCTGGCCATGCTGCAGACCATGGTGAAGCAGCGCCGCGAAAGCATCATCATGTATGAGCAGGGCGGCCGTCAGGAACTGGCCCAGCAGGAAGCCGAAGAAATCACCGTCATCGAGAATTTCCTGCCCCAGCAACTGGATGAAGCCGCGACGCGCGACGCCATTGCCGCCCTGATCGCGGAGATCGGCGCCACTGGCGTGAAGGATATGGGCAAGGTGATGGCCGAACTGCGCGGCCGCTTCGCCGGCCAGATGGATTTCACCAAGGCCAGCGCCATTGTGCGCGAAAAGCTGGTGAGCTGAGAGGGCGCCTTGACGCGGATTGTGCGGTTGGCACCGGGGGATGAGGGGCGGCTGGATACCTATCTGGCCGGCCATCCGGCCACGTCACTGTTCCTGCGTTCCAACCTGCGCCGCGCCGGGCTGGTGGATGAAGGTCAGCGCTTCCAAGGCCGCTATGAAGCGGCCCTGACGGCGGAAGGCGAGATTGCCGGCGTCATCGCCCATAGCTGGAATGGCAATATGCTGATCCAGGCCCCGCCTGTGCTGGCGGTGGAACTGGCCCGCCATCTGATGGCTGAGGGTGATCGCCCCCTCTGCGGTCTGATCGGGCCGCTGGAGGCGGCCAGCGCGGTGGCAGACGCATTTCCTGAACAATCCTTCCGGCGGGGTGGGGCAGAGGATCTGTTTGACCTGCCGCTGGATCGGCTGGTCGTCCCGCCCCTGTTGAGCAGCGGTACTTGTCGCTGGCGGCGCGCGACGGCGCAGGATGTTCCGCTGCTGGCCGGATGGCGGGTGGATTATTCTGTAGAGGCGCTGGACGCCGTGCCGGATGCCGCCCTGCGGGCGCAGGCAGAAGCTGATATCGCCGTCTGGGTGTCAGCGGGCGACGTCTTCCTGCTGACCGGTGCCGATGGGGCGATTCTCTCCATGGCTACCCATAATGCCCGTATTCCCGATACGGTGCAGATTGGCGGTGTCTGGACCCCGCGCGACAGCCGGGGTCGGGGCTATGCCCGTGCCGTGGTCGCCGGCGCGCTGCTGGCCGCCCTTGAGGATGGGGCAAGGCTTGCCGTGCTGTTCACCGGCAAGGAGAATGAGCCGGCGCGCCGCGCCTATCTGGCGCTGGGTTTCCAGATCATCGGCGATTACGCCATCCTGCTTTGTTGACCCGGTTGCCTGTGGATAACAGAGCAACCTGGGGATAAGTCTGCAGCCACATGGCACAGCGGCGGGTGCCTGTTGTATGGTTGCCGGCTGATCTGTCTGCCCGTTGATGGGAAGTCCGCCTTCACATGGCCCTGCCGCCGCAGTTTCTGGAAGAGTTGCGCACCCGCATTTCCGTGTCGGAAGTGGTGCAGAAACGTATGCGCCTGATCCGCGCCGGGCGGGAGTTCAAGGCGCCCTGTCCCTTCCACAATGAAAAATCGCCCAGCTTCTATGTCAACGACCAGAAGGGCTTTTTTCACTGCTTCGGCTGTGGTGCCCATGGCGACCAGATCGGTTTCGTCATGCGCTATGACAACCTCTCCTTCATGGAGGCCGTGGAGAATCTGGCGGGCGAAGTGGGCATGGCGGTGCCCAAGGCCACCCCGCAGGAGCGTGAACGGTTCGAGCGGCAGAAGTCGCTCTATGACCTGGTGGAACGCGCAGCCAAATATTACGAGCAGCAGCTGTTCAGCCATGGCGGCCGCATGGCGCTGGATTATCTGCGTCGGCGCGGGTTGGATGGCGAGGGTATCGCCCGCTTCCGCCTCGGCTACGCCCCGCAGGACGGGGCTGGGCTCTATGCCGTGCTCACCGAGGCCGGCTATGGCGAAGCCGACATGATCGAGGTCGGGCTGTTCAAGCGGCCCGAAAATGGCAAGGCGGTACGCAATTTCTTCTGGAACCGGGTGATGTTCCCCGTCACCGACCGGCGGGGCCGGGTGGTGGCCTTTGGCGGGCGCGTGCTGGAAGGGGATGGGCCGAAATATATCAACTCGGCTGAAAACCCGCTCTTCCACAAGGGGCACATTCTCTATGGTATGTCGCGGGCCCGGCAGGCGGCGGCGGATGGTCAGGCCCTGATCGTCACCGAAGGCTATATGGATGTGATTTCCTGCGTCATGGCCGGGTTCGAGGGGGCGGTGGCACCCCTGGGCACGGCCCTGACGGAAACCCAAATACAGGAGCTGTGGAAGCTGGCACCGGAAGGTCGCCGGCGGCCCATCCTCTGCTTCGATGGTGATAATGCCGGCCGGCGGGCGGCACAGCGGGCGGTGGAACGTATCCTGCCGGTGCTGACGCCGGAGGTGTCGGCCCGCATCGCCTTCATGCCGGAAAAGGAAGACCCGGACAGCCTGATCCGGGGTGGCGGCAAGGCGGCGTTTGAGGCGGTGCTGGACCGGGCCCTGTCGCTGGAAGATTTCATCTGGGAATATGCCCGCCAGGGCAATGAGCCGCGCACGGCGGAAGGCCGCCTGACCATTGAAAGCACCATCAACCAGTTGACCGACGCCATCGCCGACAAGTCGGTGCAGTATAATTACCGCGCCGCTTTGCGCGACAAGCTGCGCGCCGCCATCCGGGGAGCGGGCTTTGCCGGGGGTGGTTCGCGCGGCTTTGGCGCTGGCGGCGGCCCGCGCCGACAGCGGCCGGGTGAAATCCCCATCAGTCATTTGTGGGACAAAAGCCATCGCAGCGGCGCTATCCTGACCGATCCGCGCCGGCGGGAGCGCTGGCTGCTGGTCACCGTGCTGCACCATCCCGCCCTGTTCGAACAGGTGGGGGAACTGCTGGGCCAGGCGGATTTCAGCGATCCTGCGCTGGAAATGCTGCGTCAGGCGCTTGTTGCATGTCTGACGGCCGAATCAGCACTTGACGCGGACGGCTTGAAGCGCCACCTGTCTCTGCGCGGCTTTCAAGAGACGCTGGATAGTCTGCTGAGTGCAGACGCGCCGAAGTTTGCGCAACCAGGAGCGTCCATCGAAGCGGCGAAGAGTGGCTGGCAGGAGGTTTGGTTAGGCTCCGAGGTGACATTGCTTCAGCAGGAACTGCGGGAAGCCGAGCGACGTTTCGCTGAAACCTTCAGCGAAGCCGATCTGGCACGCTTACGATTGCTTCAACAGGAAGTGCTGAACCGCCGGGGGCATACCAATGATCCTGATCAGGATGGGGGATGAGGGCACATGCCGGTGGGTGTCGGTGCCAACATTACCTGTTCACGCCAAAACTGTGTCTTGGCCGACACAGTCGTATGTCACTCTTTGATTTTATAGCCAGGACAGAGATTGGTGGATGACCGGGTACTTGCCCGAGTCGTCCATTTGCGTTTACCGGTGGCAGCCTTGAAGGTACGGGGGCAGCGAGCGAATGGCGACTAAAGCGGCGCAGACGGCGGAAGTGTCGGAGCAGCGTGAAGAGGAAGCGAACGGCCCTCTGATGGACGGCATGGCAATTGCCGTCAAGAAGATGATCGCGCGCGGCAAGGAGCGTGGCTACGTCACCTATGACGAGCTGAACGCGGCCCTGCCGCAGGACAGTTCGTCTTCCGAGCAGATCGAAGACACGATGGCCTTGCTGTCCGAAATGGGCATCAATGTCGTCGAGGCAGAGGAACAGGAAGAGAGCAACGGCGAAGCCGGCGACGGCGAAGGCCGCCAGTCCGGTAACCTGGACGATGATGATATCGGCCGCACCGATGACCCGGTGCGCATGTATCTGCGCGAAATGGGGTCGGTGGAGCTGCTGTCGCGCGAAGGCGAAATCGCCATCGCCAAGCGCATCGAAGCCGGCCGGGAAATGATGATCGGGGCGATTTGCGAATCGCCGCTGACCATTCAGGCCATTATCGAATGGCATCAGTCGTTGCAGGACGGCAAGATGCTGCTGCGCGACATTATCGATCTGGATGCCTCTTACGGCGTGGACCCGGAATCGGGTGAGCTGCCGCCGGAGACGCTGGACGGCCCCGCCGCCGACCGCGAGGAAGAGGAAGGCGAACGCGCCGAGGGTGAAGGCGAGGGCGCCGGCCCGGCCGCCGACGGCGAAGAGGAAGGCAATGTCTCCCTTTCCGCCATGGAAGCCGAGCTGAAGCCCAAGGTGCTGGAGACCTTCGGCAAGATCGAAGAGACCTATGAGCGCCTGCACAAGATGCAGGAGCTGCGTCTGGCGGCCTTGCAGCGCGGCGAAGAGGTCAAGGGTGCGGACAAGAAGTACGAGAAGGTGAAGGCCGAATTGACCGAGCTGGTCAATTCCGTGCGCCTGAACAATGGCCGTATCGAACAGCTGGTCGAACAGCTCTATGCCCTGAACCGCAAGCTGCTGGGCTTTGAAGGCCGCCTGCTGCGTCTGGCCACCGATTGCCGCGTGAAGCGTGAAGACTTCCTGCAGCATTATTACGGGTCGGAACTGGACCCGAACTGGCTGGAGCGCTGCAAGAATATCTCCAAGGCCTGGGGCCGCTTTGCCGAGCGGTCGTCGCACGAGGTTGCCCGCGTGCGGGAAAGCATTGGCGACGTCTCCACCCAGGCCCGGCTGCCGATCGGTGAGTTCCGCCGCATCGTCTCCACCGTGCAGAAGGGCGAGAAGGAAGCCAGCCGCGCCAAGAAGGAGATGGTGGAAGCCAACCTCCGTCTGGTGATCTCCATCGCCAAGAAATACACCAACCGTGGCCTGCAGTTCCTGGACTTGATCCAGGAAGGCAATATCGGTCTGATGAAGGCGGTGGATAAGTTCGAATATCGGCGCGGCTACAAGTTCTCCACCTATGCCACCTGGTGGATCCGGCAGGCGATCACAAGGTCGATCGCCGATCAGGCCCGCACCATCCGTATTCCCGTGCACATGATCGAAACGATCAACAAGCTGGTGCGCACCAGCCGCCAGATGCTGCACGAGATCGGGCGGGAGCCGACGCCGGAGGAACTGGCCGAGCGGCTGATGATGCCGCTGGAAAAGGTCCGCAAGGTGTTGAAGATCGCCAAGGAGCCGATCTCCCTGGAAACGCCGATTGGCGACGAGGAAGATTCGCATCTGGGCGATTTCATCGAGGACAAGAACGCCGTTCTGCCCCTCGATGCCGCCATCCAGGCGAACCTGCGCGAGACCACCACCCGTATACTGGCCACCCTGACCGCCCGTGAGGAACGGGTTCTGCGGATGCGCTTCGGCATCGGCATGAACACCGACCATACGCTGGAAGAAGTGGGCCAGCAGTTCAGCGTGACCCGCGAGCGTATCCGCCAGATCGAGGCGAAGGCGCTGCGCAAGCTGAAGCACCCGTCGCGTTCCCGCAAGCTGCGCAGCTTCCTGGATACGTGATCGGTTCGGTTAAGCCTTTCCCCGCTCGGCAACGGGCGGGGAGGGGATACGAAAAAACCCCGCCTGGGCAATCAAGCCCGGCGGGGTTTTTTCGTTTAGGCAGATGTTGGAACTTTACAGTGCCAACACCGCATAACCCAGACCACCGACCACAGCGATAATCGCCAATAGTTTGGCCAGACGGGCCAGTCTTTTGCCCAGGGGCGCGGGATTATCATTGGCGGCAGTTGGCGCCCGCCAGAGAAAGACGGGTGCTGCGAACATAGATTGGGCATTACGGGCGGCCCACAGGGGGCCGCCCGCTTTATGCTGACTATTCAGCCGCTCAGCCACGCTCGTTCAGCGGGACGAAATCCCGCGTCACGTGACCGGTATAGAGCTGACGCGGACGACCGATCTTCTGGGTCGGATCCTCGATCATTTCCTTCCACTGGCTGATCCAGCCGACGGTACGGGCCAGCGCGAACAGCACGGTGAACATGCTGGTCGGGAAGCCGATCGCCTTCAGGATGATGCCGGAATAGAAGTCGACGTTCGGGTACAGCTTCTTCTCGATGAAGTACTCATCGGAAAGGGCAATGCGCTCCAGCTCCACGGCGATATCCAGCAGCGGATCGTCCTTGATCCCCAGCTCGGCCAGCACTTCCTTACAGGTCTGCTGCATGACCTTGGCGCGCGGGTCGTAGTTCTTGTAGACCCGGTGGCCGAAGCCCATCAGACGGAAATTGTCGTTCTTGTCCTTGGCGCGCTTGATGAATTCCGGAATGCGATCAACGGACTTGATCTCTTCCAGCATCTTCAGCACGGCTTCGTTCGCACCACCATGCGCGGGACCCCACAGGGAGGCGATACCGGCGGCGATACAGGCGAACGGGTTGGCGCCCGACGAACCGGCCAGACGCACGGTGGAGGTCGAGGCGTTCTGCTCGTGATCGGCGTGCAGGATGAAGATCTTGTCCATCGCCTTGGCGATGACCGGGTTCACCTTGTACTGCTCGCACGGGACCGCGAAGGTCATGTGCAGGAAGTTCTCGGCAAAGCCCAGATCGTTGCGCGGATAGACGAAGGGCTGACCGACCGAATACTTATAGGCCATGGCAGCAATGGTCGGCACCTTGGCGATCAGCCGGTGCGACGCGATGATGCGCTGGGTCGGGTCATTGATGTCGGTGCTGTCGTGATAGAAGGCCGACAGGGCGCCGACGACGCCGCACATGATGGCCATCGGGTGGGCATCGCGGCGGAAGCCACGGAAGAAGTTCGCCAGCTGTTCATGCACCATGGTGTGGCGCGTGATGGTCTGTTCGAACTTGGCCTTCTGCTCCGGGTTCGGCAGTTCGCCATTCAGCAGCAGGTAGCAGACTTCCAGGAAGTCGCTCTTCTCCGCCAGCTGCTCGATCGGGTAACCGCGGTGCAGCAGCACGCCTTCATCGCCATCGATGTAGGTGATTGCCGATTCGCAGGAGCCGGTGGAGGTGAAACCCGGATCGTAGGTGAAGCAGCCGGTGGCCGCATAGAGCTTGCGGATGTCGATGACATCCGGCCCCGTCGCGCCGTGCAGGATGGGCAAGGTGACTTGCTTGCCGTTCCGGTTATCGATCAGGGTCACCGTATCGGCGGTTCCATCGCCCGCCGTCTGGGGAGTCTGGCTCATATCGGCACGTCCTCAAGGTGTTCTTGGGTGGGGCGGCTGCCCCGGGGTTCTTTTTAGGTGGCGGAGTGTAGTTGCGCGGCGCAGCAATGGCAACGCAACTGCATCAAATTATCCACCCTTTGCGACATCTTCCAGCCGCACCAAGGTCTCGGCGCGACCAAGAATTTCCGCCACCTCGAAAATCGGCGGCGAAACGGTGGAACCGGTCAGGGCGGCGCGCAAGGGCTGGGCCAGTTTGCCCAGCTTCAGACCGGTGCGCTCCGCATGGTCGCGCACGATCTGTTCCAGTGCAGCACCGCTCCAATCGGGCGACGCGGCGAACGCTTCTGCCAGCGCCGCCAGCTGCGACCGTGCCTCGGCCGTCAGTAGGGCCGCTGCCTTGTCATCCAGGGCAAGCGGCCGGTTGGCAAACAGATAGAGTGAACCTTCGGCCAATTCCAGTAGGGTTTTCACGCGCGGCTTGAAACCGGGCACGGAACGCAACAGCCGTTCCTTCTCCGCGTCCGTCAAGGCGCGGCCGATCTTGGCCTCGATGAAGGGGCTGGTCAGGGCCACCAGCCGCGCATCATCCGCCTCCCGAATATAATGGGCGTTCAGGTTCTCCATCTTGGCGAAGTCCAGCCGGGAGGGGGAACGGCCGATCCCTTCCAGCGTGAACCAGTCGATGGCCTGTTCGGTGGAGATAATCTCCGCATCGCCATGGCCCCAGCCCAGACGCAGCAGATAATTGCGCATGGTTTCCGGCAGGAAGCCCATGTCGCGGTAAGCCTCAATCCCCAAGGCGCCGTGACGCTTGGACAGCTTGGCCCCGTCCGGCCCATGGATCAGCGGGATATGGGCAAATTCCGGGGCCGCCCAGCCCATGGCGTTATAGATCTGGAGCTGGCGGAAAGTGTTGGTCAGGTGATCGTCACCGCGCACCACATGGGTCACACCCATGTCATGGTCATCCACCACCACGGCCAGCAGATAAGTCGGCGTGCCGTCGGAGCGCAGCAGGATCAGGTCGTCCAACTGGCTATTCTGCACCCGCACTTCGCCCTGCACATGGTCATTCACCACCGTCTCCCCCTCACGCGGGGCCTTCAGGCGGATGGCGGGGGCGATGCCGGCGGGCGCTTCCGACGGGTCGCGGTCGCGCCAGCGACCGTCATAGCGCGGCTGCTGGCCTGCGGCTTTCTGCGCCTCCCGCATCGCGTCCAGCTCTTCCGGCGTGCAATAGCAGCGATAGGCGGTGCCGTTGGCCAGCATTTCCGCCACCACTTCGGCGTGACGGTCCTTGCGCTGGAACTGGCTGACCGCCTCGCCGTCCCATTCCAGGCCCAGCCATTTCAGCCCATCCAGAATGGCATCGACGGCGGCCTGGGTGGAGCGGGCGCGGTCGGTATCCTCGATCCGCAGCAGGAAGGTACCCTGATGGTGCTTGGCGAAAAGCCAGTTGAACAGGGCTGTGCGGCCACCGCCAATATGCAGAAAACCGGTGGGGGATGGTGCGAAACGGGTGACAATTTTCATGATTAATACAATCTTCTGCGGGTAAACCAGTCCGTTGCCGGCAGATGTAGCACAGCAGCGGGCCTTATGCACCGTGACGGTCATCACCAATGCGGCAAAGCACGCACATAAGAATAGCGGGGCCCCGGGCCTGGACGGGTGAGGGCTGGACACCGCTGACGCTGGCACGGCGCCTGCTAGGCGCGCTGTCGGCAGAGCAGGGCCAATGGCTGCTGTGGATACCGGTCACGTTGTCGCTGGGTATTGGCGCTTATTTCGCCCTGCCGCTGGAACCGCCCCTGTGGCTTGTGGGGGTGCTGGCGGTGGCGATGCTGACCCTCAGCCTGGCGCTGGCGCTGCGCTGGCCCCTGGCGGGGCGGCTGGCGGCCATCCTGCTGCTGGTCCCGGCCCTAGGGTTGCTGGCAGGGGCGTGGCGGACGGCCGGCATGGCTGCCCCCATGCTGGATGCCGCCCGTGGCCCCACGGTGGTGACCGGCCGGGTGGTGGCGCTGCAAAAGCAGGAACATGATTTGCGGCTGCAACTGGCCGATCCCTGGATTGCCGTTGTCCCGACTGCGGAGACGCCAAAACGCCTGACTGTCCTGTTGCGGCCGGATGACATGTTGCCGCCCTTGGGGGAGAAGGTGCGCATCTGGGGCCGGGTTGCCGGCCCTGGCGGTCCGGTGGAGCCGGATGCCTTTGATTTTCGCCGCTATTCCTATTTCCAGGGCATTGGCGGCAGTGTCGTGGCCTATGTGCGGATCGAACGGCAGGGGCAGGCAGTCCCGGCAGATGGCGGGGATTGGAGCCTGTGGCTGGAGCGGCTGCGCCAAGCCATCGCCACGAAGGTGGAGGCGCGGTTGCAAGGCGGGGCCGCCGGGCTGACCACCGCCCTGTTGAACGGGGACAGCAGCGGCATCCCCGATGATGATCTGGCGGCCATGCGGGTCTCGGGCCTGCAGCACCTGATCTCCATCTCCGGCCTGCATATCGGGTTGGTGGCGGGGCTGGTGTTTCTGCTGGTGCGGGGCGGGCTGGCGCTGTGGCCGGCCTTGGCCCTGCGCCAGCCGATCAAGAAATATGCCGCCGTGCTGGCCATGGCGGCGGCCTTTTTCTACATGCTGATGGTGGGGTCGCCGGTGCCGACGCTGCGATCGGTGCTGATGACGGGGATCATGCTGCTGGCCGTGCTGGCCGATCGCAACCCGTTTTCCCTGCGCGTCATTGCCGCCGCCGGGGTGGCGGTGCTGCTGGTGGTGCCGGACAGCCTGACCGGCCCCAGCTTTCAGATGTCCTTTGCTGCCGTGGCCGCCCTGATCATGGTCTATGACGCACTCGCCCCCTGGCTGGCGCGGAGACGGCGGGAAGGCGGTGGCGGCTGGATGGGCAAGCTGGCCGCCTATGCCGGTGGGCTGATTCTCACTTCCCTGGTGGCCAGTCTGGCGACGACACCCTACGCCGTCTATAATTTCCAGAAAGTGGCCAATTACGGGCTGCTCTCCAACATGATTGCCGTGCCCTTGACCAGCTTCTGGGTGATGCCTTGCGGGCTGCTGGCCTGCCTGCTGATGCCGCTGGGGCTGGAGGGCTGGGCCATCAGCGCCATGGGCTGGGGGGTGGAAGGGATTTTATGGACAGCCCGTCTGGTGGCCGGCCTGCCCGGTGCCACGCTGACCCTGCCGGTCATGCCGCTCTGGGGGTTGGTGGGTTTCACGCTGGGTGGTCTGTGGCTGGGCATCTGGCAGGGGCGGGTGCGCTGGTGGGGCTTGATCGGCATCCTGCTGATGCCGCTCAGCTTTCTGTTCTTCACCCTGCCGGATGTGCGGGTGGATGCCGATGCTGGGGTGATTGGCATCCGCGCCGCCGATGGCGGTTTGCTGGTCTCCACCCGACAGCGCGCACGCTTTGACAGCAATGCCTGGGCGCTGCGGGACGGCTTGCCGGACCCACCCCGCCGCTGGCCCAAATCCGGCAGTGCCAAGGATGGGCTGACCTGTGACGGGGCCATCTGTTTATACCGGGCCAAGGGGCAGGTGCTGGCGCTGATCGACGACCGGGAAGGCGCCGTGACCTGCCCGGCAGAGGCGCTGAATGCCGTCATCAGCCTGCGGGAGGAAGCAGAATGCCCGGCCCCGCTGATCATCCGGCGGGATGATATTGTGCGGCGGGGTGCCCATGCCCTGCATCTTTCCCCGTCTGGCATCAGGGTTGAAACGACAAGGCCGCAGCCGGGGGCACGGCCTTGGCAGTAGACCGTAGAACCACCGCCCCGCTGATCACTCATATACCGCATAATATTTGCGCGCCGGCTCCAGCACCTCCCAGGTGCCGGTGAAGCCGGCGGGCATGACGAAGGCATCGCCGGCCTGGAAGCGGCGCTGCTGCCCATCATCGCCGGTGACCAGCACCACCCCTTCCAGCCACTGGCAGAACTCATTCTCGCTGAAAATCACCCGCCATTTGCCAGGCTGGCAGCTCCAGACCCCGCAATTGAAGCGCCCGTCGGCGCTGGCAAAGCGGTTGGAGACGGTCTGCACCGGATCGCCCGCCAGGATGCGATCTGCCGGCGGGCGATAGCTTTCCGGTGCCGGCCCGTCATCACCCAGAACCACGATGGGGGGAAGGGCGGGGGGATGCATGGTCTTCTCCAATCCGTTGATACAGATGTCCGCATGGCGCCTATCGTCAAGTGCGCCAAAGCCGTTTATACTCACGTGAATATTTTACAGATCAAGCGGCCCACCTGCATGATGAAATTGCCGCCCGTACCAGACGATGAAGGGGAGCGCGTCGCCAGTCTGCATGGCTATGCTATTCTGGATAGCGATCCGGAGGATTCCTTTGACCGGCTGGCCCGAATGGCGGCCACCCTGATCGGCACCCCCATCGCCCTGGTTTCCCTGGTGGATGAGACGCGGCAATGGTTCAAGGCTCGCTATGGGCTGGAGGCTCCGCAGACACCGCGCGAAATGGCCTTTTGCGCCCATACGATCCTGGGCACCGACATTATGGAGGTGGAGGATGCGCTGCTGGATGCGCGCTTCGCCGATAACCCGCTGGTGACGGGCGCGCCGGACATCCGTTTTTATGCTGGCGCCCCGCTGCTGACCCCCAGCGGCCACCGGCTGGGTACGCTCTGCGTCATCGACCGACAGCCCCGCCACTTGTGCGACCGTGACCGGCAGGTGCTGCGCGATCTGGCCCAGACGGCGATGCAGCTGATTGAGCTGCGACATGCCGGGATGCAGGCCGTGGCCGAACTGGCTGCGCGCCGGAAGGCGGAGGCGGAAAGCCGTCATGCCCGCGAACAGGCGGAGGCGGCGCTGGCCGCCCGCTCCCTGTTCCTGGCCACCATGACCCATGAATTGCGCACCCCGCTGACGGCGGTGATCGGCTTTTCCGGCCTGATGGCGGGGGAGGTGATGGGGCCGCTGGGCGACCCGGCCTATAAGGAATTTGTCGAGAATATTCGCACCAGCGGCCAGCACCTGCTGGACCTGGTCAATGACATGCTGGATATCGCCCGGGTGGAGGCTGGCAAGCTGGAACTCTGCGCCGCCCCGTTTGACAGCCAGGCCCTGGTCAATCAGGTGGTGCGGCTGGTGCGTGGGCTGGCGTTCGAACGCAAGGTGACGATTGAGCTGTTGTCGGAGGGCGATTGGCATCTGGTGCAGGTGGATGCAAGGGCTATCAAGCAGGTGCTGCTGAACCTGCTTTCCAACGCGGTAAAATTTACGGCGGCGGGCGGGGTGGTGCAGATATCGGCCCATCGCCGCGGACGGCGGCTGGTTCTGACGGTGCGGGATAATGGCGATGGCATCGCGCCGGCCGATCTGGCCCGGCTGGGCCGGCCCTATGAGCAGGCTGGCGATGCAAACAGCCGGTCCAAGGGCACCGGCCTGGGGCTGGCGCTGTCGCATGAGCTGGTGCGCTGCCATGGCGGGCAATTGCGTTTGGAAAGCGAGCTGGGGCGGGGCACCATCGCCAGTTTCGACCTGCCGCTGGCCCCCTATGGCAGCCGCCCCGCCTGAACAGGCGCGTGCACAAGGCAGATTCACCTGTCAGCGGGGCTATGCTAGAGTCCGCTCGTTGTCATTTTGATACCTGATCCGACAGGTTTTGCGTTTCCGGGGAGTTTGCCGTCATGGCCATGCGCGTCCGTGAAGATTACCGCGGTCTGACCGGTCCCGAAAAAGCCGCCATCCTGATGCTGGCGCTGGGGGAGGAAATTGCCTCCAAGCTGTTCGCGCTGATGGGCGATGACGAGATCAAGGAACTGTCGCAGACCATGGCCAATCTGGGCTCGGTCAGTTCCAATCTGGTGGAACGCCTGTTCGTGGAATTTGCCGAGCAGATCAGCTCCACCGGTTCCCTGGTCGGTACGTTCGACAGTACCGAACGCCTGCTCACCAAGGTGCTGCCCAAGGACAAGGTCGACCAGATCATGGAGGAAATCCGTGGTCCTGCCGGCCGTACCATGTGGGACAAGCTGACCAATGTGAATGAGCAGGTGCTGGCCAACTATCTCAAGAACGAATATCCGCAGACGGTGGCCGTGATCATGTCCAAGATCAAGGGCGACCATGCCGGCCGCGTGCTGCAGCTTCTGCCCGAAAGCTTCGCCATGGAAGTGATCATGCGCATGTTGCGCATGGAGGCGGTGCAGAAGGAGGTGATCGACGATATCGAGCGCACGTTGCGTACCGAATTCATGTCGAACCTGGCCCGCACCAACCGCCGCGATGCGCACGAAATGATGGCGGAAATCTTCAACAGCTTTGATCGCAACACGGAAAGCCGCTTCCTGGCCGCCTTGGAAGAGCGTAACCGCGACAGTGCCGAACGTATCCGCGCCCTGATGTTCACGTTTGAGGATCTGTCCAAGCTGGATCCCAGCGGTATCCAGACCCTGCTGCGCAATGTCGACAAGCAGAAGCTGGCCACGGCCCTGAAGGGGGCATCGGACACGCTGAAGGACATGTTCTTCACCAACATGTCCGAACGTGCCGCCAAGATCATGCGCGAGGATATGGGCGCCATGGGGCCGGTGCGCCTGCGCGATGTGGACGAGGCGCAGATGTATATGGTGCAGCTGACCAAGGACATGGCTGCGCGCGGCGAAATCGTCATTGCCAGCGGCAAGGGCGAGGACGAACTGGTTTATTGAGTCTGTGGCGGTGCGGGAAGGGGGCAACCCCTTCTCAAGGCCCGGCCAACAGATCCTGGAAAAGCGAAAGGCCCGACGTTGTCGTCGGGCCTTTTCGTTTTACTCACAGGCACTTGCGTGCGGACGGTGGCGTCCCCAACGGGATTCGAACCCGTGTTACCAACGTGAAAGGCTGGTGTCCTAGGCCTCTAGACGATGGGGACGTGTCCGTGAGGTGGCGCGGTGTATAATGGGCTCTGGATCGGGACGCAAGCACTTTTTTCATGTCCGTGAAAATCATCTGCTCGACGGCACGGGTGCCATGGTGAGAAAGCCCTCGCCGGGCCGCAGGCGGCACGATATCAAGGCGCTATGAGCGACCAGACCCCATTCGAAATCTATGTGGTGACCACCCCCGGCCTGGAATCCGCGCTGTGCGCGGAGATGAAGGCCGCCGGTTTCGCCCGTCCGCAGCCCGGCAAGGGCGGTGTTGTTACCCATGGCGGCTGGCGCGAGGTCTGGCGCGCCAATCTGGAACTGCGCGGGGCCACGCGGGTGCTGGCCCGCATTGGCGGGTTCCGGGTGCTGCATCTGGCCCAGTTGGACAAGCGGGCGCGTAAATTCCCCTGGGCCGATTTCCTGCACGCCGATGTGCCGGTGCGGGTGGATGCCAGTTGCACCCAATCCCGCATCTATCACGCTGGGGCGGCCGCCCAGCGCATCGCCCGTGCCATCACCGAAGAATTGGGTGCCCCCATTGCAGAGGATGCGGAGATCACCATCAAGGCCCGCATCGATGATGATCTCTGTACCTTCAGCATCGATACGTCGGGCGAGCCGCTGCACAAGCGCGGCTATAAGGAGGCGGTGAACAAGGCGCCGATGCGGGAGACGATGGCGTCGCTGTTCCTGCGCCAATGCGGCTATGACGGTAAGGAACCGGTGGTGGACCCGATGTGCGGCTCCGGCACCTTCGTCATTGAGGCGGCGGAAATCGCCGCCGGCCTGAAACCGGGGCGGGCCCGCTCCTTTGCCTTTGAAAAACTGGCCGGATTTGATGCTGCCGCCTGGGCAGCCCTGAAAGCGACGGGAACGGCCACCCCGCCGACCGTGCGCTTTTACGGCAGTGACCGGGATGCCGGTGCCATCAAGATGAGCCAGGAAAACGCCGCCCGCGCCGGTGTGTCCGCCTGGACGGATTTCCATCACCATGCCATCAGCGACCTGAACCCGCCGGAAGGCGGGCCGGGTCTGGTCATCCTCAACCCGCCCTATGGCGGCCGTATCGGTGATACGCGCCAGCTCTATGCGCTGTACGGCACGCTGGGCAAGGTGCTGATGAACCGGTTCCGGGGCTGGCGGGTGGGCATCATCACCAATGAACCGGCCCTGGCCAAGGTGACGGAACTGCCCTTCCTGCCCAACGCTGACCCGGTGCTGCATGGCGGCATCAAGGTGACCCTTTATCGGACCGGGCCCTTGGGCGGTACGGTGGCCTGAGGGCCCCATACCGCCCGGCGGTGCCTTTTAATATAGCCCGTAATAATCCACGTCGGCGACGCTGGTGGCGCGGCCTTCCGCCATGCCATTGGCCAGATAATGGAAGAGCGGGTTCATGCCGGCCGCCTGCACGTCCGGGTTTGCCTGCAAATAAGCGGAAACATCGAACAGGGCGGAGGGGTCACGTCCCTCCCGCCAGCCATATTGCTGGAAATGCTGCCAGGCGCCGATGATGCCGGCCTTTACTGCCGCCGCCACGTCCGGATTCTTTTCCAGATAATAGTTGGCGTTGAATAGCCCGAAGGGGCTGCGCCCTTCATACTGGCCATAGCGTAGATAATGTTCAGCACCGGAGCCCAGGGCGCCAGAGGCGACGACAGCGGCCACATCGGCATATTGGCCGAGATAGCCCGCTTCATCGAACAGGGTGCCATTTTCCAGCATCTTCAGGGGGGTGACGGGCGTCACCTGATGATCAAATTGCAGCAGCTCCACCCCGGTCAGCGTGTCGGTGCCTGTGCCGGCCGGGCCGGTGACGATGACCTGGTTGCCATCCACCTTGATCTGATAGTTGCTGCGCGGGCCATCATAGCGGACGACATCAATACCGGCCCCGCCATTCAGCACGTTATCGCCGGCGCCGCCGATCAGAATATCGTCGCTATTGCCGCCATTCAGCGTATCGTTCCCGGCGCCGCCATTGAGAACATCGCGCCCATCATCGCCAAACAGCTGGTCATCGCCGCCAAAGCCGCTGATCGTGTCGGCCCCAGCGCCGCCGCGCAGGGTATCGGCGGCCAGTTCGCCGCTGATGAAATTGGCGCGGTCATTGCCGGTCAGATCCAGCTTCAGCTTTTCCGCCAGATCCAGCACGGCAAAACCGGTGGCGGTCTGCCCGACCAGATAGCGCCCATCCTTGCCCATCAGTTCCAGGCTGCCGGTCTTGATCTCCGCCGTATCATCTACGGCGAATATGCCTACCGGCGTCCAGCTATGGGTGTCCATGATAACCACTTCGCCGGAAGTGCGTTGAGCAAAGAGGTAATTGCCGGTGCCAGAGAATTCCCCGGAATAATAGCCCTGGGCACCCAGGTTTTTTGCCAGAGAAAATTTGAAATCGAAGGCATATCCTAAGTTAAAGGCGAGGCCACGTGCTTCGGAAATGTCACCGGATCCGTTGTTGAAGCCACTGCTGTTGAAAGCATACAAGTCACCGCTTGAAACAATATTGCCGGCCTGGACATCATAGAGCTGCATCTGCGCGTTGGAGATGTTGCTCTCCAGGATCAGGATATAGCGGTTATTTTCTGACGGGATCAGATAAGAAGATTGCCTGACAGTGACAGTGCCGCCTTGTGGATTGATGAGGGGCTGGGTGATGAAGGCGTTGGCATCGGCATCGAACCAACGCAGCGGGTTCCAGCCGGAACCAGAAAAATCAGTGGTGACCAGGGCCGTATCATTGCCGGCGATGGCAATATCATAGGTGCCGCGTTCCTGTCCCTCGACGAGGAAGTTCAAATCCTGGACCTTCAGCGTATCCAGATTGATGCGATGAATCGTGTCCTTGTAACGGTCGTTCCACCAGACATCGCTGACGGTGACCGCCGTCGTATTGGATTGCGCCACCAGCAGATAGCTGCCATCGGCGGTGATATCCAGGTCAGCCAGCGTCCCACCCAGCTTAATGGGGGACAGGAATTTCTGCTCGGTGGGTGACCAGCGCTCTACGGTGCCGGTGCGGGTGGTGAAATAGATCAAATCGCGTTTTTCATCGTAAACCATGCCGGCGATGCCGGGCAAATCCACTTTGGAACTGAGATCCATTGCACCACCTTTTAGAAGAATTTTAGAATACCTATCCTTTCAGATATATTAGGGCGAAATATACACGTCGATCAACAGAGGTCTGTTGATATACCACTTCTCGGTAGATTTTTTTGCCAAAGCAGAAACGACAAAAGCCCGGCTGAAAGCCGGGCTTTTGTAGACACACACGAGAGATGGCGTCCCCAAGGGGATTCGAACCCCTGTTACCGCCGTGAGAGGGCGGTGTCCTAGGCCTCTAGACGATGGGGACTAGAGCCTCGCGGTGGAGGGGGTGTTTATAGGCTTGATCGGGTTCGGGCAAGCCCTTTTTTCACCCTCCCGTCATTTTTCCGCTGCCGCCGCCGCCAGCGCCAGGAAATGTTCCACATCGGCGGCCGGCGTGTTCCAGGCCGTCACCAGCCGTACCACCTGCCCATCCCAGCGATAGAAGCCGGCGCCATGGGTCTGCAGATGCGTGATCATCGCTTCCGGCAGGGCGGCGAAAATCTCGTTAGCCTCTACCGGGTGGGCCAGGGTGACGCCGGGCAGGGCGGCCAGCCCCTGGGCCAGACGGGCAGCCATGGCATTGGCATGGGCGGCCAGCCGCAGCCATAACCCGTCCGCCAGATAGGCATCCAACTGCGCGGACAGGAACCGCATCTTGGAGAAAAGATGGGCGGACCGCTTGCGGCGATAGGCGAAATCCGCCGCCTTGGCGGGATCAAAGAAGATCACCGCCTCCGCACCTAAGGCCCCGTTCTTGGTGGCGCCGAAGGAGAGCGCATCCACGCCCACCCGCCACGTCACCTCCGCCGGATCGCAGCCCAGATGGGAAACGGCATTGGCGAACCGTGCCCCATCCATATGGACCGCCAAGCCATGGCGATGGGCGATGTCGGCCAATGCTGCCACTTCGTCGGGGCGATAGACGGTGCCGGCCTCCGTCGCCTGAGTCAGCGACAGGGCGGCCGGCTGTACGGCATGGACAAAGCCCTTCGGCGCGCGGTCCAGGGCGGCGGCCAGGGTCTCCGGCAATAATTTACCATGCGGGCCGGGCAGGGGCACCAGCTTGGCCCCGCTGGTGAACATTTCCGGTGCGCCGCATTCATCGGCCTGGATATGCGCCTCGGCATGGCAATAGACGGAACCCCAGGGCGGGGTGAACTGGGCCAGCGCCAGGGCATTGGCGGCCGTGCCGGTGGCCACCGGAAATATTGCCACCGGCCGGCCGAACAGATCGGCAAAGCGTTGCTCCAGCCGCTTGCTGATGGCATCGGCCCCATAGGAGGGGGCGGTCCCTGCATTGGCTTCCAGCAGGGCCGCCATGATTTCCGGTGCGGCACCCGCCACATTATCCGACATGAAATTCATTTAACGTTTGATCCAGCGGAAAGTGGGGTTGCCTGTGACATGAATCACGGCAACAGGCGTCGGTCGGCCCGCATTTTGTCACAAGAGGATCAAGGGCTGGCCGGCGTGGTGGTAACCAGCAGATGGGATGTCCCATCGCGCGGATCAACCAGCAGAATCTGCACCCGCCCATCGGGCTGGCGCACCTGCAGGGCGATCCGTCCGCCGATGCTGGCCAGACCCGGCAATAGCTCTGCCCCGGCGGGCAGGGCCAGCGGGGTGGCGGTCAGCGGCCCAACGGCCACCGGTTCGCCGGCGTTGGTCGGCGGGGCGGCGGGGGTGGGGCTGGTGGTGTCCTGCACTGTCTGTTTGGTGCCGAACCGTTCGCTGAATTTACGCGGATGGTCGGGGTCGGTCGAACGCTTGTAGACTTCGTAGCCAAGGAATGCGAAGCCCGCAGCAATCGCCAGGGCCCCGAGGATGAGGAGAAGTTTCAGTGTCCGCACGTACCGCACTTCCTGCGTTGGAGACAGCCGGCCTTGGGGCCGGGCTGGACTTTGACGATCTGGATGACGACCTGGTCGATGGTGGCGCCGATGACGCCGCCGAGGCGGGCAAGGGCGCTTTCCACAAAGTGATGATCGATCCGGCACGCGATGGCGACAGGCTGGATCGGGCACTGGCCGACGCGTTGGCCGGGGTCGGCCTGTCGCGGTCACGGCTGGCGGCGCTGATCGCGCAGGGCCATGTCGCCACGGGCGGTGAGACCATACTGGACGCGTCCCGCAGGGTCAAACAGGGCCAGCACTATGATGTCACCGTGCCGGCCTCCGCCCCGGCGCTGCCGCAGCCGCAGGATATCCCGCTGTCGGTCATCTATGAGGATGCGCATCTGCTGGTGATCGACAAGCCGGCCGGCATGGTGGTGCATCCCGCCGCCGGCAACCATGATGGCACGCTGGTCAATGCGCTGCTGCACCATTGCGGGGCCGACCTGTCGGGCATTGGCGGGGTGCGCCGGCCCGGCATCGTCCACCGGCTGGACAAGGATACCAGCGGCCTGATCGTGGTGGCCAAGAATGACAAGGCGCATCAGGGCCTGTCGGCCCAGTTTGCCGACCGGTCGCTGTCGCGCACCTATCAGGCGGTCGTCTGGGCTGTGCCCAACCCGCGCGCAGGCGAGATCAGTGGCAATATCGGCCGCCATCCCAGCGACCGTAAACGCATGGCGGTGTTGGAACGCGGCGGCAAGCCGGCCGTTACCCGTTATAGTGTTTTGCGCCCGCTGGGTCTGGCCGCTTCCCTGGTGGAATGCAAGCTGCTGACCGGGCGTACCCACCAGATTCGCGTTCATATGACCCATATCGGCCACCCGCTGGTGGGCGATCAGGTTTATGGGCGCATCCGCCCCGGCCGCACGCGCGGCGTGTCGGACGGGCAGAAACAGGCGCTGAATGGTTTTCCGCGTCAGGCCCTGCACGCGGCGGCCATTGAGTTCATCCATCCGGCCACAGGCGAGCGGCTGCGTTTCGAAACTGTGTTACCGGATGATTTCAGGGGCTTAATCCAGTCCCTGGAAACGTTATAATGGCGGCGATGCGCAACAGCCGCCGGGCCGCCATGGCCGGTATCCGTTGCGCATCGCCGCATTCTGCAATGCTGGCCGCCGCCGGTGCCTTGTCAGGGCCGGACGGGGGTATCAAGCCCATGAAGGGGGAATGACCATGCCGAGCGTACCCGCCATTCCGGTTGTCAGTTCTGAAAGCAACCTGTCCCGCTACCTGACCGAAATCCGGCAGTTCCCGATGCTGCAGCCGGAAGAGGAATATATGCTGGCCAAGAGCTGGCGGGAGCATGAGGACACCAAGGCCGCCCATCGCCTGGTCACCAGCCATCTGCGTCTGGTCGCCAAGATCGCCATGGGCTATCGCGGTTACGGGTTGCCGGTGTCGGAACTGATCTCCGAGGGCAATGTCGGCATGATGCAGGCGGTCAAGCGGTTTGACCCCGAGCGGGGCTTCCGGCTGGCCACCTATGCCATGTGGTGGATCCGCGCCGCCATTCAGGAATATATTCTGCATAGCTGGTCGTTGGTGAAAATGGGCACCACGGCGGCGCAGAAGAAGCTGTTCTTCAACCTGCGCAAGCTGAAGGGGCAGATGCAGGCCATCGACGAGGGCGATCTGGCCCCCGAAACGGTGACCAAGATCGCCCAGACGCTGGATGTGCCGGAAGAAGATGTGGTGTCGATGAATCGCCGGCTGGCCGCCGCCGACCATTCGCTGAACGCGCCGCTGCGCGTGGATGGCGAGGGGGAGTGGCAGGATTGGCTGGTGGATGAAACGGACAGCCAGGAAATCCGCCTGGGTGAACAGCAGGAACTGGGCAAGCGTCAGGCCTTGCTGGCCAACGCCATGAAGTCGCTGAACGAACGCGAACGGCATATCCTGGCTGAACGCCGCCTGCGTGATGAGCCGACCACCCTGGAAGACCTTTCCGCCCAATATGGCATCAGCCGTGAACGCGTGCGCCAGATTGAGGTGCGGGCGTTCGAAAAGCTGCAAAAGGCCATCAAGTCGGCGGCAGTGGAGCAGCGGCTGGCCTGATCAGGCCGCCGCTGTCAGGGGCAGGAACAGGTCGGTGACGGCCTGATCTTCCGGCACATCGGGGAAAAAACGCAACCGTTGGGCAAAGAGCGGGAAGCCCCGCGCCTCATACCCGCTGGCCGGCAGCCATTGCCGGTAAAGGAACTGTGCTGCCGCGCGCAGATCATCGCCGGCCCCCACCTGCCGCAGCACGGCGCAGGGGCCGCCTGGGATGCTGCCTTCCGCCACGCCCACCGTATTGGGGGCCAGCGGGCCGGTGATGGCGGCGCAGATATCCAACCGGTAAGCGTCGGGCGCGACGCTGTCGGGATCATCATGGAAAATATTGAAGGTGGCGCTGATGGCGGGTGGCAACCGGTTCGCTCGCCGCCAGCCGATGAAGCGGCGGATGCTGTCGCCGATCAGCGCTGGGTCGCCCTGATGGCGCAGAAACGCCACCCGCGTTGGCGGGAAATCGACCAGACGGACCTGACCGGCGGTGAAGGGGGATGTCATGGCTGAACTCTCCTGTTTCATGGGGGCCAGGGCGTGGCGCCAGCCGGCCCAATCGGGGGCGGTGCGGAAGGCGCTGGGCGATTGGCCGATGGTCTGGCGGAACAGGCGGCTGAAGGATTCCGGGCTGGCATAGCCACATTCCAGCGCCACCTGGGTGATGGAAAGATCGGGGCGGAAGGCCAGCCAGTGCGCCGCCCGTTTCAACCGCACGCGCTGCACATAGCGGTTCAGCGTCATGCCGGCATGGGCGGCGAACTGGCGGTGAAAATGGAAGGGTGAAAAGGCGGCAATGCCGGCCAGGGTTTCCAGGCTGAGATCGCCATCCAGATGCTGATGGATATGGCGGATCGCCCGCGCCATCCGCTGCCTGTACACCGTTGCCATCCCCCATCCCCGCCCGGCTTCGATGGGGGGATGATAGGGCAGGGCAGGGGGTGGTGCCTGACCGATCTTGCCTTTCTTCTCCCCACCACCGCATTCTGCCGGCGTTTTCCCATCATCGGAGCGCCTGAACCATGACCACCCACGCCCGCCCCATCGGCCTGATCTGCGCCGTGCCGGAGGAGATCGGCCATTTCGGGGCGCATCTGCAGGTGGCGGCGGTAACGGAACTGGCAGAGTTCCGGTTTCTGGCCGGTGACATGGATCGCGTGCCGGTGGTGCTGGTGGAGGCTGGCATCGGCAAGGTAAATGCCGCCATTGTCGGCACCCTGCTGGCGCAGCATTTTGCCGTGCGGGCGCTGGTTTTCTCCGGCGTGGCCGGCGGGCTGGACCCGGATTTGGGCATCGGCGATGTGGTGATTGCCCGCACCTTGATCCAGCATGATTATGGCGCACTTTGTGATGGGCGGTTGACACCCTATCAGCCGGGCGTGCCGCCGCTGCCCGGCCTGGAAGGACCGGTCGGGTATCACCTTGCCGACGGGATGGAAGGGCGCATCGCGGCGGTCCTGGCCGGGCTGGAACTGCCCGCCATGCCGGCGATGGCCACCGGCGGGCAGGCAAGGCAGCCGGCGATCCGGTTCGGCACCGTGCTGACCGGCGATTATTTCCTGAATTGTGCCGCCACCCGCGCCGACCTGCATGACCGTTTTCAGGCCCAGGCGGTGGAGATGGAAGGGGCCGCCCTGGCCCAATTGGCGGAGCGGTTTGGCCTGCCGCTGGTGGTGGTGCGGGCCCTGTCCGATCTGGCTGGTGGCGACAGCCATGTGGATTTCCCCAGCTTCGCCCGCGCGGCGGCGGGTGGGGCGGCCCTGATTGTCCGGCGACTGATTGCGCTGTTTGGGGAACAGACGGAAAATTCCTGAAATCGGCTGCGACGGGTTTTCGGCGCTGCGGCGTAAAAGGCCAAGGGCGGGATGAAAACGGGGGTTTCCCCATCAGCATCAGCCCCTGCCGATACGCCCTTTACTGAGGCACCGACGCCGGTTCCGCATGCCTTATCCGGCGTCGTTGCGCGGGTTTGCCCATAACCCGCTGCACCTTGAGGGGGTGGCCGCTTAACGCCCCTGCGATCAACGCGGCCACCCCTGCCTTTTGTACATTCATGCCCTTGCGGCAATTTCCCGCCCCTGGCATCCGCTTTTATCGTTCTGCTTGTGCGCTTTACATCCTATCTTAAGGGGTGTGTATCCCAACCCTCTGAGGATGAACCGCCATGGCCAAGAAGGCCCCCAGCATCAATATCGGTATTTCCGACAAGAACCGGGAAAAGATCGCCGAAGGCCTGTCCGCCCTGCTGGCCGACAGCTACACGCTGTATCTGAAGACGCACAATTTCCATTGGAACGTCACCGGCCCGATGTTCAACACGCTGCACACCATGTTCATGGCGCAGTATACGGAACTGCACACGGCGGTGGACGAGATTGCGGAACGTATCCGCGCCCTGGGCTTCCCGGCCCCCGGCAGCTACACCCAATATGCCAAGCTGACCAGCATTGCGGAGGAAACCGGCGTGCCCAAGGCGGAAGAAATGATCCGCCAGTTGGTCGATGGGCATGAGACGGTGGCCCGCACCGGCCGCGCCCTGTTCCCCACCGTGGAGGAAGCCGGTGACGAGCCGACGGCCGACCTGTTGACCCAGCGCCTGCAGATCCATGAAAAGACCGCCTGGATGCTGCGCTCCCTGCTGGAATAGGATGATCTGGGCAAGCGGCCGCAATGCCGGCCGCTTCCCGTCTATTGCCTTATGCAGGGTTGATTCGGTCGATCCCTGCCGTCAGTTTCCGATGCTCCCCGCCCTTGCCGGGCCCGCAAACCGGAGCATCGACCCTTCCTATGCTGATTTCTGCACCGTCGACCCGCACGCCGCGTGCCGCCGCCGTGCTGGCATTTTGCCTGCTGCTTTCCCCCCTGGCCGCTGCCGCTGAACCCGCCCCCGCCTTGCCGGCCGGGGTGGAGGCGATGATCCGCCAGGCCGCCGCCGATGGCGATGCCGCCACCCTGGACAAGACCATCAGCCTGGCGCTGGCCGCCTTCCCCGATCAGGCGGAGCCGATCACCGCGCTGGGCGACAGCCTGCGCCAGCAGCGCCAAACCCAGGCGCTGGCGGCGAAGAAGGCCAATGGCCGGCGTATCCTGTCCGGCTGGACCGGTACGGGGGAACTGGGTGCCTCGCTTTCCACCGGCAACAGCGATGACAAGGCCGTGGCTGTCGGTCTGGCGCTGACCAAGGAAACCGTGGATTGGCGGCATCGGGTGATTGCTGCCGCCGATTATCAGCGCAGCGAGGGGCGCACCAACAAGCAGCGCTACAGCGCCGGTTACGAACCGAATTATTTCATCAATGAAGCCCTTTATGCCGCCGGCCAGTTCGGCTGGGAACGCGACATGTTCGCCGGCTACCGCCACCGTTTCACCGAAACCGTCGGTTTGGGTTATGTGCTGGTGGATGATGGCACCATCAAGCTGGAGGTGGAAGGCGGCCCCGGTGCGCGCCATACGCTCTATGCCGCCAGCGATACCGATCCTTCCTTCACCGAACATGAATTCGTCTTCCGCGCCGCCAGCGCCTTCAGCTACCGGTTCAGCGATGATGCCAGTTTCAGCCAGACGGCCAAGACGCTGATCGGGGCGGAAAACCGCACGCTGGAGGCGACAAGCGCCCTGACCACCCGGATCAATGCGTTGTTCTCCGCCAAGATCAGCTTCACGGTGCGCAACGAGAGCGACCCGCCCGATGACCGCAAGGCTACCGATACGGTCAGCCGCGCCACGCTGGTTTATTCCTTCTGACGGGGCAGGGGGGTATGATCCCCCGCTCTCACCGCCCTTTTGTCCCTGAAAGTGCCCATGCCTGCCATGCCCCCTTGGTTCACCCCGCTTCCCCCCTGGCCCTGTGTGCGGATTGATGGGCTGGTGGCGGGTCAATTGGTGTTGGAGCTGGCGGCCAGCCGGCCTTTGATCCTTGCCTCTGCCCCCGGTATCGTCGGGCTGGCGGGGGCGGGCTGGTGGGCCGCCTTGGGGGAGGGGTTGCAACAGGATGGCGTCCTGCTGTTGCTGGATGCGGCGGACCAGATGGGGCAGGTGCTGACCGCCCTGCGGGCCGGTGTGCAAGCCATCGCTTTCGCGCCCCCGGCCGCGATGCCGGATGATGGAATCGGCCGGCTGCTGGGGCTGGCGGCGGCACATGGGGCCACGCTGTACCAGCGCCCGGCCCATGCCATTGAGCCGTGCTGGATACGCAACCGTGATGCATCGCTTCGGCAATGGCTGAGCCAACAGCTTGATATACAAGGGATGTAGTGCTTTTGACTTCACTACCTGACGGCCTTGCCGCGTTGCAATGCGGGGTCGGTTGGGCTATCAAACCGGCACTCTTTTTGGTCGTTCCGACCCACGAACCACGGCAGGAAACCCAACAATGAAGCTCACGCGCCGCGTCAAAGAAATCCTTTCCTGGTATGAGAGCGATAATCCCGGCACCAAGGCCAATCTCGCCCGCATCCTGATGGAAGGCCGGCTGGGCGGTACTGGCAAACTGGTGATCCTGCCGGTGGATCAGGGCTTTGAACATGGCCCGGCCCGCAGCTTTGCCATGAACCCGGCGGCCTATGATCCGCACTATCACTACCAGTTGGCCATTGATGCCGGGCTGTCGGCCTATGCCGCCCCGCTGGGCCCGCTGGAAGCCGGTGCCGCGACCTTCGCCGGCTCCATCCCGCTGATCTTGAAGATGAACAGCGCCAACAGCCTGTCCACCTTCAAGGAAAATGCCGATCAGGCCGTTACCGCCAGCGTTGACGATGCCCTGCGCATCGGCGCCTCGGCCATCGGCTTCACGATCTATCCGGGCTCCGATGCCCAGTTCAACCAGTTCGAGGAAATCCGCGAACTGTCGCGCGAAGCCAAGTCCAAGGGCATCGCCACGGTGATCTGGTCCTATCCGCGCGGTGGTGCCATCTCCAAGAAGGGCGAACTGGCCCTGGATGTGGACGCCTACGCGGCCCATATGGCCGCCCTGCTGGGCGCCCATATCATCAAGGTCAAGCTGCCGACGGCGGACCTGGAGCAGGACGAAGCCCGCAAGATCTATGAAAAGCACAATGTGCCGCGCGAAACCCTGGCGGAACGCGTGAAGCACATCATGCAGGCCAGCTTCAACGGCCGTCGCATCGTTGTCTTCTCCGGCGGTGCCGCCAAGGGTGAGGATGCGGTGTATGAAGATGCCCGCGCCATCCGTGATGGTGGCGGCAACGGCTCCATCATCGGCCGCAACGCCTTCCAGCGTAGCCGTGAAGATGCGCTGGCCCTGCTGGACAAGCTGGTGAAAATCTACCAGGGCAAAGAATAAAAATTACGCCTGTTCCCTCAGGCGCCGGGCGCCGCCATCCGGCGGCTTGGCTCACGCCCGCACGCGCGGGCGCCGCGCCGGTCGGCGCGGATAGCAAGGGTCAACGGGTTTGACCCTTGCTATAGAGTACCAGCTTGGGGCCCGGTGCGGTTCGCCGCACCGGGCCTTTGCTTTTATTGTCCAGAGAAGACCATGACCGATTGCCGCCTCTACCTGATCACCCCGCCCACCCTGGACCTGAACAGTTTCAAGCCGTTGCTGGCCGCTACGCTGGATGCCGGCGATGTGGCCTGTGTGCAGTTGCGGCTGAAGGATGCGGCGGATGATGTGGTAAAGCGCGCCATCGACGCGCTGCGCCCCATCGTGCAGCAACGCGAGGTCGCCTTCATCCTGAACGACCGGCCCGATCTGGCGGCGGCGGGCGGCTGTGACGGTGTGCATGTGGGGCAGGAAGATACGCCCTATGCCCAGGCCCGCAAGATCATGGGCCGCGACGCCATTGTCGGCGTCACCTGCCATGACAGCCGGCATCTGGCCATGGTGGCGGGGGAAGACGGGGCCGATTATGTCGCCTTCGGCGCCTTCTTTGAGACCGCCACCAAGGAGCCCAAGGCACGGGCCGAGCCGGAAATCCTCTCCTGGTGGCAGGAGATGATGGAAATCCCCTGTGTCGCCATTGGCGGCATTACGGTGGAGAATTGCCGCGTGCTGGTGGAGGCAGGGGCCGATTTCCTGGCCGTCAGCGGTGGGGTGTGGAACCACCCCAATGGTCCTGCGGCGGCTGTGCAGGCGTTCAATCAGGTGATTGCCGGCGTATGAAGGGGCCACGGGGGCGGTTCTTGCAAGCCGCCCCTTGACGATCCGGGCATGGACAGGCCCGGCATGGCGCGGTAAAACCCAAGCCCCGCATTGTCGCGACCATGCTTGAGCCAGGCCGTTTCCATGTCCAAGAAGACCGTCAACGAAATCCGCTCCACCTTCCTTGATTATTTCGGGAAGAATGGCCATGCCGTGGTCGACAGCTCCCCGCTTGTACCGCGCAACGACCCGACATTGATGTTCACCAATGCCGGCATGGTGCAGTTCAAGAATGTCTTCACCGGTCAGGAAGCGCGCCCCTATAGCCGCGCCACCACCTCGCAGAAATGCGTGCGCGCCGGCGGCAAGCATAATGACCTGGAAAATGTGGGCTATACCGCTCGCCATCACACCTTCTTTGAAATGCTGGGGAATTTCTCCTTCGGCGATTATTTCAAGGCCGACGCCATTGAGCTGGCCTGGAACCTGATCACCAAGGAATTCGGCATCTCGAAGGAGAAGCTGACCGTCACCGTCTATCACACCGATGATGAGGCGTTCGACCTGTGGAAGAAGATCGCCGGCTTCTCGGACGAGAAGATCATCCGCATCCCCACGTCCGATAATTTCTGGATGATGGGCGATACCGGCCCCTGCGGTCCGTGCTCGGAAATCTTCTATGATCACGGCGCCCATATCCCCGGCGGCCCGCCGGGCTCCCCGGATGAGGATGGTGACCGGTTCATCGAGATTTGGAATCTCGTCTTCATGCAGTATGAGCAGCTTCCAGGCGGCGAGCGCGTTGCCCTGCCGAAGCCCAGCATCGATACCGGCATGGGCATGGAACGCCTGTCCGCCGTGCTGCAGGGCGTGCATGACAATTACGATATCGACCTGTTCAAGGGCCTGCTGGAAGCCTCTGCCGAGGCGACGGGCGCCAGCCTGAAGGGGCCGCAGGCCACCTCGCATCGGGTGATCGCTGATCACCTGCGCTCCTGCTCCTTCCTGATCGCCGATGGCGTGATGCCGTCGAACGAAGGGCGCGGCTATGTGCTGCGCCGCATCATGCGCCGCGCCATGCGCCATGCCCATATGCTGGGGGCCAAGGAACCGGTGATGCACCGTCTGGTGCCGGCCCTGGTGCGCGAAATGGGCGGCCATTATGCTGAACTGGTGCGCGCCCAGGCGCTGATCACCGAAACGCTGCGGCTGGAAGAAACCCGTTTCAAGCAGACGCTGGAACGCGGCCTGAAGCTGCTGGACGAGGCAGAGGGCAATCTGGCCGACGGCCAGGCCCTGCCGGGCAATGTCGCCTTCACGCTGTACGATACCTATGGCTTCCCGCTGGATCTGACGCAGGACGTGCTGCGCGGTCGCAAGCGCGGCGTGGATGTGGATGGCTTCAACGCCGCCATGGACGAACAGCGTAAGAAGGCCCGCGCCTCCTGGGCTGGTTCCGGTGAGGCTGCGACCGACCGCGTCTGGTTTGAGGTGAAGGACGAGTTGGGGGCGACTGAGTTCCTGGGCTATGACACCGAAACCGCTGAAGGCACCGTCACTGCCATCCTGGACAAGGAAGGCAAGCGGCTGGACAAGGCCGAGGCGGGCCAAGAAGTGCTGGTTGTCACCAACCAGACCCCGTTCTATGGCGAATCCGGCGGTCAGGTCGGCGATGCCGGCGCGATGATCTCCGCCAAGGGCGCGGAAGTCACCGTCCGTGACGTGCAGAAGAAGCTGGGTGCCGTGTTCGCCCATGTCGCCAGCGTGACCAAGGGCACGCTGGCGGTCGGCGATGCGGTGGAACTGAAGGTGGATGGCACCCGCCGTGGGGCTATCCGCGCCAACCATTCCGCCACCCACCTGCTGCATGAGGCGCTGCGCCGCCGCATGGGTGAGCATGTGACGCAGAAGGGTTCGCTGGTTTCTGCCGATCGGCTGCGCTTCGACATTTCCCAGCCGACGCCGCTGTCGGCTGCCGACATTGCCGAGGTGGAAGCCCAGGTGAATGAGCGTATCCGTGGCAATAGCGAGGTCACCACTCGCCTGATGACCCCGGATGCCGCCATTGAGATCGGCGCCATGGCCCTGTTCGGGGAGAAATATGGCGAGGAGGTCCGTGTTGTCTCCATGGGTGGCGTGGATGCCCATGGCAACAAGGAATTCTCTGTCGAACTGTGCGGCGGCACCCATGTCCGCCGCACAGGTGATATCGGCCTGTTCAAGGTGGTGTCGGAAGGGGCTGTGGCCGCTGGCATCCGCCGGGTGGAGGCACTGACCGGTGCCGGGGCGCTGGCTTATCTGGAGCAGCAGGAAGGCCGCCTGCTGGAAGCAGCCCAGGCGCTGAAAGTGCCGGCGGGTGAGGTGGTGGCCAAGGTCACGGCCTTGGTGGATGAACGCCGCAAGTTGGAAAAGGAACTGGCCGACCTGCGCCGTCAGGTGGCGCTGGGCGGTGGTGGTGGCGGTGCTGCCTCGGAAGTGAAGCAGATCAATGGTCTGGGCTTCATTGGCCGCGTTGTGGCCGACCTGCCGGCCAAGGATCTGAAGCCGTTCGCCGATGAGCTGAAGAAGCAGGTGGGTACCGGCGTTGTCGTCGCCATCGCCGTCGCGGATGGCAAGGCATCGGTGGTGGTTGGTGTGACCGAGGATGCGGTTGCCAAGGTCAGTGCGGTTGATCTGGTCCGCGTTGCGGCCGGGGCGATGGGCGGGAAGGGCGGCGGCGGCCGCCCCGACATGGCCCAGGCCGGCGGTCCCGATGGGGACAAGGCGGCGGATGCCATCGCGGCGGTGGAAGCGGCCCTGGCGGGTTGATCGGTGATGGCGGGGGTGGAACCGGAGAGCTTTCCACCCCCGCCATTCTGGTGCACCATCAATGGTGGTGTGCCATAGTGGGGGCTGGTGCTGGAACCGGGCAGCTATCTCATGTTCGCCTAAGAAATTTTTCTTTATTATCAATTCATTACTAATTTCACTCCGTCACCCCGGCGAAGGCCGGGGTCCAGTTCATAGAGCAAGGCGCTTGTCATTCTGGACCCCGGCCTTCGCCGGGGTGACGGTGATACGGGGAATCAAAGTGTGACGGGTACTTAGTGTCATCACCTTGGGTGATGACCAGACTGTCCACACCTATTACCTGGATGAGGAGTTCAGGCCATGAGCAGCAATGCCGTCTCCTATGATCAGTCGACTGACAGCCTTTATGTGAAGATCCGTCCCGGAAGCTCTGTTCGTCAGCACTATGACGATACCCGTGATGTGATTATCGATCTCGGCGCCGATGGCGAGCCCGTTGGCTATGATATTTAGTTTGCCAGCAAACATGCCGATGTGATCGCTGAGGCATTGGCTTTGTTGCAGCGATATTCACAAGTTGCTGCTTGACCTGTTTACACCCTGCCCATCATTTGCCCTTTACGGTGCTGGTCAGGCCGTCAAATTTCAAAGCCAAAGATGCTGTAAAAAAGTGCCCGCTGGTTTTGTAGCCAAGTTTGTTTGACGCTGCCCAATCGCCCACTGATGATTGATTTATCGATGGTGGCCAACTTGTCGAATCGAACCATTGATGGGACTTTTAATCCGTTTTCCCGGTCAGGAAATAAGGGAACGGCAAAAGGGTCTATCCGTGGCACAGAGGTGATATAGGCCACGATGATATCGGGCGCCCCTGCTTGATCCCGCGAAAGCGCCAGCGCAGGACGGCGCTTTATGCTGCTGAGGTCAGTGAAAGGGAAAGCCGTCAGAATGATCGATCCGAAGGGGATGTCGATCACGGCTTGAACCGGTCGACAAGATCATTATCGCTGTAAAGCTCCGGCTCTTCCTCCAGCCAAGTGAAAGCACCTCCCGCCGCGTTCATCGCGGTGATGCCGGGTTCTTCATCCTGATCTGTGTCAACGATCACCTGTAACCGCTGCTTTGGCTGGATTCCAAGCCGGCGCAAGGCGTTGGGAAGCTCTTCCGCTTCGATATCCTTAAGAACCTGTCGCATTGCTAGGCTCCTGCCGCCAAACCCATGACCATCTTCAACGTAGTCATTCCCGGCGCTTGCAGCAATAATACATTCCATATAGAGCCCGGATAGGACGCTGCCCGCATGACCCGTTTCCAAGGCACCCAGGATTACGTCGCCACCGATGATCTGCGTGTGGCCGTCAATGCCGCCATCACCCTGCAACGGCCCCTGCTGGTGAAGGGGGAGCCGGGGACGGGCAAGACCGTGCTGGCGCAGGAGGTGGCCAAGGCCCTGGGGCGGCCGCTGCAATCCTGGCACGTCAAATCCACCACCAAGGCCCAGCAGGGGCTTTATGAATATGATGCCGTCAGCCGCCTGCGCGACAGCCAGTTGGGCGATGCGCGCGTGCATGACATTGCCAATTATATCCGCAAAGGTCCGCTCTGGACCGCGTTTGAGGCGGAAAACCCGCCGGTGCTGCTGATTGATGAGATCGACAAGGCGGATATCGAGTTCCCCAACGATCTGTTGCAGGAACTCGACCGGATGGAATTCTTCGTTTACGAGACGGGGCAGACCATCAAGGCCATCCAGCGCCCCGTCGTCATCATCACCTCGAACAATGAAAAGGAACTGCCGGACGCTTTCCTGCGCCGCTGCTTCTTCCATTACATCCGCTTCCCCGATGCCGAGACCATGGAACGCATCGTGGCGGTGCATTACCCCAACCTGAAGGCCGACCTGCTGCGCGACGCGCTGACCCTGTTCTATGAGGTGCGCGAGGTGCCGGGCCTGAAGAAGAAACCCAGCACGTCGGAGCTGCTGGACTGGATCAGGCTGCTGCTGGTGGAGGATGTGTCGCCCGAGGTGCTGCGCCAGCGCGACCCGAAGAAACTGATCCCGCCGCTGCACGGGGCCTTGCTGAAGAACGAACAGGATGTCCACCTGTTCGAACGGCTGGCCTTCATGGCGCGGCGGGGGCAGTGAGGGGCAGCGCTGCCCCTCTATAGCGCCAGCTCGCCGGTCTTCAAACCTGCCGCTTCCGCCTCCACCCGGATCGGGCCATTGCCCTTGGCCTGAAGGATGGCAACGCAGAGCCCGTTGAAGGCGTGGCGCTGGTCGGCATGGTCGGGTTCCAGGCTGCGCGGGTCGCCATTGCCCACGCCCAGCAGCCGGGCGGCACCGGCCAGCCGGAAGCGGACCAGAGTGTCGGCCGTCGGCACCTCCCGCCCCGCCGCGTCCAGCACGGCGGCCCGCACCACGGCCACCTCACCACCTTTCAGCCGTTGCCGGTCGCTGGAAAGGGCGATGGCGGCCGGCTGGCCGACCGTTTCCCGCCGCTGGGTCAAGATCTGCCGGCCCTGGGCGTCAAAGCCCCGCGCTTCGATCCAGCCCGGCGCATAGGGCACGGTCCATTGCAGGTGGCCGTTCCGTTCCAGATTCTGTCGGCCCAGGCTGCTGCCATTGGCCAGCAGTTCCACCGCATGGCAATTGGCGTGAACCCAGACCTCCACCGGCTGGCCCTCCCGTCCCGGCCAGGTCCAGTGCGGGAACAGGTGCAGCATTGGTTCATTGCGCCACCAGGCGCGGTAATAGAAGTAATTATCCTTCGGCAGACCGCCGCTATCCATGACCCCGAAATAGGAGCTGTGCTGCGGCCAGCGTTCGAACGGGGTGGGTTCGCCGCGATAATCGAAACCGGTCCAGACAAAGCCGCCGGCCAGGAAGGGCCGCTCGTCATAGAAACGCCACCAGCGCTCCGCTGTGCTGGCCCAGCGCGGGAATTCCCGGTCATAGGCGGGCAGGATGCCGGCCTGGTCGTCACGGTGATAGGCGCCACGGGTCATCACCGTGCTGGCCGTCTCCGTGCCGATCATCGGCACGGTGGGGTGGGCGGCATGGAAAGCGTCGATCTCATCCAGATAATAATTGCAGCCCATCACATCCAGCACCCGGCTGGCCCCTTTGCCCAGCTTGCCGTTGAAGGCCTCTGTCACCGGGCGGGTGCCATCCAGGGCGTAGACGCGACGCTTCATCGTCTCGGCGATGCGGGCGCCCGTTTCCGTACCCCGGTGAATCTCCTCATTCCCGATGCTCCACAGGAAGATGCTGGGGTGGTTGCGGCCCCGGCGCACCATACGTTCCAACTGGCCCAGCGCTTCCGGGTTGCTGGACATCTGGCGCGTTTCCTCCAGCACCAGCATCCCCAGCCGGTCACAGGCTTCCAGCACCGCCGGCGGGGCCGGGTGGTGGGTGGAGCGATAGGCGTTGCTGCCCATCGCCTTCAACTGTTCGATCCGCCAGACATGCAGGCTGTCCGGCACGGCAAAGCCGACCCCGGCATGGTCTTGATGGTTGCAGGTGCCTTTCACCTTCACCGGCTTGCCGTTGAGGAACAAGCCATGATCGGCATCAAAGCGGAAGCTGCGGATGCCGAATGGCGTCTCCTGCTGGTCGATTGTGTGTTCGCCTTCAAGGATTTCGCTGATCAACCGGTAGAGCGAGGGCTGTTCCAGCGACCAGAGGGCGGGGCGGTCCAGCCGCACCGTCTGGGTCAGTTCATGCGCCCCCCAGTCCGGCAGGGTGACGGGATCGGACAGCAGCGCCGCCACCGGCTTTCCCTGCGGGTCCAGCAGGGTGGAACGCAGGCGGACGGGCAGGGCGGGGCCGTCATTGTCGATCTCGGTGGTGATGGCGATGCTGGCGGCTTCCCCCTCCACTGTGCAGCGGACAGCGGTGCCCCAGTGGCGGATATGGGCGGGGGCGCAACTGACCAGCCGTACCTGCCGGTAAAGCCCGGCCCCTTCGTAAGACCAGGCCTCGCCTAAGCTGACATCGCAGCGGATCAGCAGGATGTTGGGTTCCCCCGGCTTGGCGAAGTCGCTGATATCCAGGCGGAAGGGGACATAGCCGCTCTCATTGCCACCGACAACAAAGCCGTTCAGGATCACCAGACAATCCCGGCCCACCCCGTCAAAATCCAGGAACAGGCGGCGCCCGGCCTCAGCGGCGGCGATGGGCAGTTCCCGGCGATACCAGCCGACGCTGGTGGCGGGAAAGCGCCGGCCCAGCGGCTTGAAACCCTGATAGGCGCCGATCTTGTCCGCCTCGCTGCCCGGTGCGCCGAAGGGGGTGAAGGGCAGGTCGACCGCCCAATCATGTGGCAATTCCACCGCCTGCCAGGCGCTGTCATCATAATCGGCGGCCTGGATGGCCGTGCCGATATCGCCCGATTTGGCATAGGTATCGTGGGAGGCACCGAAGCCGAAATCCCGCGCCGGGTCCGCCGCATGACCCAGATGGAAGCGCCAGCCGCTATCCAGCGGCGTCACCTGCCGGGCGGGGGGCGATGTTGCCGCCTCAGCCGCTGCATGGCCCGCCACCGCGCCCAAGGCCACCAGCGCCCCGCCTGCCTGCAAAAACCCCCGCCGCGACAGATTTCCCATCGGTTCGCCTCCCCCTGTTTGCGTAACTGAATAAAGTATACGCTTCGGGGGCGTGGTACCGTCAAGCGGCGTGACGGGTTCTGTGCGGTCCTACCCCAGCATCAGCCGCGCCAGCCCGGCGGCGGCACCGGCCAGCACCAGCCAATGCACCGGCAGGCGCCAGCGCAACAAAGCCAGCAGGCCGCCGGCCGCCAGGGCCCAGGCGAACAGGTCTGGCTGGCCCGGCCACAGCACCTGAACCCCCAGCCAGACGGCAAGGTTCAGAATCACCCCGACAATGGCGGCACTGACGGCGGCCAGCGCGCCGGCGGCCGCCTTGTGATGGATCAGCCGTTCCACATAGGGGGCGCCGGCAAAGATGAAGAAAAAGCAGGGCAGGAAGGTGACATAGGTGGTCAACACCCCGCCCAACAGCCCCGCCGCCAGCGGGGACAGGCTGCCCGGCTGGTTCCAGCCGGCGAAGAAGCCGACATATTGCGTCACCAGGATCAGCGGCCCCGGCGTGCTTTCGGCCAGCGCCAGCCCGTTCAGCATGTCGGCGGCGGTCAGCCAGTGATATTTCTCCACCGCCGCCTGCCCGATATAGGGCAGCACCGCATAGGCCCCGCCGAAGGTGACAAACGCCGCCTGGGTGAACAGCCGGGCGATATCCGCCCAGGGGTCGCGCCCGAAGGTGAACAGCGCCAACCCCACCGGCACCACCAGCAACAGCCCGAACAGCAGCGCCAGCCGGATCAGCCGCGCCGCCCCCGCGGTGGCAATGGCTGCCGGTTCGGGCAGGGGATCATCCGCCGCCCCGCCATGGGGTGCGGCGAACAGGTGCAGGCCGCGCCGGGCCGTCAGCCAGCCAATCAATGCCGCAGCCGCGACGATGGCGGGGAAGGGCAGATGGCCCAGGAACAGCCCCAGAAAGGCGGCACCCGCCAGCAGAGGCGGGGCCCAGCCCTGCAGGGTGCGGCGGCCCAGCCGCCACAGGGCCCCGATGATGATGGCGACGATGACGGGCTTCACCCCGTCGAACATTGCGCCCACCCAGGCCAGATCGCCATGCGCCGCCGCCAGCCAGGACAAGGCCAGCATCAACACCGCCCCCGGCAGCACGAACAGCCCGCCCGCCACCAGCCCGCCGGCCCAGCCATGCAGACGCCAGCCGACATAGGTCGCCAGTTGCTGCGCCTCCGGCCCCGGCAGCAGCATGGCGAAGTTCAAGCCATGCAGGAAGCGCCGCTGATCGATCCAGCCGCGCTTATCCACCAGTTCCTGCTGCATCAGGGCGATCTGACCGGCAGGGCCGCCAAAGCTGACGCAGCCAAGCCAGAACCAGAAGGGCAGCACATCACGCAGGCGGGGCATGGGTTTGGGCCGTGATCATGGGTGGGGCTGCCAACCTGCGGGCGGGCAGCGGGTTTGGCAAGTTTGTCTCGATGACAAGCTTATGACTGCACGGCTGGCCCTGCTTGCGGCACAAAAGAAGCACCCCCGATACCGGAGCCGTTCCATGTATATCCCCACCGCCTTCCGTATGGAGACCGATCCCGCCCTGGCCCTTGTCGCGGCACATCCCTTTGCCACCCTGGTCAGCCTCGGCAGCGGCGGGTTGCTGTCCACGCCCTTGCCCTTGTTGCTGGACCGCCAGGGGGATCAGGTACGGCTGATCGGCCATATTGCCCGTGCCAATCCGCATTGGCGCGATTTCGATCCGGCGGTCCCGTCACTGGCGATTTTCCAGGGCGGGGATGCCTATGTCACCCCGTCCTGGTACGCGGCCAAGCAGGAGACGGGCAAGGTGGTGCCGACCTGGAACTATAAGGCCGTGCATATTCACGGCACGCTGCGTTTGGTGGAGGAGCCGGCGGCGCTGCTGGAAATCGTCAGCCGCCTGACGGACCGGCACGAGGCGGACCTGCTTATGCCCTGGGCCGTCAGTGATGCACCGGCGGATTATCTCGCCACCATGCTGAAGGCCATTGTCGGGCTGGAACTGCTGGTGGAACGGGTGGAGGGCAAGGCGAAACTGAGCCAGAACCGCCCGGCAGAGGATCAGGCGGCGGTGCGGGCCGGCTTGGCGGGCGTATTGGACATGTAATCAGCCCTTGGCCAGGGCGACCACGCCGGTGCCAATCAGCACCGCGATGGCGATGGGGCGGAACTGGGCGCCGCTGCCGCGCCGGAACCAGATTTCGCCCAGCCGGGCCGCGCCGATCAGCGGCGGGATGATCAGCAGCGACCAGACCAGCGTATGGCGGGTGAACAGCCCGGCCCAGGTCATGCCAGCCACGGACATGGCATTCAGGCCGGTAAAATAAAGCAGCAGGCTGGCCCGCGCCACGGCGGGGGCCAATGGCATGGCCAGCATCAGCAGGATGATCGGCGGCCCGCCCATGCCGACCGATCCGTTCATCAGGCCGGAGATGGTACCGGTCAGCAATTTCAGCCCATGGCCCGCCTGCTCTACCCGAAACCCGCGATAGAGCAGCAGCAGGCCTGCCACTACCACGCTGGCACCGATGGCCCGGCGCAGAATATCGGCCGGCAGAAACGCCAGCAGCCAGATGCCGCAGGGAATGGTGATCAGGCAGCCGGCCAGACAGACGGCCACCATGCGCTTGTCGCTTTCCCGCCAGGCCCCCGGCAGCAAGGGCAGGTTGGTGGCGGCAATGGCCAGCACGCTGGTGGGCACGGCCTCTGCCGGATGCAGGAACAGCGACAGGCCCGGCACCATCAGCAGGGCGGCGCCGAAACCGGTCAGCCCCCGGATGACACCCGCCACCAGGGCCACGGCCAGCAGCCCCGCCGCCTGGGCGGGCGTGGGCAACAGGTCCAGCAGGATGGAAAGATCGATCACCGCCGATCAGCCGGCGACAATCTCATCCGCGCGATAGCCCTGAAGATAGAGCAGCGCCGTCAGGTCACCATGGTCGATGCGGGCGCGGGCCTGGGCGGCGACGGTGGGCTTGGCGTGGAAGGCCACGCCGATGCCGGCGGCCTGCAGCATCGGCAGGTCGTTGGCGCCATCACCCACGGTGATGCTGGCCGCCACCGGCACGCGCCGCGCCCCGGTGATGCGGATCAGCGCCTGCAACTTGGCATCCTTGTCCAGAATCGGCTCAAACGGCTTGCCGGTCAGCTTGCCATCGGCGATTTCCAGATCATTGGCCTGATCCTCATCAAAGCCCAGCCGCCCGGCCACATTGGCGGTGAAGGTCTTGAAACCGCCCGACACCAGGGCGCAGTAAACCCCGTGCTTCTTCAAGGTGGCGATCAGGCTGGGCGCGCCGGGCATCCAGGTGATGCGACCGATCATGTCGGTCAGCACGGTTGCCGGCAGCCCGGCCAGCAGGGCCACCCGCTCCCGCAGGGCGCCCTTGAAATCAATCTCCCCATTCATCGCGCGGGCGGTGATGGCGGCGATGCGGTCGCGCGCACCGACCAACTCCCCCAGCTCATCCAGCATTTCTTGCTGGATGATGGTGGATTCCATATCGGCCACCAGCACCGATTTGCGCCGGCCTTCGGTGGCCTGGGCGACGATATCCACCGGCTGGCCGGCCAGCGCCTTGGCGGCGGCGGCCTGGGCCTGATCATCATTCAGCCCGTCAAAGCCGATATCGCAGGCAATACCCTTGGCCAGCCAGTCGGCGGGGGAGGTGGAGGCCCCCAGATCGGCCAATGCTGTACGGGCGGCCTTGGCCAGCCCTTCATCCAGCACCGGGTTGGCGGGATTGGCGATCAGGGTCAGCGTCTGGGGCATGGGGCAACCTGGATAGTGAGTGGCGGCAGGGTTAACATGGCCCCCTTATGGCTTCATAAGGCGCTCTAGGCAACCTTCTGCAGGCCCCACATAAGCTGGGCTTTCATAAGGCATCCGCTTGGGAATTCTGTATGGCCGTCTTGCATTTGTCCCAGTTTGAAAATCTATATCGAACAGTGACGTAGCCAGAAGAATCGTTGAGCGCGCTTATATATAATAATATTTCTTCAATATCGTCCTTGAGATGTGGGTGGCTCTCTTTGTCCCACAATGCTTCATAGGTTCGTTCATTTTTATAAATAGACATCATCCACTCATCATCATCTTTCCATATTGCATCTTTTTCTATAATGTTATAAGTCCCGCTTGCGCCGTATACGCGAGATAGCTGTTCTCTTAAATCTTCAAAAACTTTTCTGGTTTCTGTGCCATATTTGTCATTTATTTTTGTAAGTCCAATCCCACTTATCAAGCACATTCCAGTTGAAGGGTGTGCGTATGCGATATATAACTTAAACGCGGAGTGTGTTTTTTTGGGTTTAATTTCATATTTGAATGGAGCTATTTCTTTTATCACGTTTATCTGATTTTTCTGTTGTCCTGCTTCTTGGCCGAAGGGGCCAGCAGTGGCAGAGCTTGTCAGTGTTATTAGGAATGCAAAAGACAGAAAAAGGGACTTGCGTCGCATGTCGTAGTACCCATTTAGAAAAACAGTCTATTTTTACACCGTTATTCTTTTGGTGGAATTTGTCAAGGGAGAGTTGAGAAAATACGAACTTTCGAAGCAACGTAAGCCTCTCTCGATCGAACCTTCATGTTGTTCGTGTCTTCCACCCGGTCGCGCTCCCACACCATGGCGATGGCCAGCAGGATCAGCAGGCCCGACAGGCCCATCACCCATTCCATGGCATTGGTGGTGGGGGTCTGCTGGATCAGGATGGTCCACAGCGTTGACAGCAACACGCCACCGACAAAAACCGGCAGGCTGTGGCGCCCCATGGTGCCGAACAGCCGGCCGGGGACCGCGTGGAAAAAGCCGGCACTGGGGCCGACCAGGCTGGAAATCACATAGGCCAGGGCCAGGAAATGCAGCAGGCGGCCGATCTCCAGCGTTTCCTTCCCATGCGGGATCAGCGCCGCCGGATCGAAGATGCGGAAATCAGGCGCGATGCCGAACACATGCCAAGGGGCCGTCGCCAACAGCCCATAGAGCACCATGCCCACCGCCGCCGCCATGACCAGCGGATGCCGGGGCACCGCCTTGCCCATCGAGGCACGGTTGCCCAGCAGGAAGCCGATGACAAACAGGAACTGCCAGCAGAGCGGGTTGAAGAACCATTGCCCGCCATCCGGGTGGGCCGGCGGGGCGATCTTCGCCATGCCGGCGGCCAGCCAGACCAGGGCGGAAATGCAGAATGTTGCCAGTGGAAGCCGGGCCATCGCCGGCCCCAGCAGGGCCAGCGCGCCGATGAAGACAATATACATGGGCAGGATATCGGCCAGATTGGGCAGATAGGCCAGCAGCGCCACCCGCAGCCAGCCATCGGCAGGGTTGGCGCCCAGATAACCCAGCCCCATCATCTCCCTTAAGCCGGGATTGCCATAGGCCCAGGCGCTGAATGTCACCAGCATCAGCATGGCGCCCACCAGGGCCAGATGGGTGCGGTACAGGTGCAGGGCGCGGCGGCCGGCGCTTTCCTTGGCTTTGGCCGTGTCGCGGTCGCCCCGGAATCCGGCACCCCAGGCAAGGGCGGCGCTGAAGCCGGCCAGAAAGACGAAAGTGTCGGCCGCGTCGGAAAAGCCGTAATGCCGCCAGGTCAACAGGGTTGCAGGGCCAGGGATATGGTTCAGGAAAATGGCGCACAGCGCCAGCCCCCGAAAGAAATCAATCCGCAGATCACGCATGGCGCGGTACTCCCATCCCACGGCCTGTGGCAGGCGTGGCCGCCTGTCCTGCCTGATAACGGATGCAACGCATGAATCATGGCAAAGGCGCGCAAATTTGCCGGCCCCACCGTGATATCAAGGTGACAAAGGGGGCGGCGGGCGGCTACCCAAGGGACAGGTACGATATGTTGATGACGCGCGAAGGGCGTGGTTCCGGCTGTGACGGTTGCTGATTCTTCTTTCCCCCAGGGCGATACAAAGCCCGTGCTGGTGATTGGCGGGCCCACCGCGTCCGGTAAATCCGGTCTGGCGCTGGCGCTGGCCCGCCATGCCAATGGCGTGGTCATCAATGCCGACAGTATGCAAGTCTATCGGGAACTGCATCTCATCACTGCCCGCCCGCCGGCTGCGGATGAGGCGGCGGCCCCGCATCGGCTTTACGGCATCGTTCCGGCTGCGGAACGGATGAGTGCGGCGCGCTGGCGGGAACTGGCGCTGGCAGAGATTGATCAGGCCCATGGTGAAGGTCGCCTGCCCATCGTGGTGGGGGGCACAGGGCTTTATCTGCGCGCCCTGATGCAGGGCCTGTCGGATATCCCGGATATCCCCGCCGACATCCGGGCGGCCGCCATGGAATTGCAGGCCGACATCGGCAGCCCTGCGCTTCATGCAAAGCTGGCGCAGGTTGATCCTGTCACCGCCGCCCGCCTGCACCCGACCGACAGCCAGCGGCTGATCCGCGCCTGGGAAGTGTGGCAGTCCACCGGCCGGTCGATCAGCGATTGGCAGGCCGCCCCGCCGGAGGCAGCCCCGAACCACCTGCAGTTCCACCCCCTGGTGGTGGAGCCGCCGCGTGACCGGCTATACGCCCAGTGCGACGCCCGATTCATTGCGATGCTGCAACAAGGCGCGCTGGCTGAGGCGGAAGCGCTGGATCGGCTGGGCTTGGACCCGGCCCTACCGGCGATGAAGGCGCTGGGCGTACCGGAACTGCGCGCGGTGCTGCACGGTCAGATGGACCTACCCACCGCCACCGCGCGGGCGCAGCAAATGACCCGGAACTATGCTAAGCGACAATTGACTTGGTTCCGCAACCAGATGGGGGCGGTTCTGCGGGTCGATCCTCTGAATATTTCTCAGGCGACCGATTTTAAGAAATTTTATGATAGGTTCATGACAGGTATGACTTAGAAGATTTCCGAAACGGGTTGACCGGCTTTTCGGTTCCGTCTAGGGTGCCGCCATCGTCGCCCTTCGCCCCTGCGAGAGGCGACGTTTTTCAACCCTTCTGGAACTGATCCGAAAGCTCTGAGCCATGTCGTCGGGAACCATCCTCTCCGGTGCTGAAATCATCATCAAGGCCCTGCGGGACCAGGGTGTTGACACCATTTTCGGCTATCCGGGCGGGGCGGTACTACCCATCTACGATGCGCTGTTTAAGCAGAACCATATCCGCCACATCCTGGTTCGCCATGAACAGGCGGCGGTTCACGCGGCTGAGGGCTATGCGCGCTCGTCCGGCAAGGTCGGTGTCGTCCTCGTCACCTCCGGCCCTGGCGCCACCAATGCCGTCACCGGCTTGGTTGATGCGCTGATGGACAGCATTCCAATCGTCTGCCTGACCGGCCAGGTGCCGACGCATCTGATCGGCAATGACGCTTTCCAGGAATGCGACACGACCGGCATCACCCGCCCGGCCACCAAGCACAATTACTTGGTCAAGGACGTCAACAACCTCGCCCGCACGGTGCATGAGGCGTTTTACGTCGCCAAGTCGGGCCGGCCCGGCCCGGTGGTCATTGATATTCCCAAGGATGTGCAGTTCGCCGACGGTGTCTATCGCACGCCGGGCGAAAGCCTGCCCAAGTCCTACCGCCCGCAGGTCAAGCCCGACCTGAACAAGGTGGAAGAGGCGGTGGAACTGCTGGCCAATGCCAAGAAGCCGATCTTCTATGTCGGCGGCGGCGTCATCAATTCCGGCCCGGTGGCCAGCCAGTTGCTGACCCAACTGGTGCGGATGACCGGCTATCCCTGCACCACCACCCTGATGGGCCTGGGCGCCTTCCCGGCGCATGATCAGCAATGGCTGGGCATGTTGGGGATGCACGGCACCTACGAGGCCAATCTGGCCATGCATGGCTGCGACCTGATGGTCTGCGTCGGCGCCCGGTTTGATGATCGCGTCACCGGCAAGGTCAGTGAGTTCTCGCCCAATTCCAAGAAGATCCACATCGATATCGATCCGTCGAACATCAACAAAAATATCCGGGTCGATCTGCCCATCGTCGGCGATGCCGCCTATGTGCTGGAAGATATGATCCGCATCTGGAAGGCGCGCAACAAGCGCGCCGATCAGGCGGCCTTGAAGGTCTGGTGGGACCAGATCAATTTCTGGCGGGCCCGCGAATGCCTGCGGTATGAGAAGACCGACCGGGTTATCAAGCCGCAATTCGCGCTGGAACGCCTGCGCGCCGCCATTGCTGGCCGTGATGACGTGTTCATCTCCACCGAGGTGGGGCAGCACCAGATGTGGGCGGCGCAGTTCCTGCCGTTTAACAAGCCGAACCGCTGGCTGACCTCTGGCGGTCTGGGCACCATGGGCTACGGCCTGCCGGCCGCCATCGGGGCGCAGATCGCCAATCCCGGCGCGCTCTGCATCGATGTGGCCGGTGAGGCCTCCATCCAGATGAATATCCAGGAAATGTCCACCGCCCTGCAGTATCGCCTGCCGGTCAAGGTGTTCATCCTCAACAATCAATGGATGGGCATGGTCCGCCAGTGGCAGGAGCTGCTGCACGGTTCGCGCTATTCGGAAAGCTATTCTGAGGCATTGCCCGATTTCGTGAAGCTGGCCGATGCATTCGGCGGTGTGGGCCTGCGTGCAACCAAGGTGTCGGAAGTGGATGACGTCATCCGGGAGATGATTGAGACGCCGCGCGCCGTGATCGTCGATATGTGCGTCGATTCCAAGGAAAACTGCTTCCCCATGATCCCTGGCGGCAAGGCGCATAATGAAATGCTGCTGGGGCCGGAAGACCGTGTGAGCGAGGCAACGCCAGAGGAGGGGATGGTACTGGTCTGATCCGCCGGTTCCTTTTATCCCATCCGCTGTGCAACCCGTCCGGGAGCTGTTTCAAGTGACGACCCAAGATACCATCCGCCGCCATACCATCGCTGTTCTGGTCGATAACGAGCCGGGCGTGCTGGCGCGGGTCATCGGCCTGTTCTCCGGCCGTGGCTATAATATCGAAAGCCTGACGGTGGCCGAGGTCGACAGCAATGAAAGCCTGTCGCGCATCAATATCGTCACCTCTGGCACGCCGATGATCATCGAACAGATCAAGGTGCAGCTGGATCGTCTGGTGCCCGTCCACAAGGTCAAGGATCTGACCCTGGAAGGCCCCTTCATCGACCGGGAAATGGCCCTGGTGAAGGTGGTGGGCTCCGGCGAGAAGCGGGTGGAGGCCCTGCGCATCGCCGATATCTTCAAGGCGCGCGTGGTGGATGCCACCATTACCAGCTTCGTTTTCGAAATCACCGGCACCGGTGAGGATCTGGACCGCTTCATCGATCTGATGCGCCAACTCGGCCTTGTCGATGTCAGCCGCACCGGGGCGGTTGCCCTGTCGCGCGGCACGGCGGCCTTCTGATACAGCGTTTCACTTGTCCAACGCCGGCAATCCGGCAATCCAACATCTGTCTGAACACAAAGGAAGATTCCCATGCGCGTCTATTATGATCGCGACGCCGACGTCAACCTGATCAAGGGCAAGAAGGTCGCCATCGTCGGCTATGGCAGCCAGGGCCACGCCCATGCCCAGAATCTGCGCGACAGCGGCGTGAAGGACGTGATCATCGCGCTGAAGGCCAATTCGCCGACCCGCGCCAAGGCTGAAGCCGCCGGCTTCACCTGCGTCACCCCGGCGGAGGCTGCGGCCACTGCCGACCTGATCATGATCCTGACCCCGGATGAGCATCAGGCAGAGCTGTACAATAACGAGATCGGCCCGAACCTGAAGCAGGGTTCCGCCATCGCGTTCGCCCACGGTCTGAACGTGCATTTCCGCCTGATCGAGCCGCGCCAGGACACCGACGTGTTCATGATCGCGCCGAAGGGCCCCGGCCACACCGTGCGCGGTGAGTACAAGAAGGGCGGCGGCGTTCCCTGCCTGGTGGCTGTTCACCAGAACGCGTCCGGCAATGCTTTCGATATCGCCCTGTCCTATGCCTGCGCCGTTGGCGGTGGCCGTTCGGGCATCATCGAAACCACCTTCAAGGAAGAGTGCGAAACCGACCTGTTCGGTGAACAGGCCGTGCTCTGCGGCGGCCTGACCAAGCTGATCCAGGCTGGTTTCGAAACCCTGGTCGAAGCCGGTTACGCCCCGGAAATGGCCTATTTCGAGTGCCTGCATGAAGTGAAGCTGATCGTGGACCTGATCTACGAAGGCGGCATCGCCAACATGCGCTACTCCATCTCCAACACGGCCGAATATGGTGACTATGTCACCGGTCCGCGCATCGTGACGGACGAGACCAAGGCCGAGATGAAGCGCGTTCTGGCCGACATTCAGTCGGGCCGCTTCGTCCGCGACTGGATGCTGGAAAACAAGGCCGGTACCCCGTCCTTCAAGGCGACCCGTCGCATTGAGGCCGAGCATCCGATCGAAGAAGTGGGCGCCAAGCTGCGCGCCATGATGCCCTGGATCTCCGCCAACAAGCTGGTGGACAAGTCCAAGAACTGATCGGTTGCTTCTGTCTGAAGCCTGATCGTTCAAACGCCCGGCCCCTGAGAGGGGGCCGGGCGTTTTGTTTGGGCAGATATTGCAGCCGCCGCGCGAATGGCTTATCGTGGGTATAGATCAAAAGGATCTATCGTGCGGGGGCAAAGATGATATCGCTAAATGCGAGTCCGCTCTTTTCCGCCACCAACGCCAAGGCGTTGAAAGCGCAGATCGAACGTCACATCGATCAGGCGGTGGGGGAGCGGGACCGGAACCGTAAGGACGAGTCGGCGGCCGACAAGGGCAGCATTAAGGGTGGCAAGTCCAACGATGCCATCTATAAACGGTTGATGAGCCTGGGCCTGTCCGGTGACGCCTTTGATGGTGCCGCGAAGAATGCGGCTGGTGCCGATGCGCTCTCCGACTATATGAATAAAGCCCGGACAGAGATGAACCAGAAGGCGGCCGCGGAAAAGCTGCAGCAATCGCGCCGCCGTATCAGTGAACTGGAACAGGAAGCCCGTCAGGCCGCCGCCAAGGGCGATGGTGCCAAGCTAGCCCGCATTGCGCGTGAGGCGGCTGGTATCACCAAGGGGCTGGCGGCGGAGGCCAAGGGAATTGTGGAGGGGCAGGATGCCAGCCCCGCGGAACGGGCGGCGGCCATTGCCGCAGGGGAGGGTGATCCCAATATCCGGGTGGCTGCTCCGCCCGGTATGACGGCGGGCGGTGTCACCACCGGCTTTGCGCGTTCCTATGTGCAGGAAGTCCGTGACGTTGCCGGCCGGGCCCGCACCATGCTGACCCAGGCGGAAACCCAACGCGCCGAACAGCGGGGCCGCCCCCTGACGGAAGAGGAACGCAAGGAACGGGAGGAGGAGTTGCGGGCCGCCCGCGACGATCTTGCCGCCAGCGATCAGATCCTGACGCGCCTGCAAGGGGCGCTGGGCGATGCCAATGCGGATGCGGCGGGCAGCGCAGAAGCAGCAGGGGAAGGGGGCGCGGATGCGCTGGTGGTCACGCAGACCTATGTGCGCACGGAGACCATCACCATCGCTGTGGCCTTCAGCGAAACCAGTGTCAGCGTTACCGCCTGACGCAACTTCCGGCATCGCTGCCTTGCGAGGACGACAGATTTTTGCCTGACAAAGCTATTGCGGCTAAGTCAATTGCGGCATAAAGATTATCGAACGGCGGTCGGTTCAGTTCCGGCTGTCATATCTTTTACCCTCAATCAGGACGTCACCCTGTGACCAGCCGTCGCCAACAGCCTGAAGCCATCGCCGGGGATCGTTCCCCCGCCATGGCCGTGCTGTGCGCATCCGGCTTGTTCCTGACCTTTGCCCTGCTGCTGGCGTCCAAGGCGCTTGGCCTGGGCGGGCTACGACTAATCAGCCCCTGAGCGCTCTGTGTCCCGTCCCATCACTGATGGACGGGTTCGCGTTCAGGGGACTGGGTGCGCGCCCTATGCGCACCGCCGATCTGATCCGACGGGTCAGGCCATCACCGGCCAAATGCGATCATCCAGATTGATCTCCATTCGACCGGCAATGGACGGCTTGCCCGCCAAAACCAACCACGGCACCGCTAATCAAGAATGACGGTGCCCCAGGGCTTCAGGGACCGACGATCATGACCAGCATTTCCCGCGACAAGAACCGCGTCATCATTTTCGACACCACCTTGCGTGATGGGGAGCAGGCGCCCGGCTGCTCCATGAATCTGGAAGAAAAGCTGCGCATCGCGGCGGTGTTGGAAGAAATGGGTGTCGATGTCATCGAGGCCGGTTTCCCCATCGCGTCGAATGGTGATTTCGAATCCGTGCGCGAAGTGGGCAAGCTGGCGAAGAACAGCGTCATCGCCGCCCTGGCCCGCACCGCCCGCGCCGATATTGACCGTGCGGCGGAAGCTTTGCAGTTTGCCCCCCGCAAGCGCATCCACACCTTCATCTCCACCAGCCCGGTGCATATGAAGTATATGCTGAAGATGACGGAAGAAGAGGTGCTGCAGCGCACCATCGATTACGTCACCTATGCCCGCAATCTGGTGGATGATGTGGAATGGTCGGCCCAGGATGGCAGCCGGTCGGACCGTGATTTCCTTTGCCGTACCGTGGAAGCTGCCATCAAGGCCGGTGCCACCACCATCAATATTCCCGATACGGTGGGCTATGCCCTGCCGGAAGAATATGCCGCGATGTTCCGCGACGTGATGACCCGCGTGCCGAACAGCGACAAGGCCATCTTCTCCGTACATTGCCATAATGATCTGGGCTTGGCCGTGGCCAATTCCCTGGCCGGCATCGGCGCCGGTGTGCGTCAGGTCGAATGCACCATCAACGGCCTGGGCGAACGCGCCGGCAACGCCTCGCTGGAAGAAGTGGTGATGGCGCTGCGCACCCGCCATGATCTGATCGGCTGCACCACCGGCATCAAGACCGAACATATCACCCGCATTTCCCGGCTGGTTTCCACCATCACCGGGTTCCAGGTGCAGCCCAATAAGGCGATCGTTGGCGCCAATGCCTTTGCCCATGAAAGCGGCATCCATCAGGATGGCATGCTGAAACATGCCGAAACCTATGAGATCATGACCCCGGAATCGGTGGGTCTCAACCGTTCCTCCCTGGTCATGGGCAAGCATTCCGGCCGCGCCGCCTTCCGCGCCAAGCTGAAGGAGCTTGGCTATGATGAGATCGGCGAGAACCAGATCAATGACGCGTTTGGCCGCTTCAAGGATCTGGCCGACCGTAAGAAGGATATTTACGACGAAGATATCGTCGCCATCATGGATGACGAGGCTGGCCGTCAGCACGAACATATCCGCTTCCAGGCGCTGCATGTCGTGGCCGGTTCCCGCGGGCCGCAACATGCCGTGCTGGAACTGGAGGTGGATGGCAAGCCCATCGCCCCGGTGGTGGCCTTCGGCAATGGCCCGGTGGATGCCGTGTTCAATGCCCTGAAACTGGCCTTCCCGCATGAGGCCAAGTTGCAGCTTTATCAGGTCCATGCCGTGACAGCGGGCACCGATGCCCAGGCAGAGGTGACCGTGCGGCTGGAAGAGAGCGGCAAGTCGGTCAATGGCCAGGGGGCCGATGCGGACACGCTGGTTGCTTCCGCCCGTGCCTATATCCATGCCCTGAACAAGCTGGTTACCAAGCGGCAGAAGACGGCACCGGTGGCCATGTCGGCCTGATCGGGTTTGCCCTTTTTTCCCGAGTCCCGTGATATCCCCGTCGGCCCCTGGCCGGCGGGGATTGTCTTTTCATGATAAGGCGGTCGGAACCGGGATATGTCGCAGCCTTCCGCCCTATTCCTGCCGCAATCTCCGCCGCGACATGCGGATGTGCGCAGGATGTTCACCAATCGCTAAAATGCCATATAGAATCTGACTTGCTGCGGCTTTCAAGGCTTGAGGGACCGGGACTAAATGGTCTATGCAACAGTCGCGGTTCGGCATATCCGGGGTTCGGCCGCACCAAGGGCGGCAAAATCCGGACATTCAGAGATATTTTTCATCCATGCTTTCAAACCTGCTCGGTATGTTCTCGGCCGACATGGCGATCGACCTGGGAACGGCGAATACGCTGGTCTATGTCAAGGGACGCGGCATCGTTCTGAATGAACCGTCGGTGGTCGCAATCCGCGACCTGCGCGGCAAGAAGCAGGTGCTTGCCGTGGGTGACGAGGCCAAGCTGATGCTGGGCCGCACACCGGGTAACATCCAGGCCATCCGCCCCTTGCGCGACGGCGTCATTGCTGATTTCGAAGTGGCGGAGGAAATGATCAAGCATTTCATCCGCAAGGTGCACAATCGCCGCAGCTTCACCAGCCCGGAGATCGTCATCTGCGTGCCGTCGGGTTCCACCGCTGTGGAACGTCGCGCCATTCAGGAATCGGCGGAAGCCGCCGGTGCGCGCCGCGTCTCCCTGATCGAAGAGCCGATGGCCGCCGCCATTGGCGCTGGTCTGCCGGTGACGGAACCGACGGGCAGCATGGTGGTGGATATCGGTGGCGGCACCACGGAAGTGGCCGTGCTGTCGCTGAACGGCATCGTCTATGCCCGCTCCGCCCGCGTCGGCGGCGACAAGATGGATGAGGCGATCATCGGCTATATCCGCCGTCACCATAACCTGCTGGTCGGTGAAGGCTCTGCCGAGCGCATCAAGAAGGAAATCGGCTCCGCCTGCCCGCCGGAAGATGGCGAAGGCCGGGTGATGGAGATCAAGGGCCGCGACCTGATGAATGGCGTGCCCAAGGAACTGGTGATGAGCGAACGGCAGATCGCCGAGAGCTTGGCCGAACCGGTCAGCCAGATCATTGAGGCGGTGAAGGTCGCCCTGGAACATACCGCTCCCGAACTGGCGGCGGATATTGTTGACAAGGGTATTGTGTTGACCGGTGGCGGTGCGCTGCTGGCCAATCTGGATTTCGTGCTGCGCCATGCCACCGGCCTGCCGGTTTCGATTGCCGACGATCCGCTTTCCTGTGTGGCGCTGGGCTCCGGCCGCGCGCTGGAAGAGGAAAGCCTGCGCAACGTGCTGATCCGCATGTGAGGCGTCAGGACAGGGCCGCGATATTCGCGGCCCTGCTGCATTGAAAAGCAGCAATTTACAGCCGCTTGTTAACGGTTTAATTTCACTTTTGGCGGTAAGCTGCCGGTAACCCTGGCACCTTTAACCCAGTCGCCGGCTTTCCGCCGTCGGCCCAATAACGGGACATTCCCCGGTGAAGACGCGCAACAACGGATCGGTCGTGCGGATCGCAGCCCCTTTCTGGGGCTTGATGCAGCGATTCTACTTCCCGCTGCTGGTGCTGGCCGCCGTCGCGCTGATGATGATCGGGCATGTCAATGTCGGCGCGGTCGATCAGGCCCGCGCCCGCGTGACCGATGCCTTCACCCCGATTCTCAATGTGATGTCTCGTCCGGCCGCCAGCGTGGCCGATGCGCTGGAATATGGGCGCCAGCTGGTCGATCTGCATGAAGAGAATGCCCGGCTGCGGGAGGAGAATACACGCCTGCGCCAGTGGGAGCAGGTGGCCCTGCGGCTGGAGGCGGAAAACGGTTCCCTGCGCTCCCTGCTGGCCTTCAAGGCCGATCCGCCGGCCCGCTTCATCACCGCCCGCGTGGTGGGCGATCCGGGTGGTGCCTTCGTGCGCACTGTTGTCATCACCGCCGGTGCGCGCGACGGTGTGGAGCGTGGGCAGGCGGCCATGTCTGGCCAGGGGCTGGTGGGCCGCGTGGTGCAGGTGGGGGAATGGTCTTCCCGCGTGCTGCTAATCACCGATCTCAATGCCCGCATCCCCGTGGTGCTGGAAACCAGCCGCCAGCGCGCCATGCTGGCCGGCGATAATTCCGATCACCCGACCCTGCTTTATGTGCCGGGCAATACGGCGGTTTCGCCCGGTGAACGGGTCTTTACCTCCGGTCATGGCGGGCTGTTCCCGCCCGGCCTGCCGGTGGGGGTGATGGAAATTGGCCAGGATGGTCAGCCCCATGTTGTGCCCATGGCCGACCTTTCCCGTCTGGAACATCTGCAGATTGTCCGGTTCGGTGGCACCGGCGGGCTGGCGGCGGAAGCCGCACAACCGGGCGCGATGCAGTGAGGGGTTCGGCCTTGGCCGGTGGTTTCTGGCATCGTCTTGATCAAACCGCGCGCAACCTGCTTCCCTTCGGGTCCATCGTGGTGGCCATGCTGCTGGCCATTGTGCCCTTGCCCTTGCCCGGCTATTCGGTGGTGACACCGCCACTGGTGTTGATCTGCCTGTTCTACTGGGTCATCCACCGGCCGGATTTGCTGCGCCCGCTGGTGGTTTTCGCCCTGGGCGTCCTGCATGACCTGATCAGCGGTTCGCCGCTGGGGGTGACCTCGCTTTATCTGATTCTGACCTATTGGCTGCTGATCACCCAGCGCCGCTTTTTCCTGGGCCGGTCTTTTGGGATGCTATGGCTTGGCTTCGCCCTGGTGGCGTTCGGGGCGTCGGCTGTACAATGGCTGGTCTTTGCCCTGATGAGCGCGCATCTGCTGGATGCGCGACCAGTGCTGGTCCATGCCGCCCTGGGGGTGGCAATATTCCCGCTGCCGACATATCTGCTGCAACGTCTGCACCGCGCCTATTTGAGCTGAGGAGACAATCTTGTCCGCCTATGATCGCGATGCCGAGCGACAGCGTATGCTGAGCCGCCGCACGCTGGTGCTGGGCGGTATGCAGGTGGCTGCCGTTTCCGCACTGGTGGGGCGGCTCTATTACCTGCAGATCGTGGAGCGCGACCGCTACAGTATGCTGGCGGATGATAACCGAATCTCGCTGCGGCTGGTGGCCCCGCCGCGCGGCCAGATACTGGACCGGTTCGGCGTGCCGCTGGCGGTGAATGAGCAGAATTTCAGCGTCACCGTGGTGTCGGAACGCGCCGGCGACGTGCGGCAGATTCTGGATGAGGTCGGCAAGCTGGTGCCGCTGACGGAGGCCGATGAACGGCGCATCCAGCGTGACCTGCAGCGCTCCCGCGCCTTTGCCCCGATTACCATCAAGGAAAATCTGAGCTGGGATCAGGTTTCCGCCATTGAGGTCAACCTGCCCGATCTGCCGGGCATCTCCATCGATGTCGGGCAGGTCCGTTCCTACCCGTTCGGGGAGGCTTTGGCCCATGTGCTGGGCTATGTCGGCGCCGCGACGGACAAGGATCTGGAGAAATCCGATGATCCGCTGTTGACTCTGCCGGGTTTCCGCATCGGCAAGGGCGGGGTGGAAAAGCAGTTTGATTCTGCCCTGCGGGGTGCGGCCGGCACCCAGCAGCTGGAGGTTAATGCCGTTGGTCGGGTGATTCGTGAATTGTCACGCGATAATGGCCAGCCGGGGCGGGAAACCACGCTGACGCTGGATGCCAAGCTGCAGCATTATGTGCATCAGCGGCTGTCGGCGGAGATGAGCGCTGCCGCCGTGGTGATGGATGTGCGCACCGGCGGTATCCAGGCACTCTGTTCCTGCCCCGCCTTCGATCCCAATCAGTTCGCCATGGGCATTGGCTATGATGCCTATCAGACGCTGCTGAAGGATGAGCGGACGCCGCTGATCAACAAGGCGATTGCCGGGCAATATCCACCGGGATCAACCTTCAAGATGATCACGGCTTTGGCAGCGCTGGAATCGGGCATCGTCAATGCCGATCATCGGGTCAATTGCTCCGGCCATATCGAACTGGGCAGCCACCGCTTCCATTGCTGGCGGCGCGGTGGCCATGGCACCCTGGATATGGTCGGCGCGCTGATGAACAGCTGTGACGTCTATTTCTACGATCTGGCCCAGCGCATCGGCATGGACCGAATCGCCGCCATGGCCCGCAAATTCGGGCTGGGCGACAAGGTGGGGCTGGAGTTGCCGGGGGAACGGCCGGGGCTGGTGCCCGACCCAGCCTGGAAGCGCCGGGCGTTGAAGGCCTCCTGGCACCCCGGTGAAACCCTGATCGCCAGTATGGGCCAGGGCTATGTGCTGGCGACGCCCTTGCAACTGGCCGTGATGACGGCGCGGTTGGCCAGTGGCCATGCGGTGCAGCCGCATCTGGCCAAGATGATCGAAGGCCAGTACCGCGAACAGACGGAATGGCCGCGCATTGATGTGAAGCCGGAAAATCTGGCAGTTGTGCTGAAAGGCATGAATGCCGTGACCAATGTGCCGGGCGGCACCGCCTTCAAATCGCGCATCACCATTTCGGGGATGGAGATGGCGGGCAAATCAGGCAGCGCCCAGGTGCGCCGCATCTCCATGGCGGAACGCAATAGCGGCGTGCGCAAGAACGAGGATCTGGCCTGGCGGGAGCGCGATCACGCGCTGTTCGTCGCCTATGCACCGGTGGAGGCGCCGAAATATGCCTGTGCCGTGTTCGTTGAACATGGCGGCAGCGGCGGCGGTGTCGCGGGGCCGATTGCCCGCGACATTCTGCTGGAATGCCAGATGCTGGATGCGGCCCGCGCCAGCGTGGCCCAGCAGCCGGAACCGGCCGCCGCACCTTCCCGGCCTGATGCCGGCAGCACGGGGCAATAGCCATGAGCCTGGACCTCTCCATTGACCGGGGGGCGATGACCATCGGGGAGAAGCTGGGCCAGATTTCCTGGAGTCTGGTCTTCCTGATCACCCTGGTGGCCAGCATCGGCTTTGCCATGCTCTATTCCGCCGCCAATGGCCATTTCGATCCCTGGGCCTCGCGCCAGATGCTGCGCTTCGGCGTCGGGCTGGTGGTGATGCTGCTGATCGCCCTGATCGATATTCGGCTCTGGATGAAGCTGGCCTATCCACTTTACGGCATCGTCATGGTGCTGCTGATCGGGGTGGATTTATTCGGCAATGTTGGCAAGGGGGCGCAGCGCTGGATCGATCTGGGCATCATCCAGCTGCAGCCGTCGGAAATCATGAAGGTCACGCTGGTGATGGTCCTGGCCCGCTATTTCCATGGCGCCACGCTGGAAGATAGCGGCCGCATCCCCTTTCTGATTCCGCCCTTGTTGCTGGTGGGGGCGCCGGTGGCGCTGGTGCTGGCCCAGCCCAACCTCGGCACTTCCTTGATGCTGATAATGGCGGCGGGGGCGCTGTTCTTCTTGTCCGGGGTGCGGCTGTGGAAGTTCGGCGTGCTTATCGCCGCCGTCATCATTGCCGTGCCGCTGACCTGGCAGTTCGTGCTGCATGATTATCAGCGCGACCGGGTGGAAACTTTTCTGGACCCGGACAGCGATCCGCTGGGCACCGGCTATCACATCACCCAGTCAAAGATCGCGTTTGGCTCCGGCGGGCTCATGGGCAAGGGCTTCTTGCAGGGCACGCAGAGCCATCTGAACTTCCTGCCGGAAAAGCAGACCGACTTCATTTTCACCATGCTGGCGGAGGAGTTCGGGCTAGTGGGCAGCCTGTTCTTCCTGTTCCTCTATGGGCTGATGCTGCTTTATGGCTTCATCATTGCCGGGCGCTGTCGCCATCAGTTCGGCAAGCTGCTGGCGTTGGGCGTCACGGTGAACCTGTTCCTTTATCTCTTCATCAATGTGGCCATGATCATGGGGCTGATCCCCGTGGTGGGCGTGCCGCTGCCGTTGATCTCCTATGGCGGCACGGCGACGTTGGGGGTGATGATCGGTTTCGGCCTGCTGCTGTCGGTGCATGTGCATCGGGATGTGCGCATGTCGCGCCGGGGGATGGGTGACCTTTGACCCTGGCAGGGGTGGGGCAGAGGGTTGAATTGCGTGCAGTGCCCGGCTGCGTGAAATCCCGGTCGGCAGCCTTCATTTTCTTGTCGACAAGGTGTGAACCCTTTGCTACACAGCGCGCCTCGACGCGATGAACGACGCGTCGGGGCCGCGAAAGCGGGTTGGGAATGGGCGCATAGCTCAGTTGGTAGAGCAGCTGACTCTTAATCAGCGGGTCCAAGGTTCGAGTCCTTGTGCGCCCACCATTCCCAAAAATGGCCGCTCCGGCGGATATCAAGGTTGGGCGCATAGCTCAGTTGGTAGAGCAGCTGACTCTTAATCAGCGGGTCCAAGGTTCGAGTCCTTGTGCGCCCACCAACCTTGATCCCTGACCGTTGCAGCCTCTCAAGGTTGGGCGCATAGCTCAGTTGGTAGAGCAGCTGACTCTTAATCAGCGGGTCCAAGGTTCGAGTCCTTGTGCGCCCACCAACCTTGAAACAACATACTGACATCAAATCCCGATATACTCGCCAGACAGATCAGTCTCGGCGGGTTTTTTATGCTCAGCACCCAATATGCCCCCTTCCGCATCACTGTATGCGGGATCGAGGAATTGCCTGACCATTGCCGGGTCGGCGTCAGCCATATGCTGTCGATCATGGACCCTGGCCGGTCCAAGCTGCCAATCTTCAACGGCTATGGTGAGCATGTACGGCTGGATTTGCGATTCGATGATGTGGTGGAGCCGGTGCCCGGTAAACAGCCGCCGCAGCCGGCGCATGTGCGCCAGATTCTGGATTTCGGGCGCAGCCTGACCGCAGAGCCGCCGGGAAAGGCGCATCTTCTGGTGCATTGCCATATGGGCGTGTCGCGGTCCACCGCAGCGATGGCGCTGATTCTGGCCCAGGCGCGGTCGGATCGGCCGGCGGCGGAGGCTTTGGCGGAGGTGGCGCGTATCCGGCCCCAGGCCTGGCCCAATCTGCGCATCCTGGAAATGGGCGGGGAAATGCTGGGCTGCCGGGATGAATTGCTGGCGGCCTTGCCCGCCATCTATCAGCGGGCCACGGCGCATTGGCCGGCTGACTGGCTGGATTACCTGAAAAAGAATCACCGGGGGCGAGAGGTGCGGCTGCTGGAAGGCGGTTGACCGGTGGGCAGGCCGATCAGGCCCAGGCCGACTCGCCGCTGTCGCCCAGAATTTGCCGGCAGAATCGCACGGTGATCGGCTTCTTGGCGGCCAGCGCCTCCCGGTCCAGCAGGTCCACCACCCGGCGGGCATTGGCAAAGCTGCGCTCCGTGCGGGTCAGCAGCCAGACAATCACATCCTCGCCCACCCTGATCTGCCGGTCGGCAAACAGCTTCACCAGCACGGCCATGAACAGGGCATCATCAGGGGCGGCCATGCCGACTGCCGGGGCCGCCAGCAGGCGCGAACGCAGGTCCGGCAGGCGCAGCACCCAATTGATGGGCGCCTTGTCTGCCAGCAGCAGCAGATGGCCGCCAGCATCGCGGGCCAGATTGTAGAGATGGAACAAAGCGCGTTCCAGCACCGGGTCGCCGGCCACCTGCTGCGCCCCATCCAGTACGGCGGCGCGGGTCGGGTGCAGCAGGTCGGGCAGGTCGTCGGTACGCAGATCATCCACCTGCAACAGGTTGGCGCGCGCACGGGCGCGCCAGATCTGCGCCAGATGGCTTTTCCCAGAACCGCTGGGCCCGAAAATCACCAGGGCCGGGGCCGGCCAGTCCGGCCAGCTGTCCAGCCAGGCGACGGCATCCTGGTTGCCGGGGGCCACCAGAAAATCCGCCTCGCCCATGGCGGAACGGTGACCCAGATCCAGGGGGATTTGCCGGGTGCTGCTCAACGGCAGTCCCGGAGGAAGGGAGCCGATGGGCATTGTCGTATCCATGATCATGGTGCGGCCGGAATATCTGCGGGGCGGCGGAGGTCGGTTCCTTCCGCGGCGGGATTGGCGGGAAGCGGGTCGGCGCCCAAGTCAGGGCAGGGCGGCGCTGGCGGCTGGGGGCCGTGATAAAGGCTGCTATCCAGGTAGCGGGTGATGGCGAATCGGACCAGTACGCCGATGACGGCCGCCACCGGCATGGCCAGCAGCACGCCGACGAATCCGAACAGCGCTCCGCCGGCCATCAAGGCGAAGATTACCCAGACCGGATGCAGCCCCACCTTGTCGCCCACCAGCTTTGGCGTCAGCACATTGCCTTCCACGGCCTGACCGAAGAAGAAAATGCCGACCACGATGCCGACCCGCCACAGCTCGTCGAACTGGAACAGGGCGATACCGACAGAGGCACAGAACCCCACCAGCGAGCCGACAAAGGGGATGAAGGAGAGCAGGCCGGACACCATGCCGACGATCAGGCCGAAATCCAGCCCGGCCAGCGTTAGGGCGATGGCATAGAAACTGCCCAGCGCCAGACAGACCGTGGCCTGCCCGCGCACGAATCCGGCCAGGGTGGTGTCCACCGCGCGGGCCTGTTCACGGATGGTGTCGGCCTGCTGGCGGGGCAGCCAGCCATTGATGGCGCCGACCATCCGATCCCAGTCGCGCAACAGGTAAAAGGCGACGATGGGGGTAATGAAGGTGACGGAGATGATATCCACCAGGGCAACACCCTGGCTCACCAGCCCTTTCAGGAAATCGGCCGTCCAGCTCATCGCGGTGCCGGCATAATCACCGGCGGCACTGCGCAGCCGTTCCACATCCTCCGGCGAGAGCCGGTTGATGAAGCGCTGAATCTGCGGCAGCAGTTCCCGCTTGGCCCAGGCGATCCATTGCGGGGCGGCATCGATCAATTGCACGATCTGGCCCTGCAGCAGCGGAACCAACAACAGCAGGGCCAGTACCGCCGTGAGGGCGAATCCCAGCAGAACCACGCTGGTGGCGGCCCAGCGCGGCATATGCCGTTCCAGCCGGTCGGTCACCGGGTCCAGCAGATAGGCCAGCGCCATGCCGGCCACGAACGGGGCCAACATGCTGCGCAGCAGCCAGACCAGGGCGATGAAAACCACCAGCCCCCAGACCCAGAATCGCCATTGCCGTCCGGCCGTCATGCCGCGTCTCCCGATTGGTCGCCGGCATCATCCCCGGCATCACGTGTGCGCAGGATGAACAATCCGCGCAGCACATAGGCCACCATCGACCAGAGCGTGGTAGCGGCGACCAGCAGTTCCGCCGGCAACACATATTCTTCCGGGGCCAGACGGGCGCCATAGACGGCCAAAATCAGCGCCGCCAAGGCCAGTTGCAGCGCGGTATTCAGCTTGCCCACCCAGAGCGGCTGGATGGACAGCCTTTCGCGCAGCATCACCAGCAGCACGGCCAGCCCCAGGATAATGGTGATATCCCGCAGCAGAATCAGCGCTACCAGCCAGAGCGGCACCAGCCCCACCGTGGCCATGGCCACGAAGCAGCCCACCAGCAGGGCCTTGTCGGCCAGCGGGTCCAGCCAGGCACCCAGCTTGCTGCGCGCCCGGAACAGCCGCGCGATCATCCCGTCCAGCCCATCAGAAACGGCCGCCAGCATGAACAGCCAGAAAGCCAGGGTCAGATGGTCGGACAAGATCAGCCAAACCGTCACCGGCACGGCCAGCAGGCGGCCACCTGTGATCAGGTTCGGCACATGCAGCATTGGATTCGGTTTTTCGGTTGTCATCTGGGCGTGATCCGGCGAAGGCAGGTTCTGAATTTAATCTAGGCGCTTTTGCAGGCGCCTTATAGAGGCCCCGGCCCCCACCCGGACCCCCATGCCCATATTCCCCATTATCCACGGCTGGGGAAAAGATGTTCCCATAATGTTCCGGTTGTCCAGTCGCTTTTAATGAAATTATCCCCATGTTTCAGGAATAATGTGTCCAAAGCCGTGCATGGATCGCCAAGCGCTTCTGATCGTTGGCTTTTTGGCGTCTGCTCGGTGGGGGACATAAAAAAAAGGCATCGGGGCCTGTGCGCCGATGCCGTTTTTGACCGAACCGCTTTGCCAGCAACCTTGCCTTACGGCACCGCCGGGGCTGGGGCAGGCGTGCTGCTGGCCGCCGCTGCGGCCCCGCGCCAGCGCAGTTCGCCAGTACCACCGCCTTCGCTCAGGATCAGATCCTGTTGGGCCAGGGCGTTGCGCAACTGTTCCAGCCCGCCCATGTAGCGCAGCTCCAGCTCTGCCCCGCCGCGCGCGAGGGAGACAACGCGGGTCTGGGTGATGGTGGGAATCCTGGCAAGGCGGCGGCGGGTTTCCACCCATTCATTCTGGGCGGCGAAAGGCACCTTCAGGCTCAGCCCGCCTTCATTCCCGCCCACCACCACATTGGCGGCGGTCCAGCGTTCCTCCAGCCGGCCGACGATCTTGTTCACGGCTTCGCGCAGAGTCGGGTTGCCCCGCGCGGTGGCGTCGCCGCTGGCCGTCATCGTTGGCTGGCTGATGGTGAAGCTTTCCGCGCTGCCGTTGGCGGGATGCAGGGTGACGGTGGCGGTCACCCCGCCACTGGTGTTGGTCAGTACGGCGACGGCAACCTCACCCGCCTGATAACGCTCGGCGATGCGTCGCAGGGCGACAGCATCGCCGGACAGGGCCTGTTCCACCCCGATATCGGCGACATCCGCCGCTTCGCCATAAGGAACGGTTACGGGCACCAAGCCACCCTGCAGCGGCAGGTTGGCCCAGCTTTGCCGCCAGCCGGTTTCCGCCTGCCACAGCACGGGCGCCCCGCCGGTTTGGTCCACCGGCAGCACCAGCACCGGCTTGGACCGCACCTCTGTATAAGAGACACCACGGCTGCGCATGAAATTGCGCACGGCCGCCGGATTGAAGCTGACGGCCAGCCGGCCGAGATAGCGCACGGCGGACGTCCGCTCCTCCTGCACCTCAAAGCTCTGCACCATCTGATCGATACTGGCGCCGTCCAGGCCGGACAGGGCGCTGCGGGCGCTGTCCGGGGTCAGCCGGTCGAACAAAGCCTCAAACGCCTTGCGCTGGCCGTCGCGGATGCCGCGATCACGCGCCGCCGTGGCCGAATCCGCCGTGACATCGACGGAAACATCACGCACCGTGAACAGATCGTCCGACGGCGCGGCCCAGGCGGGCAGAGCCAGCGCCAGGACGGTCAGGGTGGCGGACAGGACTTTGCGCAAAGCGGGGGTGCAGGGAACCGGCATTGCCTTGGCTTCCGATATTGCTATGTTCGGCGCCGTCTAAACAGTCCGGTGCCGGGTTTGTTGCGGTTGGTTCTACCGCACCCGGCCCCCTTTACGCCAGCAGCGAGGATGAAGGCGATGAGCAGCTATTCCTACCGGGATGCCGGTGTCGATATCGATGCAGGCAATGCGCTGGTCGAGGCCATCAAGCCGCTGGCGAAATCCACCGCCCGCACCGGCTCCGATGCCGGGCTGGGTGGCTTCGGGGCCCTGTTCGATCTGCGTGCCGCCGGCTTCCACGATCCGCTGCTGGTGTCCACCACCGATGGTGTGGGCACCAAGCTGAAGGTCGCCATCGATGCCAACCATCACGACACGGTGGGTATCGATCTGGTGGCCATGTGCGTCAATGATCTGGTGGTGCAGGGCGCCGAGCCGCTGCTATTCCTGGATTATTACGCCACCGGCAAGCTGGACGTGACCGCCGGTCGCGCCATTGTCGCCGGCATCGCCGAGGGCTGCCGTCAGGCCGGCTGCGCCCTGGTTGGGGGGGAGACGGCGGAAATGCCCGGCATGTATGCCGAGGGCGATTATGATCTGGCCGGTTTCTCCGTCGGTGCCGTGGAACGTTCCCAGGTGCTGGTGGGCGACAAGGTGCAGGCCGGTGACGTGGTGCTGGGTCTGGCTTCCAGCGGGGTGCATTCCAACGGCTATTCGCTGGTGCGCAAGCTGGTGGGCGTCTCCGGCCTGACCTATGAAAGTGCGTGCCCCTGGGATGAAGGCCGCAGCCTGGGCGAGGCGCTGCTGACCCCGACGCGCATCTATGTCAAGCCGCTGCTGGCGGCGGTGCGCGCTGGTCTGGTGAATGCCATGGCCCATATCACCGGCGGCGGCCTGCTGGAAAATATCCCGCGCGTGCTGCCCGATGGCTTGGGTGTCGATCTGGATGCCGGCGCCTGGGAATTGCTGCCGGTGTTTGGCTGGCTGAAGCGTACCGGCAATGTGGATGCCACGGAAATGGCCCGCACCTTCAATTGCGGTATCGGCATGGTGGTCATCGTCCCCGCCGACAAGGCGGACGAGGCCCTGGCGCTGCTGACCGAAAAGGGTGAAAAGGTCACCCGCATCGGCACCGTCGTGCCGCGTGACGGTGCCGATCACCGGGTGGCCATCAGCGGGCTGGAGCGTTGGTCGTGAAGCTGCGCCTGGGCGTCCTGATCTCCGGCCGGGGGTCGAACCTGCAGGCCCTGATCGACGCCTGCCGCGATCCGGATTTCCCGGCGGAGGTGGCCTTGGTCATCTCCAACAAGGCCGATGCCGGCGGGCTGGCCCGTGCCACCGCCGCCGGCATCCCCAGTCTGGTGCTGAAGCCGAAGGATTTCGCCGACAAGCCGGCGCATGAGGCGGCGATGACGGCGGCCCTGGAGCAGGCCGGCGTCGGGCTGGTCTGTCTGGCCGGCTTCATGCGGCTGCTGACGGGTGGATTCGTCGCCCATTGGCATGACCGTCTGATCAATATCCACCCGTCGCTGCTGCCGTCGTTCCCCGGCATCGACACCCATGCCCGCGCGCTGGCCGCCGGTGTGCGCTTCCATGGCTGCACCGTGCATTATGTGCGCGAGGTGATGGATGAAGGCCCGATCATCGTGCAGGCCGCCGTGCCGGTACTGACCGGTGACACGCCCGACGATCTGGCCGCCCGCGTGCTGGTGCAGGAACATCAGGCCTATCCCCTGGCTGTGCGGCTGATCGGTGAGGGAAGGGTGCGGGTGGAAGGGGCGGTGGCCCATATCGAAGGGGCGGCGTTGCCCGCACCGGTGATCTGCCCCGTGGCATCGTCCCTATAGCGGCTAAAATCCCATGATCATCCGCCCCGCCACCGCCGACGACCTGTCGTTCATCCACGCCCAGGCCCCGCGTCTGGCCGGCGTGGCCGATCTGGCCTGGCGGACAGCGGAGGAGGTGATGCATTTCCAGCGTGCCTTCATGCATGAAACGCTGGAAGCTCCCCGGCCCGGTGCCGTCACCTTCATCGCCTGCGACGGGGATGAACGGCTGGGCTTCATCCACGCCGAGCCGCAACTGGATATCTTCACCGACCGGCAATGCGCCTATGTGCCGCTGCTGGCCGTCACGCCGGTGGCGGAGGGCAGGGGCGTTGCCGCCGCCCTGATGGCGGCGGTGGAATCCTGGGCCCGTGGGCAGGGCTATGCCAATGTGGCTCTGGATGTGTTCGCCAGCAATGTGCGCGGCCGTGCCTTCTATGCCAGACAGGGCTATGGGGAAGAGACGCTGCGGCTGGTCAAGGATATCCGCTAGTCCCGTCCCCGGTCGGCACTTCCCCCCTTGGCATGGAACCGTTCCGCCTGTACATAATTGACATAACTGGTCGATATGACAGTCAGGGAGGAAGAATCATGGCGGGCAGCCACGGACCGGCGGTGGTCAATGACAAGCTTGTGCGCGAACATGCGGAAGGGTGGCATTCCTTCACCCGCTTCACCACCATCAGCATCATCTGCGTCACGCTCATCCTGCTGATGTTCATGCTGCATTTCGCCGTGGGCTGGGGCTATGCGGTCTTCTTCATGCTGATCGGCTGGGTTGCCACGGCCATTCTGGCCCTGCTGGGCAAGATATAGGCATTTCGAATCGGTTTTAATCGATTGAGCGACGTTCAAAGGGCTGTCCGGGATGATCGGACAGCCCTTTTTGTATTTTTCCGCCCCCGCAACGGGTGGCTTTATCCGCCCGCCCTGACCTTTAGTGCGCGTTGGTCACGGTTCAAGCCCTTGAAGGGGGCACACCCCTGTGCCACGTTAACAGCTGAACCGTCACCCACCGTTCATTGCCGTGCCCATCTGGGGCGGGCGGTCGGGTCCAGGCCCAGCGGGGCTGGCGGTGCATTGAGATCAGAAGGCAGATAGATATGCTGGACATCCCCCGTGGTGTTCTCTACCCGGTCCTTCCGCTGAGAGACATCGTCGTCTTCCCCCATATGATCGTCCCGCTGTTCGTGGGCCGCGAAAAATCGGTCCGCGCCTTGGAAGACGTGATGAAGGATGACAAGCAGATCCTGCTGGTCACCCAGAAGAACGCCTCGCAGGATGACCCGACCCCGGCCGACATCTATAGTGTCGGCACCGTCGGCACGGTGTTGCAGCTGCTGAAATTGCCCGACGGCACCGTGAAGGTGCTGGTCGAAGGCGGTAAGCGCGCCACCATCACCAAGTTCGGTGAGAACGAGGAGTTCTTCCAGGCCTATGCCGAGCTGATCGAGGAAGCGGCCAGCGAGCCGCAGGAGCTGGAGGCGCTGTCCCGCGCCGCCGTCTCGCAGTTCGAGCAATATATCAAGCTGAACAAGAAGATTCCGCCTGAGGTGCTGGTCTCGATCAACCAGATCGAGGAGCCGGGCAAGCTGGCCGATACCATCGCCAGCCATCTGCAGCTGAAGATTCCCGAAAAGCAGCAATTGCTGGAGACCCCCACCGTCGCTGAACGGCTGGAGAAGGTCTATGCCTTCATGGAAGGCGAGATCGGCGTGCTGCAGGTGGAAAAGCGCATCCGCAACCGCGTGAAGCGCCAGATGGAGAAGACCCAGCGCGAGTACTATCTGAATGAGCAGATGAAGGCCATTCAGAAGGAGCTGGGCGAGGGCGAGGACGGCAAGGACGAGGTGGCGGAGATCGAGGAAAAGATCGCCAAGACCAAGTTCAGCAAGGAAGCCCGTGAAAAGGCCCAGGCCGAGGTCAAGAAGCTGCGCACCATGAGCCCGATGAGCGCCGAGGCGACCGTCGTGCGCAACTATCTGGACTGGATGCTGTCGATTCCCTGGAAGAAGCGCAGCAAGGTCAAGAAGGACATCAAGGGCGCCGAATCCATCCTGAACGCCGACCATCACGGTCTGGAGAAGGTCAAGGAGCGCATCCTAGAATATCTGGCTGTGCAGCAGCGCATGGATAAGGTGAAGGGTCCGATTCTCTGCCTCGTCGGTCCGCCGGGTGTGGGCAAGACCTCGCTGGGCAAATCCATCGCCAAGGCCACCGGCCGCACCTTCGTGCGCATGTCGCTGGGCGGTGTACGTGATGAGGCCGAGGTGCGCGGTCACCGCCGCACCTATATCGGCTCCATGCCCGGCAAGATCATCCAGGGCATGAAGAAGGCCAAGACCTCCAACCCGCTGTTCCTGCTGGACGAGATCGACAAGCTGGGCGCCGACTGGCGCGGCGACCCGTCGTCAGCATTGCTGGAAGTGCTGGACCCGGAACAGAACAGCACCTTCAGCGATCATTATCTGGAGGTGGATTACGACCTGTCCGACGTGATGTTCGTCTGCACGGCCAATTCGCTGCGGATGCCGCAGCCGCTGCTGGACCGTATGGAGATCATCCGCCTGTCCGGTTACACCGAAGATGAGAAGGTGGAGATCGCCAAGCGCCACCTGATCGCCAAGCAGGTGACCGACCATGGGCTGAAGGAAGGCGAGTTTGCCATCAGCGACGAGGCACTCCGCGACCTGATCCGCTACTACACCCGTGAAGCCGGCGTGCGGTCGCTGGAACGCGAGCTGGCGAACCTGGCCCGTAAGGCGATCAAGGAAATCCTGATGCAGGGTGTCACCAAGGTGAAGGTGACACCGAAGAATCTGGAGAAGTTCGCCGGCGTGCGCCGCTTCCGCTTTGGTGAGGCGGAGCTGGAGGATCAGGTGGGTGCGACCACCGGTCTGGCCTGGACCGAGGTGGGCGGCGAGTTGCTGACCATTGAGGCGGTGATGCTGCGCGGCAAGGGCCGCATCCAGACCACCGGCAAGCTGGGCGACGTGATGAAGGAATCGGTGCAGGCGGCCGAATCTTACGTGAAGGCCAATGCACTGAAATTCGGCATCAAGCCGACCTTGTTCGAACGGCGTGATATCCATGTCCACGTGCCGGAGGGGGCAACCCCGAAGGACGGCCCTTCGGCTGGCGTGGCCATGATCACCACCATCGTCTCCGTGCTGACCGGCATCCCGGTGCGCAAGGATATTGCGATGACCGGTGAAATCACCCTGCGCGGCAAGGTGCTGCCCATTGGCGGGCTGAAGGAGAAGCTGCTTGCAGCCCTGCGGGGCGGTATCAAGCGGGTTCTGATTCCCCAGGAGAATGAAAAGGACCTGGCGGAGATCCCCGACAATGTGAAGAAGGGCCTGACGATCATCCCGGTTTCCACGGTTGATGAGGTGATTGCCAACGCTTTGGCCTCCGCTCCGGTTGAAATCGAGTGGTCTGAGCCCGACGAAGTGGCTCAGATGCCCGGAAAAGCTGGGGAAGAGGACCGGGATGGCGTGATTCGCCATTGAAGTGGATCAGGAAATCGTGTGAATTGGGTTCCCGCTGCCCCCCCGACCAATGTGGGCGTCGGCAGCGGTATCCAATCTCCTTGTGCCTGGACATGCCGTTCGGGCACGCGCAACCGATACTCTCTTGATGAGGGGGGCCTTAAGTGAACAAGAACGATCTCGTTGCCGTGGTCGCCGAAGCGGCTGGTTTGTCCAAGGCGGACGCGAATAAGGCCGTGGATGCGGTCTTCGATGGGATCACCGGCGCGCTGCAGAAGGGCGACGAAGTGCGGTTGGTTGGTTTCGGCACTTTCGCCGTTGCCGAGCGTGCGGCTTCCGAAGGCCGTAATCCCCGCACCGGTGAGAAGATCGCCATCTCCGCCAGCAAGCAGCCGAAGTTCAAGCCCGGTAAGGGCCTGAAGGACGCGCTGAACTGATCTGGCGTTTGGATGCCTCCGGCCGGTTTCCGGCCGGGTGTACCCATCAGATGTTGATGAAACGGGCGGCCAGAAGGCGCGCCCGTTTTCTTTTTTTGGTCTTGAGTGAAGAACAGGGTTGATTCTTTGCGCCGCGCCGCTAATGTCGCCCCCGCAAACGGTTCGGGCGGTTAGCTCAGAGGTAGAGCTTCGGTTTTACACACCGCAGGTCGGGGGTTCGACTCCCTCACCGCCCACCATTGCCCCTAATTGCGCATTGAAATATCTGATGAATAAGGCCGCTGGCAGATGCCTGGCGGCCTTTTTGCTGTCTGGGTTCCGGTGTTTCGGTGGATGCCGTCGTGCTGAAAAAGGTTTTTCGAAAAAAAGCTGATTTCATGTTTGACAAGGGTGGGTGGGTCGCTTATACACCCGCCCACCTCACGGCGACGGGGTGATCGGAAACGAGACGACGGCGCCGGGAAGAGTTAAGCGGGTGTAGCTCAGTTGGTTAGAGCGCCGGCCTGTCACGCCGGAGGCCGCGGGTTCAAGTCCCGTCACTCGCGCCACTCTCCATGAGGTTTAAGCCAGCAGACTGGTTTTGCTGTGCGGGTGTAGCTCAGTTGGTTAGAGCGCCGGCCTGTCACGCCGGAGGCCGCGGGTTCAAGTCCCGTCACTCGCGCCACCCCTTACGACAAAGGGTGATGGCGCCTTAAAGACGATGCCCTTCGGAAGGGGCGGTAAAACTTCCCACCCTGCGCGGGTGTAGCTCAGTTGGTTAGAGCGCCGGCCTGTCACGCCGGAGGCCGCGGGTTCAAGTCCCGTCACTCGCGCCACTTTATCATTTATAATTTTTTGCTGCAAAAAGCCGTGGAACGCACACAGCGTTCTGTACGGCTTTTTTGCTTTTTGATCATGGGGTTGTTGCCCCTGTCTGTTTCCCGGTCTCCGACACCGGCACCTGCATACAGGGATGTTGATGCCGGCAATTTCGCCTCAGCCTCACTGTCCATGCAAGGCTGCCTTGCCGCAGCGCATCAAAAGGCGGAAAGCCAACCATTTCCATGGAGTTGAGAACGTTTCTCAGGCCAAAAAATGGCGTAATTCGCTTTCCTTTGTGCAGGGCCGGGGCCTATATTCCGTTGGGCTTGGGATGTCCCTCGCAAGCCTGCCAGTCCATGAACCGCCCGCGGTTTTGCCAGATGCCCACCGGCCCGTATCGACGGGTCGGCAGAGCGCCGTGGCATAAGCCCGGGCTGAAACGGTGTGACGATGTCCGATCCGTTGTCCAACCCGCTGTTGGTGCAGTACCTGCCGATCCTGGTCTTCCTGGTTATCGCTACCGTGATCGCCGGTGCGATGGTCGGCGCCGCCCTTCTGGTGGGGCCTAAGAAGCCGGATAGTGAGAAGCTGTCGGCCTATGAATGCGGTTTCGAAGCGTTCGACGATGCGCGCAGCAAGTTCGATGTGCGCTTCTATCTGGTCGCCATCCTGTTCATCATTTTCGATCTGGAAGTGGCGTTCCTGTTCCCCTGGGCTATTTCCCTGGGTGGGATCGGCATGTTCGGCTTCTGGTCGATGATGATCTTCCTCGGCATCCTGACCGTCGGCTTCATCTATGAATGGAAGAAGGGCGCGCTGGAGTGGGAGTGATCCCGTTTCCGCGCCGCCTGGGAGCAACAGCGCCATGAGCAACAATCTCGTCACCGGCAACGCTAACAGCGTCGTGACCAATACCAGCCCGCTGCCGCCCGGCTCCGCGCAGGACGCCTATCTGAAGGCCGTCACGACGGAGATTGAGGATAAGGGCTTCATCGTCGCCAAGATGGATGATCTGCTGACCTGGGCGCGCACCGGTTCGCTGTGGCCGATGACCTTCGGTCTGGCCTGCTGCGCGGTGGAGATGATCCATTCCTACATGTCGCGGTACGATCTGGACCGGTTTGGCGTGATTCCGCGCCCCAGCCCGCGCCAGTCGGATGTGATGATCGTCGCCGGCACGCTCTGCAACAAGATGGCCCCCGCTCTGCGCAAGGTCTATGACCAGATGGCGGAGCCGCGCTGGGTGATCTCCATGGGTAGCTGCGCCAATGGCGGCGGCTATTACCATTATTCCTATTCCGTCGTGCGCGGCTGCGACCGCATCGTGCCGGTGGATATCTATGTTCCCGGCTGCCCGCCGACCGCCGAGGCGCTGGTCTACGGCATTCTGCAATTGCAGAAGAAGATCAAGGGCGGCAATCGCCTGATCCGCGCCTGAGTTTGGCTTAAGACGGTTTGTAGGACGCTTGGCTATGAGCGATGAGGCCCTGAAGGAACTCGGTGATTACATCAGTGGCGCCCTGGGCGCTGCTGTGTTGAAGGCCGAGGTGGCGCATGGTGAATTGATGGTGACGCTGACGCGCGAAGGTGCGTTGCGCGGCATCCAGTTCCTGCGCGACGACTCGACGACCCGCTGCGAGATGCTGGCCGACATCGCCGGCGTGGATTACCCGAACCGCCCGGAGCGGTTCGAGGTGGTCTACAACCTGCTGAGCGTCAAGCATAACCACCGTATCCGGGTGAAGGTGACGACGGATGAGGACACGCCCGTGGCCTCCATCGTTTCGCTCTACCCGGTAGCCGGCTGGTTTGAGCGTGAAGCCTGGGATCTGTACGGCATCTTCTTTGCCGATAATCCGGATCTGCGCCGCATCCTCACCGATTACGGTTTCGAGGGGCATCCGCTGCGTAAGGACTTCCCGCTGACCGGCTATGTCGAGCTGCGCTATGACGAAGAGCAGAAGCGCGTCGTCTATGAGCCGGTGACGTTGCGGCAGGATTTCCGCAGCTTCGATTTCCTCTCTCCCTGGGAAGGCATGACGGACGTGCAGTTGCCGGGTGATGAGAAGGCTGTCATTCCGCTGGGCGCGCCGACGCCCGCGGCCAAGCGTTAAGGGGGCCATCCCAATGGCAACGACCAACGTCGCAACCCAGACGGGCGCCGGGATCGCTGTCGCCGGCCAGCCCGGCGAAGTGCAGATCAAGCCGCTGACGATGAATTTCGGGCCCCAGCACCCGGCAGCGCACGGTGTGCTGCGCCTGGTGATGGAGATGGATGGCGAAATCGTCGAACGCGCCGATCCGCATATCGGGCTGCTGCATCGTGGCACCGAAAAGCTGATCGAATACAAGACCTATACCCAGGCCACGCCCTATTTTGACCGGCTGGATTATGTGTCTCCGATGTCGATGGAGCACACCTGGGTTCTCTCGGTGGAAAAGCTGCTGGGCATCGTCCCGCCCAAGCGTGGCCAGTATATCCGCGTGCTCTATGCCGAGCTGACGCGTGTGCTGAACCATCTGCTGAACCTGACGACCTTCGCCCTGGACGTTGGCGCCCTGACGCCGGCACTCTGGGGCTTTGAAGAGCGCGAAAAGCTGATGGAATTTTACGAGCGCGTCTCCGGCGCCCGTATGCACGCTAATTATTTCCGTCCCGGTGGCGTCAATCTGGACCTGCCGGCCGGTCTGGCCGACGATATTTTCGAATATACGGAGCGGTTCCCCAAGTTCTATAACGACCTGGAGACCCTGCTGACCGAGAACCGCGTGTTCAAGCAGCGCACGGTTGATATCGGCGTCGTCAGCGCCGCCGATGCGCTGGCCTGGGGCTTCAGTGGCCCGATGCTGCGCGGCTCCAACGTGGCTTGGGATTTGCGCAAGGCGCAGCCCTATGACAGCTACGAGGAATTCGATTTCGATATCCCGGTCGGCCTGACCGGCGACTGCTATGCCCGCTATCTGGTGCGCATGGAGGAGATGAAGCAATCCATTTCCATCATGCGTCAGGCGCTGGACAAGCTGTCCAAGACGCCGGGCCCGGTGAAGGTGAATGACCGCAAGGTGTCGCCGCCGTCGCGTGGCGAAATGAAGCGGTCGATGGAATCGCTGATCCATCATTTCAAGCTGTATACCGAAGGCTATCACGTGCCGGCCGGTGAGACCTATACGGCGACGGAGTCGCCGAAGGGCGAGCTGGGTGTGTATCTGGTGTCCGACGGCACCAACCGCCCGTATCGCTGCAAGATCCGCCCGACCGGCTTCTCGCATCTGCAGGCGATGGATTTCATGTCCAAGGGCCATATGCTCGCCGACGCTGTGGCGATCATCGGCTCCATGGACATCGTGTTCGGAGAGATTGACCGATGAGTGCCGCCCATTCCCATGGTCCCGCCGTGGCGGAGCCGACCAGCTTCGAATTCTCTGCGGAGAATGTGGAGCACGCCAAGCGCATCATCGCCAAATATCCCGAAGGCCGACAACAGAGCGCGGTAATGCCGCTGCTTGACCTGGCCCAACGCCAGTGCGGCGGCTGGCTGCCCAAGGTCGCCATCGATTATGTGGCCCACTATCTGGACATGGCGCCGATCCGCGCGCTGGAAGTCGCCAGCTTCTATACGATGTATAATCTGAAGCCGGTGGGTAAGCATTTCGTTCAGGTCTGCACCACCACGCCTTGCTGGCTGCGCGGGTCGGATGATGTGCTGCACGCCTGCGAGAAGAAGCTGGGCATCAAGGCCGGCCAGACCACGCCGGATGGTCAGTTCACCGTGATCGAGGTGGAATGCCTCGGCGCCTGCGTGAACGCCCCGATGATGCAGATCGGCGACGATTTCTATGAAGACCTGACGGCGGAGACGACGGAAAAGGTTCTCGACGCGCTGGCGCGTGGCGAGAAGCCGACGGTCGGGCCGCAGAATGGCCGCATCCGGTCTTGCCCGGCGGGCGGTCCGACCACGCTCACCCAGTCGGCGTTGGCCGCTGGCGTGAAGCCGCAGAACTGAGGGGAGGGGAGAGATCATGCTTCGCGATGAAGACCGTATCTTCACCAACCTCTACGGCTTTGAAAGCCCGTTCCTGGACGGGGCCAAGACCCGTGACGACTGGTCCGGCACCAAGGATATCCTGGATCTCGGTCGTGACAAGATCATCGAGCTGGTAAAGGAATCCGGCCTGCGTGGTCGTGGCGGCGCTGGCTTCTCCACGGGCATGAAGTGGTCCTTCATGCCCAAGACCAGCAATGGCCCTGTCTATCTGGTCGTGAATGCCGACGAAGGCGAGCCCGGTACCTGTAAGGATCGGGAAATCATGCGCCATGATCCGCACAAGCTGATCGAAGGCTGCCTGATTGCCGGTTTCGCCATTGGGGCCACCGCCACCTATATCTATATTCGTGGCGAGTTCTATTACGAGGCTGCCAACGTTCAGCGCGCCATCGACGAGGCTTACGCTTCGGGCCTGATCGGCAAGAACGCCTGTGGCTCCGGCTATGATCACGACGTCTATCTGCATCTGGGCGCCGGCGCCTATATTTGCGGTGAAGAGACAGCGCTGATCGAAAGCATCGAGGGCAAGAAGGGCCAGCCGCGTAACAAGCCGCCCTTCCCGGCCATGGCGGGTCTTTATTCCCGTCCGACGACGGTGAATAACGTCGAGTCCATCGCCGTGGTTCCCACCATTCTGCGCCGGGGTCCGTCCTGGTTCGCCGGTCTGGGCCGTCCGAAGAACAGCGGCACCAAGCTGTTCTGCATCTCCGGTCATGTGAACCAGCCCTGCACCGTCGAAGAAGAGATGGGCATTCCGCTGAAGGAACTGATCGAGAAGCATTGCGGCGGCGTGCGTGGTGGCTGGGATAATCTGCTGGCCATCATTCCCGGCGGTTCTTCGGTACCGCTGCTGCCCAAGGAAATCTGCGACACGGTGCTGATGGATTTCGACAGCCTGCGGGAGGTCCGTTCGGGCCTTGGCACGGCGGCCGTCATCGTCATGGACAAGTCGACCGACATTGTCCGTGCCATCGCCCGCCTGTCGAAATTCTACATGCATGAAAGCTGCGGCCAGTGCACGCCGTGCCGTGAAGGCACCGGCTGGATGTGGCGCGTGATGGAGCGTCTGGTGAAGGGCAATGCCCGTGTCGAGGAAATCGACATGCTGCTGGACGTGACCAAGCAGGTGGAAGGTCACACGATCTGCGCGCTGGGTGATGCCGCCGCGTGGCCGATCCAGGGTTTGATGCGTCATTTCCGCCCCGAGGTGGAACGCCGCATTCTTGAATACCGCACGCACGCCGAACGCGGCGCGCGCGTGGCCGCAGAGTAAGTCGGGGCCCGAGAGGATACCATGCCCAAGCTCACCATCGACGGTATCGAGGTCGAAGTCGCCCCCGGTACCTCCGTGCTTCAGGCTTGCGAGCAGCTCGGCATCGAGGTGCCGCGCTTCTGCTACCACGAGCGCCTGTCCGTTCCCGCCAACTGCCGCATGTGCCTCGTCGAGGTGGAGCGCAGCCCCAAGCCGGTGGCATCCTGTGCCATGCCGGCGGGGGAGGGGATGGTCGTCAAGACCAATACCGACACTGTCCATAAGGCCCGCAAGGGCGTGATGGAATTCCTGCTGATCAACCACCCGCTGGATTGCCCGATCTGCGACCAGGGTGGTGAGTGTGATCTGCAGGACCAGGCGGTCTCCTACGGCTACGATCGTGGCCGCTATGAAGAGAACAAGCGGGCGGTGAAGGATAAATATATGGGTCCGCTGATCCGGACCTATATGACCCGCTGCATTCAGTGCACCCGCTGCATCCGCTTCGTGGATGAGATTGCCGGCGTGCCGGCCCTGGGCGGTCTGGCCCGTGGCGAGCATCTGGAAATCACCCCGGCGCTGGAAGCCGGTGTGAATTCGGAAATGTCGGGCAATCTGGTGGATGTCTGCCCGGTTGGCGCGCTGACCTCCAAGCCCTACGCCTACAATGCGCGTCCGTGGGAGCTGCGCAAGACCGAAAGCATCGATGTGATGGATGCTGTCGGTTCCAACATCCGCGTCGACGCCCGTGGCGGCGAGGTGCTGCGTGTGCTGCCCCGCCTGCACGAGGATGTGAACGAGGAATGGATCAGCGACAAGACCCGCTATGCCATTGACGGTCTCAAGCGTCAGCGTCTGGACCGCCCCTATGTGCGCGGCGCCGACGGCAAGCTGAAGCCCGCGACCTGGGCGGAAGCCTTTGCGGCCATCAAGGCCCGCGTGGCGCCGCTGCCGGGCAACAAGGTGGCCGGTATCGTCGGCGATCTGGTTGATGTCGAAAGCGTTGTGGCGCTGAAGGATCTGCTGACCAAGCTGGGTTCGGCGAACATGGATTGCCGTCAGGACGGCGCCCTGTTCGATGCCAGCAACCGCGCCGGCTATATCTTCAATACTGGCATTGCCGGTATTGAGAATGCCGATGTCGTGCTGCTGATCGGCAGCAACCCGCGGTGGGAAGCCCCGCTGGTCAATGCCCGTATCCGCAAGACCTATCTAACCGGCAAGCTGAAGAAGGTTGCCGTGGTCGGCCAGAATTTCGATCTGACTTATCCGACTGAATTCCTGGGCAATAGCGGTTCGGTCCTGTCGGCCCTGGCTGACGGCTCGCATCCGTTTGTCGAAACGCTGAAGGCCGCCAAGAACCCGCTGATCATTCTGGGTGCCGGTGCGCTGCGCCGTGGCGATGGGCTGGCCGTTCAGGCCGCTGCTCGCGCCATTGCCGAGAATGTTGGTGCTGTACGGGAAGACTGGAACGGTTTCAACGTGCTGCATCTGGCCGCCGGCCGGGTTGGCGCGCTGGATGCCGGCTTCCTGCCGGGCAACGGTGGGCGCGATCTGGCCGGTATCCTGGCCGGTGCGCAGTCGGGTGAGATTGAGGCGGTCTATCTGCTGGGGGCTGACGAGATCGATGGCGCCAAGCTGGGCAAGGCCTTCGTGATCTATCAGGGCCATCATGGCGATCGTGGCGCCCATCGCGCCGACGTGATCCTGCCGGGTGCCGCCTATACCGAGAAGAACGCCACCTACGTCAATACGGAAGGCCGCGTGCAGCACGCCCGCTTCGCCACCTTCCCGCTGGGCGAGGCGCGCGAGGATTGGAAGATCCTGCGCGCCCTGTCGACGGAGTTGGGGCGGCCCTTGCCTTATGACACCTTGGCCCAGTTGCGCCAGCGGCTGGTGCAGGTCAACCCGGTATTCGGTTCACTGGATCGCTTGCTGCCGGCCGTTTGGGGCCCGTTCGGTCAGGCCGGTGTCATTGCCGATGCGCATTTCGCCTCGCCGATCGAGAATTTCTATATGACGGACCCGATCAGCCGCGCCTCGCAGACGATGGCGCAATGTACGGAAGCTTTCCTGAAGCCGGCTCTGCCGGCCGCCGCTGCGGAGTAAGCGACGATGTTCGAGAATGTGGCTCAACTGTGGGATCAGTTGCCGCTGATAATCCGGATCGTCGCATCGATCCTGGTCATCACCGTGCCATTGCTGATCGGCATGGCTATGCTGACCTATTTCGAGCGCAAGGTGATGGCGGCGATGCAGCTTCGCCAAGGTCCGGCCCTGGTCGGTCCCTGGGGTTTGCTGCAGGCATTCGCCGATGGCCTGAAGCTGCTCGGTAAGGAAGTCATCATTCCGGCCGGTGCCAACCGCGTCGTCTTCGTTGCAGCACCGATGCTCACCTTCCTGCTGGCGCTGGTCGCCTGGGCGGTGATCCCGTTCGGCAAGGGGCTGGTGCTGGCAGATATTAATGTCGGCGTCCTCTACCTCTTCGCCATCAGTTCGCTGGGTGTCTATGGCATCATCATGGCGGGCTGGGCGTCGAATTCGAAATACGCCTTCCTGGGTGGTCTGCGCGCTGCAGCACAGATGGTTTCTTACGAGGTCTCCATTGGCCTCGTGATCATCACCGTGCTGCTCTGCGTCGGGTCGCTGAACCTGTCGAAGATCGTGGAAGCTCAACGAGGCCTCTGGTTCTGCTTCCCGCTGTTCCCGATGTTCATCATCTTCTTCATCTCGGCACTGGCGGAAACCAACCGCGCTCCTTTCGATTTGCCGGAAGGCGAATCTGAACTGTCCGGTGGTTTCAACGTCGAATATTCGTCGATGGCGTTCGCCCTGTTCTTCCTGGGCGAGTACATCAACATGATCCTGATGAGCGGAATGACCTCCATCCTGTTCCTGGGGGGCTGGCTTCCGCCGCTGGATATTGCGCCGCTGAACTGGATACCGGGCCCGCTCTGGTTCATCTTGAAGATCTGCTTCTGCCTGTTCTGCTTCATCTGGGTGCGTGCGACGCTGCCGCGTTACCGCTATGACCAGTTGATGCGGCTGGGCTGGAAGGTCTTCCTGCCGTTCTCGTTGATCTGGGTCGTCCTGACCGCCGGTGTCCTGGTCTATTTCGACCTGCTGCCGAAATGATATCGCTTGTAAAGGGTAGGGGGCATCGTTCCCCCGCCCGGTTATGGAGGTGATCATGGCCCTGCTCGACCGTACCGCGCGCGGCCTGTTCCTGGTGGAGCTTGTGAAGGGCATGGCGCTGACATTCAGCTACATGTTCCGCCCACGCGCGACCATCAACTATCCGTATGAGCGCGGGCCGACCAGCCCGCGCTTCCGCGGTGAACATGCCCTGCGCCGTTACCCGAACGGCGAGGAACGCTGCATCGCCTGCAAGCTTTGCGAGGCGATCTGCCCGGCCCTGGCCATCACCATCGAAGCCGAACCGCGTGAGGATGGCAGCCGCCGGACCACGCGTTACGACATCGATATGACGAAGTGCATCTATTGCGGTTTGTGCCAGGAGGCCTGCCCTGTGGATGCCATCGTCGAGGGGCCGAACCTGGAATTTGCCACGGAAACCCGCGAGGAGCTTTTCTATAACAAGGAAAAGCTGCTGGCGAATGGCGACCGCTGGGAAGCCCTGATCGCTGCCAATCTTGCGGCAGATGCGCCGTACCGATAAAAACCCTTGGCGTTCCGGCGATCCCGCCGGAACGTCCGCCTGCCCTTCGCCCGGAGTATCCTCCGTGACCTGTTTCAGCAAACGACCCGCGCCGGAGGCGGCGTAACCATGGTGAATATCGCATTCTTCGTGTTCGCCGCGATCCTGCTGGCTTCGGCCGTGCGGGTGATCACCGCCAAGAACCCCGTTCACTCGGTGTTGTTCCTCATCCTCGCCTTCTTCAGCGCAGCAGCCCTGTTCGTGCTGATCGGCGCCGAATTCGTGGCCATGATCCTGGTCATCGTTTATGTCGGCGCGGTGGCGGTGCTGTTCCTGTTCGTGGTGATGATGCTCGACATCAACTTCCAGGAACTGCGCCAGGGCTTCTTGCGCTATCTGCCGGTCGGCCTTGTGGTCGGCGGCATCCTGGCGGTGGAACTGGGCTTCTTGGCTGCCACGCAGTTGATCGGCCCGGTGGAGGCCGCGGGCGGCCCCACGGCCATTCCGCCGGCGTCGGAACTGACCAATACACAGGCCATCGGCCATATCCTCTATACCGACTACGTATACGCCTTCCAGGCTTCCGGCCTGATCCTGCTGGTCGCGATGATCGGCGCCATCGTGCTGACCCTTCGGTCGCGCAAGGGTGTCCGTCGCCAGCAGATCGGCCAGCAGCTTGACCGCAAACGCGACCAGGTTGTCGCGGTGCGGAAGGTGCCGACGCGGGGGGGCGTCTGATCATGTTGGAAGTTGGACTTTCGCATTACCTGATCCTGTCGGCGGTGCTGTTCACCATCGGCGTGTTCGGCATCTTCCTGAACCGGAAGAACGTGATCATCATCCTGATGTCCGTGGAAATGATCCTGCTGGCGGTCAACATCAATCTGGTGTCCTTCTCGGTCTATCTCAATGACCTGGTGGGCCAGATTTTCACCATGTTCATCCTGACCGTGGCCGCCGCGGAAGCGGCGATCGGTCTGGCGATCCTGGTGGTGTATTTCCGCAACCGCGGCACGATCGCGGTTGAAGACATCAACATGATGAAGGGTTGAGGCGGGCATCATGGAAATCGCTGCCATCTTCCTGCCCCTGTTGGGCGCCTTCATCGCCGGGTTCTTCGGGCGCCTGATCGGCGACCGGGGTGCCCAGATCGTCACCTGTGCCGGCGTGCTGACCGCTGCCGTCCTGTCCGTTCTGCTGTTCACCGAAATCGGTTTCGGCGGTCACGAGGCGGCGCGCACCATTCACCTGTTTACCTGGATCGACAGCGGCACCTTCGAGGTGTCCTGGTCGCTGCGGATTGATACGCTCACCGCCGTCATGCTGGTGGTGGTGAACGGTGTGTCGTCCATGGTGCATGTCTACTCGGTTGGCTACATGAGCCATGACCCGAGCCGGGCGCGCTTCATGGCTTACCTGTCGCTGTTCACCTTCATGATGCTGATGCTGGTGACCGCCGATAACCTGCTGCAGATGTTCTTTGGCTGGGAAGGCGTGGGCGTTGCCTCCTACCTGCTGATCAACTTCTGGTACGAGAAGAAGAGCGCCAACGACGCCTCCATGAAGGCGTTCCTGGTCAACCGCGTGGGCGATTTCGGCTTCGCGCTGGGCATCATGGCGATCTTCGTCATCTTCGGCAGCGTGCAGTTCGATACGATCTTCGCGCAGGCGGCCTCCAAGGCCGATGCCAGCTTCAACTTCCTGGGCTTCCAGGTCCACGCGCTGACCTGCGCCTGCCTGCTGCTGTTCGTCGGTGCCATGGGCAAGTCGGCCCAGCTGGGCTTGCACACTTGGCTGCCGGACGCCATGGAAGGCCCGACCCCGGTGTCGGCCCTGATCCACGCGGCCACCATGGTGACCGCCGGCGTCTTCATGCTGTCCCGCATGAGCCCGGTGTTCGAATATGCCCCGGCGGCGCTGGAAGTGGTGACGGTGCTGGGTGCGCTGACGGCCTTCGTCGCCGCCACGATTGGCCTGACCCAGTTCGATATCAAGCGCGTCATCGCCTATTCGACGATGAGCCAGCTTGGTTACATGTTCTTCGCCATCGGTGTCGGCGCCTATCCGGCCGCCGTGTTCCACCTGATGACCCACGCCTTCTTCAAGGCGCTGCTGTTCCTGGGCGCCGGTTCGGTGATCCATGCCATGTCCGATGAACAGGACATGCGCAATATGGGTGGCATCTGGAAGCAGATCCCCGTCACCTATGCGATGATGTGGATCGGTAATCTGGCGCTGGCGGGTATCCCGATTTTCGCCGGCTTCTATTCCAAGGACATGATCCTGGAAGTGGCCTTCGCCAAGCATACCGCCATCGGCACCTTTGCCTTCTGGATGGGTATCGCCGCTGCCTTTATGACCGCCTTCTATAGCTGGCGTCTGCTGATCATGACCTTCCACGGCAAGCCGCGCGCTTCCGAAAAGGTGATGGCGCATGTGCATGAAAGCCCGCTGGTGATGCTGGCCCCGCTGTTCGTGCTGGCTGTCGGTGCGGTTCTGGCCGGTATCGTCGCCAAGGATTGGTTTGTCGGCCATGAGCTGGCGGAATTCTGGTCCGGCAGCATCTTCATGCTGGCGGGTGAGCATGGCACGATCATCGATGCCGCCCACCATGTGCCGGGCTGGGTGCCCTATGCCCCGCTGGTGGCGGGTCTGACCGGTATCGCGCTGGCCTATGTCTTCTATATGTTCGCACCGGGCCTGCCGGGCGCCTTTGTCGGCACCTTCAAGGCCATCCATGCCTTCGTGTTCCGCAAGTACATGTTTGATGAGCTGTACAATGCCCTGTTTGTCCGTCCGGCCATGAAGCTCGGCTTCGGCCTGTGGAAGGTGGGTGATGTGGCCATCATCGACGGTCTGGGCCCCGATGGGGCGGCCAAGGTGACGCGCGGCCTGTCCGTGATCGCCGGTCGGCTGCAGTCCGGTTATGTGTACCATTATGCTTTCGTGATGGTGATCGGCGTGGTCGCGTTGGCCGGCTGGTTCTTCCTGGCGCGCTGAGGTAGGGAGTCTTTCGAAATGGCCGATGTGCCGATCCTTTCGCTGACGACGTTCCTGCCCCTTGTCGGCGCGTTGTTCATCCTGCTGATCCGTGGGGAGGAGCAGAATGTCGCGCGCAACGCCAAGAGTGTGGCGCTGTGGACGTCGATCATCACCTTCATTGTTTCGCTGTTCATCCTGACTGGCTTCGACCCTTCCAATCCGGGCTTTCAGCTCGTGGAGGAGGTGCAGTGGCTGCCGGCCTTCAACATTGCCTATATCAAGGGCATTGACGGCGTGTCGGTCTGGTTCGTCCTGGCCTCCACCCTGTTGACCCCGATCTGCGTGCTGGCCTCCTGGGATGCGGTTGAAAAGCGCGTCAAGGAATTCATGATCGCCCTGCTGGTTCTGGAAACCATGCTGGTCGGCATGTTCACGGCGCTGGACTTCGTGCTGTTCTACTTCTTCTTCGAAGGGGTGCTGCTGCCGATGTTCCTGATGATTGGCGTCTGGGGCGGTCCCAACCGCGTCTATGCCTCCTACAAGTTCTTCATCTACACGTTCGTGGGTTCGGTGCTGATGCTGCTGGCCATTCTGGCCATGTATCTGACCGCCGGCACTATGGATATGCGGGTGATGGTGGACTATCCGTTCAGCAGCAACATGCAGATCTGGCTGTGGCTGGCCTTCTTCATCGCCTTTGCGGTGAAGACGCCGATCTGGCCGGCCCATACCTGGCTGCCGTTCGCCCACGTGGAAGCGCCGACCGCCGGTTCGGTCATGCTGGCCGGCGTGATGCTGAAGATGGGTGGCTATGGTCTGATCCGCGCCAATATCCAGATGCTGCCGGAAGCCAGCTTCTACTTCCAGAATCTGGTCTTCGTGATGTCGATCGGCGCCATCATCTACACCTCGCTGGTGGCGTTGGCCCAAACCGACATGAAGAAGATGATCGCCTACAGCTCTGTGGCCCATATGGGTTACGTGTCGATGGGCATCTTCACCATGAACCAGCAGGGTCTGGACGGCGCGATGTTCCAGATGCTGAGCCACACCTTTGTGTCGGCCGCGCTGTTCCTCTGCATCGGCGTTGCCTATAACCGTCTGCATACCCGTGAAATGGCTGCCTATGGCGGCATGGCCAAGAACATGCCGCGTTACGCGGTGGTGTTCGCGATCTTCATGTTCGCCTCGGTCGGTCTGCCGGGTACCTCTGGCTTCGTTGGTGAATTCCTGACCATGCTGGGGGCGTTCCAGGCCAATACCTGGGTCGGTCTGTTCTCCGCCACCGGTCTGGTTCTGGGTGCCGCCTATATGCTGCTGCTGTTCCGCAAGCTGTTCTTCGGCAAGCTGGACAAGCCTGAAGTGAAGGCGATGCAGGATCTGAACTGGAAGGAAGTCAGCTTCTTCGCCCCGCTGGTCGCCATCGTGATCATCATGGGCGTCTATCCGGCCAGCTTCCAAAATGTCTATAACCCGACGCTGGAGAAGATCCTGGCGGATCATCAGGCGTCCCTGCGTTCGGCCGGGCTGATCGAAGCCCAGCCGACCCAGACCGCACACGTCACCCAAGAGACCGCGTCGACTGCCACCCAAGGGCAGTCGGTGGCCGACAAGGCGAGCGAGAACTGAGCCATGGCAACCTTTCCCGACCTGATCCCTGCCTTGCCGGAGATCTTTCTGGCCGTTGCCGCCATGGCGCTGCTGTTGATCGGCGTCTTCCGGGGTGAAGGCTCCCTGCGTCTGGTCTCCTGGCTGGCCGTGGCGTCCCTCATCGGTGCCGGCTTCCTGGCCGTCACCGGTGTGGGGCTGACCGGCCGCGTCGTCACCTTCAACGGCCTGTTCGTCACCGACCCGTTCGCGGTGTTCGCCAAGCTGCTGATCCTGACGGCCTCTGGCCTCTCGATCATCCTGTCGATCAATTATCTGGAAAAGGAGCGGGTGGCCCGCTTCGAATATCCGGTGCTGGTTGTCCTGGCGACGCTCGGCATGATGGGCATGGTGTCGGCCAACAACCTGATTTCGCTCTATATCGGGTTGGAGCTGCAGTCGCTGGCGCTCTATGTGCTGGCCGCGTTCAAGCGCGATACGGCCAAGTCGTCGGAAGCGGGCCTAAAGTATTTCGTGCTGGGCGCGCTGTCCTCCGGCCTGCTGCTCTACGGCTCCAGCCTGATCTATGGCTTTACCGGCAGCGTCAGCTTTGAGCGTCTGGCCGAGGTGCTGACCGGAACCCCGTCGCTGGGTGTTATTGTCGGCATGGTGTTCGTGGCTGCCGGTCTGGCCTTCAAGATTTCCGCCGTGCCGTTCCATATGTGGACGCCGGACGTCTATGAAGGGGCGCCGACGTCGGTGACGTCGTTCTTCGCCGTGGCGCCCAAGGTGGCGGCCATGACCCTGTTCATCCGTGTGCTGGTCGGTCCCTTTGGCGATCTGACGGCGCAGTGGCATCAGGTGATCTGGTTCTGCGCTGCCGCATCGATGATTGTCGGTGCGCTGGGGGCCATTCAGCAGAAGAACATCAAGCGTCTGATGGCCTACAGCTCCATCGGCCATATTGGTTACGCGCTGGTCGGTCTGTCTGCTGGCAGCCAGGAAGGTGTGCGCGGCGTGCTGATTTATCTGGCGATCTATCTCGCCATGAATGTCGGTGTGTTCGCCATCATCCTGTCGATGCGCCAGAATGGCCGCGCCGTGGAAGAAATCGCCGATTTGGCGGGCTTGTCCAAGACCCATCCGCTGCTGGCCTTTGCCATGGCGCTGTTCATGTGGTCCCTGGCCGGCGTACCGCCGGCGGCGGGCTTCTGGGGCAAGTGGGCGGTATTCCTGCCGGCCATTCAGTCTCAGCTCTATGGGCTGGCCATTGTCGGCGTCGTCGCTTCCGGTATCAGCTGTTACTATTACCTGCGCGTTATCAAGGTGATGTATTTTGATGATGTGACGGAACAGCTCGACCGGCCGGCCCTGTTGACGGGTGTGGTGGCCACGGGGGCGGCCCTGTTCGTCTTCCCCGTCTATATCTTCTTCCTGGCGCCCATCACCTCCGGTGCGGCGGCGGCGGCGGCTTCTCTGTTCGGTGCCCGTTGACGGCATCGGCATGAACCAGTCTGAAGAGATGAATGGAGCAACGCGGGCAGCTCAGCTGCCCGCGTTCTTTTATTTGGTGGAACTGGAAAGCTGCGGCAGCACCAACGACGAGGCCAAGGAACTGGCGCGCCAAGGCGCCCCGGAAGGCACCATGGTCTTTGCCCACCGCCAGACAGGAGGACGGGGGCGCCGGGGCCGCGCCTGGAACTCCCCGGAAGGGAACTTGGCTTGTTCCCTGGTTTTGCGGCCGGCCCTGCCGCCGGCTGATGCGGCTCTGCTTTCCTTCGTGGCCGCCTTGGCTGTGGCGGAGACGGTGGCAGCGTTGACGCCAGCACGCCCGACATTGAAATGGCCTAATGATGTGTTGGTCGGCGGTGCGAAGATTTCCGGCATCCTGTTGGAGTCAGAGCCCAGCCCAACGGGACTGGTCGATTGGTTGGTGCTGGGAACTGGCATTAATGTCTCGACCTTCCCAGATGACACACCTTATCCTGCGACCTGCTTAAGGGCGGTGGGTGCCGTGGCGGATATCACCCCGCGCCTTGTCCTGGCCCATTACAGCCGCCATTTTGAACATTGGTATCAGCGTCTGCTGCGCCAGGGCTTCGCCCCCATCCGCGCCGCGTGGCTGAATGCGGCGCAAGGGCTGGGGGCGCCGGTCACGGTGCGGTTGGCGCATGAAAATTTCTCCGGCATCTTGCGGGATCTTGATATGGATGGCGCTCTGCTGGTTGATTGTGACGGGTTCATTCGTCGTGTGACGGCGGGTGACGTATTTTTCGGTAGGGAAGGGTAGGGCCGATGCTGTTGGCCATTGATGCCGGTAACACCAACGTGGTTTGCGCCGTCTTCGAGGGTACGGCGATACGGGGTCATTGGCGCATCTCCACCAACAGCCAGCGTACTGCCGATGAATATGCCGTCTGGTTGATCAGCCTGATGGCAATGAAGGGCCTGAAAGTCGCCGATATCACCGATACCATCCTGTCGTCGGTGGTCCCCGCCCAGACCTATGCCCTGACCAAGCTGTGCGAGGAACATTTCGGTTGCGAACCGAAACGCGTCGGCGACCCGCGTGTCGATCTGGGGATCGAGATCAAGCTGGATAACCCGCGGGAGGCAGGGGCGGACCGGTTGGTCAATGCCATATCCGCCCGCGCCTCCTATCCGGTGCCGCTGGTGGTCATCGATATTGGCACCGGCACCACCTTTGACGTGGTGGATGAGACGGGGGCCTTTTTGGGTGGTGTTATCGCACCCGGACCGGCGCTTTCCCTGGATGCCCTGCATAAGGTGGCCGCCCAATTGCCCAAGGTCGATATCCTGCGGCCGGCCAGCGCCATTGGGCGCGGCACGGTGGGGGCCATGCAATCGGGCATGTTCTGGGGCTATACCGGCCTGATCGAAGGGATTTTGAAACGGATTATCGCCGAACTGTCCCCCGACGGTTCGCGCAAGGTGACGGTCATCGGTACCGGCGGGCTGGTGCGCCTGTTCGCCGAGGAAAGCGACCTGATCCACCATATTGATGGAGACCTGACGTTGCGGGGTCTCCGGTTGATCCATGAACGCAACAGCCCCCGGACTGAAAACAGGACCGAATGAGCGATAGCAAACATTTGACGACAAAGGATTTCGATCCCGCCGCCCTGTATTTCCTGCCGCTGGGCGGTTCCGGCGAAATCGGCATGAATCTCAACCTCTACCATCATGCCGGGAAATGGCTGATGGTTGATCTGGGTGTTAGTTTCGCTGACGAAACGACCCCCGGTATCGAGATTATTTTGCCCGACACCAGCTTCATTGAGGAGCGTCTGGGCGATCTGGCCGGCATCCTGGTGACGCACGCGCACGAGGATCATCTGGGCGCCATCCCCTATCTGTGGGAGGATTTGCGCGTCCCGGTCTGGTGTACGCCCTTTGCCGCCAGCTTCCTGAAGGCGAAGCTGGTGGAGAAGGGGTTGCAGAACAAGGTGCCGATCCATGTGCTGCCCCTTGGTGGTCGCAGCCATATCGGTCCTTTCGATATCGAACTGATCAGCCTGACCCATTCCATCCCCGAGCCCAATGCCGTGGTCATCCGCACCCCGGCGGGGACGGTGCTGCATACGGGCGACTGGAAGCTGGACCCCGACCCGGTAATCGGTCTGCTGTCGAACGAGACGGCCCTGCAGAATCTCGGGCGCGAAGGCGTCACCGCCATGGTGTGCGACAGCACCAATGCGCTGGTACCCGGTCGTTCCGGTTCCGAATCAGAAGTCCGCGACAGTTTCATGGACCTGTTCGGGCAATATAAGGACACGCGGATTGCCGTCACCTGCTTTGCCAGCAACGTGGCCCGGCTGCATTCGATCACCCAGGCGGCCCATGCGCATGACCGGCAGGTGGCGCTGGTGGGCCGCTCCCTCTGGCGCATCAATGACGCCGCGCGGGAGAATGGCTATCTGACCGATCTGCCGCCTTTCCTGACGGAGAAGGAGGCGGGCTTCCTGCCGCGCGAAAAGGTGCTGTTGATCTGCACCGGCAGCCAGGGGGAGGCGCGCGCCGCCTTGTCACGTATGGCCACCGGCGAGCACCCGGATGTGACGCTGGAACGCGGCGATGTGGTGATTTTCTCCGCCCGTGAAATTCCCGGTAATGAGAAGTCGATCGGCAAGATCCAGAATGGCCTGCTGCGGCGGGGCATCAAGATCATCACCGCCGATGACGCCTTCGTGCATGTCTCCGGCCATCCGGCGCGCGAAGAGCTGGTGCAGATGTATCAATGGGTTCGGCCCAAGATCGCCATACCGGTCCATGGCGAAGGGCGCCATCTGGCGGCCCATGCCGAACTGGCGCGGGATTGCCAGGTGCCGGAGGTGCTGGTGCCGGAGGATGGCGGGGCCATCCGCTTGGCCCCCGGACCAGCGGCGCTGGTGGGGCATGTCCATGCCGGCCGGCTATGCATTGATGGCAAGCGCATTGTCCCGATGAATAACCACGCCCTGCGCGGCCGTACCCGCATGGCCCAGAGCGGGGCGGTGGTGGTGACGCTGGTGATGACGCCGCGGGGTGACCTTCTGGCTGATCCCAAAGTCTCCATCATGGGGCTGCTGGAAGAGGATGAGTATGAGGAGGAGACGGCGGATTTGATCAGCCGCATCCGCGGGGCGGTGGACCAGCTGTCCCGTACCGCCCGGCTGGAGGATTCTTCGGTGAAGGAAGCGGCGCGCGTGGCAGTGCGGCGCAATTTCTCCGCCATGCAGGGGCGCAAGCCAATGACGGAAATCCATCTGGTCCGGATTTAGCTTTCCGTGCGCGCCACCATGTCGCAAGGGCCGGGGCTTTCGGTACCCGGCCCTTGTGTCTATCTGTCGATAAAAGAATCAACAGGGGGAAGAAATGATCGGTCGTTTGAACCATGTCGCCATTGTGGTGCCCGATCTGGCGGCGGCCACCGCCACCTATCGGGATACGTTGGGGGCCAAGGTCAGCGCGGCACTGGACCTGCCGGACCATGGCGTGACCACGGTGTTCGTGGAACTGCCCAACACCAAGATTGAGTTGCTGCACCCGTTCGGGGAGGGCAGCCCCATTGCCAAATTCCTGGCCAGCAACCCGTCCGGTGGCATTCACCATGTCTGTTATGAGGTGGAGGATATTCTGGCCGCTCGTGACAAGCTGAAGGCCGACGGGTTGCGCGTGCTGGGGGATGGGGAGCCGAAGATCGGGGCCCATGGCAAACCTGTGCTGTTTCTGCACCCGAAGGATCTCTACGGCACCCTGGTTGAAATCGAACAGGTCTGATGGGGGCACGCGATGGGCTGGGCGACCTGGGCGGCGATCTATTTCACGGTCTGGTGGACGGTTCTGTTCGCCGTGCTGCCGTTCGGCGTGAAGCGCGAGGCGGCTGAACAGGTGGGGCACCAGCCCGGTGCCCCCGCCAACCCGCTGTTGATCAAGAAATTTATCTGGACCAGCCTGATCTCCGCCCTTCTGGTGCTGGCCGCCTGGTCCACCAGTTATTTCGGCTGGATCGACTGGCGGGCGCTGCTGCGCGAGTAACGCTGTGCCCGATTCGCGGCATTTCTGTCGTCTTTTGCTACCTTGAGGGGTGGGGTGCGTCTGCACAGGGTATGGCGCGCCCGCTCTCGTCATTTCCGTACTTTGAGCGTAGATCATTGATTTTTATCGCGTAAAATTCTGCGACAGAAATATTGCAACCCACTTGGGTTGGGAAATATAATTTTTTCCATCAAAAACTGAAAATGTGATGGATAGCAACCAGGAGTCGTGGCCACATATCAACCTGTCGCTGCACAGGAGGTTTTCCATGACGACGCGTCCCAATATCATCTTCATCACCGTCGACGAACTTCGCTTTCCGATGAATTTCCCGAATGGTGTCGCGAACGCTGATGAGTTCATGCGCCGCTTCATGCCCAACACTTTTGAGTTCCTTTGGAATAAAGGTGTAAAATTTTATAATCATCAGATTGCCGCCTGCGACTGTACCCCTTCGCGTGGTGCGTTCGTCACCGGTCTTTATTCTCATCAAACCTATATGATGTTGACACGTGCCAATAAGACGGGCACGGATCTTCCAGCACCGCAGCCTTCGTTGAATACGGCTTTCCCCACCTATGGTAAGTTGTTGCGCCAGCGCGGCTACCGCACGCCGTACATCGGCAAATGGCATCTCAGCGACGCGCCCCTGGTGCTGAATGCGCCACTGGATTATCTCAATGCCTATGGATTTGAAGGGCTGACGACGCCCGATCCCATTGGGATGCCGGGGGAAGGGCTGGGCGGGCGTCCGCCGGCCATCGCCCATGGTTCGGTCATTCCCAACGATGCCTATATTGCCGCTCAGGCCATCGCCTGGATCGAACAGAATGCCCGTAAAGAGCAGGTGACGGGTAAGGAGCTGCCGCCCTTCTGTCTCTCCGTCGGCTTCGTCAATCCGCACGACAAGCAGTTTTTCTGGGGTGGTATTGAATGGCAGCGCTATTCCGCCCTGTTTGATCAGGCGGATCAGAAGCCGATGCAATCGTGGAATACCACGGTGCTGGAACAATGTTTTCCGCCGGAATTGGGCTATGGTGTTCCCGATAATTGGGAAACCAGTGAAGAGCTGGCGAAGAAGCCCAAGCTGCAGACTTATTTCCAATCCTTCACCAATTGCTGGGTCGGTGGTATCAGTGAAGACCCAGCCGAGAAGGAATTCCGCCTGGAGCCTTCCAAGTTACAAGACCAGTATCAGGCGTTGGCACCGTTCCATTACTGGGCCAAGTGCCAGGACATGTATACTCAGGCCATCCGGGAGGTTGACCGCCAGATTGGTCAGTTCCTCTGCAACATCCCGGAAGATGTGGTGAAGGAGACGGTCTTCGTCTTCATGTCCGACCATGGCGAATATGCTGGCTCCCACGGGTTGCAGGGCAAGGGCGCGGCTGTCTATCGGGAAAGTGTGCAGGTGCCGCTGATCGTGGCCGATTATTCCGGCCGCTTTACCGCGGCCACGGACATTCCCCGCCAGCAATTGACCAGCACGGTTGATATCCTGCCGCTGTTCCTGTCCCTGGCGGATGATGGCAATGGGTGGAAGAATGATCCTTGGCTGAATGATCTGTATGGCCACCGGGCCGATCTGCTTGCCATTCTGCGCGACCCAGCGGCCCCCGGTCGGCAGTTCGCTGTTACGGCGACGGATGAGAGCTTCCCCTTGAATGGTGTGCCGGTGCCGGAACATGTGCTGGGCGCCATCGGGCCGGCGGGAAAGCTGGGCGCCTATTCGATCTGGAAGGATGCGTCACAGGAGATCGTCACGGAGTCGTTGGAGTATGAATATTACAACTACGCCACCCCGCGCGGCCTGCTGGAGCTGGACAGCACACCAGATACGGCAGAAGCCGACGCCATGAAGGAAGTGCTGTTCAAGGAGCTGATCCCGAATGAGCTGCAAAAGCCGCTGCCGCCGGACCTGCGGGCCGCCCAGCGGGAGGCCGAGCAGGCTTATTGGGCCTATATCGACAATCTCCAGAACCGTCGGGAACTGCCGACGGTGTTTAACGGCTGATCCGGTATAATTGCTGCTGTGCCCGGCCATTCCCGAGGATGGCCGGGCATTTTATTATGTACAAAACAGGAACATTTTTGGGCGACAAGGCTGCGCTACTCGGCTACGCTGAGGCACCATCTCAGCAAATGCAGGAATTGCCGCCATGTCCGGCTATTGCGATATTGCCCCCGGCCACGAATGGCACGGCCCTTATCACGACCATGAATATGGCCAGCCGCTGACAGGGGAGGCGGAGCTGTTTGAACGGTTGATTCTGGAGATCAATCAGGCCGGCCTGTCCTGGCTGACCATTCTGAAAAAGCGGGAGAGCTTCCGCGCCGCCTATGATCAGTTTGAGGTCGACAAGGTGGCTGCCTATGGGGAGGCGGATGTTGCCCGTCTGCTGGCCGATCCCGGCATCATCCGCAACCGGCTGAAGGTACAGGCTGCCATCCATAATGCCCAGGTGATCCAGCGTCTGCGCGACAGCCATGGCGGGTTCCATGGCTGGATCGCTGCCCATCATCCCCGCGCCAAGGCGGATTGGGTGAAGCTGTTCGCCAAGACTTTCCGTTTCACCGGTGGGGAGATCGTGGGCGAGTTCCTCATGAGCATTGGCTACCTGCCCGGTGCCCACCGGCCGGATTGCCCGGCGCATCTGCGCCTGACGAATCACGAAATCCCCTGGATCACGGCGCAGCAGGCGGGTTTTGCTGGATATGCCGCTTAATAAAGCGGCATTTTTCTGCCCCTGCCTATGCAGTTGCCAAGTGTTTATGCAAAACGGGCAAAAAATGCACAAACAAAAAGGCAAGCCGAATTTTCGGCTTGCCTTCGATCAGTAAAAAGAAAAAACTAAATCTTGTCGAGCGGGGTTGGATCCCTTCTTGACACGCCTGGTGGCGATTCCTCCCTAAACTCAGGCCGCGCTGCCTTTCGGCGCGGTCTTTCTTTTTGTGGGGCGGAGTATAGAGGCGCTCTTCCCGCCCGTCCATCCCCAAAATCATATTTTGTCAAAAAAACGCACAAAAAAGGTGCGAGCCTTGATCGTGGCAGCACCACTGACAGGGGTATACCGTATCAGGGGCGCCGCAACCGATTTCAGCCCAGCAGGACGAATTTCGCAAGGAAAAGAGCCGCTAAGCCGATCACCACCGGCCCCGCCTCCCGCCACTTCCCCGCGAGGATCTTTATGCCGGCATAGGCGATAAAGCCGAAGCCTATTCCGTGTGCAATTGAGTAAGTAAGTGGCATTGTTAGCGCTGACACGACGGCGGGTGCATATTCCGTAACCTCTTCCCAGTCGATTTCCGTCAATCCGCGGGCCATGACGCAGGCGATATAGAGCAGGGCAGGGGCGGTGGCATAAGTGGGTATGTTGGCGGCGAGTGGTGCCAGGAACAGGCAGGCCAGGAACAGCAGCGCCACGGTCACTGCCGTCAGTCCGGTACGCCCGCCGACATTGGTGCCGGCCGCGCTCTCGATATAAGAGGTGACAGTGGAGGTGCCCAGGGCCGCCCCGACGGTGGTGGCTGCGGCATCGGCAAACAGGGCCCGTTTCAGCCGGGGCAGGCGGCCCTGTTCATCCAGCAGGCCGGCCCGGTGGGCCACGCCCACCAGCGTGCCGGCCGTATCAAACAGATCAACGAAGAAGAAGGCGAAGACCACGGTGATCAGGCCGATATTCAAGGCCCCCTTGATATCCATGGCCAACAGGGTTGGCGTCGGGTCCGGCGGCAGCGAGAAGATCTGTCCACTGAACGGTGTTACCCCCAGTGCCATGCCCAGCCCGGCCACCGCCAGAATGGTGATGATCACCGCCCCGGTCACCCGCCGCGCCACCAGGGCGCAGAGCAGAAGGAACCCGACAGCGGCCAGAATGGCCGGCGGCTTCGACATGTCACCCAAGGTCACCAGGGTCACCGGGTGCGCCTTGATAATGCCGGCATTTTCCAGCGCGATGATGGCCAGGAACAGGCCGATCCCGGCGGAAATGGCCAGCTTCAGGCTTTTAGGGATGGCGTTCACCACCGCCTCCCGCACCGGCAGCACGGAAAGGATGATGAACAGGATGCCGGAAATGAACACGGCCCCCAGCGCCACCTGCCAGCTGTACCCCATCTGCCCGACGACGGTGAACGCGAAATAGGCGTTCAGCCCCATGCCGGGTGCCTGGGCGATGGGGTAATTGGCGTAAAGCCCCATAATGGCCGAGCCGATGGCGGCGGCGACACAGGTGGCCACGAACACAGCCCCCTGATCCATCCCCGCCGCCGCCAGTACCTGCGGGTTGACGAAGATAATGTAGGCCATGGTTAAAAAGGTGGTGAATCCGGCCAGCAGCTCGGTGCGGACATCGCTGCCCAACGCCTTCAGTTTGAAGTAGGATTCCAGCAAGGTTTCGGCTCCCCAGGGCAGACGGGAAAAGGCGGGATGGATATGCCAGTATTCAACGGAAAATCATGGGGCGCCATAGGTTTGCTGCTGTGCAGCACGCTGGCAGCCCCGGCTTTGGCCCAAACCCCGCCGCAGCCAGCGCCCGGCCGCGAACCCACCATCCGCATTGATCCCGCCGCCTGCCAATGGGTGACGCGCCATCACCCGTCCGCCGATGTGGAGTACAAGCCGGGGGTGGATGTGAATGGCAATGCGGTGGCCCCGGCCGATCTGCCGGACAGCGGGGGCATCGACCTGCCCCAGGATATCAATATCGCCATTACGGTGAACACGGCCAAGCGCTTAGGTATCCCCGCCAATGACCTCTATAAGGGGGAGGTGCAGGTGGGCATGGTGACGGTGCGCGGCAATCAGGTGCTGTTCAACGGCAAACCCATCCAGCCGGAGGCCGAACAGGAACTGCTGGTCCTGTGTCGGGAGAAGGGGCAGTAACACCGGCTTGTTGCGCCGCATAGCCGGTTCGGCGCAGGATAGGGCATCATTATCGCCCGTACCCGCCGGAGTAGCCTTCATGGACCGCGCCACTGCCAAGACCATCCTGAAACAGCGCATTGATCAGGCCATGGGCCGGTCGCGCGCCGATCTGGTGATCAAGAATGTGCGGCTGCTGAATGTGGCGACGGGCACCATTGCCGAAACTGATATCGCCATCTGCGGCGATACCATCGTTGGCACCTATGACCGCTATGACGGCTTGGTGGAAATCGATGGCAAGGGCCGCTTCGCCGTTCCCGGCTTCATCGACACCCATGTGCATTGCGAAAGCACCCTGGTGGCACCCAGCGAATTTGACCGCTGCGTTCTGCCGCGCGGCACCACCACGGCCATCTGTGACCCGCATGAAATCTGTAATGTGCTGGGGGAGACGGGGCTTAAATATTTCCTCGACAGCTCCCTTTCCACCGCCATGGATTTGCGGGTGCAGCTATCGTCTTGCGTGCCGGCCACGCATCTGGAAACGGCGGGCGCGCGGCTGAGTGCCGACGATCTGGCCCGCCACCGCCACCATCCCAAGGTGATTGGCCTGGCCGAGTTCATGAACTTCCCCGGCGTGTTGTGGAAGGATGAGGAGACGCTGGACAAGCTGGCGGAATTCTATGGTGCCCATATTGACGGCCATTCCCCGCTGGTGACAGGCAAGGAACTGAACGCCTATCTTTCGTGCGGTATCCGCAACTGCCATGAATGTACCAGCCAGGCGGAGGCGCGGGAGAAGATTGCCAAGGGGATGCAGGTGCTCATCCGCGATGGCTCCGTCTCCAAGGATGTGGATTCGCTGGCGGGGCTGATTGATCCGCTGACCAGTCCTTTCCTGGCCTTCTGCACCGATGACCGCAACCCGCTGGATATTGCCGAGGAAGGGCACCTCGATCACCTGATCCGCCGCGCCATCGCCCATGGGGCCGATATTGCCGCCACATACCGCACGGCCACATGGTCGGCAGCGCGCGGCTTTGGCCTGAAGGATCGCGGGTTGGTGGCACCGGGCTATCTGGCGGATATCGTGCTGCTGGACGATCTGGCGCAATGCACCGTTTCCCAGGTGATCCGCGCCGGCAAGCCTGTTACGGCTGAAACCTTCGCCGGTCGCCGCTCCCCGCCGCCGGTGGGGCTGGGGTCGATTAAGCGGGCGCGGATCGTGGCGGAGGATTTGGCCATCCCGGCCAGCGGCCCCGGCACGCCGGTCATTGGCGTGCTGCCCAACAAGATCATTACGGAGGCGTTGCAGGCGTCCGTGCCCTATCGCAATGGCCGCCGCCATGCCGACCCGGAGAATGATATTCTGAAGATCGTGGTGGTGGAACGCCACGGCTTCACCCGCAATATCGGCAAGGGCTTTGTGAAGGGCTTCGGCATCAAGTCGGGCGCGCTGGCCAGTTCCGTTGGCCATGACAGCCATAATATCTGTGCCGTGGGTTCCAGCGACGCCGACATGGTGGTGGCGATCAACCGGCTGATCGAGATTGGCGGCGGCTTCGTGGCGGTGAAGGATGGGGCCGTGGTGGGCGAACTGGCCTTGCCGGTGGCGGGGTTGATGAGCCTGAAACCGTTCGAGACGGTGGAGCATGAGCTGGAAGCCCTGCGCGCCTCGGTCAAGGCGCTGGGCTGCCCGTTGGCCGAACCCTTCCTGCAACTGGCCTTCCTGCCCCTGCCGGTGATCCCGCACCTGAAGATCACCGATATGGGGCTGGTGGATGTGGATAAGTTTGAACTGGTGGCGGCGTGATGGCTTGGTTATGGGAGAGTGGAATATGAGCAGCACCAAGCCTTATCGCCGCTGTTATCGTCCAATGAAGGGCTTGATAAATCATTTTGATGACACAGCGCAGTACATCGTTGATCGTGAGTATGCTTTACATGCCCAGCGTTATATTCGTGGATTCTTAATAATAATTGATGATTTAAAAAATCTATTTAACTATATTGAGCCAAGCGACGAATGTTTGCGTTCGTATTCGCATAGAATACATGAAATGTTCATGAGGGCATGTGTAGAGGTAGAGGCAAATTTTAAGGCAATTCTTAGGGAGAATGGCTATAAAAAAAATAAACCAAATATGGTTGATTATTTTCTTGTAGATCATACGCACCATTTATCTTCTTATGAGGTGTTATTACCAATATGGGATGGTTTTGGGAGGTGGGTTCCATTCGAAAAATGGAGACCCTATCGAGGTAAGCAGATTAAGAGAGGCGATTTTACTCCGTTGGAGTGGTATAAAGCGTATAATAATTCAAAACATGACAGGTATCAAAATTTTAAGGAAGCAAACTTTGAGAATTTAATCAAAGCTGTTTCGGGATTGCTGGTTTTAATAACTTCACAATTTAAAGATATTGATGTTGGCTCAAGTGAATTGAAAGTTATTGGCGGGGGAGATGGGGAATTTTCGTACTCAATTGGTGGTATTTTTATGGTGAAATATCCGACTGATTGGTGTGATGATGAAATGTATGAATTTGATTGGGAGAAACTTAAAAAAGACAACCATAGATTCTTGAATATAAATTTCAACGAAGTGGAAAATGTCGTTTTCTTACCGCCTTCTACTGGGCCAACCCCATCCAAAGCGCCAATGCCTGACTGACCATTAGCATTCGACTATCCTCCAAGCGTCCAATGCGTCCCCCGATCTTTTCTTTTCGCACACTCTGCGCTTTGTCCACCATGATCTGGCAGGGTTGGCGCAGGCCATTCCCTGCTTCCGGCTCTACGTTCAGCCGAAACAGGGGCGTGCCCCTTAAGTCGCTAGTGATTGGCAGTATCGTCACGGTCGGATGCTCGGCGAACAGGTCTGACTGGATGACCAGGGCGGGGCGCGGCTTGCCGAAATCCCCTTGCAGGGCGACGATAACGATATCGCCGCGCCTCATTCCCAACCGTCCCTATCACCGACCTGTTCCAGCCATTCCCCAACCTCCCGTTCCTGCGCATCATCGCGGAGGGACAGCGATTGCCGCCTGCACTCCTCGGCAAAGCCGGGGCGGCGCGTGTCGGGAACCCAAATCTGGATGGGCCGCAGACCGGCGGCCCGCAACTGGGCGCGGTGCTTCTGCACACGGGATGCGCTGGACATGCTCATGGCTATAGCCCTCCTGTTACATGTAACATAGGCTTACACAGGTGCCCTTGCAAGCCGGCCATCCGGCGGCTTCCCACTCTCCCGCCTTGCCGCCGGCTTGCGCAGCCCCTAAAGTCGCGGCCAGTTTCATCCTCATCGACCTTGCGAGTTTTCCCCCATGCGCATGTCCACCTATTTCCTGCCCACGCTGAAGGAAACGCCGTCTGAGGCGCAGATTGTCAGCCATCGTCTGATGCTGCGCGCCGGCATGATCCGGCAGACCTCTGCTGGTATCTATGCCTGGCTGCCGCTGGGCTGGAAGGTTCTGCAGAAGGTGGCGCAGATCGTGCGGGAGGAGCAGGACCGCGCCGGGGCGCAGGAACTGCTGATGCCGACTATTCAGTCGGCCGACCTGTGGCGCCAGTCGGGCCGGTATGAGGCCTATGGCAAGGAGATGCTGCGCATCACCGACCGGCATGACCGCGAAATGCTGTTCGGCCCGACGAATGAGGAGATGATCACCGATATCGTCAAGACCTTCGTGAAGTCCTACAAGGACCTGCCGAAGAACCTGTACCATATCCAGTGGAAATTCCGGGACGAGGTGCGCCCCCGCTTCGGCGTGATGCGCGGCCGCGAATTCCTGATGAAGGACAATTACTCCTTCGATCTGGATGCCGAAGGTGCGCGCCTGTCCTATCGCCGGATGTTCCTGGCCTACCTGCGCACCTTCGCCCGCATGGGCATCAAGGCCATTCCGATGCGCGCCGATACCGGCCCCATCGGCGGTGACCTGTCCCATGAATTCATCATCCTGGCGGAAACCGGCGAGAGCCAGGTCTTCTGCGACAAGAAGTGGCTCGAACTGGACGTGCTGGCCGATAACCCGGACGCCAATGGCGACCTGAAGGATTTCTTTGCCAAATACACCTCCGTCTATGCCGCGACGGAAGAGATGCACGACGCCGCCAACTGCCCGGTCCCGGCTGAACAGCTGGAAACCGCGCGCGGCATCGAAGTCGGCCATATCTTCTATTTCGGCACCAAATATTCCGCCCCCATGGGTGCCGTCGTCACCGGGCCGGATGGCCAGCCGGTGACGGTGGAAATGGGTTCCTATGGCATCGGCGTGTCCCGCGTCGTCGCGGCCCTGATTGAGGCCAGCCATGACGATGCCGGCATCATCTGGCCGGATCAGGTGGCCCCGTTCAAGGTGGCGCTGATCAACCTGAAGGCCGATGACGAGGCCTGCCGCAGCACCTGTGATGAGCTCTATGCCAAGCTGAACGCGGCGGGCGTTGAGGTGATCTATGATGACCGTAACGAGCGTCCGGGTGCCAAGTTCGCCGATATGGACCTGATCGGCATTCCCTGGCAGTTGACCGTGGGCCCGCGCGGCCTGAAGGCCGGCACGGTGGAACTGAAGCGCCGCGCCAGCGGGGAAAAGCTGGAACTGCCGCTGGAAGAAGCGCTGGCCAAACTGATCGGCTGAGCAAAGAAGGGGAACCGGCGGGGTGTCTTTTCAGCCCCCGCCGGCCCGTTTTGGGGCAGAGTCCCATCCGGTATTTGAGTATTCTGTATGTTCTGTGTTGGGCATGGCGACGGTTACATCACCTTCGCCAAACAAGCCGATCTTGTGACGGTGCGTCTATATTTCGATGCCGTTTCGCGTGACATTGTGGCGGGTTTCAAGATCGCTCAACAGCGCGGTTGGCTATCGCCCGATAATCGCCTGCTGGTGGATTTACGGCAGTTCACTGGTTCGGTCGATTGGGGTGCCATACGGGAACTGCGTGCGCTGGGGCCGTGGATCGATGATCCCGCCATTCGCAATGTCTGTGCCTATATTCTGGAACCGGGCGATATGCGGCGCTTGCTGATCAACGTTCTTGCCGCGCTTTATCCCGTCATGCGCCATCGGAGCTTCACGGAAGAAACGGCCGCCCTCACTTGGCTGACCGAGGCGGCTGAAGCCCCCCACCTATCCACTGAAGACCGACACCTCGCCTTTCATACAGGCTGACCGGGACCGGCCGGTCCTGAACGCGCATGAAAGGGCCCCCTGTCGGAAGCCACTGCATGATAAGGCAAATTGCCTGTCATTGTGAGCGGGTCCGGAAAGGAGACGAAAAAACATCGGGCAAAGGCTTGTTCCCGTATTCACCATGTCCAAGAAACAAACCATCTCAATGGCTTGCCGGCTTGCGAGCGGGTGCCGGGGTTTCCAGGGGTACCAGGCCGCTCGCTTATCCCTGTCGGCAACAGCATAGCCGGTTCCGCCGCGCAGGGGAAGAAGCCGTCGCCGATTCCACCGGGTCAATCCGCCATCTGGAACGGATTTTCCCCATCGCGGCTTTCCACCTCGATCACCCAGAGGTCGGGGTCGCGCTTGGTGTGGCGGTCGATGAAGGCAGTGGCCTCCATCTCATCCATCAGGGCACCATTGGCGCCCGGCACCCAGCCCAGCTTGCCGGACAGGTCGCGGCCCTGGGTGAACAGCCGGTTGCCCTGGCCCAGCACGGCGACTTTCAGCAGGATCAGCCCCCCCTCCCGATCCCCCTTGCGCAGCACATAGGCACCGATACCGGTGCTGTTGCAGCGGCGCAGGCCGGCCTGCACGATCAGGTGGGTGGGCAGGCGGTCTTCCATGGGATTGGCTTTCCGGCAGGATGGGGATCGACTTCAAACGCCCGTTGGCTTCAAATGGGGCCGACGAGAGATCAACAACACCATGCGGACCCGATGATGCAAGAGCCAGTGATGTTCAATCGCGCCCTTCTGACCAATGATGACGGGATCGATGCCCCCGGTCTGGCCGCCCTGGCGGCGGCGGTGGCCCCGCTGGCGCGGGAAATCTGGGTGGTGGCGCCGGAACATGATCAAAGCGGGGTGTCGCGGGCGCTGTCGCTTTACACCCCGCTGCGGCTTTATCCACGGGGGGAGCGGCGCTTTGCCGTCAGCGGCACGCCCAGCGACTGTGTGGCCATGGCGCTGCGGGTGGTGATGGTGGACAACCCGCCGGATATTGTGTTTTCCGGCATCAATCGCGGCGCCAATCTGGCCGATGAGGTGGGCTATTCCGGCACGGTCAGCGGGGCGATGATGGCGCGGCTGCTGGGCGTGCCGGCCTATGCCGTCAGCCAGGCTTGGCGCGACCGGGAGAATGTGCGCTGGCACACGGCCATCCAGGCGCTGCCCGCCGTGGTGCGCCGCTTCGGCCCGGCCCCGCGCACGGTGTTGAACGTGAATTTCCCCGATCTGGAGCCCGACGAACTGACCGGCCTGTCCATCACCCGCCAGGGCCAGCCGGGTTCCATGTCGGTGGAGGTGGAACGGCGCAGCGATACGCGGGGCTATGATTATCACTGGCTGGCCCTGCGCCGCCGCCAGGGGGCCCCCACGCCCGATGACAGCGACATTGCGGCCCTGCGCCGGGGGGAAATCAGCGTCTGCCCGCTGGGCTTTGATTTCACCGATGAGGCCATGCTGGAGGAGCTGCGCGCGGCGGGGGGAATTTAAAAATAAACGGCCCGCCGGAGGGTGATCCGGCGGGCCATTCTGGATTGCCTTGGGGACGGCTTGTTTTGATTACTTCTTGCCGTTCTTGGAGGTGTGCATATCGGCGGCGTCCATATGCATCAGCTTGCGCAGGAAGGGGCTGACCAGGGCGACCAGCACGGCGATCACCGTGGCCCCGATGAACAGATCCCAGAACACGCCGCTATAGACCGGCAGGCTTTCCTGCGCCGTCATCACCTTGCCCGGTTCCGTGCTGGTGCTGGCCAGGGCCGCAACCCAGCCGGCCAGGAAATGCGCCCCGGCAGAGGCCAGGAACCAGACGCCCATCACCATGGCGGTGATGCGCGCCACCGACAGGCGGGAGATCATCGACAGGCCGACCGGCGACAGGCACAGCTCACCCGTCGTGTGCAGCAGATAGCCCAGTGCCAGCCAGAACAGGCCGGTCTGCGCATCCTCCCCCGCGAGCGAGGCACCGAAGACCAGCGCGCCGAAGCCCAGGCCCACCTGCAGGATGGCCAGCGCGAATTTCATCGGGGTGGACGGCTCCCAGCCCTTCTGCGCCAGCTTCACCCAGCCCCAGGAGAAGACGGGGGCCAGCAGCACGATGAACATCGGGTTGAAGACCTGCACCACCGACGCCGGCACGATGAACAGACCGAAGAAGGAGCGGTCGGAATTGCGGTCGGCGAACAGGGTCAGCGAGGTGCCGGCCTGTTCGAACAGGGTCCAGAACACCACCGACAGACAGGTCAGCACCAGCACCACGACCATGCGGTCGCGTTCGATCTTGCTGCACTGGGTCAGGCTGAACCACAGGATACCGGCCAGCACCACGGCCACAATCACCAGCAGCAGGCTGCCGACGACCGCGTGCCACTGCACCAGTTGCCAGTTGATCAGCACGGCGGCCACGGCCCCGACATAGATCATGGCTTCGCGCGACAGGCCGATGGCGGTGCGCGCCTTCAACTGTGCCGGATTGGGCGGTTCGGCATTGCGGTACCATTGGGTACCACGGGCAAACACCACCAGGCCCGCCACCATGCCGATGCCGGCCAGGCCGAAACCATAGGCCCAGCCATAGGTTTCGCCCAGATAGCCGCAGGCGATGGTGGAGAAGAAGGAGCCCAGATTCACACCCATGTAGAAGATCGTATAGCCGGGGTCGCGGCGCGGATCATCCTTGCTGGGATAGAGCTTGCCCACCATGGTGGAGATGTTGGATTTCAGGAAGCCGACGCCGACAATGATGAAGGCCAGCGACAGGAACATGATCTGATCAAAAGGCGACTGGCGGACGATGACGCCATCGATGATCTGGGCCGGGCTGCCCTCGAACGCCATGCCGATATGGCCGCAGACCAGCAGGATGGCACCCAGCATCACCGCCTTGCGGTTGCCCAGATAACGGTCGGCGATGACGCCGCCGATCACCGGCATCGCATAGTTCAGCGAGGCATAGCTGGCATAGATGAAGCCCGCCATCTCGTCACTGTAAAGGAAATGCTTGACCAGATAGAGGGTCAGCAGGGCGCGCATCCCGTAAAAGGAAAAGCGCTCCCACATCTCGGCAAAAAACAGGGGTGCCAGACCACGCGGGTGGCCGAAGAAGCCGCGCTCCGGGTCGTTAGAGATCAAAGCCATCGTCGCCTTGCGGGTGATATATGTCCGAAGGCGCGGGCTATATCATGTTTGGCGGGTCTGGAATACCGGCTTTGCGGGACAGACATGGCCCTTCGCAAGTGCGGGATGAGCGATGTTCAAGGGGTGTTCGGCACATTTTCCATCAGCAGGGGCGTTGTGTTGAAATAATGCCTCTCAACCAACGTCTGGCTTGAAATAATCCGCCATCATCACCATGGCTGACCGTTGCGGGTGGGGAAAATTTTTTTCACCCACCCGTCATAGATCAGACAAAAAATGGCCCTGTTTCAAAGCTGCTGCCGTGGCCTAAGCGGTCCGAATGGCTGGTGAGCCAGGAATCGGCGGCACTGCGGCCCATATCGCGCAATTCGCACAGGAAGCCCCAATCGCCGTTCAGCTTGCTGGAAACGCCCAGCTCCGCCATGCCGGCTTCACTTTCCACCATATGCAGATGGATGGGGCGCAGGCCGCTTTCCGGGCCGATGCGCCCGTCGGCCAGCAGCCGGTTCACCAGTTCGATGGAGCGCAGTTCGCGGTAGAAGGTGGAATTGAAGCTGATTTCATTGATGCGGTCGATGATGGCGCTCGGCGCGCGGGGCAGTTCCGGCCGATGGATGGGCGTGACCTGGACGATCATCACATCGGCCGACTGGCAATGTTTCACCAGCGGGTCGATCACCGGGTTGCCCATATAGCCGCCATCCCAATAATGTTCGCCGTCGATCTTCACGGCCTGGAACAGCATGGGCAGGCAGGCGGATGCCAGCAGGCATTCCACCGACAGTTCCTGCCCGGCGAACACCCGCAACTGGCCCCGGTTGACATTGGTGGCGCTGACGAACAGGCGCACATCGGTCGCCTGCCGCAGCAGGCTGAAATCCACCAGCCCTTCCAGCACATCATGCAGCGGGTTCAACCCCATCGGGTTGAACTGATAGGGCGACATCATGCGCACCATCATGTCCAGTCCGGCATAGATGGGGTTGCTGTCCAGGTTGGGGCCGCTGCCAAAGGGAAACGGCCAGGGCTGTGACAGCGGCCCCAGCGCGTGCGACTTGGCCACCCGCCGCCATAGCCGCTCCAGCAGCTCCCGCGCTGCCTGCGGTCCGCCGGTCAGCAGGCCCTGGGCCAGCAGGGCGCCGTTCATGGCACCGGCGGAGGTGCCGCTGATCCCCTCCACCTCCAGCCGCCCATCCTCCAGCAGCCGGTCCAGCACACCCCAGGTGAAGGCGCCATGGGAGCCGCCCCCCTGCAGGGCCAGATTGACGCGATGGCGGGTGGGCACAGCAGATGGCTGCGCAGCGACGGGCGCGGAACGGCGGCCCGGCGTGCGCGGGGAGGGGGGCTTGGTCATGGTTCCGGTGTCTTCATAAAATTACACCAAGGGGCATGGACCATGCCCCTTGCAGGCCAGCGACCGCTGGCCCGCGCACACATGTGCGCGCAAGCCAAGGGCGCGTAGGCGCCCGCCCGGCGCCTGAGGGAAAATGCACATACCAGGAGCCATGGCACATGGCTCCTGGTAATTATTGCGCTGTCCAGCCGCCATCGACGGGCAGGGAAGCGCCTTTGATATTGCCAGCGGCTTCACTGCACAGGAAGACGGCCAGATCGCCCAATTGGTCAGGGGTGGTGAACTGGCGCGAAGGCTGCTTTTCGGACAGCAGCTTTACCTGTGCCTCGGCAACGGTGATGTTTTCCCGCTCGGCCAGCGCGTCGATCTGCTTCTGCACCAGGGGGGTCAGCACCCAGCCGGGGCAGATGGCGTTGCAGGTGATGCCGCTTTCCGCCGTTTCCAGGGCCACCACTTTGGTCAGCCCGACGACGCCATGCTTGGCGGCGACATAGGCGGCCTTCTGGGCGCTGGCGACCAGACCATGGGCCGAGGCGATATTGATGATGCGGCCCCAGTTGCGCGCCTTCATGCCCGGCAGCACGGCCTGGGTGCCATAGAAGACGGCGGACAGGTTGATGGCGATGATGGTCTCCCACCGTTCCGCCGGGAAATTCTCCACCAGGGCCGTGTGCTGGATGCCGGCATTGTTGACCAGAATGTCAACGGCGCCAAAGGCCTGCGCCGCACTGGCCACCATGGCGGCGATCTGGTCAGGCTTGCTCATGTCCGCGGCGGAATAGAGCGCCTTGACGCCGAAATCCGCCTCAATCGCCTGACGCTCCGCCTCAATCTCGGCGGCATCGCCGAAACCGTTCAGCATGATGTCGGCCCCGGCGGCGGCCAGCTTGCGGGCGATGCCCAGCCCGATGCCGCTGGTGGAACCGGTGACGATGGCGGTCTTACCCTTCAACATGCTGTGCAGGCTCCCGAAAGTGAATGGTTATTCAGGTTGATGGAATAACCCGGATCGCGCCGCCATCCAACCACGCTTTTCGGCAGTGCGATAGGGGGTGCGGCGATGCGGGCATCAGCCATCCCCCTTGCGCAGCCGGTCGAGAATCCCGCCCACCGGGTCACGCGGGGTGGGGGTGGGCTTGGCCGCCGGCTTGGTCGCTGGCTTGGACGGCGCGGCGGGGGTGCTGGTGGGCGCTGCCAGCGCCGGGGCGGGCTTGGGGGCCTTGGCGGCTTCCCGCTTCTGGCTCCAGCTCTGCAAGGCGGCAAGATCGGCTGTGCGTGTGGCGTTGTTTTTCGGCCCCTTCAGGGCAAGTCCGATGGCGGGGGGGCTGCCATCGGCGGCGGGCAGCAGACTGAATGCCATGGTCAGGCTCTCCGGCTCCAGCGCCCAGGCACCGCCGCCGGTCACACTGCCGGCGGCGGATTCAAGGCTCACCCCGCTCAGGGCGACCACCTTGTCGGCCAGCGACCAGTCAAGCGTCAGCTGATCGAATCCGGTCTGCCCGCCGCGCGGCAACAGGCGGCGTAGATCGGCGGCCAGACTGGCCCCGCCCTGGTCGATGCGCTTGGCAACGGCCCCCAAATCCAGCCCGCTCAGCGTGCCGTTTCGGAACGCGGCCTTGCCCTGGCCATTCAGCCCGGACCAAAGGGTACGCGGGTTCTTGCCTTCCCCGGTGCCGGTGAAGCTCAACTCCACCTGACCGGCGGTGACACCCATACCGGTGGGAAGTGCGGCGAACCGCTCGGGCAGGGTTGCGCCCTTCACCGCCAGGGTCAGATTGCCGGTCAGCGGCGGCGGCCCGCCCTCCGGTCCCGTTTCCATCTGTGCCCAGGCGCCGCTGGCGCTCAGGCTGCCGCCCTGCCAGGTGCCGGCACCTTCATTCAGGCGCAGCAGGCCGGGCCGCGCCTCCAGCCGCAACAGGGCGTTTTCCGCCTTCTCCCCCGCCAGGGTCAGGGCGGTGCTGCGCAGGGTCAGCGTCCCATTATAGCGGCGGGTCCAGCCCAGGCCGATATCCCCCTCCGGTTTGGTCAGGTTGGGGATGAACCGGTCCAGGTCCAGCGCACCCAGGCTCAATTCCCCATCCAGATTGGGCGGCTTGGCTTCCCCCCCCTCTGCCGGGGCCGGCTTGCCTTGCGTCCAGCGCAGGGTGCCTTCCAGGGGCTGGCCAGCGAAATTGCCTTGCAGGGCGGAAAGCGTCAGCACTTCGCCCCGTCGGCCACCCAGTTCCCCATAAAGGTCCAGATTGCCCAACCCCGCCAGCGCGGCATCGGGCTGCAGCAGGCGCAGCGCGTCGGCGGTTTCCGGCAGGGTGGTACGGATTTTCAAGGCGAGGTTGGGTGCCGTTGCTGGTTCCAGCACCTCCCCGCCGATCTGGACGGTGCCGCCCAGCAGGCCGGCGCGGATATCCAGCGCGGCCTTGGCATCATCGCCCACCATCCGCGCCTCCAGCGATACGGCCCCCAGCCGGTCGGCCAGCGGGATGGCATCGATGGCCAGTGCGCGGAACAGCGGGGCCAGGGTCGGCGCGCTGGCGGTCAGGGTCAGGTGGGAACCGCCGGTCTGCCCACCCCCGGCATAGCGGCCATTGGCCTGCAGGGCGATGCCGGACAGGGATTTCACCGCCAGTTGGCGCAGGGTGACAGCACCATTTTCCAGGCTGCCATCCAGGGCCAACCCTTCGGTCTGCAAGCCGGCCAGGGCCAACTGATCCGCCTTCAGGTCCAGGGTCAGGTCGGTTTGCTTCACCAGCGGGGCCAGCAGATCGGCCCAGCCGGGCGCGTCGGCCGTGCGATAGGCATCCAGGTCCAGCCTATCCAGCACCAGCCGGGCGCCCAGCCCGGTGCGTTCCCGCCTTGTCAGGCTGACGGCCCCGCTCAGTTTCGTGGTGTCGATACTGCCGGTCAGGTCGGTCAGCGACAGGTCATCCGGCTTGCCGGCCAGCTTGCCATGCAGATCAGCCTGCCGCAGCCGTTCCACCGGCACCTTGGTCAGGTCAAGCCCGGCCCAGGCCAGCGTGTCGCGCAGGGACGGGCTGGTCAGGCTGACGGCAAGCTCCATGCGCGCTGCCGCTTCCCTCAGATCGGCACTGCCCGACAGGGTGACTGTGGTGCCGCCGGGCAGGGTGGCATTGCTCTGATCCAGGGCCAGCACCCGATCCTGCATCCGGCCCACCAGCCGTAGGTCACGCAGCGTATCACCATGCCAGCGCGCCTCATCGGCCAGCAGGTCAATTTCCATCAGGGCGCTGGGCCAGAAATCCACCGGCAATTCGCCAGGCTTGCCCAGCGCATCCAGATCCAGCTGGCTGAAGGCCAGCACCAGCGATCCCGATGCCTCGGCAGAACGGGGGAATTCGGCGCTGCCGGTGGCGCGGGCTACACCCCATTGCAGGTCGATGCCATCGATCCCGACACTGTCATGGTCTGCCGTCAGCCGCCCGCCAAACTGCACCGAGCGGCCCAGCCCCTCGGCCGGTTGTGCCGTCAGCCCCAGCAGCGGGCGCAACAATGCGGCCAGCGGATTGGCATCCACCGCCTGCAGGCTGATATCGCCGGTCAGCTTGTCGCTGTCGCCCGCTGGCAGCACGCCGGAAAAGCGCATTTCCGTCTTGCCGGCCGGCATGGACAGGGTGGCGCGTACCGGCAAGGCACCGCCCGCAGCCCGGCGCGCGGCGGCAAAGCTGAGGCGCAGCGGCTGGTCATTCACACTGGCATTGGCGGTCAGTTCAAACGGCCCGTCCGGGCCCCCGGCGGAAAGCTCCCCCGCCAGTGAATCCAGCCGCAGGGTGGGGCGCTCCGGGCGCTCCCAGCTCAGCCGGCTGTCGCTGAAATGCAGGCTTTCCACCTGCACCGATTTGCCCAGCGACTGCACGGCGATGGGCCAGCGCACAGTGCCGTCACGGTCCTGGCGCACCCGCATGTCCGCCCCTTGCAGGCGCAGCGATTCGATTTCGATGGATTGCGACAGCAGGGCCAGCGGGCGCACGCGCAGCGCCACCTTTTCCACGCTGGCGACATTCTCCCCGCCATCCAGCAGCCGCACATCGGCCACGGTCAAGGCAGGGGCGGGCAGCAGGGTCAGCGACAGGTCGCCATCGATCACCACCTGCCGCCCTGTCAGGTCGGCCAGGACGGCGGCCACCTGATCGCGGAACTGGTTCCAGGGAATAAGTGCGGGGGCCAGCACCAGACCGGCGCCGACCAGCAGCAACAGAACCACCAGGACCAGGAATTTGCGCAACGGACCAACCTTCTTGCCATCGCCGTGCAGACCGGCGTTAACCTATCGCGGGAACGCCGCCGAGGGATAGGGGATGAAATGGGCGAAATCGTGAATCTCAATCGGGCCCGCAAGGCCAAGGAAAAGGCCGCACGGGAAGCACAGGCGGCAGAGAACCGGGTGAAGTTCGGCCGCACCAAGGCTGAAAAACAAAAAAGCCGGGCCGAGGATGAAGCCAAGGCCCGGCTTTTGGAAGGTCACAAGCTGGATAAACCAGAGAAATAATTACTCCGCCGCCGGTGCCGGCTGCGGTTCATCCTGCTTGGGCATGGGCAGACCGTTGATGGTGGCCACGGCCAGGGCTGCGATATAGGGCAGGGACTGCACCACCAGCATGGCCGACCAGATATAGGCGTCGCGGTTGTCACCACCTTCGCGCCAGCCGACGGCAAAGGCGGTGATCCACAGGGCCACCATCAGCATCACCTCTTCCTTGGCGTGCAGGAAGCCCTGGATCAGCGCCGGCTGATCCTCGCATTTCGGTGTGCGCACGAAGGGGCGGCCCTGGGTGAATAGCCCGGTCCAGACGGCGCGGCCCACGGTGTGGGTCAGCGCCATGCCGGCCACGGCGGCATTCACCTTGTCCAGGAAGCCGCACTTCACCCGCGCCGCATAAAGCCACAGACCGCAGGCCACCTTGAAGAAGAACACCCCCAGCGTGGGCATGATGAAGACGGTGGGTGGGAATTCGAAATAGCGCGGTGCCAGCAGCAGGCCCAGCGACCAGAAGACACCGCCGATGACAAAGCCCATATGGGCCGCATCGGCGAACCAGGGCAGCCAGCCGGTGACGAAATGGTATTTCTGGCCGAAGGTCAGTTTCTTGCCGGACGGCAGGAATTCCCGCCAATGCCGCTTGATGATCTGCACGGCCCCATAGGCCCAGCGGAAACGCTGTGTCTTGTAGCCGGCGAAGCTGTCCGGTACCAGGCCCTTGCCGAAACTGTCGGGCATATAGACCGATTCCAGCCCCTCCTCGAACAGGCGCAGGCCCAGTTCCGCATCCTCACAAATGCACCATTCGGCCCACCAACCCACCTGTTTCAGGATGGAGGTGCGGATCAGCGTCATGGTGCCATGCTGGATGATGGCGTTGCGTTCGTTCCGCTGCACCATGCCGATATGGAAGAAGCCCTGATATTCCCAATTGATCATCCGATGGAACGGATGGATGTGCCAATCCCGGTAATCCTGCGGGCTCTGCACAAAGGCGACCTTGGGATTTTCGAAATAGGGGGTGGTGGAGGACAGCCAGTCCGGCGTGACCTGATAATCGCTGTCGATCACGCCCACCACTTCGGCATCAGGGGCAGTGACGGCCAGACCGAAATTCAAGGCACCGGCCTTGTAGCCCGGCCATTTCGCCAGATGGAAGAAGCGGAAGCGCGGCCCCAGCTTGGCGCAATGTTCCTCCAGCGGCTTCCACACCGCCTCATCCTTGGTGTTGTTGTCCAGCACCAGCACTTCGAAGTTGGGATAATCCATCTTCGCCAGTGCGTTCAGGGTCTCAATCACCATATGCGCCGGCTCATTATAGCAGGGCACATGGATGGAAACCTTGGGATAGTAATTATTGGGGTTGGCCTTGACGGGGGCGAATTTCCGCTTCCAACGGTCGGTCCACACCACCTCCGTCAGTTCCAGCCCGTCAATCAGCACCACCACCAACAGCAATATCTGGGCAAAGATCAGCACCAGGAAGGCGATGAAGGACATGGTGTTCATGCCCGTGGTCATCGCCTCTGTTGCCGTCCAGACCAGACCGGACGCAATCCCCTGGATCAGGGCGCCATAAAACAACTGGCCGGCAGGTTTCAGATCGTCGCGCTGCAGCACGAACCAGACCATGGGCAGGAAGGCCAGCGCGGTGGCGATGGCGCAGAGCACGGGCCAGCCCGGCACCTCAAACACGCCGCCTTCCATGGGGAATTTCATCTGGCGATGGGTATCCCAGATGCCCCAGTTGGCTTCCGCCTCGCCGCCGATCTCCCGCTTCCAGGGCTGGTCGAAGGCTTCCATGATGTAATAGTCCCAGCGGTTCTCACCGGCCAGGTTCAGGAAATTGCGGATGAAGGTGGCCTCGTTCACCAGGCTGGCCTGGGCCCCGCCGCGATAGGGGCCATCGGACGGCCAGCCGGCCTCACCCACCAGGATATGCTTGTCGGGATACTTGGCACGCACCTCGTCATAGCCACGGCGCACCTGATCCATCGCCTGTTCGATCGGCACCTTTTCCCAATAGGGCAGCAGATGGATGGTGATGTAATCCACCGCCTCCGCCAGTTCAGGATGCTTGATCCAGACATAGGGCGGCTCAGCAGTGGAAACCGGCACATCCAGTTGCTTCTTGACGCGCTGCACATAATCGATCAGCGCGCCGACCTCCAGATCGCCGCGATACATCACCTCATTGCCGACCATCACCCGCTTGACGTTGGGGTTGGCGCGGGTGAGGCGGACCAGGGAATTGATCTCCTGCTCATTCTTGCCCAGATCGCCGGAGATCCAGGCCCCGGCCGTCACATCCAGGTCATGTTTGGCGGCCAGCTCCGGGATCACCTCCAGCCCGTCGGTGGCGGTGTAGGTGCGGATGGAGCGGACATAGGGGGCCACCACCTCCAGGTCACGCTCCATATCGGCGCGGCTGGGATGGCGGCCATCCTGCGGATTCTGATTTTCCTGATAGGGGCTGAATGCCACGCCGGCAATGGTGCCGGCCCAGAGCCGTTCCGGCGTGGTGGGCCGGTTCGACAAGGCCCAGGCGCCGATATTGCCCAGAACCAGCAGCACCAGCACCAGCCAGGCCGAACCACGCATCTTCAGGATTTTGCCCATCTTACCAATCAAGCCCCTGGGAACATTGCCGGCCAGGAATGGCGGCGGTTCAACTATTTGCAGCCGTTTTTTGTTATTTTTATGAAAAGCGCAATCATGATCCTTCACGCTGGAACACAGCATAGCGCAGGCGGGCCGCTTTGGTATAGACCGGGCATTGCCTGTCGGCCCCGTGCAACAGGGTAGGTGTGATCTGGGATTGATGATGAACAAGATGCTGAAAACGGTCCTGCTGACCGCTTGTTTGCTGACCCCGCCGGCCGTGTTCGCCGCTGAAACACTCAAGCCCGGCGCTGGCGAACCGATCCAGTTCGGCACCAGCTATGTGCTGGAATCGAAGCTACTGTCGGAAAAGCGGCGGATCAATATTTTGCTTCCGGCCTCCTATGGCACGGGCGATCAGCGCTATCCGGTGCTTTACCTGATCGATGGCGGCGTGAAGGAGGATTGGTTTCACATCGCGGGTCTGGTGCAACTGGGCGATATGAATGGCGTTACCAAGGAGGTGATCCTGGTGGGGATTGAGGGGACGGATCGCAAACGCGACCTGACCTCCCCCTCGCAAGATCCGTTGGATATCAAGGAATTGCCGACCCATGGCGGTGCCGACAATTTCCGTCGCTTCCTGGCCAGCGAGCTGAAGCCCTATATCGACCGGAATTTCCGCACCACGGCGGAAACAGGCGTGATTGGCGAAAGTCTGGCCGGTCTGTTCATCGTCGAAACTTTCCTGCGCCAGCCGGAGCTGTTCACCCATTACATCGCGGTCAGCCCGTCAATGTGGTGGAACAAGGAGGCGCTGTCTTATCAGGCGGCGGATCTGTTGAAGGCGCAAAAGCCTGCGACGCGCAGCCTGCATCTTTCCATCGGCAATGAAGGCGGGGGGATGCGCGGCGGGTTGGACCGTTTAATGGCCGCTTTGAAGGCCGCACCGCCGGCCGGTCTGACCTGGGATTTCCAAGATTTTCCGGGCGAACGCCACCATTCCATCTATCATCCGGCGGCATTACCCGCTTTACGGGCTGCGTTTCCCGGTCCAAATCCAATCAAGTAAGGGAAGGGGCGGCGATGGATCGTGGCTTCGAACTGAATGCGCGGCTGGAAGCCGATACAATTCTGCTGGGGGACTGGCCGCTGTCGCGCGTGCTGCTTATGCGCAACCGATTGTTTCCCTGGCTGATTCTGGTGCCGCGCCGGGCGGGGGCGGTGGAAATCCATCGCCTGCCGGTGGCGGATCAGATGCAGTTGACACATGAAACCTCAGCGGCAGCAAAGGTGCTGGAACAGATGTTCCAGCCCGACAAGATCAATACTGGCGCCCTGGGCAATGTTGTCTCGCAGCTTCACATTCATGTCATCGCCCGCCGCCGCGACGATCCCGCCTGGCCCGGCCCCGTCTGGGGCAGCGGCCAGGCGGTGGATTATGCAGAAGGGGAGGCAGAGCGGCTGGCGGGACAGCTTTGGGCGGCACTGCAACGTTCTGCCTGATCACCCAGGCATGAAGTTTTGGTGACGGGCTGGACAGGCCGTCCCACGGCCTTTACCGATTGGTTCCATCCAAATGCGGTAATGGTATTGGATTTATTATGAAGCGCCTTCTGTTCGGCCTGGCTGTCGCCCTTTCTGCCTCCCTGGTCCAGGCGGCCACGCCCGTGCGGGTGATGAGCTATAATATCCGCTACGACAATCCCGACGATCAGCCCAATTGGGGCCAGCGCCAGGGGCCGATGCTGGCGCAAATCCGCTTCACCGCCCCGGATATCCTGGGTGTGCAGGAAGCGCTGCCGCATATGCTGTCAGCACTGGCCCAGGGGCTGCCCGGCTATGCCCATTACGGCAAGGGCCGCAATGACGGGGTAGAGGGCGAAAGCACGGCCATTTTCTACAGCCAATCCCGCTTTGAACAGGTGCGTGCCGAAACCCAATGGTGTTCCAAGACACCCGATCGGCCCAGCAAGGCCGACGGGGCAGGGGAACCGCGCACCATCACCCGGCTGGTGCTGAAGGATCGGCAGGATGGCGCGCTCTACGATGTCCGCAATGTGCATTTCGACAATGTCAGCGACCGCGCCCGCAGTGATTGCGCCCGGCAGGTTGCCGCGATTCCAGTGGCGGCGGGGGCCCATACCATTGTGCTGGGTGACCTCAACAGCGGCTTGGATGGCGGCGCCTATCGCCTGTTGGCAACGGGGAGCGGCCTGCGCGATGCCCGCCCGCTCAGCCCGATCATTTTCGGGCCGGAGGGCACCTTCAATGATTTCGATATCCGCCAGAGCGGGGAAGCCATCGACCATATTTTCATTGATGCCGGTCTGGGGGTGGCGCGTTTTGCCACCCTGACCGACAGCATCAATGGACAGGTGATTTCCGACCATTACCCGCTGGTGGCGGATATTGTGCCGGCGGTCAGGTAAGCTGGCTCACAGGGGGCGGATAAAAATCTGCTCGCCGCCGCCGGTCATCCCGCCCGCTACCCAGCCATTGCGCTGATAAAAGGCGGCGGCGCGGCTTTCTGGTTGGGTGGATAAGGTCGCCTGTTGCCAGCCAGCGCGGCGCAGATCGCCGATCATCCGTTCCATCAGTCTTTGCCCGATGCCCCGGCCCTCCGCCGCGGGGGAAATGAACAGCGCCCAGATGCTGCCATCGCGCAGATCGGCGGCGGCAAACCCCAGACATTTGCCTGTGACCTGTTCGCATAGCCAAAGCGATCCTTGTTCGATGAACGGGTCATAGGCGCTCTCCGGCACCTTGGCCGGGTTGGACAGGATGTTTTCCCGCACCGAAAGCCGGATTTGCATCAGGTTAGGGATATCCGATTTCGTCGCAAGGCGGATGTGATCGGCGGGGGACGTTGTCATGATTTCTCCATCCCCCCGACCCTGGCCGATTTTCACCCCGGCTGCACTGTCTTTTTCAGCTTCGCTGTATCGAAGCCCAGCGCCTGGGCGCGGGCGACAATATCATCATAGGTGCCGGGGTCCATGTCGGGTGTACGGGCGAGAATCCAGAGGTAATCCCGCCCCGGCGCCCCCACCAGGGCCCAGCGATAATCCGGGTCCAAGCCCAAAATCCAGTAATTCCCCTCAATCAGCGGAAAGAAACTGACCAGCAGTCTGGAGCCGTCGGGCTTGGCCGGGTCCAGCCGGGCGGTGGCTCTGGCGATATTTTCTTCGCCCTTGGGATTGCCCAGGTGGCAGCGGTTGATAACGTCGACTTTCCCATCATCGCGCAGCCGATATTCCGCACGGGTGGCGGTGCAATTCTTCTGGAACCGGTTGGGGAAGGCCGCAATCTCGTACCATGTGCCCTGATAGCGCTGGATATCCACCGCAACGACGGTGGGCGGCGCGTTTTCCGGGATGCGGTTGCAGCCGGCCAGCAACAGCAGCGGCAGGGTGAGAAGGGCGAGGCGTTTCAGCATGATAGCGCTTTCGATTGACCGGTCATGCAAACTGGGGCGCGCCTCACCCAAGGCAAGTGTCTAGATCCGCTTTATGGGGCCAGGGTAGCGGGCAATGGTGCTGTCTGCCGTCACCAGCAACAAACCTTCGATATTCGCCTGGGCGATCAATATCCGGTCGAACGGATCCCTGTGCAGCCAGGGCAACGACATCACAGCCAGGGTATGGGCGCTGGAAATGCCCAGTTCCTGATAATCATTGGCCAGCAGATCGCGCAGCAACAAGGCAGGATCAACGGTGAAGTCCGGCCGGTTGAGAGAACGCTTGATGGAAATTTCCCACAGTGACGCGATGCTGAAAAACAACCTGTTGTCAGGAGAGGTCAACAGGGTCTGCGCGGCTGCACCCAGGCGTTCCGGGGTGATCCGCGACCACAGCAGGATATTGGTATCGAGCAAGAGGTCCATGGATCACCCGTCATTGAACATGGCGTCAATTTCCGCCCGCCCCAACTCATCAAAATCATCGGGTACCAGAAATTGACCGGCCAATGTTCCCAACCGGCGTGGCGGCTTCTCAATCGCGGCAAGGGGAACCACCTTGACCAGCGGTTTGCCAGCCTTGGCAATGATAAATTCCTCACCCTTCACGGCATCCTCGATCAGACGGGAAAGGTTGGTCTTGGCTTCATGGATGTTTACCACACGCGTCATGTCGCTCTCCTACGGACTTAGTCTATTAAGCTTAGTTTAAATGCTGCCTGCCAGCAATCACCCTTTCCGTTCGTGCTGCGTTCCGCCATGATGCGCCGATGGATGCGCTTGAGCCCATCGATAATCTGATCCCCCCCGCCATTGCCGGCTGGTTCCGCGCGCAGGGCTGGGCCCCGCGCGACCATCAGGTGGCGATGGTCCGCGCGGCGGCGGATGGGCAGCACGCGCTGTTGATCGCGCCGACCGGGGCGGGCAAGACGCTGGCTGGCTTTCTGCCGACCCTGATCGACCTGTCGGAACGCCCGCGTGAGGGGCTGCACACGCTTTATATCTCGCCGCTGAAGGCGCTGGCGGTGGACATCCAGCGCAATCTGGAAACGCCGATTGCCAGCCTGCGCCTGCCCATCCGGGCCGAAACCCGTACCGGCGACACGCCGGAGGCCAAACGTGCCCGCCAGCGCAGCAAACCACCGCATATCCTGATGACGACGGTGGAGAGTCTGGCGCTGATGCTCTCCTACCCCGAAGCGGCGGATATTTTCCGGCCGCTGCGTCGGATCGTGATTGATGAGCTGCACGCGCTGGCCGGCAGCAAGCGGGGTGACCTGCTGGCGCTGGGCCTGGCGCGGCTTTCCACCCTGGCGCCCGGTGCCTTGCGGGCGGGCTTGTCGGCCACGGTGGCCGATCCGGATGCGCTGGTGGCCTATCTCTCCCCCACCGGCCGGCTGCATGATGATGAGGGGGAGCTGGCCCCGGTGCGCACGGTGCTGGGCCGTGCCGGCGCACGGCCGACGGTGGAGATATTGGCGACGAAGGAATATCTGCCCTGGGCCGGCCATATGGCGCTGCACGCCCTGGCGGAGGTCTATCAGCGCATCCGCGACCATGGCACGACGCTGGTTTTCGTCAATACCCGCGCCCAGGCAGAACTGGCCTTTCAAGAACTCTGGCGGCTGAATACGGAGAACCTGCCCATCGCCCTGCATCATGGCAGTTTGGCGGTGGAGCAGCGCCGCAAGGTGGAAGCGGCCATGGCAGCCGGAAAACTCCGTGCTGTTGTTGCCACCTCTTCCCTGGATCTGGGGATCGACTGGGCGGGGATTGATCTGGTGGTGCAGGTTGGCGCGCCCAAGGGCGTGTCCCGACTGCTGCAACGCATCGGCCGCGCTAACCATCGGCTGGATGAGCCTTCCAAGGCGCTGCTGGTGCCCGGCAACCGGTTCGAGGTGCTGGAATGCGAGGCGGCGGTGGAGGCCATTGCCGACGGCACCCTGGACGGCGACCCGATGCGGCCGGGCGCCCTGGATGTGCTGGCGCAGCACATTACCGGCACCGCCTGTTCCGCCCCCTTCAGCGCCGATGCGCTTTATGCCGAGGTGGTGCGGGCATCGCCCTATGCCGACCTGTCACGCGATGAGTTTGACGATGTGTTCGATTTCGTGGCCAGCGGAGGCTATGCGCTGGGGGCCTATGATCGCTTCAAGCGGCTGACGCGGGATGAGGATGGGTTGTGGCGCGCCGCCAACCCGCAGGTGAGCCGGCAATATCGGCTGAATGTCGGCACCATTGTTGAAGAGATCATGCTGAATGTCCGGCTGAACCGCGGGGCGGTACTGGGCCGGGTGGAGGAATATTTCGTCAATGGACTGGTGCCTGGCGACAGTTTCGTCTTCGCCGGCCAGTTGCTGAAATTCGTTGGTGTGCGGGAGACGGAGGTGATTGTCGCCAAGGGCGGGGAGGGCACGCCCAAGGTGCCCGCCTATGCCGGCGGGCGGCTGCCGCTTTCCACCCATCTGGCCGAAAGGGTGCGCGGGCTGCTGGAAAATCCCCACCATTGGGACCGGCTGCCGGAAACGGTGCAGGAATGGCTGCGGCTGCAGCAATACCGCTCCACCCTGCCGGACCGGTCGGGCCTGCTGGTGGAGAGTTTTCCGCGTGCCGGCAAGGAATTCCTGGTTGCCTATTGCTTTGAAGGGCGCAATGCCCACCAGACGCTGGGCATGTTGCTGACACGGCGGATGGAGCGGGCGGGGCTGCAGCCGCTGGGCTTCGTGGCGACCGATTATGTGTTGGCCACCTGGGCGCTGAAGCCGGCCACGGACCTGGATTTCCTGTTCGATCAGGACATGATGGGCGACGATCTGGAAGCCTGGATGGAGGAATCCTCCATGCTGAAACGGCTGTTCCGCAACGTCGCCATCATTGCTGGATTGATCGAACGCCGACATCCGGGATTGGAGAAGACGGGGCGGCAGGTCACCTTCAGCGCCGATTTGATCTATGACGTACTGCGAAAACACGAGCCCGGCCATGTGCTGCTGCGTGCCACCCGTGCCGATGCGGCGGCCGGGCTGACCGATGTGCGCCGCCTGTCCGACATGCTGGGCCGGGTGAAGGGCCGTATTCAGCATCGCCGACTGGATCGCATCTCCCCCCTGGCGGTGCCGGTGCTGCTGGAAATCGGGCGGGAGCAGGTCTATGGCAGCGCCCTGGATGCGCTGCTGGATGAGGCGGCCAGCGACATGCTGGCCGAAGCCGTGCCGGAATTGCTGCCGGGTGCCGGTAAAGCGACGCAACCCCGCCTTTTGTGAGGGGCAAAAACAACAAGGCCCGGCAGCGATGTCGCTGCCGGGCCTTTTGAAGCGCTCAGATAGAGGAAAAGGGATCAGCCAACCGGCGTATTGCTGTGCTGTTCAAAGGCGCGGCGGGTACGCGGGGCGATGGACGGGGCATCAGCGGCACCGCAATTGCGGGCATCAATCAGCGACGCGCTCTGCTCCGCGCCCAGGCTGACCAGCTGGCGCTGAACCTTGCACTGGTAGGCAGCGGCCTTGAAGCCGGCAGAGCCATTGTAACGGGCGACAGCACCAGCCCAGCTGCCCAGTTCCTGACGCAGCTGCACCAGATATTTGGCAGCGTAGCGGACATTGGCTTCCGGATTGACGATCTTTTCGACCGGGCGGAAGGCCTGCTTGTGATGGGCCAGGGAGAGCTGCATACAGCCGGCGAAAACGCCGTCGCGCAGGTTGCCCTTGCTGTCACGCAGGTAACGGGCGGCTTCCGTCTCATTCCCCGGGAACACGGCACGACCGCGCACGTTCATAATGTAGGGGCTGGGCGTACCGCCGCCACCGCTCTCCACCAGGGAGACGGCCAGCAACATGCCCTTGGGGATGTTGAATTCTTTTTCGGCGGCCAGGATATTATCGGTGCAGCCGGCCTGGGCCTGCCCGGCGACGAGACCGAGACCGATAAAGGCAAAGGCGCCAGCGGCGATGCGGGAGATGAGGCGACCGGACGCAAATCGGCTGGGCTTGGCCTTGCGGTGCTCACGCATCGTCGTATCGGTCATCCCAGGCTCCAGTCCGTTGGTGGCGTCAGGTCCGGCCAATCCGGTTCTTTCCGCCATCTGCCCGCTTGTGCGCGGGCGCCGCAATCAGGCCACCGTTACGAAATGCGGTGACCGCTCCCTATATCGAACACCGGCTCCATGCGCCGGCCGCATATCAATCCCAGATGCCGCGCATTGGGTCAACCAGAAAAAACTGTAACTGGTGCGGCAAAAGCACAGAAAGACTCCTTTTTCGGCAAAAGGGCCGGGTCTGACCAGCGTGGGCCGCCGGCTCTCGCCGGAAAAGCGGCGTGATATAGCAGCGCCATCCGCCCTTCCTGCCCACAAGACGATCATGACAGACACCCTCGCGCGCGCCTTCGAACTGCTGGACCAGGGAGATCGCGGCGGCGCCATCGCCATCCTGTATCAGGCAACAGAACAGGGGGCAGGGGGGGAGATCGCCGGCCTGCTGGCCGAATTAAGGGCTGAACAGGGGGAACATGAACAGGCCGTCGCCCTGTTCACCCGCGCGCTGGCCGATGACCCTGGCCATGGACCATGGCGGCGGGCCTGCCTGACATCGCTGATGCAATTGCCGGAACGGCGGGGGGAGGCGCGGCGCTTCTGTGCGGAGATATTGGCCCAGCGGGGCGATGACCCGGCCGCCCATCGCCATATGGCCCGGCTCTGCCTGGAGGCGGGGGAGAGCGAGACGGCGATTGCTCATGCGCGCGAGGCCATCTTCCTGGCCCCGCATGATCTGGAATCGCTGACCGACATTACCACCATCCTGATCCCCGCCGGGGAGCCGTTGCCAGCGGTGGAGGCCCTGGCCGCAGCCCTGGCCCAGGCCCATCCGGCCGACCCGGCCCTTCCCTTTGCTGCCGTGGCCCAGGCGCGCGGCTGGCTGGCGCTGGCCGAACCGGCCAAGGCCAGCGCCAGCCTGCGCCGGGCGCTGGAACTGGACCCCGACCCCGACGATTCGGCAGGTGCCCAGGGATTGCTGGACCAGTTGGCAGCGGCCGATGCCCCGGCCGACCTGCCGGCCACCTTTGTGCGCGCCCTGTTCGATACCTATGCCGACCGGTTTGACCGCGAACTGGTCGGCCGCCTGCATTATGACGCGCCGGCGGCATTGCGCGCCGTGCTGGATGAACAGGGTATCGGCGGTGGGCGCGATGTGCTGGATGCCGGCTGTGGCACCGGGCTGGCAGGGCTGGCCGTGCGCGACATGGCGCGCCATCTGGCCGGATTCGACCTCTCCCCCCGCATGGTGGAGAAGGCCCGCGCGCGGGACATCTATCATGAGTTGTGGGTGGGCGAGCTGGTGGAAAGCCTGACGCAGCGCCCCGCCAGCGCCGATCTGCTGCTGGCGGCCGATGTGCTGGTTTACTTGGGCGATCTGCGGCCGGTGATGGCGGCGGCGGCCACTGTTCTGCGGCCGGGCGGGCTGTTTGCCTTTACCTGTGAACGGGTGGACCAGCCGGATGGCTTCCTGCTGCATGAAGGCCGCCGCTTCGCCCATGCGGAGGCACATGTGCGGCAGGCCCTGGCGCAGGCGGGTTTCAGCATTCTGACCCTGCGCCATCACAGCACCCGCATTGACCGGGGCCAGCCGGTGCCAGGGCTGATCTGCCTGGCGCAACAAGCATGATTTAACCCATCACCAACACCGCCAGCGATACCAGCACGGCGGTCAACAGGCCGGACAAGGCCATGGCGATGCCGCCATAGGTTCCAGCCTTGGGATCGATCTGGAAGGCGGCAGCCGTGGCGATGCCATGGGCGGCGCAGCCCATGGCCGTGCCCATGGCGCGCGGGTCGCGCAGGCCCGCCAGCCGCAGCACACCGGGGCCGATCATCGCCCCCAGGATGCCGGTGCCCAGCACCAGGGCGGCGGTCAGCGAGGGCAGGCCGCCGATCTGTTCGGCAATGCCCATGGCCACGGGTGCCGTCACCGATTTCGGCACGATGGAGGCGACGGTCAGTCGATCCGCCCCCAGCCACCAAGCCAGCCCCACCGCACTGCTGATCGCCGTGATGACACCGGCCAGGATGGCGACCAGCAAGGGCAGGGCCATGGCGCGCACATCATGCCGGTGCGTCCAGAACGGCACGGCCAGACAGACGGTCGCCGGCCCCAGCATGAAATGCACGAACTGCGCGCCGGCAAAATAGGTGGGGTAGGGGGTGTGGGTGGCGAACAGCACCCCCATCAGCAACAGGATGGACAGCGCCACCGGGTTGGCCCAGGGCGGCCGCCCGGCCTTTTCATGCACCCAGCCAGCAATCAGAAAGGCCAGAATCGTTGCAGTCAGCCAGAAAAGCGGCGTGGTCGCCAGATAGACCCAGAGATTCATAAGCGTATGTTCCCCCGCCGCCTTTCCTGCCAGCGGGCCACCAGGGTGAAGACACCCCCGGTGACCAGCAGGGTCAGGATGGTGGAGCCGACCAGCGCCACCCCCACGGCCAGCCATTCCGCCGCCAACCGGTCCAGATGCTGAATCAGCCCCACCCCCGCCGGCACGAACAGCAGGGAAAGATGGCGCAGCAGGCCGTCGGCGAAGCTGCGCAACGCCTCCCCCGGCCCGCCGCGCCAGACGATCAGCGCGAACAACAGCACCGCCCCCAGCACCGGGCCCGGCAAAGGCAGGGTACTGGCCCGCGCCAGCGCCTCCCCCAGCAACTGGCAGAACAGCACCAGGGCGATGGCCGCCAGAAAGGGTGGCATGATTACCCGACCTTACACCAACGGTCATCATTCATGACCGTTGGTACGGCGGCGACTGCCGCCGCGCGGCCCATGCCGCGTAGCCAAGCCAGCGGATGCTGGCGCCGGCGATTGAGGGGCATGAAAGCGTGACCATCGGTCATGATTTCGTGCCGCTGATATCATTGGCCTTGAACCAGCCGATGCAGCGTTTCCAGGCGTCCGCCGCCTCTTCCGGGCGATAGCTCGGCCGGTAATCGGCATAAAAGCCGTGCGGTGCTTCGGGATAGACATGGATGTCGCTGCTGGTCTTGCCCGCCGCCTTCAGGGCGGCGCGCATCCGTTCCACATCCTCCAGCGGGATGCCGCTATCCTTGCCGCCATAAAGCCCCAGCACCGGGGCATTCAGCTTCTGCACCAGATCCACCGGCACCATGGGCTGCAGCGCCGTCCCTGGCGTGACCAGCCTTCCATACCAGGCGACACCGGCCTTCACGGCCGGATTGTGGGTGGCATAAAGCCAGGTGATGCGCCCGCCCCAGCAGAAACCGGTCACCCCCAGCCGCGCCGTATCGCCGCCATGGGCCTTGGCCCAGGCGACGGTGCTGTCCAGGTCGGCCATCACCTGCGCATCGGGCACCTTGTTGACGATATCCTTGATCAGGGCCTGAATGTCGCTGATCCCGGCGGGATTGCCCTGGCGGGCATAAAGCTCCGGCGCGATGGCCAGATAGCCTTGCCGGGCAAAGCGGCGGCAGACATCCTTGATATGTTCATGCACCCCGAAAATTTCCTGCACCACCAGCACCACGGGGAACGGGCCCTTGCCCGCCGGCTGGGCGCGATAGGCGGGCAGTTCGCCGTCGCCCACGGGGATTTTCACTTCACCGGCCAGCAGCCCGTCGGCGGGCGTGGTGATGGTCTGGGCGGAGACGGGCAGGGTGGACAGGGCGAATCCGGTGGCAAGGCTGGTCACGGCAAACATCCGGCGGGTCAGGGGGGTGTTGACAGCACCCAGCAGGCACTGGGCTTCGGCGTCGGTCTGGTGCATGGAACCTCCGTTTCCTTCGCCCATCAGGCGAAATGCTGGCGGAGTATAGTGCAACAGGCCGGCCCTTCAATCAGCCATGGGCTTGATCAGGGGCGTCGGCGGTATCATCATCCTGACAGGCCCCGGCCTGGAAAGGGATCGGCATGGCAGGTGAGGCGGCACAGGCGCTGATGGATGTTGAAACCTTCCTGACCTGGGGGGCGGGCACCGATACGCGCCATGAACTGGTCGATGGGCACCCGGTCGCAATGGCCCCGCCGTCAGAGGCACATTCCGTTATTGTCGGCAATCTGGTGGCGGCGCTGCGGCGGGGGCTGCCCGCCGGCTGCCGCGTTGCGGTGGAAGCCGGCATCCGCCCGCCCAACCGCCCGCAGCGCAATTATTATCAGGCAGACATTGCGGTGATCTGCGGCGGCAAGGTGGGGGACGGCACCCCACCCTGTCTGCTGGTGGAGGTCTTGTCGGACGGCACCATGGACCATGACCGTGGCCGCAAGCTGCATGATTATCAGTTCATCGAAACGCTGCGCGACGTGCTGCTGGTCTGGTCCGATGAACGCCGGGTGCAACTGGTCAGCCGGGTGCCGCAGGGCTGGCTGCAGCGCGACTTCATCGCCGATGCCACCCTGCCATTGACCAGCCTGGGCGCTGAAATTTCCCTGGAAGAGATTTATCAGCATATCTGACGGTGACGGGCCACGCCCTGCGCCGGGCGCTGCCCAGCCCTGTGGTGGAATTGTCTGGCGTTGCGGCGGCAATGCCCCTATCTATCCGCCATCACCGAGTGGCTGAGGGGCCCCGGCGGACCTATGTGCCGCCCTATTGAACGCCCCGAGATTGAGTCGGGTCGTTTCAAGGTGCCTGTCCCCGGTGGATGGCTGCCCCCTTCGCTCTCCGAACAAGTCAAGCCGCTCATGCGCAATCGCGTTGGTGCCGCAAAGTCCGGCACCCCGCAGCCTTTGCGCTTTGCCCGTGCCCCGCCGCTTGATTGCGGCGGTGGGCGAAGCCTTGGGTCGTCTGCTTGAGAAGATATCGCTTTGACCGTGACCATTACCTTTGCCGAACTCGCCCTTCCGTCCACCCTGCTGCAGGCCGTGGAAGAACTGGGTTATGTCAATCCTACCCCCATTCAGGCCCAGGCCATTCCGGCAGCATTGGAAGGCCGCGACGTTGTGGCCTCTGCTAATACCGGTACCGGCAAGACGGCGGCCTTCGTGCTGCCGGCGCTGGCCCGTATCGCCGCCACCCCGCGTGACGCCGGTTCCTGGGGCCCCCGCGTCCTGGTGCTGACGCCGACCCGCGAACTGGCGACCCAGGTGCTGGATCAGGTGCGCATCCTGTCCAAGTTTGGCCGTATCCAAACCGGTTCGGTGCTGGGCGGTATGCCCTATCGCGCCCAGATCGAAATGCTGCGCCGCCGCGCCGACCTGATCGTCGCCACGCCGGGCCGCCTGATCGACCATTTGGAAAATGGCAAGGTCGATCTCAGCTGCGTTGAAATGCTGGTGCTGGACGAAGCTGACCGGATGCTGGACATGGGCTTCCGCGATGCGGTGGAACAGATTGCCGGCGCCTGCCCGGAAGCCCGCCAGACCATGCTGTTCACCGCCACGCTGGACCGCACGGCGGAAAAGCTGGCCAGCAGCCTGACCAAGAATCCCGTCCGCGTGGACGTGGCCGGCAAGACCGTCACCAACATTTCCATCACCCAGCATTGGCTGCGCGCCGACGGGTTGGACCATAAGCACAAGCTGCTGGCCCGCCTGCTGGAGGATGAGGCTTTCGGCAAGGGCATCGTGTTCATGGCCACCAAGGCCGATTGCGATGTGATGGCCGATCAGCTTTCCGACAAGGGCCACCGCGCCATGCCGCTGCACGGCGACATGCAGCAGCGCGAGCGTAACCGCGTGGTGCAGTGGATGCGTGATGGCCGGATCAATGTTCTGGTCGCCACTGACGTGGCTGCCCGCGGCATTGACATTTCCGACATCAGCCACGTCATCAATTTCGACCTGCCGCGCGTGGCGGAAGATTACGTTCACCGCATCGGTCGTACCGGCCGCGCTGGCGCCACCGGCATTTCCTACAGCCTGTTCACCCGCCAGGACCGCAATCTGGTCCGTGCGATTGAACAATATACCGGTCAGCCGCATGTGCAGACCACCCTGCCGGGCCTGGAGCCGATGCCGGAGCAGGAGCGCAAGTTCCGCCCCGCCGGTGCCGGTGGCAAGCCGTTCGGCAAGGGCGGCTATGGCGGTGGCAAGTCCTTTGGTGGCAACCGTGGTGGCTATGGCCAGGGCGGCGGCTATCGCGGCGGTCCGCGCCGTGAGGGTGAGCAGGGTGGCCAGGGTGGCTGGAACGGTGAGCGCCGTGAACGCCGCGAGGACCGTTTTGCCGCCGGTGGCGAGCGTCCGGCCGGTGAAGGCCATCAGCCCCGCCAGCACGAACAGCATGGCGACCGTCCGCATCATGGCGGTGAACGCCGTGGCTGGTCCCCCGATGCCGCCCCGGTGGGCGGTGAGGTGGCTGGTGAGCGTCCGGCCCGTGGTCCGCACCCGCACAAGACCAACCCCTACAAGCCCCACGCCAGCAAGGGCCGTCCGCACGGCCATGGTGGTGAAGGCCGTGCCGATTTCCGCGACCAGGGTGGTAATGCTGGTGGCGAAGGCCGGCGGGAATTCCGCGGCGAACGCCGTGGTGAGGCCCGCGAAGCCGGTGCCGGTGCTGCCACGCGCCGCCCGTTCCGCCAGGGCTGATTTGTTGTAAGTTCTCCCCCTCTCCCGCCTGCCAGCGGGGGAGGGGTTTTTCATTGCCTGCCCGGCCAGGGTTCCGTTAAGTCACCCGGCACGCCGCATTCCAAGCAGCAGAGTATCGTCCATGCCCGCCAATATCCTTGAAGAAGAAGTCGCCAAGCGCCGCACCTTTGCCATCATCGCCCACCCTGACGCGGGTAAGACGACCTTGACGGAAAAGCTGCTGCTGTTCGGTGGTGCGATCCAGATGGCGGGTGCCGTGAAGGCGCGCGGGGAACAGCGGCGCGCCCGGTCGGACTGGATGAAGGTGGAGCGGGAGCGCGGCATCTCCGTCACCGCATCGGTGATGAATTTCGATTATGCCGGCCGTACCTTCAACCTGGTGGATACGCCGGGCCACGAGGATTTCTCCGAAGATACCTATCGCACGCTGACCGCCGTGGACAGCGCCGTCATGGTGATCGACGCCGCCAAGGGTATCGAGGCACAGACGCGCAAGCTGTTTGAGGTGTGCCGGATGCGCGACGTGCCCATCATCACCTTCGTCAACAAGATGGACCGCGAGGCGCGCGATCCGTTCGAGCTGATGGATGAGGTGGAGCGCGATTTGCAGCTGGAGGTCACGCCGGCCTCCTGGCCCATCGGTTCCGGCTCCGATTTCCGGGGCTGTTATGATCTGATCCGCGACCGGCTGATCCTGATGGATCGCCGTTCTGGCGATGTGGCGACCGACGGCATTGAATGCAACGGCATTGATGATCCCAAGATCGACCAGTTGATCCCCGCCGATCAGGCGGCCAAGCTGCGCGAGGATGTGATGATGGTGCGGGAGCTTTGCCCGCCCTTCAACATGGAAACCTACCGCGAAGGCCACCAGACGCCGGTCTTCTTCGGTTCCGCCATCAATAATTTCGGCGTGCGCGAATTGCTGCTGGGGCTGGCCGAATATGCCCCGCCGCCGCGCCCGCAGAAGGCCGATGGCCGTGAAGTCGAGCCGGATGAGGGCAAGGTCACGGGCTTTGTGTTCAAGGTCCAGGCCAATATGGACCCCAACCACCGCGACCGTATCGCCTTTTTCCGCCTCTGCTCGGGTCATTTCAAGCGTGGCACCAAGCTGAAACATATGCGGTCGGGCAAGCTGCTGGCGGTCAATAATGCCGTGCTGTTCCTGGCGCGCGACCGGGAACTGGCGGAAGATGCCTTCCCCGGCGACATTATCGGCATTCCCAACCATGGCACCCTGCGCATCGGCGACACGCTGACGGAAGGCGAGGATTTGCGCTTCACCGGCGTTCCCAGCTTCGCGCCGGAACTGTTGCAGCGCGTGCGCCTGGATGACCCGATGAAGGTGAAGCATCTGCGCAAGGCGCTGGAACATTTCGCTGAAGAGGGTGCTTCGCAGGTGTTCAAGCCGATCGTCGGTGCCGACTGGGTGGTCGGCGTCGTCGGTCAGCTGCAGTTCGAGGTGCTGGCCTCGCGCATTGAGGCTGAATATGGCATGAAGGCCCGGTTTGAGACGGCGGGTTATGATGCCGCCCGCTGGGTGGAATGCGACGATCCGGTGAAGCTGAAAGCCTTCATCGACAGCCGCCGCGCCGATATGGCGGAAGACCATGATGGCGCGCTGGTCTATCTGGCCCGCAATGGCTGGCAGTTGAACCGCGCACAGGAAGATTTCCCGGAAATCCGCCTGTTGAAGACGCGCGAGCAGAACAAGCAGGTGACGACAGCAGCGGCCTGATCCGGGCCTTCGCGGGGCTGGCGCATTAACAGGGCCTGCGCCAGCAAAGCGGGATGGACGATGGTGCCCGTCGCCTCCAGCAGGCAGGAATTCTTGCGACCTTTGAGTATATTAGCGCCGTCTGCGTTTAACCGGAAACGCACCCGGCACTAAGTCCTTGTTCAGCGAGCGGATTCACGCTCCAAAGCGATTCCGCTTTTCCGCGATCCGCTCTAGCGGTTCCGCCTTGCCCTCACCCCGTCCAGAATGGACCGCAGCATGGTCTCCCGTGATGAGATTTCGCTGAAACGGGCCTTGGCTTTCAGCCGCTGCACCTCCCGCCATGCCGGGTCATCGGCCCAGCGGCGGGCGAAGGGGACGAGATGGCTGTAATCGGCCAGCTGGAAATCAGCGCCGATCACCGTCGCCACATCGCCCTGTGGCAGGCCAAGGGCCGGTACCCCGCAGGACAGGGCAAAGGCCGCCGAACTGCCCCCGCCCAGGCGCGGCGGATTGAGATAGAGGTCGGCCAGTGGCAGGATGGACATCACATCCGCATCATAGCCATGCTGGCGCGACCGTGCCGCCAGGGAGGGGAAGCGCGCTGCCCAATCATCGCCATCCAGGGGACCGACGAACAGGAAGAACAGGCGCGGTTCCTGCTGAATGGCCTGATCCAGCGCTTCGGCGAAGGCCGGCGTCACCTCCTGCCCCAGCCGCAGGCCGATGATCAGGGTCAGGATGGCATCCGCCGGCACGCCCAGATCGGCCCGGCTGCGCCTCTGCTGCGCGGGCGGTGGGGCGTAGCTGTACTGGATGGGGATTACCCGCTCCGGCCTCAGCCCGCCCATGGCCAGCGCCGGCGCATCGCCTGGCAGGAGCGGGCGGGGCAGGGCCAGAAAGCCCGGCTCGGCCAGGGGCATGTAACTGCCAAACGGGATGGCGACAACATCCAGCAGATCGCGGCAGAGATCGGCCACCGGGTTCATGGTGCCGAAGGCCAGCACCATATCCGGGCGCAGGGCGCGGACATGTTCCAGGGTTGCCCCAGCCAGGGTGGGGCCGGTGAAACCGGGGGGCAAATGCAGGAAGGGCACGGGCAGCCCGTTCACCGACAGACTGTCCAGCCCCTGCAATGCGGCGTCGGCTGAACCGACCATGCCGCCCAGGAAGGGCAAATGGGCACTGGCCGGCCCGTCGGCTGTGTTGATCAAGGCCACCCGCCGGCCCAGGCGCAGCACCAGCGTTGACAGGAAATCGATGATATCCAGGGAGGGCTGGTGCATCCCCTGCATGAACTGGCCGGTGATGACCAGCACCAGATCGCGTTCCCGTTCGGCACGGGGCAGGGGCGGCGGCAAAGGGGTTCCCGCCCGGTAGCGGGCCATGATCGCCTGCCAGAGCCGCCGCAGGGCCATGTCATGCGCTGTGGGGTCGGCTACGGGCAGCCGGTTGGACCAGCAGCCGAAAACCACCGCGCGCAACAGATAATCCGCCTGGGCCAGGCTGTGCGATGGTGTGGCGCTGGCCAGATCGGCGGCGGTGCCGTCCAGCGCTTGCGTGGTGGCGGCCCCGTCCTGCAACAGGTTGGCGCGCAGCAGCAGGGCCAGGGTCTGCGCCCGGCGATTCTCCGGCGCGGGCAGGGCTGCCAGCATCCGGGTCACCGGGGCCGGGTCGGCCCCTGCGGCCAGCGCTTCCCGCATCTGTTCCAGCAGTTGCTCGCATTGCCGCCACAGAGCGGCGTCGTAAAGCGGCTCTTCCACGCCACCCACCAGGGCATGGCCCAAGGCGGCGGCGTGATCGGCCAGCTTCTGATCCTGATCGCGCATCGGGTCGCTCCCAAGCTGATGCGGACAGGGGTTACCCCACGGCCAGCGGTTGTTTCACCTGCGCCAGCCGGCGGCGGGCCAGCACGCCATAGCGCGGGGCGAACAGGATGGCGACGGCCAGGATCAGGCCGGAAAGCGTGGCAATGCTGCCCGCCGCCCCCACCGAATGGTCAAACCCGACCAAAGCCGGCCCGAAAGCCCCCAGCGCATAGCCGCCAATGGCGGCCATAGCCCCCGCCAGCAGGGACAGGGCGATCTGCGCCGGCATCCGGTCGCACAACAGGCGCGCGGTGGCGGCCGGGCAGATCAGCATGGCGATGACCAGGATGGACCCCACCGCCTCAAACGCCGCAATCGCACACAGGGCCGCCAGCGCCACGATGCCATGCTGCACCAGGGCGGAGCGCAGGCCCAGCGTGTCGGCCAGTGCCGGATCGAAACTCACCAGCGTCAGTTCTTTCAGGAAAATCAGCACGATGGCCAGACAGAAGGCAAAGACGGCGGCCAGTTGCACCACCTGTCGCGGCAGGCTGGCCCAGGTGCCGGGGTCCAGCAGGCTGGACCAGCCGGCAGGCCCGAACCAGAGGATGCCCTCCAACTGGCCATACAGCACACAATCAGCATCCAGATCGACCTGCCGCGCCGGCCCCTGTTCGATCAGGATGACGCCCAGTGCGAACAGGCTGGTGAAGACCACGCCCATGGCGGCCCCCGCCTCCACCTTGCCCAGGCGGCGCACCAGCTCAATCAACAGGCCGGCGGTGACGGCGGCCACCAGGGCGCCGGTCAGCATGGGCAGCGTGTCGCGCGTGCCAGCCACCAGAAAGCCGGCGACGATGCCGGGCAGCACGGCATGGCTGATGGCATCGCCCATCAGGCTTTGCCGCCGCAGCACCAGGAAATTACCCACCAGCGCACAGGAAAGACAGGCGAACAGGGCCGCCAGCATGGCCGGCAGGTCAACCGACAGAAAGGTTTGTGTATCCGGCAGGGTCATGGCGCCGCCCCCAGGGAGGCGCGCAGCCGGGCGCGGCGCAGCGTGCGGGCCAGCAACCCGCGGGCCGGTGCGAAAAACAGGCTGGCCATGAAGAAGCAGGAGGCGACCAGCACGATGATGGCCCCCGCCGGCAGGTTCTGGAACCGGGCGGAGAGCAGGGCGCCGATGCCGCCCGACAGGCCACCGATCAAGCCGGCCACCAGCAGCATGATGCCCAGCCGGTCGGTCCAGAACCGGGCGGCGGCGGCAGGCGTGATCAGCAGGGCGATGATCAGCACCAGCCCCACCGTCTGCAAGCCGGCCACCGTCACCAGTGTGACCAGCGCCATCAGGCCCAGGTCGAACCGGCCGGTTGGCCAGCCGGCGGCGCGGGCAAAGCCTTCATCAAAGGCCAGCAGGCGCAATTCCTTGAAAAACAGGGCAACACCGGCCAGGGCCGCCAGGGCCAGCACGGCCAGGGTGGCGGCCTCCCCGCTGCGCATGGCGGCGGTCTGGCCAAAGATGAAGCCCTTCAGCCCCGCCGCATTGGCGGCCGGCAGGGCCTGCACCACCGACAGCAGCACCACCCCCAGCCCGAAGAAACAGGACAGCACCGCCCCGATGGCGGCATCTTCGGGCAGGCGGGTCCAGCGGGTGATGGCCTGGATGCAGGCCACGGCCAGCGCGCCGCTGAGTGCGGCCCCCAGCAGCAGCAGGGGCAGCGATCGCCCCTCCACCCCCAGCGCCAGCCCGACCAGAAAGGCGATGACGATGCCGGGCAGGGTGGCGTGGCTTAAGGCATCGCTGACCAGGGCGCGGCGGCGCAGTACCATGAAACAGCCCACCGTGCCGGCGGCGATGCCCAGCGCCGTGGTGCCTGCCAGCACCATGGCGGTATTATGGCCCATGCCGGCGAAGGGCAACCCTTCCATCATGACAGCAGCGACAGGCCGGAGGCCCGCTGACCATAGGCCAGACGCAGGTTGGCATCCGTCAGCGTGCTGGCCACCGGCCCGGCGGCCACCAGGGTGCGGTTCAGCATCAGCACATGGTCGAAGGTGGCGGCCACCGTCTGCAGATCATGATGCACACAGATGACGGTGCGTCCCTCCGCCTCCAGCTCCCGCAGCACGGCCAGGATGGTCTGTTCGGTGGCGGCATCCACGCCGGCCAGCGGTTCATCCATGAAATAAAGCCGCGCTTCCTGGGCCAGAGCGCGGGCCAGGAAGACGCGCTGCTGCTGACCGCCGGAAAGCTGGCCGATCTGGCGGCGGGCATAATCGGCCATGCCCACCCGGTCCAGCGCTTCCATCCCGGCGCGCTTATGCGCACCCGTAATGCGCCGGCCCCAGCCGATCATGCCGTAGCGGCCCATCGTCACCACATCCAGCGCATTGACGGGGAAATCCCAATCCACGCTTTCCCGCTGCGGCACATAGCCGATCAGCCCGCGTTGTTGGGCCAGCGGACGGCCATAGACCTCCACCGTCCCGGCCAAGGCGGGCACCAGCCCCAGCACCGCCTTCAGAAAGGTGGATTTGCCGGCCCCGTTGGGGCCGACCACGGCCACCAGCCCGCCGGTCGGCGCCGCCCAACTGACATCCCGCAAGGCCAGTTGCCGATGATAGGCGACGGAAAGCCCGGTGACCGACAGCGGGCTGACGCCGGCATCGGCGGGGGGGATGAAATTGCGGGTGCGCAGCCGTTGCAGCATGGCCATCACCGTCCCGGTTGTGCCAAGGCCAATCGGCCCTGGAAGCCGCCTGCCGGCGGCGACCCGCCCAGGGCCTGGGCCATCAGCGTGACATTATGGTCGATCATGCCGATATAGGTGCCCTCATAGGTGCCGGCAGCCCCCATGGCATCGGAATAAAGCTGGCCGCCAATGGCCACCTTGTGCCCCTTGGCAGCAGCACCCTGCACCAGGGCCTGGACATTGCGGTCCGAGACGCTGCTTTCCACGAACACCGCCGGGATTTTCCGCGATGCCAGCATGGTCACCACGGACTCGATGCGTTGCAGCCCGGCCTCTGATTCCGTGCTGATGCCCTGGATGCCCACCACCGTCAGCCCATAGGCGCGGCCGAGATAGGAGAAGGCATCATGCGCCGTCACCAGCACCCGCCGTTCAGCCGGCACAGTGGCCAGCACATCGCGCGCATAGGCGTGCAGCCGGTCATATTCTGCCGCCGCAATGGCGGTGCGGCTGCGATAGGTGTCGGCATGGGCGGGATAGAGGGTGGAAAGCTTGTCGCGCACCCCTTCCAGTGCCCGCTTCCACAGCGACACATCCATCCAGACATGCGGATCGGGATGCCCCTCCGCCCCTTCCGGGTGCAGCAGCAGGCTGGCGGGCAGCGCGCTGGCGGCGGGGTGGACGGGCTTGCCGCCCGCCGCCAGCTTGTCCAGCGTCTCCGTCATCTTGCCTTCCAGGAACAGCCCGCTGGGGAACACGGCATCGGCGCGCATCATCGCCACCGTGTCGCTGCGCGTCAGCTTATAGGAATGCGGGTCGATGCCTTCGCCCATCAGGCTGGAAATCTCGGCCGTGTCGCCGGCCACGGCGCGCAGCAATTCCGCCACCTGGCCCGTGGTGGCCAGCAGGCCGGGCTTGCCCGCCGCCGCCCTTGCTGAGGCCGGCAACAGGCTGGCGGCACCGGCAAGGGCCAGCAGATGGCGACGGGACAGGGGGGCGCTGCGGCGGCTCACGGTCAGGCTTCGTCCTTGGAATGATTCCAGATTATCATATAAACCGCCCATGGGCGGGTGCAAGCCGTGGTTTATAACAGTTCCATGGCTGAAACGGTTGCGGGATGCCTGCGGCTATTCGGCATCGTCGGTTCCGGGTTTCGGCTTTCCGCGCCTTCCCACCGTGGGCACGATGGTCGGGTGCTGCATCAGTGCCAGGAAGGGCAGGTCGGACGGGCGGTTGCCATAGCCATAGGTGGCGGTGAAGGGGCCGTCGCTTTCCAGCAGTTCGGCCACCCGGCGGGCCTTTTCATCGCGCACACAATTACCGCCCTGCATATGGCCGGTCAGCACCCCATTCACACATTCCATTTCCGTTGCCATCAAGCCATCCACCGGCAGATCGGCCAGCAGGCGCGGCATGTAAAGCGCCAGCGCGCCGGTGGCGACAATCACCCGGTGGCCCTTGTCGGCATGGCGGCGCAGGGCATCCAGCATGGGCGGGTGCCAGCGCAGCCAGCCGGCCAGATCGTCGGCGGCAGCCTTTGCCTTGTCGGCCGGCACCCCCTTCAGGGTGCGGGCCAGAAGGCCGGCCTTCACCTGGGTGCGGATATCCCCGCCCTTGCCCCGGCTGGCCCGCATCACGGCGGCGCGCAGCGACCGCACCATGGCAAAGCGTGCCTTGCGCTTGCCCACCACCCGTTCCAGGAAGGGCAGCAGACTGTCGCCGGCAACCAGCGTGCCGTCGAAATCAAAAATGGCGATGCCCTTGCTCATGATCCCTGGAACCTGTGAACCGGATTCAAAGGGGCAGGCGGCGGCGGATGGCCGCCCCTACCCATGCCCCAACGATAACGCAAAGCGGCGACCACCAGACCGAATCGGGGGTCTGGAAAATTTCGCCCATCACCCCGGTGAAGGCCAGCAGGGTCAGCACGCCGAGAAAGACGGAACTGGCCGTGGATTCCGGGGTCGACAGGCGCAGGCGCAGCCGTTTCAGCGTCAGCCGCAGGCCGGCATGGGCCAGAAAGGCGGCCAGCGTGCTCATCAAAAAGGGCACCAGCGCCCCATCCACCAGATCGGGCACGCCATCGCCCCAGGTCGCACTCATCACCGCCCCGGCCTTCAGCATCAACAGCCAGACCAGCGCATAGAAGATGGCATAGAGCAGCACGCCATTGGCCAGATGGCTGAAAATACGCGCGAACAGTGTCGCCTCCCCCCGGATAACCCGCGGCCATCAAAGCCGGTTGGCGCTTTTCTCTCAAGCCCTTTCCGGGTAAAGGCTGGCATCTGTATCGTTCCAGCTGGAAGGACCAAGGATTATGGCGCGCGAAAAGATCATCATTGATACCGATCCCGGCCAGGATGATGCCGTGGCCATGTTGTTGGCCTTTGGCGCGCCGGAAGAGATTGAGGTGCTGGGCATCACCGCCGTGGCCGGCAATGCGCCGCTGCACCTGACAGAGGTGAATGCCCGCAAGATTTGCGAGTTGGCGCGGCGCACCGATGTGAAGGTGTTTGCCGGCTGCGACCGCCCGCTGTTCCTGGACCTGCACACCGCCCCGGAAGTGCATGGGGAAACCGGGCTGGACGGCCCGCATCTGCCCATGCCCACCATGCCCCTGCAGGAACAGCACGCCGTCGATTTCATCATTGAGACGCTGCGCAGCCACGATGCCGGCACAGTGACGCTGTGCCCCATCGGGCCGCTGACGAACATCGCCACGGCGCTGACCCGCGCGCCGGATATCGCGCCGCGCATCAAGCAGATCGTGCTGATGGGCGGCGCGCAGACCGAGGGCGGCAACAGCAGCCCGGTGGCGGAGTTCAATATTTTTGTTGATCCGCACGCGGCCGATATCGTCCTGCGCTGCGGCGCGCCCATCGTGATGTTCCCGCTGGATGTGACGCATCAGGTGTTGACGTCGCAGCGGCAGATGGCGCGGGTGAAGGCCATTCCCGGCCCGATCGGGCAGGTGACGTATGAGATGCTGGATTTCTATCGTCGCTATGATGAGGCGAAATACGGCACCGATGGCGGCCCGCTGCACGATCCCTGCACCATCGCCTGGCTGCTGAAGCCGGAACTGTTCAGCGGCAAGCTGTGCAATGTGGCGGTGGAAACGGCCAGCCCGCTGACCATCGGCCAGACGGTGGTGGATAAATATCTGAAGACCGGCCGCCCGGCCAATGTGCATTACATGATGCAGGCCGATGCCGATGGTTTCTTCGATCTGCTGATCGACCGGCTGCTGCGTCTGGTGTGACGCAAGGGGCATGGGACATGCCCCTTGGAGGCCAGCGACTGCTGGCCCGCGGGCCCGTGCCCGCGCAAGCCAAGCTGCCGGAGGCAGCGCCCGGCGATTGAGGGAAATTGGTCATATCAAGAGCCATGATCCATGGTTCTTGATATGACGACAAACCGACGGGGTGGCGGTCAGTCTTCCGCCATCCCTTCAGGCAGCACGCAGTTGCGCACGCTGGCGCCCTTGAACAGGCCGTCGGGCACCGCTGTCTTGGTGAAATCCACCCATTCCACCGTCGCATCGCGCAGGCGCAGCGGCAGGCTGCCGCCACCGCGCAGTTCCAGTGGTGCCAGATCGGCGGCCTCCAGCAGCGCGTGACGCAGCGTCGCCCCCTCAAAGCCAGCACCGCGCAGGTCGGCGCTGGACAGGTCGGCATAGGGCAGGTTGGCGCCGTTGAAATCGGCGGCCGCCAGCTTGGCATGGGAGAGCAGGGCGCCCGACAGGTCGGCACCCCGGAACGAGATCGCGGACAGTTCGCGGCCGCGCAGATCAACGCCCTTCATCTTGCGGCCGGTGAAATCCGCCCGCGCGCCGCTGCGCCCACCACTATCCACCCATTCTTCATGGGAAGCCACCAGCCGGTCGATCTCCGCCAGATTGTTCAGATGCTCGGTGAAGGCTGACAGGCCCTGGAACATGCGCCGCGTCGTGTCATTGACCGTGAAGGTGGCATCCTTGATATCGGCATTATAAAAATTGGCGCCATCCATATTGGCGCCCAGCAGCACTACGCCCTGCAGGTCGGCCTCGCTGAAATCGGCCTTGGCCAGATTGGCATTGCGCAGGTTGACGCCGCGCAGCTTCACCTTGCGCATCACCGCATCTTCCAGGGAGGCCTCCTCCATATTGCAGAAGGAAAGGTCGGTGACATATTCCCGGCTGATGACGTCGCGCTCCCCCTCGCTGTTGCGGCGATGCATGGTCAGGTTGCCCATGCGCATGTCGCTGCCATCCAGCTTGGCCTGGGCCAGATCGGTCTTGTAGAGCCTGGCCCCGCGCAGGTTGGCGCGGGTGAAGTCGCAATGTTTCAGATTGGCGCCGATGAACAGGCTGTTGGAAAGATCAGCCTCCCGAAAACCGCACCCTTCCATATCGCATTGCGACAGGTTGCAGGCCAGCAGGATACTCTGGGAGAGATCAAAACCCCGCAGCTTGGTGCGTTCCAGATTGGCTAGCCGCAATTCCAGCCGTTTCCCGCTGCGCTTTCTCAGGAAAAGCGAATGCTGGGCCAGCAGCAATGTAAGGTCTTGCTTGGAACGGGTGGATGATCCGGAAAGGTCGGTCATGATAGCGGTCAGTCAGCCAGCAGAGTATAAAAGTCAGCGCGCAAACCGAATGCCTATGTGTGCGACGACTGGTTGACGCTATCCTGCAGCCTTTTTTTAAAAATACAAATAATTAACTTATTAATAGATTTCGATGGCCCATCATTCACCTGTGGTCAGGCATCGATCTCGGCGAAGCTGCATTCCCGCAGCACGGCACCGGCCATCTGTTCCGGCGTGATGTTGCACAGGCTGAAGCTGGTCCATTCCACGCTGGCCCCGGCAAAGCGGGTGGCCAGCTTGCCGCCGCCGCGCAAATCCAGATCGCCGAAATCGGCCGCATCCACGTTTGTGTGCAGCAGGCGGGCATTTTCCAGGCTGGCGCCGCGCAGATCGGCGCTGGCCAGTTCGGCATAGGCCAGGGTGGCCCCGTTGAAATCGGCAGCGGCCAGCCGTGCATGGGCCAGCTTGGCCCCGGTCAGGTCCGCGCCCCGGAAGGAGACGGCCGACAATTCCCGGCCGCGCAGATCAACCCCGCGCAGGGCCTTGCCGGCAAAATCCGCCCGCTGGCCGGCGCGCCCGCCGGAATTCACCCATTCCTCATGCGAGGCGACAGCGCGGTCGGTCTCCCGCAGGTTGGACAGATGTTCTTCAAAGGCAGGGTTGCCGGAGAACAGGCGCCGGGTTTCGTCATTCACCGTGAAAACGGCGTTCTTGATATTGGCCCCGGTGAAGATTGCCCGGTCCATCGTGGTGCCCAGCAGCACGACGCCCTGCAGATCCGCGCCTGAGAGATCAGCCCCGGCCAGATCGGCATTGCGCATATTGACGCCGCGCAGCCGCACCTTGTGCAGCACGGCATCGCGCAATGTCGCCTCTTCCATGTTGCAATAGGAAAGGTCGGTGGTGAATTCCCGCTGCGTTGGCACCCCCCCGCTGTTCAGGGTGATGGAACCGATGCGCATGTCGCTGCCGGTCATATTGGCCTGCTGCAGGTCCGATTTATAGAATCGGGTGCCGCGCAGGTCGGCGCGGGTGAAATCGCAATGGCGCAGATTGGCGCCGATGAACAGGCTGTTGGACAGGTTGGCGGCTTGGAAATGGCAGCCTTCCAGATCGGTATGGGACAGGTTGCAGGCCAGCAGCAGGCATTGGGACAGGTCGAAATTATGCAGCCGCATCCCGGAAAGGTTCTGCAGCCGCATCTCCAGCCGCTTGCCGGCATGGCCGCGGGCAAACAAAGTGTGCTGGGCCAGCATGACCTGCATGTCATGCGAGGGCAGGGAGTGGGCGCCGCGGGCGGTGTTCATCAAGGTTTCTGTATCTGTTCTCTGCCGTGAATGCCGATCATGCCATACAATGACGCCCCGGTAAGCCACCAAGCGCGCGCCCCGCGCCCACCAAAAGGATTATGTCCTTTGGTGGCACCTCAACCCCAGACGGCACTGATGGGCGGATAGGCCAGGGCCCCCTCGTAGCGCAGGCCCGGCTCCCGGTCGCGGGCCAGCAGCAGCGGCCCGTCCAGATCGACATAATCGGCCCCCTGGGCCAGCAGCAGGGCAGGGGCCATGGACAGGGAACTGGCCACCATGCAGCCGATCATGGTGCGCAGGCCCAGCACCTCCGCCCGTGCCTTCAGCATCAGCGCTTCGGTCAGCCCGCCGGTCTTGTCCAGCTTAATGTTGATCACGTCATAGCGGTGGGCCAGTTCCTCCAGCCCCTCCAGCCCATGCGCGCTTTCATCTGCACCGATGAGCAAGGGGTGGTCGATATCGGCCAGGGCGGCATCCTGGCCGGCGGGCAGGGGTTGTTCAATCATCTCCACCCCCAGATCGGCGAACTGCCGGGGCAGGTGGGCCAGATCGTCCAGGCTCCAGCCTTCATTGGCATCCACGATCAGCCGGGCGGCGGGGGCGGCGGCCCGCACGGCGGCCACGCGGGCCAGATCGGCCCCGTCGCCGGCCAGTTTCAGTTTCAGCAGCGGCCTTGTGCCCGCCAGCGCGCGTGCCGCTTCCGCCATGGCCTGCGGCGTGTCGATGGACAGGGTGAAGGCGGTGGTCACTGGCAGCGGTTCGGCCAGCCCAGCCAGCCGCCAGGCCGGCTGGGCGGTGCGCTTGGCGGCCAGATCCCAGAGCGCGCAATCCAGGGCATTGCGGGCGGCCCCCGGTGGCAGCGCCTGTTGCAGCGTGCCCCGGTCCAGCCGCCCGGACGCCAGGGCGGGGGCAAGCGCCTGGATCGCCGCCATCACCCCTTCCACGCTTTCGCCATAGCGGGCATAGGGCACACATTCCCCCCGGCCGATGCTGCCATCATCGGCCCTCAACGTGGCCGTCACCACCCGCGCCTCGGTCTTGGCACCACGGGCGATGCGGAAACTGCCCCGGATGGGGAAGGCGGTGCTTTCCACCGCCAGGGCAAGGGAGGGGGCATTCTCTGTCATGGTGCGGGCGGGTTTCCAGGCTGGCAAAGAAGGGTAATCATCCTAAACCCGTTGCCATCACTTTCCCACCCCGGTCGCAATGCGACAGATTCTGTTGCATTGCCATGGTGGTCGCGCAGCAGGCTTCCCATGTGATAGACCGTTGGCGCCCGACGCCGAAGGGCGGCCTGATGGAATGGGGAAAAGATGGATTTCCGCGTTGCCTGGCGTGAATCGCTGGCGGTCTACCTGCTGTTGCTGGCCGATCCCGGCCGCGTCATCCGCTTTGCCGGGGCGCCGGCCCTGGTGCTGACCGTGCTGGGTGTGGCCCAGATGACGGGGCTGCAGGGCAGTACCGGCAATCTGCTGCTGCTGCTGTCGCTGCTGGGCACGATCTGGAGCGTGGGGGTGTGGACGGTGCGCTGGGCGCGCTTTCTGCTGCTGGGGGAAGATCAAGTGCAGTTCTGGGACATGCCGTTCGAGGGGCGTATCTGGCGCACCGGTGGCATTGTGCTGGCCTTGATTCTGGGCTCCCTGCTGGCGGCGATCATTCCGGCCTCTCTGGTCATGGCCTTGCTGACCGGGCTGGTCGGCGGCTTGCCGAAGGGCGGGCCGGCGGTGGACGCGCCGGCCCTGGCCGCCATGCTGCCGGACTGGTTCCATCTGCTGGCGATTCTGGTCTGTCTGCTGATGATGCTGTGGCCGGTGGCGCGGCTGGCGCCCGGCATCGGCGCCGTGGTGCAGGATCAGCCGATGGCGCTGGGCGGCAGCTGGAAGGCCACCGCGCGGCTGGGCGGTCTGCCGGCCTGCCTGGCCCTGCTGCTGGTCAGTGTGCCGCTGCAGATCCCTTCCGTGCTGCTGGTGTTCGGTTCGCTGGCCAGCGGCAATGTGTTGCTGCTGCTGGTCACCAATCTGGTGATGTCGCTGACCCAGCCGTTGGTGGTGGCTGCCTCTGCCCTGCTCTGGGCCCGCATCTATGGTGTGGCCATCGGCCCCTATATCAAGCCCCGCCCTGTGCGCACGGATGATGAGGCGGAATGACCCTTGGTGGTCAGCGACCGCTAAAAACCAGGGTCATTCCATGACCCTGGTTCACGGATGGCGGATGGTCAGCGTCTGGCAGCTTTGCGGCCGGTCCACGCGCAGACTGGCCCCGTCCGGCCAGATGATTTCCAGCTGATCCACCTGATGGGTGGCCCCCAGCCCGAAATGGGCCACTGGTTCCATCTGGCAGAGATAGCCTGAACCGGCGCAGATGGATCGCATCTGCTGCCGCCCGCCGGCCCACAGCCGCACCAGTGCCCCGCGTGCCGGGGCCCCGGCGCGGGTCAGCGGCCGCACCCGCAGCCAATGATGGCCGCGCGGCTCCGCAATGAACAGGGACAGCGGCTGGGCCGCCTGTTCCCCATGGGCCACCAGCAATTCCAACTGGCCGTCGCCATCCAGATCGGCGACGGCGGCCCCGGTGCCCAGGCCCTGGGGCAGGGTGGCGTCGCCGGCATCCAGCAAGACCCAGCGCTGGTCCCGCCAGCCGAACAGCCGGTTGGGCTGGCCCAGATTGTTGAAGAAAATCTCCTCGTACCCGTCATTATCGAAATCAGCGACGATGATTGTGCGGGTGCGCGCGGTCTGCGCCATTTCCGGCGGGGCGACATCAGCGAATCCACCGCCGCCGCCCTGCTGGTACAGCCGGTGGCGGCCTTCCCAATTGGCAAGCACCAGATCAAAGCGCCCATCCTCCCCATCCAGCAGGGCCACGCCGCGTGCCGCCTGGGCCGGATCGGCCAGCCCCAGGGCCTCCGCCATCTCCAGAAAATGCCCGCTGCCATCATTGCGGAACAGCAGGTTGGAGCCCGCTTCCATGCCGATGAAAATATCCGGCCGCCCGCCCAGCAGCGGGGCCGCCAGCAGGGACCGGCCGGCCCCCGGCCCATCCAGCCCGCAATCATCGGCCATATCCTGCAGCCGTCCCCGCGCCCCCATCTCATACAGCCGCAGCGGGCCGCCATGATTGGCGACGATGAAGCCATAGCGCCCGCTGCCGGTGCGGTCGATCACGCCCACGCTGCGGCCGGCGAAGCGGTTGGCGGCGGCGAAATTCTCCGGCAGGGCGAACAGGTCGATCCAGCGCTGGCCGAAACAGGCAAACAGCCGGTCGCTGACCTGTTTGGGCCCGGAATGGCCGTCATTGTTGAGGATATAAAGCTCTTCCCGCCCATCGCCATCCAGATCGCCGCAGGCCAGCCCCACGGCGCGCCGCCTGGCATCGGCGATCAGCGGGTCGGTGATGTCGACCAGCCGATGGCCATCCCATTTCAGCAGACGATTCGGGCCGCCATAGCCGGCCACCATAATCTCGTCATGCCCATCGCCATCCAGATCGGCCACCGCCACACCGTAATGCAGCGCCGGAACATTGCCGGAAATCAGGTTGGAGCATTCGATGAACATCACCGTCCCCTGCCAGATGAACCCGTTGGGTATGAACCTGTTGATACGCCCATTGGCGCGGCTGCGGCAAGCGACCCCTCCGGGTCAAGGGCGCAGTAACGCATGGCCGGACCGCATCGGCCAAAAGCCCTGCAACACCGCCAGTCAACCCTATTCTTGCGGCGTAGACCGGCAAAAAGCGCTTGTGGTGGGGACGGGATTTGGTACGATCCGGCCTCTCAGCAAACAAGATATTGTGTCCACTGCAAGTTATCCACAGCGTCTGCACTGGGGAAAACGGGGTATAGGTCATGCGCGACGGCGAAGTGAATGAATGGGTTCCGCAGGGTGGCGATGTGTTCGGTCAGGTGCAGATGGTCAAACATCCCGCCGTGGTCGTCGATCGCTCCCGCGATGAGCTGTTGACCGCCTTCGGCAAGGCCACGCTGAACGACCGCTATCTGATGCCGGGCGAATCCTATCAGGATCTGTTTGCCCGCGTCGCCAGCTATTATGCGGATGATCAGGCCCACGCCCAGCGCCTGTATGACTATATCTCCCGCCTCTGGTTCATGCCGGCCACGCCGGTGCTGTCCAATGGCGGCACCAGCCGTGGCCTGCCCATTTCCTGCTTCCTGAACGAGGCCAGCGACAGCCTGGAAGGCATTGTCGGCCTGTGGAACGAGAATGTGTGGCTGGCGGCCAAGGGTGGCGGCATTGGTTCCTACTGGGGCAATCTGCGCTCCATCGGGGAGCAGGTGAAGGATAGCGGCAAGACCAGCGGCGTCATCCCCTTCATCCGGGTGATGGACAGCCTGACGCTGGCCATTTCTCAGGGCTCGCTCCGCCGGGGTTCGGCCGCCTGCTATCTGCCGATCACCCATCCGGAGGTGGAGGAATTCATCGAGATGCGCCGCCCCACCGGCGGCGACCCCAACCGCAAGGCGCTGAACCTGCACCATGGCATCTCCATCACCGACGCCTTCATGCGTGCGGTGGAGAATGACGAGGAATGGGGCCTGACCAGCCCGAAGGATGGCCGCATCCTGCGCCGGGTGAAGGCGCGCGACCTGTGGATCCGCATCCTGACGGCGCGGGTGGAGACGGGTGAGCCCTACCTGTTGTTCATCGACCATGTGAACCGCGCCATCCCGCAGCATCACAAGCTGGCCGGGCTGAATGTGAAGATGTCCAACCTGTGCAGCGAAATCACGCTGCCGACGGGTCTGGACCCCTGGGGCAAGCAGCGCACTGCCGTCTGCTGCCTCTCCTCCCTGAACCTGGAATATTTCCTGGAATGGCAGGATCACCCGACCTTTATCGAGGATACGCTGCGCTTCCTGGATAATGTCATGACGGACTTCATCCAGAAGGCCCCGTCGGACATGGAACGCGCCAAATATTCTGCCATGCGCGAACGCTCCGTCGGGCTGGGCGTCATGGGCTTCCACAGCTTCCTGCAAAGCCAGATGATCCCGCTGGAAGGGGTGATGGCCAAGGTGTGGAACAAGCGCATGTTCGCGCTGATCAAGCGCCAGGCCGACGCCGCTTCGGTGAAGCTGGCGCATGAGCGGGGGCCGTGCCCGGATGCCGCCGAATATGGCATCATGGAGCGCTTCTCCAACAAGATCGCCATTGCGCCGACGGCGTCCATCTCCATCATCACCGGCGGCGCTTCGCCGGGGATTGAGCCGAACGCCGCCAATGCCTTCACCCATAAGACCCTGTCGGGCAGCCATTCGGTGCGCAACCCGTACCTGGAAAAGCTGCTGGAACAGAAGGGCCGCAATGATGAGGATACCTGGTCCGACATCACGCTGACCGGTGGCTCCGTCCAGCATCTGGACTTCCTGACCCAGGAAGAGAAGGATGTGTTCAAGACGGCGTTCGAACTGGATCAGCGCTGGTTGATCGAACATGCTGCCGACCGCACGCCCTATGTCTGCCAGAGCCAGTCGCTCAACGTCTTCCTGCCGGCCGATGTGCATAAGCGCGACCTGCACCAGATCCATATGCTGGCCTGGAAGAAGGGCGTGAAGAGCCTCTACTATCTGCGCTCCCTGTCGGTGCAGCGGGCGGAAAGTAACATGACCAAGACCATTGGTTCCGACAAGCCGGCGCCCGTAGCCCCGGTGGAAACCAATAAGTACGAGGAATGCCTCGCCTGCCAGTGAGCCATTCAAAAAAATCGCATCTGATTAAAATCATGCCCCGCCGCTGTTTGAACAGCGGCGGGGTTTTTTGTTTGGCTCCAAAAAGGTCACCAAAAGGATGCATACCATTTTATGATGAAGTTAGTCTTCGCTCAGGAAAAGGAGCCAGTATGTTTCAAGGCACCCCTGCTTTTGCCTAAATTTTAATCAAGTTATTATTTTCATTATATTTATATGTTACATGGCAATTTAAAATTGGGTTTCCAAATGTTTTATAATTAGATATTTTATTATTTAAATAGTTTCCAATAAGTATAAAGAAATAATTTTTAGTTTTTACCATATTTTAAGTATACGATTTAATGTTAAGATGCGTTAAGGCATCCAAGCTTAATTTTGATTCGCTTTTCCATTCTGTAAAATTTAATTTCCCCTCAAATATCCATATTTGGGGGAAGTATCGTGCTTTCGAATTTTAAGATCGCCACCAAAATATTTGCAGTGGTGGGCTTTCTTTGCCTTGTCTCTATGGCCATTGCCGGGGTGGGCATGAATGGTACGGGCCAGATGGAAGATATGGCCCAGGAATCCAACAAGGCGACGCGCGCAGCACGCCTGGCGGCGCAGGTTAACCGTTATGTGGTGATGATGAACCGGGCGGAATATGCCCTGGCCGCCAATCCGGCAGAGGTGGCGGATATTGAAAAGAACGTCATTGAGATCAAAAAACAAGCCCGCGACAATTTCAGCCAGCTGGAAAATCTGATCGACGACAAGCAGGCAGCGATGCTGGCCAATATCCGCCAGAGTTATGATCGTTATGAGAATGAACTGCAAAGCACGATCACACGCACCAAAAGCGTCGGTACGGTGACGATGAGCGATGCGCAAAAGATTATTTATGGCGAGGTGCTTTCCAGCCGTGTGGTGGCCGACAAGCTGCGCGAGGGCATGACGGATTTCGCCAATTACACCAATAATAAAGCTGACTTGATCGCTGACAAGGCCACCGAAACTGGTGATCGTGTCGGCTGGATACTGATGCTGGTGGCTGGTTTCGGCATTGCCGTGGGGGCGGGCGGTGCCTGGGCCATTTCCAATTTCGGTGTGGTGAAGCCGCTGACGGCGGCCTTGGACTGCCTGCGCCGTCTGGCCAATGGGGAGTTGAACCTCACGATCATTGGCAAGGGCCGCCGGGATGAGATCGGCGATATGGCCGGGGCCATGCTGGTGTTCCAGGAAAACGCGGTGCAGCGCCAGAAATTGCAGGAGCAGCAGGAAGCCGAACAGCAGCAGCGGCTGGCCCGTGCCGCCCGCATCCAGGATCTGGTGCAGGAATTTGAAAGCACGATGGGCAATGTGTTGGAGGTGATTGCGTCGGCCACCACCGAACTGGAAGCCACGGCCAATTCCATGTCCAGCACGGCAGAGCAGACGGAGCAGCAGTCCAGCGCGGTGGCTTCCGCTTCCGAACAGGCGACCGCGAATGTGGAGACCATGGCGGCGGCAACCGAAGAACTGGCGGCAACAGTGCAGGAGGTGACCCGCCAGATGCATGATGCCCGCGCCATTGCCGATGAGGCCGCCATGGAGGCCGCCAGCAGCCGCGACTATGTCGAAGCGCTGGAAACCGCCGGGGAACGGATTGGCGATGTTGTCGCCCTGATCCAGGATGTGGCCGGCCAGACCAATCTGCTGGCGCTGAATGCCACCATCGAAGCGGCGCGGGCAGGGGAGGCCGGCAAGGGTTTTGCCGTGGTGGCCAGCGAGGTCAAGCAATTGGCCAACCAGACCGCCCGCGCCACCGATGAAATTCGCGGCCAGGTGGAAGCGATGCGCACCTCCATCAAGGCGGCGGCCGACAAGATCGGCCATGTGGCGGGGGTGGTGGATCGCCTGAACCGGGTCGCGGCCAGTGTGGCCAGTGCGGCCGAACAGCAGGCCGCCGCCACGGCGGAAATCGGCCGCAATGCCTCGGAAGCCGCCCGCGGCACGCAAGAGGTCTCCAGCACCATCCATCAGGTGCGTGAAGCCGCCGGCACCACGGCATCGGCGGCGGGGCAGGTTCTGGCCTCCGCCGGGGAGCTGGCACATAAGACGGTCGATATGCGCCAGGGGATCAGCCGCTTTATCGAGGGCGTCCGCGCCGCCTGATCCAGCCGCAGGCCCGACAGGCTTATGCCCCCACCCCGTGTAAGGCCGGGGCATAGCCATGGAATGGAACGATGCGGCATCTCTGGTTTACCTGTTCGGCGCTGGCGCTTCTTCTGGTGCAGGCCGGTTGTTCATCGCGTCCCGATGCCCCCTCCGGCCATGGTGGCGGGTTTGCCGGGATGCGGGGCGGGCGGGTGGCGGTCAGCCCGGCGGGGGAGCCGCTAGGCCTGCCCGCGCATGATGAGGCTGCCTATGTCGCCGCCGTCACCCAATGGTTTCAGGCGGCCGATCTGGATAAGGATGGCGTGCTGTCGCGGGCGGAGATGCAGGCGGACACGGCCCGTTTCTTCCAGGCCATGGACAAGGATGGCGACCATGCCGTCAATACCCGCGAACTGGCGGAATATCGCCAAGCCCGGCTGGCGGCGCTGCGTCCGCCCCGGCCCGATGACGGGGAAGGGGGCCGCCAGCCCCGCCGACAGGGACCGCCACCCGACCTTCCTTTGCCGGCCGGCGGTGTCGGCGGGGGGGATGTCGTCATGGCGGCCGACACCAATCTGGATTTCCGCGTCACGCTTGAGGAATTGACCCACAAGGCGCTGGAACGGCTGGCCGCCATGGATGCCGATCACGATGGCCGCGTCACCCTGGCGGAGGTGCAGGCCTGGGCGGAGCAAGCCTATGATGAGAAGCCCAGCCGTGGGCGTGGTGGCGGCGGCGGTCACCGCCGGTCGTCCGGCGGGATGTAACCAGAACCGGAACCGGAAGGGCCTTTGCGCTTTCGGCTTTGCCTGTCATCGGTTAAGCCTTTGATCGCGGTGTGGCCGCTGTGGCGGCTCGGTTCTGGTGCAAAGGCGGGGGTTTCTTGTGGCTGGTGTCTTATCACGGGCTTTGCTGTTGCTCCCCCTGGCGCTTTCCCTGACGGGCTGCGGTGGCGGCAGGGACAAGCTGCCCAATATCCGCTATGCGGCGGTCAGCCCGGCGGGTGAGCTGCTGGCCGCCCCCACCATGGATGCCGATGCCTATCGCGCCGCCATGCTGGGCTGGTTCGACCGGGCCGATACCAACCATGATGGCCGGCTGGACGCGGCGGAGATGCGCGCCGATGCCGGGCGCGCCTTCAAACTCTATGACCAGAATGGCGATGGCTTCGTCACCTCGGCGGAGATGACGGCTTATCGCGTCAATTCCCCCTATCGCGTCCCGCCGGTGCAGGGCGGCGGGCGCATCCGCCCCGGCCGCCTCAATCTGACGGCCGACGAGGCGGATACGGCCAGCCGTGATTCGCAGGGCCGGCCGCAATATCGGATGGGCATCGACCCGGTGATGTCGGCCGATGCCAATGCGGATTTCCGGGTGACATTGGCGGAATTCCTGGCGCAAATGGCCATCCGCCATGGGCAGATGGACCGCAACGGCGATGGCGTCGTCTCCCGCGAGGAGTTCCTGGCCTTCGCCGACGGCCCGATGCGGGCCTGGCGGGAGGAGTAAGGAAATCCGGGCATTCCTGGCCCTTTGCCGGCCCCCTTGCCGGGATGCCCCCTTTTCTCTACATCAATCCGCATCGAAGGCGCTTCCCTGATCCGGCTATTGTGTTAGGTTGGCGCCATCACCACAAAATATAGCGTTGCACCGCCATGGCTTCTCCCTTGTTGACACCGAATCCGGTCTACAAGCCCTTCCGTTATCCCTGGGCCTATGAAGCCTGGCTGACCCAGCAGCGCCTGCATTGGCTGCCGGAAGAAGTGCCGCTGGCCGATGATGTGAAGGATTGGCGCAACAATCTGACGGCGGGGGAACAGAACCTCGTCACCCAGATTTTCCGCTTCTTCACCCAGGCGGATGTCGAGGTGAATAACTGCTATATGCGCCATTACAGCCGCGTCTTCACACCCACCGAGGTATGTATGATGCTGGCTGCCTTCTCCTCCATGGAGACGGTGCATATCGCCGCCTATAGCCACCTGCTCGATACGATCGGGATGCCGGAAGCGGAATACTCGGCCTTCCTCCATTACAAGGAGATGAAGGACAAGTATGATTATATGCATGAATTCAATGTCGACAGCCTGACCGACATTGCCAAGACCCTGGCCGTGTTCGGCGCCTTCACCGAAGGCCTGCAACTGTTCGCCAGCTTCGCCATCCTGATGAATTTCCCCCGGCATAACAAGCTGAAGGGGATGGGCCAGATCGTCACTTGGTCGGTGCGGGATGAGACGCTGCACACCCAATCCATCATCCGCCTGTTCAAGACCTTCATCGCCGAGAATCCGGAGGTCTGGACCGAACAATTGCAGCAGGATCTGTACAAGGCCTGCCAGACGATTGTGGAGCATGAGGATGCCTTCATCGATCTGGCCTTTGAAATGGGACCGATTGACGGGCTGACGGCAGAGGATGTGAAGCGCTATATCCGCTATATCGCCGACCGCCGGCTGGAGCAGCTGGGGCTGAACAATGTCTATCATGTCGGCAAGAACCCGCTGCCCTGGATGGATGCCATCCTGAACGGGATTGAGCACACCAACTTCTTTGAAAATCGCGCCACCGAATATTCCCGCGCCGCCACCAAGGGCAGTTGGGAAGAGGCGTTTGCCGATTGATCTGATGCCGGCGACGGGTCTTGTCGCCGATGTCTGGAGGTTGTTGAGGATTGGCAAAGGGGCCGGTCGGCAGGGCGCTGACCGGCCCCTTTTTCGCTTTGTCATGGTGGCTATCAACGTCGCCAGACTCTCCCGATAATGGCATTTTTCCTGCCCGGTTTTGCCGCCGTTCTGCCATAAGCCAATGGGATTAATACCAGCATAGAAGAACACGGGCGAAACCGCCCCAAAAGGATGCCCAATCATGCGACTGGCAGTGATCCCGCTTGGTGCCGTTCTGTTGCTGTCGGCCTGCGCGTCTGATCCATTCCTGGAAGAGGGCAGGCTGCGCAATCAGGAAATCAGTGAAAGGGTAGTGCGGCTGGCTGAGTTACGGGCCATCTGCGCCGGCACGCCGCAGGTTCCGGGGCGGGCACTGACCCCGGATGAGGCGCTGGAGCAGACAAGCAACATCCTGCGCCTCAAGTCACTCGCCCCGGATATCTGGCCGCAGGTGCCCCTGTTCCACCCCCGTGTGGAGGCGATGCGGGTCGTCTGTGCTGGCGATCCGGCGCGCAATCTCCCCGGCCGCGCCATGAGCCCGGCTGAATGGCAGGAGGTTCTCGCCATTCTTTATCCGCCCAACCCGGAAGGCAGCTATACGACTGGTTCGGTCACCACCAAACCAAGCTATGGGCGGGTGATCTGGGAAGAGGAATATTGGAGCGAACCGGCCTGGCGCCGTGATCGCTATTGGGAATATGAGCGCGATCGCCGTTATCGTGACCGCTACGACGATGATCGTGACTATTATCGTCGGGATAAGGACAAACGCTGGCTGCCGCCCCCACGCGATGAACGGGCCGACCGGGAACGTGAGTTTCAGCGCCAGCGGGCGCAGTTTGAGGCGCAGCGGCGGGCGGAAGAGCGGGCGGCGGCTGAACGGGCAGCGCGGGGCCTGGGCGGCTCGTCCAACTCGTCCATGATGGATGCGGTGCGGGAGCGTGAGGAGCGCGCCCGCCGTGATGCGGTCGAAACCCGCCGCCGCGTGGAGGAGGAGGGGCGCCGTCAGGCTGCTCAACAGCAGGAGGCGCGGGAGCGTGACGACCGTGCCCGGCGCGATGCGGACGAGGCCCGCCGCCGCGTGCAAGAGGAGGGGCGCCGTCAGGCCCAACAGCAGGAAGCGCGGGAGCGTGAAGATCGTGCCCGGCGCGATGCGGACGAGGCCCGCCGCCGTGCGGAGGAGGAGGGACGCCGTCAGGCTCAACAGCAGGAAGCGCGGGAGCGTGAGGACCGCGCCCGCCGGGAGGCCGATGAGGCCCGTCGTCAGGCGGAGGAAGAGGGGCGCCGTCAAGCTCAACAGCAGGAGGCGCGGGAGCGTGAGGATCGCGCCCGCCGTGATGCGGATGAGGCCCGCCGTCAGGCACAACAGCAGGAAGCGCGGGAGCATGAGGAACGTGCCCGCCGGGAGGCAGATGACGCCCGGCGCTTGTTGCAACGTGAGCCTCAGCCGTAAGACGCGGTCATTCTGACCGGTGGATATTGTACCGGTGACGTGCAGATGTCAGGGCTTCGTCGGTTTTTGCGGCGAGATAGGCGACCCGGCTGCTGGACATGCGAAGGCCAACAGGTCGCTGACATCCGCCAGCATAGCCTGTCGGCGCGGCAGCACATCACCGATCAGGAGAATCCTCCCGGGGGGAGAGGAGCTGGCCAAACCCGCCGATCAGGGCTGGAAGTTCATCGGGTGACAGATATTGCACAACAGAATGCACCAGCATCAGATCGATGCTGGCGGGCGGCAATGCGCGCATCTCCGTCGGGCTGATCACCTGAATGCTGGCGTGGCCGGCGAACCGCTGGGCAAGTCCCGTCCGGGCCTGATCCGCCGCCTAGGAGAGAATAAGCCGCGCACAATGTGGGGCAATCAGCGGAGCAGTGTCCGCCCGGCCGGGGCCGAATTCCAACACCGCCGCGGTGGTACAGGGCAATAACGCCTTGTAATCCTGCGCCAGCAACCGGGCATGTTCGCGCTGGTGACGCTCGTCGGCAAACAGGACGTCACCGTCCTGTTGCCAGAATGCCAACCACCCATCCCTTGGGTGCATCAGCTCAGCCGCGGGCCCGCACGCCCAGCATGTGACAGATGGCAACCGTCAGATCAGCCCGGTTCATGGTGTAGAAGTGGAACTGCTTCACACCATGCCGCGCCAGATAACGGCACTGTTCGATGGCGACGGTGGCAGCGACGAGGTGACGGGTTTCCGGCGCCTCGTCCAGCCCCTCAAACAGCTCGCGCATCCAGGCGGGGATGGCGGTATTGCACTTCTCCCCCATCTCCACCGCCTTCTTGAAATTCAGGATCGGCAGGATGCCGGGCACCATGGGCACATCGATGCCAGCGGCGGCCGTCTTGTCGCGGAAGCGCAGGAAGGCGTCGGCATCGAAGAAGAACTGGCTGATGGCCCGGTTGGCCCCGGCATCCACCTTGCGTTTCAGATTATCCAGATCCACCTGGGCGCTGGGTGCCTCCGGATGTACTTCCGGGAAGCAGGCGACGGAAATGTCGAAATCGCCGATACGTTTCAGCCCGGCCACCAGATCGGCGGCATAGGCATAGCCGCCCGGATGCGGTTCATAGCCGCGCCCGCCCAGGCCGCCGCTGCCATCGGCCCGCGGCGGCGGATCACCGCGCAGGGCCACGATATGGCGGATGCCGGCATCCCAATAGGCGCGCGCGATCTCGTCAATCTCTTCCTTGGTCGCCGCCACACAGGTCAGATGGGCGGCGGCGGGAATTCCGGTCTGGTCCTGGATGGCCGTCACCGTGGCATGGGTGCGTTCGCGGGTGGAACCGCCGGCCCCATAGGTGACGGACATGAAGGCCGGCTTCAGCGGGGCCAGCCGATGGATGGCCGCCCAGAGATTTTCATGCATCTTCTCCGTCTTGGGCGGGAAGAATTCGAAACTGACCGTCAGGTCGCCGGGGGCTGTGATCAGGGGGGCCGAAAGATCGGCAACGGGCAGGCTCATGGCGCGGCTCCAGACAGGGCGGCTTGGCGGTTGGACAAAGAAGGGGTTTCAGCCCGGCGCACGGCGCGCCAGATGCAGACAGTCAGCGGATCGCCCGGCAATTGGGTGACAGGTGCGGGGTCCAGCCCCGCCCGTTTCAGCCAGCTGCGTATTTCCGCATCGGTGAAGCCCAGACGGCGGTGGGCATGATCGGTGCGCAGCGATTCCTGTTCATGGCGGTCGAAATCCACCACCAGCATGGTGCCGCCTGGGCGCAGCAGGCGTGCCGCTTCCGCCAGCGCCTCGGCCGGGGTTTCGGCGAAATGCAGCACCTGATGGAAGATCACCGCATCCTGGCTCTGGCCCGGCAGGGCCAACTGGTACATGTCGCCCAGCCGCACCTGGCAATGGCGCAGCCCGGCCTTTTCCAGGTTTACCCGCGCCACCGCCAGCATTTCGCGTGAACTGTCGATGCCCAGCCCATGGCTGATGCGCGGGCCGAACAGTTCCAGCATCCGGCCGGTGCCGGTGCCGACATCCAGCAGATCATGCACGCCCTCAGCCGGCAGCAGCGACAGCAGCGCCTGCTCCACCTCCCGTTCCGGGACATGCAGGCTGCGAATCTGGTGCCAGCGGGCGGCATTCTCGCTGAAATAAAGCTGGGCGGCGGCGCGGCGGCTTTCCTTGATCGTCTCCAGCCGCTCCAGATCCAGCGACAGGCCGGCATCGTCGGCGGGAATCGCATCCACCAGGGTGCGGGCCAGTTCCGCCACATTGCCGCGCTCCGCCAGCCGGTAATAGGCCCAGATGCCTTCACGGAACCGTTCCAGCAACCCCGCCTCGCAGAGCAATTTCAGGTGACGGGACACACGTGGCTGGCTCTGCCCCAGAATCTGGGTAAGCTCAGTCACAGACAATTCGCCATGGGCGCACAGGGACAGCATCCGCAGCCTTGTCGGCTCCGCCGCGGCCTTCAGCGCATTCAACAGAAAATCCATGGCACCTGACCTTTCATTCTCTGTATCAATATATAAAGATATCTTTATGCGCTGTAAATGGCTGCCGTGCATCCATCAGGTGGATGGGCCGGTGATCCGATCGTCGTGCGAAAGCGTTAAGGGCTGATCCGCCCCTTTGCCGGGGTGCCCTGATTGGAGATGGCGAAGCCGATGCAGCCGACGATGCCGATGATCCGCCGTGCCCGGGGCTGGCTGGCCCTGCCTTTTCTTGCCCTTGCGCTGACCGCCTGCGGTACCGGCCCTGACCGGGCGGACCAATATGGCATGGGTGGCAACCTTTATGCCGGCCCCGGCGGCAGCACCCCGGTGGGCGGTGACCCGGCCACCACGGCGCTGCAGGGCAATGCACCGGGGCAGGGGGCTGCTACCCGCCCCCCGTCGACCAATGATCCGCTGGAAGGTTTCAACCGGGCCGTCTTCTGGTTCAATGACGGGGTGGATACGGTGCTGATCCGCCCGCTTGCCGTGGCCTATAAGGCGGTGGTGCCGACGCCGGCCCGCACGGGTGTGCGCAATGTCATGCGCAACCTGCGCAGCCCGCTGGATTTCGCCAACCAGCTTTTGCAGGGCGATGTGGATGGGGCCGGCACCGTGCTGGGGCGTTTTGTCATCAACACCACCGTCGGCCTGGGCGGCCTGATCGATGTCGCGGCGGAGAAGGGGCTCAATTACGAATATGAAAGCCTGGACCAGACCCTGGCGGTCTGGGGCGTGCCGGAGGGCCCCTATCTGGTATTGCCGCTGCTGGGGCCCTCTTCCGTGCGCGATGCCGTGGGCCTTACCGGGGAGGCCTATGCTGATCCGGTGACGAACTGGGCCCAGAACACGGATCGGGACTGGATCGTCTATACCCGTACCGGGCTGGTCGGTCTCAACACACGCGCCGAACTTCTGGAACCTTTGGATGATCTGAAGCGTAATAGTCTCGATTACTATGCCGCGATGCGGTCGCTTTACCGTCAGCGGCGTGATGGCCTGATCCGCGATGGCGCCCCAGATCCGTCCCAATTGCCAGCTATACCGGACTATGGGGATGTCAAACGATAGGAACCGGCCTATCACCACTCCCCGTGACGTCCATCACTGTTTGCCTCGCGGTAAAGAACGATGCTGACGCCAGAAACAAGGACTGAACCCCGTGATGACCATGACCAATAATCGCCGTTCTCTTCTCTCTGGTGCCGCTTTCATGCTGATGGCGGGTTTTGGTGCCGCGATCATGCCTGTTGTGGCGGTGCTGCCGGCGCAGGCCCAGGCGGACCAGGGGGCGAAGGCAGCCGCCGATTTCGTGCAGTCGCTGGGTGACAAGGCCATCGCCACGCTGGCGGATTCCAAGGTCTCCAAGGAACAGACCAAGGAGATTTTCCGCAAGCTGCTGAATGATAATTTCGACGTCGCCACCATCGGCCGTTTCGTGCTGGGCCGGTACTGGAACACGGCGACGGAGCCGCAGCGCAAGGAATATATGGACCTGTTCGAGCAGATGATCGTGGAGGTCTATGCCGAGCGTTTCAGCCAGTATGCGGGTGAGAGCTTCAAGGTCAGCGGCGCCCAGCCGGCCGGCCAGCGTGACGCGGTGGTGGTCAGCCAGGTGCTGCGCCCCAGCGGCCCGCCGGTGAATGTGGCTTGGCGCGTGCGGGCCAAGGATGGTGGCGGTTACAAGATCGTCGACGTGGTGGTGGAGAATGTCTCCATGAGCCAGACCCAGCGTTCGGAATTCGCCTCCGTGATTGAGAATAATGGCGGCAAGTTCGACGCCCTGCTGGAAGCGCTGCGCCAGCGCATCAGCCATCCGGCGGCTGCCACCCCGTAAGGCCTTTAGCTTATCCCCTGTTTTTCCATGGCCCGCCGGTCTCTCTCCGGCGGGCCATTTCCATCTCCGGCGGATGGCCCCATGCTGCGTGAATGGCTGATCAGCCTCAGAACCCGATGCCCCAAGGGCTTGGTGGCGCTGGGCTATCGTTATGCGGCGGTGGCCTGCCTCAGCCGCGCCGAACGTTGTGCGGCGGCCTGGGCCCCCCATCAGCGACAGACCCGCAACGCCATCATCAAGGCCATGGCCGATACATCGCCGGATCGGGATACGGCCTTGATCCTGGGTTCTGGTCCCTGCCTGGATTTACCCATGGCGGAACTGCTGGCCCGCTTCCCCCGTTTGTTGCTGGTGGATGTGGCCCATCCACCGCCGGCCCGGCACCTGGCGGCACGCCATCCGGGGATAGAGCTGGTGACACAGGAACTGACCGGCATGGCCGACGCCTGGAAAGCCGGAGAGGGGGGCACAAAGGCGGCGCCCCCGATCACCGCTTTTTGGGATGATCCGCGCATCGGCCTTGTCGTTTCCGCCAATCTGGTCTCGCAATTGCCGCTGGTGCCCTTGCGTCAGGCCCTGCGGCGGCAGCCGGAAACCGACAGGGCGGCCCTGGGCCGGGCCATTGTGGAAGCCCATCTGGCCCATCTGCGCGGCTTTGCCTGCCCGACCCTGCTGGTTGGCGATATACGCCGCCATGTGCTGAATGATCAGGGGGTAGTGGTGGAGGTGGAAGACCCGCTGTTCGGCGCCAGCCTGCCCCCCGGTCCCGAATGGGATTGGACCGTTGCCCCGGTGGGGGAGATTGCCGACCGCTGGTCGATCATCAATCGGGTGCGGGCGGCGCGGCTGGATAGCCGGCGGATCAATTAATGGTCGGATCGTCCGGCAGGGCTGGATAGCGGGCAAGAATCGCCGCATAGGTGCCATCGGCCTTGATCCGCTGCAGCCCCTCGTTAAAGCGGGCAGCCTGGGCCGGGTCGCGAAAGCCGGCGCTGTAGGGGCTGGGTGCAAACAGCCGGTGTTCTGTCACCGGCGTTGGCCCCAGATGGTGACGCAGGATGCGGGCATCGGCGATCAGCACATCATAGCGTTCATAGAGCAGGCCCGCCGCCTGCAGCGCCTGTTTGGGCTCCTCCCGATAGAAAGGACAGCCCGCGACGGCGGCGGCGAATTCCGGCCCCAGGGTCTGGGTGGCACGCTGGAAGGCCAGCACCCGGTAACGGCCAAGATCGGCCATCCGCTCCAGCTTTATCCGTCGCTCCCGCAGGCTCATGGCCACGTTTTGATAGGTGAGATAGCTGTCGGTCAGGGTCACGCCCTGCGGCGGCTGGCCGACCACCGGGGCGAATGCCTCCACCGCCTTGCCATCGGCGGCCACGGCCAGCCGCGCATTGGACCCCAGATAGGGCACCAGCTCCATGCCCGCCGCCTGCATCACGGCCTGGATAATCTCATATTCCAGCCCGGCCAGCCGTCCGTCCGGCTGCATTTCCACCATCGGCGCCGCTTCCCGCAGGCCGAACCGCACGACCTCCCCCCGCACATTGGCGGGAAGACCGGGCAGCACCAGAATCAGCATCAAGACCAATGGCCAGGAGCGGGCCATGTACTTGCCTTTCCAAGATGGTTGCAGCACCCCGGCGGGGTTTCCAACCGGCCGGGGTGCTGGCAACCATCATGCGACAATGTCGCTGGCCCGTCGCGCCTGCGCTGCGATCAAAGGGATAGGAATTTGGCTGGGTGCAAATCCAGTGGATTATCCACCCAACCTTTCAGCGCCGGATTGACCAGGCGGCGGCTGGATTGCCGCATGATCGGGATCATCGGCATATCGGCCATGGCGATGTTTTCTGCCGCCGCCAGGGCCGCCCTGAATCCCTCCAGGCTCAGGCTGGCATCCACCGCTTCCATCGCCTTATCGAACACCGGGTTGCGATAACCCGGCCCCAACGCCTCCGCACGGGAGCGCAGCAGGTTGAGATATTCGGTCACCAACCCCACCGCCCAGGAAATGCGGGCGAAATCCGGATAGGAATGTTCCTTCATCCGGCTGACCACCACCTTGAATTCCTGGTTGGATAGGGTGGTCTTCACGCCCAGCACCTGTTGCCACATGGCGGCCACCGCCACGGCGACCTGCCGGTTCAGTTCGTTGGTGTTGTACAGCAGTTCGACGGGGGGCAGGGTCTGGCCGCCGGCGCCGTAACCAGCCTCCGCGAACAGGCGGCGGGCCAGGGCCACCCGGTCAGCATCGCCCAGCTTTGCCCAGTCCGGCTCCGGCGGCTGATAGCCGACCAGCCCCGGCGGCGTCATGCTGTAGGCTGGCGGCTCATTCCCCCGGGCGATCTTCTCCACAATGGTCTTGCGGTCGATGGCAATCGCCAGGGCTTGGCGCAGCTTGGCATTCTCCTTCCAAGGCGCACGGGTCAGGTTGGGCACCAGGAAGAAGGTGGAGGCGCGGGGCGCCAGCCGCAGACTGTCGGCCAGATTGCTGCGCGCCCAATCCAGCTGGGTGGGCGGCACCTCCTTGGTGGCCACCAGTTCCCCGCTGCGGAAACGCTTCATCTCCGTCTGCAAGTCTTCGGTGACATGGTAATTCACCGCACTGGCGGCGATGCTGGCCGCGCCATGGTAATGCGGGTTGCGCTTCAGGGCATAATGGCTCTGCGGGATGGCGGCATCCAGGATAAAGGGGCCATTGCCCACCAGCTTGCCCGGCTGGGGGAAGCTGTCGCCATGCTTTTCCACCGAGGCGCGGTGCAGGGGGCTCAGCACCCAATAGGCGGTATAGACGGTCAGATCCGGCTTGGGATGTTCCAGCAGTACTTCCAGCTGATAGGGACCGACAGCCCGCACGCCCAGTTCCGCCGGCGGCTTTTCCCCCCGCATGATCGGCATGGCGTTGCGGATGGGGGCGATCCATTCCGGCAGGCCCAGCCGGGTGGCAGGCGTCACGGCGCGGCGCCAGGCGAACACAAAATCATCGGCTGTCACCGGGCTGCCATCAGACCATTTAGCATCCTGGCGCAGGGTGAAATTCCAGCGCAGCCCGTCAGCGCTGGTTTCCCAGGAGGTGGCGACACCGGCAACCACATTGCCAGCGGCGTCGAAGCTGGTCAGCCCCTCCCAGAGTTCCACGAACAAGGCACCGGCCACAATGGTGGTGGAACGGTGCGGGTCGGCCGTGTCGATATCGGGGCCAAGGCCGATATTCAGGATCGTTGGCGTTGCCGCCAGACTGGCCGTCCCTGGCAGGCCAAGGGCCAGCCCCAGGGACAGGCCGCCGCCCATAATGCTGCGCCGTGTGATGTTGGTCATGGGGGTTGCACTATCTCCCGGTCTGCGCAATCGGCGGCACAGACTGTCTGGTCAGGTGCCCTCTGTCCATCCTCAATCCACACCGAAATTGTGCCGCGCCTGTGCCCTTGCTGCGCCATAAAGCCACGTGACATTGATGATCTGTCCGGCGATGGCCGGAAGACAGCAGGATGGGAGGGGGGCAGGCGGCCCATGGTGGGTAGGTTGGCCCCTTGGACAGAAGATGAAGAAGATCGGTGCGATCACCCTTGGGTTGGCAAGCATGGCTTGGTCGGGGGCGGCCCTGGCCGGGGCGGTGACGCTTTATGCCGAACCGGACTTCCGGGGGGATCGCATCACCATCCGCGATGATGTCGATTCGCTGGCCAAGATTCCGCCTTGGAATGACCGGGCCCGCTCCGTCATCGTGCATTCGGGTGTCTGGGAAATCTGCAAGGATAAGCGCTACGATCATTGCCAGACCTTCGCCGGCGGCGCCCGCATCGCCAATACGGCGGAGGTGAAGAACCTGCGCGGTGGCATCAGCTCCCTGCGGGAGGTGCAGGATAACTGGCGCGACGGGCGCGACCGCGATTGGGATGACCGGCGCTGGGATAACCGGCGGTGGGAGGATGATCGCCGGCCGGGCTGGGGCCAGCGCGACCCGTGGGAGGATAATCGCCGGCCAGATCGGCGCGCCGATGATGATGGGATCATCTGGGATAATCGCGGCAACAAGGATCGGGGCGACCCGTGGGATGCCAATCCCAACCCCACCAACAGCTGCCAGCGGGAGGTGCAGAAAGCCTTCATCCAGCGCTATGGCTTGAGCGGCAGTTCGCGCTTCACCGGCAATGAGTATGAGGGCAACATCTGGTGGGAAGGCCAGCGCTGGAACTATCGCTGCAGCGGCGGCCAGATCAATATCTGGCAGTAATCCCTGAAGCTATGGATCATGCAGACGCCGGGCGGCGGCATCCGCCGCCTTGGCTTACGCGCCCATGCGGGCGCGGGCCAGCGGTCGCTGGCCTCCAAGGCGCATGTCCCCCACCGCCCCTTCATAGCCGCTTTGCTTTGCATCCCCGTGGCGGCGGGGCGGGGGGCGGCCTATATTTGCGCCCATGAACAGCCTTGGTCTCGATAAGTCGCCCGCCGACACCCGCGTCGTCGTCGCCATGTCCGGCGGCGTCGACAGTTCCGTTGCCGCCGCCATGTTGAAGCGGGAGGGCTATGATGTCGTCGGCATCACCCTGCAGCTTTATGATTACGGGATGACGGTGGGCAAAAAGGGGGCCTGCTGTGCGGGCCAAGATATCTATGATGCCCGCCGCGTGGCCGACCAGATCGAGATCCCGCATTATGTGCTGGATTACGAAAGCCGGTTTCGCAATTCGGTGATGGATGATTTCGTCGATACCTATCTGAAGGGCGAAACCCCCATCCCCTGCGTGCGCTGCAACCAGACGGTCAAGTTCAAGGATCTGCTGGATCAGGCGCGCGAACTGGGGGCCGACTGCATGGCCACCGGCCATTATGCCCGCCGCTTTGTGGGCGATGATGGCAAGGCGCAGATGCTGCGCGGGGCGGACCATAGCCGCGACCAGTCTTATTTCCTGTTTGCCACCACCCAGGAACAGCTGGATTTCCTGCGCTTCCCCCTGGGCATGAAGCCGAAGACGGAAACCCGCGCCATCGCGGATGAGCTGGGTCTGGCCGTGGCGGACAAGCCGGACAGCCAGGATATCTGCTTCGTGCCCACCGGCGGTTACGCCAAGGTGGTGGAAAAGCTGCGCCCCGGTGCCGTGCGGCCGGGGGAGATTGTGCATGTCGATGGCACATTGATGGGCCGGCATGACGGGGTGATCAACTACACTGTCGGCCAGCGCCGGGGCCTTGGCATCGGCGGCCGCAAGGGGGAGGGCGGGGACGAGGCTGATCCGCTCTATGTCGTGCGTGTCGACCCCGTGGCCAATCAGGTGATTGTCGGCCCGCGCGCCGCACTCGCCCGTGACCGGGTGCAGGTGCGGGAGGTCAATTGGCTGGGTAACCCGGCTGTGGGCGTACCGATGCCGGTGATGGTGAAGCTGCGCTCCGCCCAGAACCCGGCGCCGGCCGTGCTGCTGCTGCATGGCGACGGCAATGCCACTTTGGATCTGGAGGAGGCGCAGTATGGCATCTCCCCCGGTCAGGCCGCCGTTTTCTATGATGGGGAGCGGATGCTGGGCGGTGGCTGGATCAGCGGAACGGCCCAGCGGCGCGCTGCCGCCTGATCCAGAGAAGGCGGATGATGACCCAGGGTGTGACCAGAATCGCCACCTGGGTCAGATAGCTGACCAGATTGAACAAGGGCTGCTGCGTTGCCCCCCGGATATAGCCCCACCAGAATTGGGTGACGGGGGTGCGAAGGGGGGCAACCAGCCCGTCCCAGACGCTGCGCACGCCATCGGGCAGGAAATCGAAGGGCAGGCCGGGCACCACCACGAAGGCAAAGGCCAGCAGGATGGCGGGGATCAGGTAAAGCGACGGGCGGCGGTTGCGGGCCATGGGGACACTCCCTGGGGAAGGCTTTGGCGCCTCCGATGCCCGCCATGGTAGGGGTGATGACCCGCCAGTTCAATCGTGACAGGGCGGGCCCAGCGTCAGTTCAGACACCAGGGCCGGATAATGCACCGCCCGGTTCTTACCGCGCTTCTTGGCTTCATAAAGTGCGGCATCGGCATGTTTCAGCAATGTCTCGGCATCCTCTCCGTCCAGCGGCCAGACGGCGATGCCGATACTGCAGCCCACGTTCACCGTCACACCCCCATCCTGGATGCTGACCGGCTGTGCCACGGCGGCCAGCAGGCGGGCGGCCACCGCCGCCCCCTCCGCATGGCCATCCGCCCCGTCACAGGGCAGCAAGGCGGCGAACTCGTCGCCGCCGATGCGGGCGATCAGGTCATTCTGGCGCAGCACGGCGGAAAACCGTGCCCCCACCTGCCACAGCACCGCATCGCCGGCATCATGACCATATAGGTCATTCACTGGCTTGAACCCGTCCAGATCAATATAAAGGGCGACCAGCTGTTCATCTGTGGCCTGGGCGCGGGCCAGCGCCAGTCCCAGATAATGGTCGAAAAAATGCCGGTTGGGCAGGGCCGTCACCTTGTCCTGATAGGCAATATCCTCCATCTGGGCCAGCGCCTTTTCGGAGGCGATCAGGGCACCGTTGCTGGTCACCAGATTATTGATCAGATCGCCCAGGGTCTGCGACAGGATGCGGGTTTCGTGGGCCCCGCCCACCATGGGGATGGCGGCATCCTTGTCACCCTGGCGGATGCGTTCCGCCGCCTTGGTGATGGCGCGCAGGGGGCGGGTGATGATGCCGGCGGTCAGCCAGCCAATGCCGCCCAGCAGGGCGGCCAGCAGCATCCCCACCAGATAGACCCGGTTCCGCATATGCTGGACAGCCTGCATGGCCTTGTCCATGGGCTGGCGGACAATCACCGTCCAGCCCAGATCCTTGACCATTGCCCCCTCCACCCCGGTGGAATAGCCTGTGAGATAGGCATGATCATCCGGCCAACGCCGTTCCTCCCACCCCCGTTGTCCGGGGCGGGGGGTGAAGGCCAGCGGATGGCCGATCATCGTCGCTGGCCCCAGCAGCACAGTGCCTTCGCGGGCGACGACAATCACCTCCATCCCCTCATGGTTGGAGACAGGCCGCAGCAGGTTGCGGGCCAGATCGCGCACCCAGGTCCAGCTGTAATGCATGGCCAGCACACCGACGACTGCGCCATCCGGCCCCGGAATCGGCGCGGCGACATCAACGAATTTCATCGGTTCCCCGGTCGGGTTGGGCAGCAGGGAAGCCAGCATGACGGCATCATGCACATCGCCGAGAAACAGGCCCTTGCGTCCTTCCAGAAAAACCGGCCGGCTGGCGATGCTCTTGCCGGTCAGGATGCCCCGGCTGCCGGCAATCACATTGCCCTGCGCGTCGGTGATGCCGATCCAGGAGGCGGTTGGGTCCAGGGAGACGATCTCATCCACCGTGCGCTGGGCATGGACCGGATCGGTCAGCCCACCGAACTGGGTCAACAGCAGGGCCTGGCTGGCCCGGTGGCGCATATCGCCATTGATCTTGTCGGCCATGCCATCGGCGATGCTGGCCAACATGCTGCCCACCTCCCGTCGCAGGGTGATCTGGGCCTCCCGCTCCATATAGGCGCCACACAGGGCTGTGGTCGTCGCTGTCAGAATCAGGAAAGACAGGCCGATGATGCTGCGCAGGCTGAGCATGGGTGATGCTCCGGGGGCGGTTCCAGGGGACGAAGCGCCACCGCCGGGATCGCGGGCCGCCACACGAGGGGAAGGTTTACCCGTAATTAACCGAGCCTTCCGCCGGTGCAAACGGCGTTCCCTCTATCCATTCGGTGAGGAAATCATTCAAAGGGGTGGTGAGGGGGAGGGGCCAAAACAAAACGCCCCGCCGGGCACTGGGGCCGGCGGGGCGACTGAATGGTGGCACTGGCGTGATTTGAACACGCGACCAAGGGCTTATGAGTCCCCTGCTCTACCGCTGAGCTACAGTGCCGAAACCCGGGCCCAGAGGGCCGAATGCCGTGATGTAGAAAATACGGCGTATATCCTGTCGTCGGGAAGGGATGGTGGCACTGGCGTGATTTGAACACGCGACCAAGGGCTTATGAGTCCCCTGCTCTACCGCTGAGCTACAGTGCCATCGACCGCCATTCCGATCGGGAGCCGCTGTGTAGATAAAACAGCTGCTTTCGTCAAGTCTCTTTTTTAGTTTTCTTCCGTGCCCTTGATCGTCTGTTCCAGCCAGGCGCGGTAGCGGCCCAACCTTGTGCCATCATGACCCGGCCAGCCGGCGCGGCTGGCATAGATTTCCGCCTCGCGCCGGCTGGCGGCCCAGCAATTTACCTCTGTCCACTGGCCCGCCTCATCGCGCCAGCGGAACACGAACGGGGCGGGGGCGGGTGTGGACATGGTGGGGGCACCGGGCGCGGCTGTCATGCGGGACAGAATGCCGCGTGAAGCCGGTGCCTGTCCATCTGATACCAAGGGGCATGTTCCATGCCCCTTGGAGGCCGGCGACCGCCGGCCCGTGCCCCATGGGCGCGTAAGCCAAGCTGCCGGAGGCAGCGCCCGGCGCTTGAGGGAAATTGGTCATACCAAGGGGCATGGGGCTGTCCGCAACTCAGCAGGAGTGCCGGCCCCTTGGCCTGTCGATTTTCCCGATGGGTGCAATTGCATAGGGTGTTCAGGAAGTTGGTGTGGCATACACGAAAGCGCGCTAGATAATGAACAGGACGGCTTTTGCCAGAAGCGCCATGAACGTCTCTGAAAGTACCATTAACGATCTGGTCGCCCGTCTGCCGACGGAAGAGGCCGACCGGCTGTTCGAGGAACTGGAACAGCTGGAGGGGGATACGGCCCGCCGGCAGGCGGTGCGCCGTGCCCTGGTGGCCAAGCTGAACGCCCTGCGCCAGCAGCACGCCCGCCGCCTGTTCACAGAGCTGTTTCAGCGCTACATGACCCGTGATTCCACCCTGCTGCGGCCGGAATTTGCCAGCCCCGGCACCCTGCATCCGCTGGATGTGGGGGCCTTGTGGATCAGGCTGGTCGATAAATCCATCGGGCCATTCGCCCGGCAGGCAGATGCCATGCTGGCCGAACGCGCCCAGTCCCGCCCGCTGCGCGCCGTGTTCGGCCTGCCGGAGGTGGTGGCCCTGCAGGCGGACCTGGCCAAGCGCGCGGCAGAGGTGCTGACAGCCACCCTGGGCACGGCCGGCGCTGTTCGCCCCTTTCTGGAGGAGACCAACCGCTGGCGCGGGCTGGAGGCCAAGCGGACTCGCCTGGGCTTTGATCCAAGGCCGCTGACCATTGACGATTTGCGCCTGATGCAGGGGGTGCTGGCACAGGGTCGGGCGATGGGGGAGCTGCATGAACAGCTGCGCCGCGCCGCCCGCGACCCGGATGCCCTGGCCGCCATGGTGGGCAACCCGGCGCAGGGGCTGGACGGGCGGGTGGCAGCCCTGGTGCCGGGCGTCGGGGTGCTGGCGCCCCTGGCCCTGCTGCATGTTGATCGCAACTATATTGCTGGCCGGATGATCCTGCTGCATGGGCCACAGCCCTGGCAGGAACCGACGGTGATGGCCCTGACCCGTCATCTGGGCCGCACCTGCTTTGCCCTGACGGAGGAGATTCTGGGCGCCATGGGGGTGGGCCAACTGGTGCGGCCGGGCCTGTCGCTGCCGCTGGCGCGGCGCGATCTGCTGGACCGGGAACTGGGCAATCTGGATGTGATCCTGTCCTTGTTTGAGGATTTGGACCTGATCAACCATATGCGCTATGGCAGCCTGGCGCGTGATTTCCTGGACCGCATGGTCCGCCGGGTGGAGGCGGAGCTTTATCCCATGCTGGAGGAGCGCTGCTTGATGGAAGGGCGCAGCGCCAGCCGCCCGATTCCCGATTTTGAGGCACTGGACTGGACCCTGGCCTTTTGCAGCCGCTGGCGCGCGGTGCTGAAGCGCAGCCTGTTCTGGGGCACCGGCTTTTCCTCCTTCCATGATAATGTTGTGGCCGGGCTGCGGGATGCCTATCGCGGCTGCTTCTCCCGCAATGGTTACGCCTCGGCCTCGCAGCGGCTGGCCCATGCCATTCGGCTGGCGCAGCTGGGCAACCGGCTGGGGGCGGAGGCCGGCAGCTGGATGGGGCTGATGGATCCAGGCCTGACCCGTACCGTCGCCCAGCGGCTGAAGGAGCCGGAGCCGCTGTCCGGCGGGGAGGCCGCGCTGGCCCGTTCCGTGCTGGAACTGGCCATGGAGGAGTTGCGCCGCACCAAACATTGGCGCGACCCCGCCTTGCAGCAATTTGCCGAGATGGCCGAGGCGCGGCTGGCCACGGAATGAGTGCCGCAGCCATGGCTTTGACAGCGGCGGATATGCGCGCCCGCGTGCTTTACCGTGACGATCATGTGCTGGTGATCGACAAACCCTATGGGTTGCCGGTGCATTACGGGACCAAAACCACCGACCATCTGGAACTGTACCTGCCGCATCTGACCGATGATCGGGACGAACCGCCGCGTCTGGCCCACCGGCTGGACAAGGATACGGCGGGTTGTCTGGTGCTGGCCCGCGATGCCGCCGCCGCCGCCCGCATCGGTGACCTGTTCCTGGCCGGCAAGGTGGCGAAGACCTATTGGGCGGTGGTGGAGGGGCGGCCGAAGGGCGATACCGGCAGCATCGATATGCCCCTGCTGAAGGTACGCATCCCCGGCACATCGAAGGTGGTGGTCGATCTTGCCGGCAAGCCGGCTTTGACCGATTGGCGCCTGCTGGCCAGCCATGGCGGGCTTTCCTGGTTGGAACTGCATCCCCGCACCGGCCGGATGCACCAGATTCGCGCCCATTGCGCCTATATGGGAATGCCGCTGCTGGGTGACCCGATCTATGGGGCGCAGATGCCGCCGCAAACCGGGTTGCATCTGCTGGCCCGCGCCGTTCAATTCAACTTTTCCGCTGAGGCACCTGTATCGGCGGTGGCGGAACCGCCACCGCATATGGCACAGACCTTGGCGAAGATTGTTAAGGGATAGCCGCTGCTGGTTGCGCCAGGGGCAGGCCTGGGCGGATAATCAAGGCGGAACGCATTCTGATGATTGAAGACATCCTGCTGTTCATGGCCGTGGGGTTTGCTGCCCAGATGGTGGATGGGGCCATTGGCATGGCCTATGGCGTTACCGCCAGCAGTGTGATGATGTCCCTGGGCATTCCGCCCGCCACCGCCAGCGCCAGCGTGCATGTGGCGGAGATGTTCACCACCGGGGCGTCGGGCTTTGCCCATTGGCGCCGCCGCAATATCCGCCCGGAACTGGTCTGGCGTCTGGCGATTCCCGGCATGGTTGGCGGGGGGCTGGGGGCCTATGTGCTGTCTGGCGTGTCGGGCGAACTGATCCGCCCCATCGTGTCCATCTATCTGGTGGGGATGGGCGGGTTGATCCTGTGGAAGGCGCTGCACCCGCCGCCAGCGACGGAGCTGTCGGCCAACAAGGTGCGCGCGCTGGGCGTGGGCGGTGGTTTTCTGGATGCCGTGGGCGGCGGGGGCTGGGGGCCGATGGTGGCCAGCACCCTGATCGGGGCCGGCACCACGCCGCGCTATGCCATCGGCTCCACCAATCTGGCGGAGTTTTTTGTCACCACGGTGATTTCCTGCACCTTCATCCTGACCATCGGTCTGGATCTCTGGCCGGCCATCCTGGGCCTGATCCTGGGCGGCGTTATCGCCGCCCCCTTTGCCGCCATGGTAACGCAGAAGCTGCCCGATAAGCCGATGATGATCCTGGTGGCGATCATCATCATGCTGCTGAGCCTGCGCAATCTGGTGGAGGCTGTTCACACGTTGCTGGGCAGCTGAGCGTTCCGCATCCAACAAAAAGGGCCCCGCCATCAGCCGATGGCGGGGCCCTTTTTGTTGGGCATAAGCGACCCGGTTTCCATTGGCCCCCCCGGCAGGAAATGCCGGGCTAGGCAGAAAAATCCCATTGGGCTGGGGGCCTGGAACTGGGACTCATTTTCCCCCTCTCCCCCGTTTGGGGACGGCTTTGGGCCGAAACCCTACCCAAAAGTATGGAAATCCCGGCTCTTCGGCACTTGGCACGCTTCCTGCTTTGATCGGGGCGAACCCTTCGTGTCCACCAAAGCATAGGAAGAGCCGTAACTCTGGACAATGGCGTCGAGCGGACAGCGGTGCAGGAACAGCCTCCAGGCGCAATGCCTGTGCCAAGCCTGATTGCCGCGATCAGCACGACGGATAGCCCGATCCGCACCGAAACTGCCGGTCCTGCATCGCACCCGGCGTCTTCCACGGTAACGGCTCTCACCCTGCGCCCTACGGTGTCCACGAGAATCGATTAGGGGCCTAAACGGCCCCTCGGTAGCGCTCAAAAGGAGATGACCATGTCGAGCAGTGATGTCCAGCTGACCGCAGGTATGCGCAACAACCTGCTGCTGTTGCAGAAGACCAACAAGGGCGTCCAGGAAATCCAGACCCGGTTGTCCACCGGCAACAAGATCAACAGCGCCCTGGATGGCCCCACGAACTTCTTTGCCGCCAAGAGCCTGAGCACCCGTGCGGGCGACCTGACCAAGCTGAAAGAAAGCATGGGCCAGTCGATCAGCACCATCCAGGCGGGCGACAAGGGCATCACTGCCATCGAAAAGCTGGTCGAACAGGCCAAAGGTCTGACCACCTCTGCCTATAACAGCCTGGGCACCGACCCGCAGTCCATCGCCACCCGCAAGTCGCTGGCCACCCAGTTCAACACCATCAAGGACCAGATCGACAAGATCGCCCGCGACAGCGGTTATGCCGGTAAGAACCTGCTGGTCGGCAATGGTCGCACGCTGGACAGCACGGCCACCAGCCGCCAGCAGGTCGATACCATCGCCGGCCTGTCGGCCAGCCGCGTCACCAACGTGATCTCCGCCGATACCTATTCCGTGCGGGTCAGCGGTACCGGCAATATCAGTGCCGATCTGGCCGATATTTCCACCGCAGAAGACAAGCGCGGCCTCAGCTCTCTGAAAGTATCGGGCAAGCTGTCCAGCACCGCCGGTAACTTCGCCGACGTTTCGGTGGAAATGCGTGGCAAGGCGGGACGTGAACGCACCGTGGTGGTCACGGAAGGCTCTGAAAGCCGCACCATTCGGTTCTTTGATAACAGCCAGTCGGCAACGGCAAGCACCGAAAAGCCGGGGACGGAGGGTAACCCTCAGGTCTCCAAGATCAAGATTGATGGGGCGATTGAGGCGGGTGATACTTTCACCACAGCGGTGAATGGTCAGACCTTCACCTACAAGGCAACCCAAGAAGATGTTGTAGACAGCGCCACCAATCTGGACTTGAGCCCGGAGGCCCGGCGTCGGTCTGTGGCAAACAAGCTGGCTGCTGCTGTTCAGGCGGGTCTTGACTCGACGCGCTTTACCGTTGATGCCTCGGCTGATAATGGCAGCTTTACGATTACCGGGGTGGTCAACACCGGCACGGCCGTCAGCTTCCAGGTCGGTGCTTCTACGACCAACGCGGCGGACAAGGCCATCTCTGTCAGCTTCACTTCGGGTACGGTTGTTTCCTTCAACGTGAACCGGGCCGATCTGGACAAGCTGGAAACAGCTGCCAATGGTACATCGGTCATTCAGAAGAATGTCGATATCGAAGTGTCGGCGACCAACCTCAATGGTGTGACGGTCAGCCGCTCCGGCAGCAATGCCCGGGGTAACGCCAAGCTGTCCGACGGTGAGAATGCGCTGAGCTTTGCCTCCGGTACGGTTCGCTTCGATGTTGATCCGTCCACGCTGATGCAGTCTGCGGCGCGCCAGGACTCGGCCAATATCACCACGGTACAGCGCACCGATGCCAATACCGAGAATGACCTGAACGTTCAGCTGAACGAATCCAACACCAACAACATCACCGTTCAGTCGGTGAATGTGCAGACCGACGGCCAGGGTTTGCGTCTGGACTATGCCCAGAACAACTTCCTCGACCGGACGGACATCGACAAGGCAGTGGAAAGCCTGACCTATGCCACGGCGACCCTGCGGTCGGCTTCGCAGGGGTTGAGCACCAACCTGAACATCATCCAGAACCGCGAGAACTTCACCAGCGAGTTCTCCAACGTTCTGACCGAAGGTGGGAACAAGCTGGTCCAGGCCGACCAGAACGAGGAAGGTGCAAACCTGCTGCTGTTGCAGACGCGTCAGCAGCTGGGCACCATCAGCCTCTCGCTGGCCAACCAGTCGCAGCAGGCCATCCTGCGTCTGTTCTAAGAACAGCCGCACGGTTTATGAAAGATGGGGGAGGCGGCGGCCGCAAGGTCGCCGCCTCTTTCTTTTTGCAAAATAATCTGCAATGCAAATTACAGTAAAATTCGATCTATTTCGGAAGGGGTGATCCCGCCGCGCTGTTGCGGTCCGTCGGCCCTTGGGGTACAGCGAAGGCATGAGACTGATCGTCAATATCCTGATCTGGTCCCTGCTGGTGGGGCTGTTGCTGGCCTGGCTGCGGATCGATCCGTACGACCTGCTGCGCGGTGCGCTGCATTCCGTTGCCGCCCTGCCGGAGATGCTGGCCGACCTGTTTGGTTGGGCCTGGCCCTATGTGGCAACAGGGGCGGTGATCGTGGTGCCGATTGCGCTGATCAGCGTGCTGCCCCGGCTCTGGCGGCGGCGGGGGCCTTCCGGCGGCGGGCGGGATTGATCAGGGGGTATCGGCCGCGTCAGGGTGGCCGTCAGTGCGGAAGGCTGTCGGCGCGTTCTTCCACCATGCTGACCAGCCGTGCACTCTTGTTGAAATTCATCGTCATCATCAAGGTAGCGCGCCCCCGGATCAGGTAGACGCTTTTATCGGCCTCTGCCGGCAGCGGCACTTTCTTCGTCATACAATGGGCCAGCAAGGCGGCCTGAAGCTCTGCTTCCGGGATGGTCAGGCTGTGCTTGCCGCCATCGACCAGCAAGGTGCAGCGGGTGCCCTGGTTCATTTCCAGGCGCAGCCCGGTCACTTGCCCGTCGGGCAGCGGCTCGTTCAGCTTGCGGCGGCGGTCCAGGATCGCCGCCAGCACCTCCAGATCGGTGAACAGGATGCAGCGCAGCTCTTTCATCGGGTCTCAACACCTGGGCATGGTCGTAGCGGAAACAGCATAGGGTCTCGGGCCCTTCGCCGCCAGTTGCCAGGGCCGGCCCCGCTCTCACCCTATCCTTTTGCACATATCAGAAGCTGCTGCCGCTGGGGGTGGTGCCGTATAGCGCGTTGGGGTCCATCAGCACCGGGGCGATGGTTTCCGGCCCCGTTGCCTGCGCTTCGATGTAAAAACAGGAGCGCCGGCCAGTATGGCAGGCGACACCCAGCTGGTCGACCAGCAGCAGCAGCGTGTCGCCATCACAATCCACCCGCAGCGCCACCAGATTTTGCACCTGGCCCGAGGTGTCGCCCTTGCGCCAGAAGGCCTGGCGGGAGCGGGACCAGTAACAGGCCCGCCCGCTGCGCAGGGTTTCGCGGATGGTGTCCGCGTTCATCCAGGCCATCATCAGCACCTCGCCACTGTCATGCTGCTGGGCGATGGCGGGCACCAGCCCATCAGCGGTGAAGCGCACCTTGGCCAGCACGGCATCGATGGCGGAGTCGGGCAGAGGGGTGAAAGCGGTGGTCATGATTACAGGGCCTTGCGCAGGCGGTTGAAACCATCATTCATGTCGGCGATCAGGTCGGCCGGATCTTCCAGCCCGGCATGAATGCGGATCAGCTGGCCGCCCTGCCAGCGGGTGGCCGTGCGGATGCGGCTGGGGTCGCAGGGCAGGATCAGGCTTTCAAAGCCACCCCAGCTATAGCCCATGCCGAACAGGCGCATCCCATCCACCATGGCGGCGAGCGCCGCCCTCGGCACCGGGTTCATTTCAAAGGCGAACAGACCGCAGGCGCCGCTGAAATCCCGCTGCCAGATCGCGTGACCGGGGCAGCCGGGCAGGGCTGGATGGCGCATCCGCGTCACCTCTGGCTGTTCGGCCAGCCAGCTGGCCAGGATCAGGCCGGTTTCCTGATGCTGGCGCATCCGGGTGGGCAGGGTGCGCAGGCCGCGCAGCCCCATGAACAGATCATCCGGCCCGGCCACGGCGCCCAGTTCCACCGATGCCTTCTTCAGCTTCAGCCAATGGGCCTCGCTGGCGGTGACGGTGACGCCCAGGCTGGCATCGGCATGGCCGCCAATATATTTGGTGGCCGACTGGATGGAGATATCCACCCCATGGGCCAGCGGCTGGAACAGGATGCCGGCGGCCCAGGTATTGTCGATCATGCTGACAATGCCGGCTTCGCGCGCCACGGCGGCCAGGGCCGGCACGTCCTGCAGCTCAAATGTCTGGGAACCGGGCGATTCCATGAACAGCACGCTGGTATTGGGGCGCAGCAGCGCCTTCAAGTCCGCAGCGCTGAGGGCGGGATCATAATATTCCGTCTCCACCCCCGCCCGCTTCAGGATGCCGTCGCAGAAGGTTCGGCTGGGGCCATAGGCGGTATCCACCATCAGGATATGATCGCCGGCCTTGGTGAAGGCCAGCAGGGCCGAGCTGATGGCCTGCACGCCAGAACCATAAGCAACCGCGCCATGGCCGCCTTCCAGCACCGTCACCGCCTCTTCAAAGGCGTGGCTGCTGGGGTTGCCGGTACGGCCATAGCGGATGGAGCGGTAATAGGGATCGTAATCATCCAACGCCGCCAGATCGGGGAACAGCACGGTGGACACGCGGAAGGGCGGCACATTCACCGCCCCGGCATGGCGTTCCGGGTGGCGTCCGGCATGGATCAGGCGGGTCGTCTGCTTGGCGCTGTTATCGGTGCTCATCGGGAACGCTCTCAGCCTTCGGTCGGCAGGATCAGGGGAACATGCGGGGCGGCATGGCGGGGGATCAGGCCGGTGACGCGGGGGTCATCCTCTTCCTTCTCCACCTGGCCCACGGGGTGGAAGCCGGCTTTCTGATAGGTCATCAGGGCATGGGGATGGTCCAGCGTGCAGGTATTCACCAGCAGCTTTTCCATGCCAGCTGCATTCCAGGCCGCCTCAATCGCCCAATCCAGCAGCCAGCCGCCAATGCCATGGCCGATGAAATCCGGCAGCAGACCCAGGTAATTGATCTCACACTGCCCCGGTGTGCGACGGTCCAGTTCCACATAGCCGGCGGGCACGCCGCTGACATAGGGCACATAGATTTCCACCGCCGGGTCTTTGATGATGGCATTCAGCGTGGCGTCATCCATGGCCCGGCGGGCCCACCACAGCCAGTCCTGCCCGACATGGTCATAAAGATAGCGGTAGAAGGAGAGCGTGCAGTTTTCCGCCCGCATCAGGGCCAGCTTTTCATGCGGATGCGGGCGCTGGCGGCGGGCTGGCTTGGCCGTCATTTCCAGATAGGTGACGGTGGTGCGCATCCGGCCCGGCGGTACGGGGCCATCCAGGGGGGCGGCGTTGTTCATGCGGCCGCCCCCGTTGCCAGCGGCAGATCGTTGCGTCCACCCCATTCGGTCCAGGAGCCGTCGTAAAGCGCCACATCACTGACGCCCAGCCGGTGCAGCCCCAGCGCCAGCACGGCCGCGGTGACGCCGCTGCCGCAGGAGGTGACCACGGGCCGCGACAGGTCGATCCCGGCGGCCAGATAGCGGGCGCGCAGCGCCTCCCCCTCCAGCATCTGCTGGGTCTCACTGACCAAAAGCTCATTGAAGGGCAGGTTGCGGGCACCGGGTATATGGCCGCTGCGCAGGCCGGCGCGCGGTTCCGGCACAGAGCCGGTGAAGCGCGCGGCAGCCCTGGCATCCAGCACCTGTTCCGCCCCGGTTTCCAGGTTGGTTTTCAGATCATCGGCGCTGCGCACCATGTCCGCCCGGTACTGGGCGCGGAAGGTGGTGGGGGTGGGGGCTTCGGGTTCCCCGCTGGCCAGTTCGCCGCCGGCGGCGATCCAGCCGGGCAGGCCGCCATCCAGCACATAGACTGCATCATGGCCGAAGACGCGGAACATCCACCAGGCGCGGGCCGCACTGAACAGGCCGGCGCTGTCATAGACCACCACCGTATCCGCTGAGCCGATTCCCAGGGCCGAGACGGCGTTGGCGAAGCCCTGCGGGCTGGGCAGCATGTGCGGCAGGTCGGTATCCGGATCGGAAATCCCGTCAATATCGAAGAACACGGCACCGGGAATGCGCTGGGCCGCAAATTCGGCCTTGGCATCGCGCTTGGCCGCCGGCATGTGCCAGGAGGCATCCACCAGTTTCACATCAGGCCGGCCCAGCACCCCCAACAGCCAGAGGGGGGACACCAGCGGATCGGTCAGCGCGGGCACGGCCATGTTCGTTCCTATCGGGACAGAGGGAGGAAACGTAATATCCATCTGTCCTTTATAGGCGATTGGAATGCAAACTGTCCCTTAATCCCGGAAGCCCAGCACCACGCGGCGGTTCTGCTTCCCCTTATTTTCGATCTTTATGATGCTGATCGGGCCAATCTCCCCCGTATGCGCCACATGGGTGCCGCCGCAGGGCTGCAAATCCACCATCGCGTCATCGGTGCCGATCTGCAGCAGCCGCACCGAGCCGCTGCCCGTGGGGGGCTGCACCGACATGGTGCGCACCAGTTCCGGCCGTTCCGCCATTTCCTGATCGGTGATGGTGCGTTCACGTACCGGGTGGTCGGCGCGGATCAACTCGTTCAGTTTTTCTTCCAGCGCGTCCTTGTCCAGGCTGGCCGAGGGTACATCGAAATCCAGTCGGGATTTCTCCGCCCCCACCTGCCCGCCGGTCACGGCCCCCGGCACCACGGCACACAGCAGATGCATGGCGGTGTGCATCCGCATATGCCGGTGCCGCCGCTCCCAATCCAGATGCAGGGTCACGCTGGTGCCGGGCGGGGGCAGGGGGGAATCGGCGGGCACGATGTGCAGGATATCGGGACCGTTTTCCACCAGCGGCACCGCCTTGCGCGTGTCGGTTACTGCCACACTGCCGCCCTCCCAATCGATCCGCCCGGTATCACCGGGCTGGCCGCCGCCATTGGGATAGAACAGCGTGGCATCCAGCCGGATGCCGTCCGCCCCGCTTTCCACCACCGTGGCCTCTGCCTGTTTCAGGTAGGGATCGTCACGGAACAGCAGCGTCATGGGCGGACCTCCATCAAGGGGTGATATCAGGACAGCCAGTCAGGAACCGGCAAGCCTTTTTCGCGCAGGAAACTGGGATTGAACAGCTTGGATTGGTAACGGGTTCCGTAATCGCACAGGATGGTGACGATGGTATGGCCCGGCCCCAGCAGGCGGGCCACCTTCATGGCGGCAACGATATTGATGCCGCTGGAACCGCCCAGCACCAGCCCTTCATTCTTCAACAGGTCAAACACGACCGGCAGCGCTTCCTCATCCGTCACCTGCACCGCATCGTCGATCGGCGCATCGGCCAGATTGGCCGTTACCCGGCCCTGGCCGATGCCTTCAGTGATGGAATTGCCTTCAGCCTTCAATTCGCCCGTCTTCTTCCAGGCGTAAAGCGCCGAGCCCATCGGGTCGGCCAGCATGATCTTTACGTCGGGCTTACGTTCCTTCAGCGCCAGGGCGATGCCGGCCAGCGTGCCACCGGTGCCGGTGGCGCAGGTGAAGGCATCGATCTTGCCATCCGTCTGCTGCCAGATTTCCGGGCCGGTGGTGCGGCGGTGGCCTTCCCGGTTGGCCAGATTGTCAAACTGGTTGGCCCAGATGGCGCCGTTGGGTTCCGTCTGCGCCAGTTCTTCCGCGATACGGCGGGAGACATGCACGTAATTGCCGGGATCCTTGAAGGGCACGGCCGGCACCAGCCGCAGGTCGGCCCCGCACAGGCGCAGCATGTCCTTCTTTTCCTGGCTCTGCGTTTCCGGCATCACGATGACGGTGCGAAAGCCCATGGCATTGCCCACCAGGGCCAGACCGATGCCGGTATTCCCGGCCGTGCCTTCCACAATGGTGCCGCCGGGCCGCAGTTGGCCGCGCTCAATCGCGTCCTGCACGATGGCGAGTGCCGCGCGGTCCTTCACTGACCCACCGGGATTGAGGAATTCCGCCTTGCCGAGAATGGTGCAGCCCGTCGCTTCCGACGGGCCCTTCAGGCGGATCAGCGGGGTGCGGCCGATGCTGTCGATGAAGCCGTTGCGTATATCCACGGCGTTGTGCCCTTGTTCATGTGTAGAATGCTGGCACCCCATATGGGGCGAGGTTGTTAAAAACCTAACCCCCGCCGCTTCAGCCCTGCAACGCATTCTCCGCAAGGCCCGCCTTCAGTGCCGCATGGTGGCGGGCGAACCAGGCCAGGCCCAGCAGGGTGAAGCCGCTGGTAATGCGGTTGGCGTCCATCTGGGCGATGGCGAGGTCTGCCGGCACCAGATGCACGCGGATATCCTCCACCTCCTCTTCCAGCCCATGCAGCCCGCCCAGCCCCTCTGTATCGACATAGCCAAAAAATATTTCCACGATTTCGGTACAGCCGCCGGGGCTGGGCATCATGGTAAAGATGTGCTGCAGGTCACGCGGGGTACAGCCGGCTTCTTCCTCTGTCTCCCGCGCGGCTACTTCGGCCGCTACTTCGTCAGGTTTCACCATGCCGGCAACGAATTCCAGCAGCCAGGGGTCTTTTTTGGCCGCCAAGGCCCCGGCCCGGAACTGTTCGATCATCAACAGCACGTCGCGGGCCGGATCATAGAGAACGACGGCCACCGCATGGCCGCGATGGCAGATTTCCCGTTCGATCACCGGGGTCATGTCACCACCGAATCGTTCATGCCGCAGGGTCTGACGGGTAAAATCCATGAAACCCTTGTGAATAGTCTCCAATTTCACAATCTCCACCCGTGTCGGGCTGGTGATTCCGGGCAGAACGGGGAACAGGCGGGGAAAGGTTTCGTTGGTCATGATTATCCGGCGTGGCGGGAAAATGCGAAGGGGGTTGCGCAGGGCAGGGCAGGCGGGCCAGCTTTGCAGCCAATAGGCCCGTGACCGGGCCGCATGATGAAACGCTGATGAGGGCACGATGGCGCGCGTGACGCAGGATTTCAACTTTCCGGGATCGACAGGGGCCACGCTGGCCGGCCGGCTGGACCTGCCGGAAGGCCGGCCCATCGCCACGGCGATCTTTGCCCATTGCTTCACCTGTTCCAAGGATTACCACGCCTCTGCCCGGATCAGCCGGGGGCTGGCGGATCGGGGATTCGCCGTACTGCGGTTCGATTTCACCGGCCTGGGCAGCAGCGGCGGTGCCTTTGATGAAACCACCTTTTCCACCAATGTGGCTGACCTGCTGGCTGCCGCTGCGGCTCTGACACAGGAGCTGGAGGCACCCCGTCTGCTGATGGGCCATTCCCTGGGCGGGGCGGCCATGCTGCGCGTGGCGGGTGACCTGCCCAGTGTCGGCGCCGTGGTGACGCTGAACAGCCCCTCCGGCCCGCACACGCTGCTGGGCAAGATCGCCGGGCGCGACGCGGAAATGGCACGCGACGGGCGGGTGCCGCTGAATGTCGGTGACCGGGAAATGCCGATTACCCGTGAGTTTGTGGCCGATGTGGCCACCCATGATATGGAGTCGGCCATCGCCGGCCTGGGCCGGCCGCTACTGGTGCTGCATGATCCGCGTGACCCGGTGGTGCCGATTGCGGAGGCTGACCGGATTCTGTCGCTCGCCAAGCACCCGAAAAGCTTCATCGCCCTGGAAGGGGCGGGCCATCTGGCCGCTGATCAGCGTACCACCAATTTCGTCGCCGAAACGGTGGCGGCCTGGGCCAAACGCAGCCTGAAGCTGGACTTGCCCTCGGCCCGCCCGGCCGGCGTGGAACATGCCGGCCCCATCACCGTATCGGAGACGGGCGAGGGGGCCTTCGTCAATCTGGTGCAGGCGGCCGGTATCCGATTCCACGCCGATGAACCCACCGCCGATGGTGGCACCGGCACGGGGCCGAATCCTTATGAGCTGTTGCAGGCTGCACTGGGTGCCTGCACCTCCATGACGCTGCGCATGTATGCCAACCGTAAGGGCTGGCCGCTGGCGCGTGTCTCCGTGCGGGTGGAACATGCCAAGCGCGACGCCCTGCCGGGGGAGACGACGGAGAATGCCGGCGGCAAGGTTGATCAATTCACCCGTCACATCACGATCGAAGGCGGGCTGGATGAGGGCCAGCGCAAGCGGCTGCTAGAGATCGCCAATAGCTGCCCGGTTCACCGCACCCTGCGCAGCCGTTCCGCGATCGATACGCTGCTGGCCTGATGGAACCGCCGTACCCGGTCTGTGGTTCCTGATGGACAATCACAGACCGGAGTCGGACCGATGCCGATCAGGAATGAACAGGAACTGGAACAGGCGGTGCAGGAATTCCAGCGGCTGGGCGGGGGGGGGATATCTCCCCCGCCGACGCCGACCGCCGCGATAATCTGAATGCCGATATCCAGGCTTATTACGCTGCACATACCGAGGGCCTGCGCAAGGCCAAGCCCGAACGTCAGCCGGATATGGAACGTGACAGCCCCAAAAGCCCATCCGACGTTCAACCGTGATAGGATGGGCTGATTTTCGATGAATGGAGTGAGCCAACGTGCGTCGCGGCGATAATTGCTACACCTGCCGATTCTGGCTGGGCCATGGGGTGCGGGAACGCGGACCCAAGGGTAATTGCCGCCGTTTCCCGCCCGTGGTGACCGACCGTTCGCCCGCCGGTTCCTTCCCCATCACCAATTTCACCGACTGGTGCGGGGAGTGGCAGCGCCATGGTGGTCTGCGCGATTCGGCCGATGCGGTGGAAGAAGCCACGCTTTACGACCAGCTGTGAGGCGGCGGCTGGCCCTTGCAGCAAAGAAAAAGGGCCGAAGCATCGCTGCTTCAGCCCTTCATCATTGGCTCCCAGGGAGGGATTCGAACCCCCGACCGGGCGGTTAACAGCCGCCTGCTCTACCTCTGAGCTACCTGGGATCAGTGCGCATCAACGCATGATCATACAGCAAAACAAGTTCTTACCAAGGGTGGAACCGAGATTTTCACCTCGGTTCCTGCCAATTGGCTCCCAGGGAGGGATTCGAACCCCCGACCGGGCGGTTAACAGCCGCCTGCTCTACCTCTGAGCTACCTGGGATCAGACGCTTGTTGCTGCGCCGTCGCCGGCGCCGCATCGTGCGGTGGGCGGGCTTATAGCCAACCCCTGACGGCTTTGTAAACCCCTGTTTCGCACTTTTCTCATTTTTCTGCGAAGCTGTTGGCGAATGTCGTCCGGTAAGGCGCATAATCGCTTCGTTTCCAACAGCTTTTCATGGAAAGCCGCTGCCCGTGTCCCACCACGATAATCCCTGGAAAACCCTGTCCCGTACCCAGGTATATGAGAATCCCTGGATCAAGCTGGAACACCATGATGTGCTGCAGCCCGACGGCGCCCCCGGCATCTATGGCGTTGTCCGCTTCGCCAACCATGCGGTGGGCGTGCTGCCGGTGGCCGAGGATGGCAGCACCTGGCTGGTCGGCCAGTTCCGCTATTCCCTGAATGCCTATAGCTGGGAAATCCCTGAAGGGGGCTGTCCGCTGGGCACCAGCCCGGCCGATACCGCCCATCGAGAGCTGCGGGAGGAAACGGGCCTGCGGGCGGCGCATCTGCTGCCGATCCACAAGGTGGCCCTTTCCAACAGTGTCTGTGATGAACAGGGCAGCGTCTTCGTGGCCTGGGGGCTGACGGAAGGAGAGGCGGAGCCCGAGGGCACGGAAAAGCTGGCCCTGCGCCGTCTGCCCCTGCGCGCGGCGCTGGATATGGCGCTGCGGGGCGAGATCACCGATTCCATGTCGCTGATTGCCCTGCTGCGGGCGCCGATGCTGCTGACCCAGCCGGATGTGCCGGACGATTTGCGCCGGGCGCTGCGCCAGGGGCTGGCATAGCCACAGCGGAAAAACAGAAAAGCCCGCCGGTAAGGGCGGGCTTTTCAACGGCTTGACGCCAAAACTTGGAGGCACGGCCGGGAATCGAACCCGGATTCACGGATTTGCAGTCCGTTGCATCACCATTCTGCCACCGCGCCAACGGTGTCGCACGTCTTGGCTGTTGTTCAGCCCCGGCGTGGGGCCGGTATATAGACGGGCTTTACCGATGCGGTCAAGCACCAGAAACAAAGAAATGCACGTGGCATGATGTTTTGGGTGCGCCCGCAACATTGTGTTCCGGGGATGGGGCGGATATATAGCGTCGGGGTTCCGCTTGCCGGCGCCCTCTCATCCTTCCTTTTCCCCACGCGCGAACGACCCCCATGATCGCCACCACGGAATACAGCGCCGCCCGCTACAACATGGTCGAAAGCCAGCTCCGGCCGAACAAGGTCAGTGACCTGCGTTTGGTCGATGCCTTCCTGGCCGTGCCGCGTGACCAGTTCGTGCCCCCGGCGCTGCGCGGGGTCGCTTATGTGGACAAGGCCATTCCGCTTGGCAATGGTCGCTTCCTGTTGGAGCCGATGGTGCTGGGTCGCCTGCTCCAGGAAGCGCGCATTGCCGCCACGGATCTGGTGCTGGATGTCGGTACCGCCACCGGCTATTCCGCTGCCATCATCGGTCAGATTGCCGCCACCGTTGTGGCCGTGGAATCGGATGCTGCCCTGGCGGCGCAGGCCAATCAGGCCATGCAGACGCTGGGCGTGGACAATGCCGCCATCGTGCAGGGCACTCTGGCCGCCGGCTGGGCCAAGCAGGGGCCCTATGATGTGATCGTCCTGGAAGGGGCAGTGGCCGCCGTGCCGCAGGCGCTGCTGGACCAGTTGGCCGAAGGTGGACGTCTGGTGACCGTGCTGCTGCCGGAAAGCGGTGTGGCCGTTGCCCGTCTCTATCAGAAGATCGGTGGCACCATTTCCAGCCGCACCCTGTTCGATGCGTCGGCCGACCTGCTGCCAGGGATGGAGCCGAAGGCGGCTTTCGCTTTCTGATTTGGTTTTAAGGATTGGGGCCGCCTGTGCGTACGATCACTGACTTTGAACTGGCGGTGGATGATTTGGCGGAACGGGTTCAGCGCGGTGACATCACCGTGCTGGATGTAAGGGAAGGCTGGGAAGTGGAGCTTTGCGCCATTCCCGGCAGCATTCACATTCCGCTCGGGCTGTTGCCCGGTGCCATCGGTGATTTGCCGCAGGATCGTGATATTGCGGTACTGTGCCACCATGGAATGCGTAGTGCGCACGCAACAGCCTGGTTGCGGGCGCAGGGATTTGATCGGGCCATCAATATTACGGGCGGGATCGACGCTTGGGCCCGGCGGATCGACCCCTCGATGAAGGTGTATTGACCAATGGAAGCCTCTCGTCTGAAGCCGATCCTGCGCCGTCTGGCGCGCGCCGCCCTTCCCATGGCAGCCCTGTCCGTGGGGTTGGGCATCAACCCGGCCCAGGCGCAGGCGCTGAACGACGCGCTGGCGCTTGCCTATCAGGCCAACCCCACCCTGGAAGCGGCGCGCGCCGAGCTGCGCGCCGCCGATGAACTGGTGCCGCAGGCCCGTTCCGGCTTCCTGCCCCAGGTGAGCGCCTCCGGTGATATCGGGCGCTACAAGCAGGAGACCGGCGGCACAAACTCCGATCTGTTATGGAATCAGAAGTCGGTCAGCGCCCAGATTGTGCAGCCGATCTATCGTGGTGGCCGTACCATTGCCACCCTGAACCGCGCGGAAGCGCTGGTGCAGGCGCAGCGTGCCTCGCTGGTCGCTACCGAACAGTCGGTTCTGCTGTCCGCCGCTGCCGCCTATTGCGACGTGGTGCGCGATCAGGCGGTGCTGGAGCTGAACATCAATAACGAGCAGGTGCTGCGCCGCCAGCTGGAAGCCTCACGCGACCGGTTCCGCGTTGGTGAAATCACCCGCACTGACGTCAGCCAGTCCGAATCGCGTCTGGCGCTGTCGACCTCCAACCGCATCGCGGCTGAAGGTCAGCTGAATGCCAGCCGCGCCGTGTTTGCCCGCCTGATGGGCCAGTCGCCGGAGAAGTTGAGCCAGCCGGCGCCGACGGTGGAGCTGCCCAAGTCGCTGGAAGCGACGGTCGCCATGGCGGAGCAGAATAATCCGGCTGTGCTGGCCGCCAAGTTTACCGAACGTGCTGCTGATGCGACGGTGGATGCCACCGCCGGTGAGCTGCTGCCGTCTGTCTCCATCGTCGGTTCTTATAGCCGGACCTGGGACCAGCCCGGCACCATGGGTCAGCTGGATAACGGTTCCATTGTTGCCCGCGTCAGCGTGCCGATCTATTCCGCCGGTGAGCCGAACGCCCGCGTGCGTCAGGCCAAGCAGACCGCCCAGCAGCGCCGAATCGAGATTGATGAGGCGGTGCGGCAGGCCCGGGAGACGGGCATTCGCGCCTGGGAAGCGCTGGTAACGGCCCGCGCCTCCATCCTGTCCCGCAAGGAACAGGTGCGGGCGGCCAATATCGCCCTGGAAGGTGTGCGCCAGGAAGCCACCGTGGGTTCGCGCACGGTTCTGGATACGCTGGACGCGGAGCAGGAATACCTGAACGCCCAGGTCAATCTGGTGCAGGCCGAGCGTGACGAGATCGTGGCGATCTTCCAGGTGCTGTCCGCCACCGGTCAATTGACCGCCGGCCGTCTGGGTCTGCCGGTCAAGACCTATGATTACGAGGCGCATTACAACAACACGCGCGACAAGCTCTGGAGCCTGTCGGCCGACTGATCCGACAATATTTCAGGGAATTTGCGTAAATGGGGGGCAAACTGCCCCCCATTTTTCATCAAGCTCATGGAAATTTGTCCGTTTCTGCCCTAGGCTGACGGCCAATTCGTTGAATTCGGGTTATAGGCGAGATGGTCGATAAAGGCGCGTCACAAGAACCGTCGATGGAAGAGATCCTGGCTTCCATCCGCAGGATCATTTCCGAAGACAGCGACGCACCCCCGGCGGAGCCGGAGGCGCCGCCGCCTCCACCCCCGCCGCCGCCCCCGCCACCCCCTCCACCGCCGCCGCCTCCCCCCCCTCCACCGCCCCCGCCTCCGCCGCTTCCCGTTTTTGAGGAGCCGGAGCCGTTTATGCTGACGGAGCCGGAGGAGGAGCCGCCGCTGGAGCTGACGGAGCCGTTTGAGGAGCCGCCCTCCTTCTTTGAGCCGCCACCCCCGCCGCCGCCGCGTCGGCCGCTGCCCATGGATGAGGGGCTGATTTCCGATCAGGCCGCCGATGCGGCCAGCCGCGCCTTTGCCTCCGGGCTGGCCGGGTTCCGCCGGGGCGGGCCCAGCATCCATGGGGAAGGGCCGGTTGGGCGTTCCGACACTACGGTCGAACAGATCGTCTATGATCTGGTGCGGCCGATGATTCGCGAATGGCTGGATGACAACCTGCCCACCATGGTGGAACGTCTGGTCAAGCGCGAGATCGAGCGGGTAGTACGGCGCGGCCTCGACTGACGCGCCTGCCCGCATTGCACGAAAGTTTGGGGGCGGCGCCTGGACGGTGCCGCCCCTTTCCATTTATCAACTGTGCCAACCCTGTCACCTGAAGGCCCGGTCATGCTGGAAAAGACCTTTTCCCCCGCCGATGTGGAATCGAATCACTACCAACGCTGGGAGAAGGACGGCGCCTTCGCCGCCCATGTAGACAGCAATCAGGTGCCCTACACCATCATGATGCCGCCGCCCAACGTGACGGGCAGCCTGCATATGGGGCACGCGCTGACCTTCACTTTGCAGGATATTCTGATTCGCTATCAGCGGATGCGCGGCAAGGATGCCCTGTGGCAGCCCGGTACCGACCATGCCGGCATCGCCACCCAGATGGTGGTGGAGCGCAATCTGGGCAAGGAAGGCATCACCCGCCAGCAGTTGGGGCGTGAGAAGTTTCTGGAAAAGGTGTGGGAATGGAAGGCCGAATCCGGCGGCACCATCACTCGCCAGCTTCGCCGCCTGGGTGCTTCCACCGATTGGGCGCGTGAACGCTTCACCATGGATGAGGGCCTGAACAAGGCCGTCCGCAAGGTGTTCGTGGAACTGTATCGCCAGGGCCTGATCTATCGTGACAAGCGGTTGGTCAACTGGGACCCCAAGCTGCACACCGCCATTTCCGACCTGGAGGTGGAGCAGAAGGAGGTTGCCGGCAATCTCTGGCACTTCCGCTACCCGATCGAGGGGGAGCCGGGCCGTTACATCGTGGTCGCCACCACCCGGCCCGAAACCATGCTGGCCGATACCGCCGTGGCCGTGCATCCGGAGGATGAACGCTACAAGGATATTATCGGCAAGTTCGTGCGCCTGCCGCTGGTCGGCCGCCTGATCCCCATCGTCGGCGATGAATATGCTGACCCGGAGACGGGTTCCGGTGCGGTGAAGATCACCCCCGCCCATGATTTCAACGATTTCGAGGTTGGTCGCCGGCATAATTTGCCGCTGATCAACCTGTTGGACCGCGATGCCCGTATCGTTGACTCGTTCGAAGGCTACAAGCCCGGCGCCAATGGCCGCCTGGAAGCCTTCAGCGAGCCGGTGCCGGAAGCCTATCGCGGGCTGGACCGGTTTGCGGCGCGCAAGCAGGTGGTCGCCGATCTGGAAGCGCTGGAACTGCTGGAACAGATCGTCCCGCACAAGATGACGGTGCCGCATGGCGACCGCTCCGGCGTGGTGATCGAACCCTGGCTGACCGATCAGTGGTATTGCGATGCCGCCACCCTGGCCAAGCCCGCTATTGAGGCGGTGGAGACGGGCAAGACCGTCTTCGTGCCGCGCCAGTGGGAAAACACCTATTTCGAATGGATGCGCAACATCCAGCCCTGGTGCATTTCCCGTCAGCTCTGGTGGGGTCACCAGATCCCCGCCTGGTATGACGCTGACGGCAATGTCTTTGTGGCGGAGACGGCAGAGGAAGCCCAGGCGCTGGCCGGCGGGGGCGTGGCGCTGACCCGCGACAACGACGTGCTGGACACGTGGTTCTCCTCCGCGCTGTGGCCGTTCAGCACGCTGGGCTGGCCGGAACAGACGCCGGAACTGGGCCGCTATTATCCCGGCGATGTGCTGGTGACGGGCTTCGACATCATCTTCTTCTGGGTTGCCCGGATGATGATGATGGGCATCCATTTCATGGGCGATGTGCCGTTCAAGACCGTCTATATCCATGCCCTGGTCCGCGATGAGAAGGGCCAGAAGATGTCGAAGTCCAAGGGCAACGTCATCGACCCGCTGGACGTGATCGACCAATATGGCTGCGACGCGCTCCGCTTCACCCTGACGGCCATGGCCGCGCAAGGCCGTGACATCAAGCTGGCGGTGAACCGCGTCGAAGGTTACCGCAACTTTGCCACCAAGCTGTGGAACGCCGCCCGCTATGCGGAGATGAATCAGGTCGCCCCGGTGGCCGGGTTCGATCCGGCCAAGGTGGGTCTGACGGTCAATAAGTGGATCATCGCCGCCTTCCAGCAGGCATCCGCCCGCGTGACGGAAGCGCTGGACGCCTATAAGTTCAATGAGGCGGCGGCTGGCATCTATCAGTTCGCCTGGAACAGCTTCTGCGACTGGTATCTGGAATTCACCAAGCCGATCCTGAATGGCGAGGATGAGGCAGCCAAGGCCGAAACCCGCGCCACCACCGCCTGGGTCTTCGACCGCATTCTGCATCTGCTGCATCCGGTGATGCCCTTCATCACCGAAGAGCTGAACGAGAAGACCGGCGGCCTGACCAAGACCCTGATCAGTGCCGAATGGCCGCTGGCCAATGAAGCGCTGATCGATGCCGCCGCCTCGGCGGAAATGGAATGGGTGGTGAAGCTGATTTCCACCATCCGCACCGTGCGGTCGGAAATGAATGTGCCGCCCTCGGCCCAGTTGCCGCTGCTGCTGAAGGGGGCGAATGCGGAGACTGAACGGCGTCTGGCCACTCACCGCGACCTGATCCTGCGTCTGGCCCGCCTGTCCGGTGTGGAAGCAACGGACGCGGAAGCGCCCAAGGGTTCCGCCCAGGCCGTGCTGGACGAGGCCACCCTGGTGCTGCCGCTGGCCGACTTCATCGATATCGAGAAGGAGAAGGCCCGTCTGGCGAAGGAGATCGGCAAGCTGGAGCAGGAGATCGGCAAGATCGATGCCAAGCTGGCCAACAAGAACTTCGTCGACAAGGCCCCGGAAGAGGTGATCGAGGAACAGCGCGAGCGCCGCGCCGAGGCTGATACCGTTCGGGCGAAACTGGCCGCCGCCCTGGGTCAGTTGGGCTGAGGGTGCCTTGCGGGTGGGGATGGAACGGCCATCCCCACCCGATTTTCTCCCTATCAATTAATAATGATTTGCAATTCCCTGCGCTGATCCCTACCTAATCAGTCCGTTCTGTTCCGGTGTTCCGCGCCGTACCCCGCGCCAAGAGAGAGCCTTGTCCGGTATGGATTTGAATCTGACCGACATCACCCACGCCAGCGACCGGCACCCGGTCGCCCTGGATGCGGCAGCCCCGGCCGCCGCTGTGGCATCTCATCGGCTGGCGGCCCTGTCCTTGTCCGATGTCAGCCATGATTACCGCAACAAGCGGGCGGTGGATCATGTCAGCCTGTCCATCGGACCGGGGGAAATCGTCTGTCTGGTCGGCCCGTCCGGCTGTGGCAAATCCACCTTGCTGCGCCTGTCGGCCGGGTTGGAGACGCTGCAGCAGGGGGAAGTGTCGGTCAACGGGCAGGTGATCGCCCGGCCCGGCCGTTCCGTGCCGCCGGAAAAGCGGGGCATTGGGCTGGTCTTCCAGGATTATGCCCTGTTCCCGCATCTGCGGGTGCTGGACAATGTGCGCTTCGGCCTGAATCGCCTGCCGGTGGCGGAGCAGAAGGAACGGGCGCTGGCGGCATTGCGGCAGGTGGGCATGGAAGCCTATGCCAATGCCTTCCCCGATGCCCTGTCGGGCGGTCAGCAGCAACGCGTGGCGCTCGCCCGCGCTATGGCGCCTAAGCCCGCCGTACTGCTGCTGGACGAGCCTTTCTCCGGCCTGGATACCAGGCTGCGGGAAACCGTGCGCGACGAAACCCTGCATGTGCTGAAACAGAGCGGGGCGGCGACGATGATCGTCACCCATGATCCGGAAGAGGCGATGTTCCTGGCCGACCGCATTGCCCTGATGCGGGATGGCAAGCTGGTGCAACTGGGCTCCCCCACTGAGCTTTATACCAAGCCGGTGGATGAGTTCGCCGCCAGTTTCTTCGGAGAGGTGAACCGGCTGACGGGTACCGTGCGCGGTGGCCGGGTCGATACGCCGATCGGATGCCTGAATGCGCCCGGCCATGCGGAAGGCGCGGCGGTGGCCATCCTGATCCGGCCGGAGGGGCTGCGCCTGTCGGCGGTGGAACAGGGGCTGGGCACCGATGGGGTGCCCAATCTGGCGCGGGTGGAGGCCTCGCGCCTGCTGGGCCGCGCCAGTCTGGTGCATCTGCGGGTACTGGATGCCGAGGGCAGGCCGCACCATATGCACGCCCGGATGCCGGGCCATTTTCTGCCGTCGGATGATACCCATGTCTCCGTCGCGCTGGACCGGCAACAGGCCTTCATCTTCCCGCTATAGGCCGGTTGGTTCGAAACATGAATGTTTTCCGGCCTTGATTGCGGGGAGGGGGCCTTTCTGCCATCATCCCGCGCCGCCGCAAAGCCGGTGGTGCCAAGCCCGAGGGAACCGTCATGAGTTTGGGTATCACAGAGATTCTGGTTATCCTGTTGATTGTCGGCGTGATCTTCGGCGCCGGAAAGTTGCCCAAGGTGATGGGCGATTTCGGCAAGGGTATCCGCAACTTCAAGGACGGGCTGAAGGGCAGTGAAGGGGAGGGTGATGCCCCGGCCCCGGCGGATGCGACAATGACGCAGGCCCCCGTTATCGACAATAAGGTTGCCCCATCCCCCGTCGTCCCGCTAACCAAGGACGAGTCGGCGCCGAAACCGTGAACTGTCGGTGCTATCCTCCCGTTCACCCGCCACGGGGAAGTCTGATCCATCATGTTTGACATCGGCTGGTCCGAAATCGCTGTCATCGCCGTCGTGGCGCTGGTCGTCATCGGGCCCAAGGATTTGCCCAAGGCCCTGCATACGGTGGGTAAGTGGGTTGCCAAGGCCCGCTCGCTGGCCCGCGAATTCCAGAATAATGTCGACGACATGGTGCGTCAGGCGGAACTGGATGAGCTGCGCAAGCAGGTGGAACAGGCCCGCAGCTTCAATCTGAACCAGGAACTGGAAAAGACCATCGACCCCGATGGCAAGCTGCGGGAGCCCCTGGGCGGGCCGGCGGATGGCACGGCCAAGCCGGTCACGCCCATAACCCCCGATCCGGAGGAAGATGCCGATCTGGCGGCCGTCGCCCTGCCGCCGCCCGGCGCCCCCCCGGTGACCCCGCTGGAACCCACCCCGGTGGCGTCGCCCGCCGCGGCGGTGCAGGTGGAGCCGGTGACCCCCACTCCGGACCCGGCGCCGCAGCCCCCCGTGCCATCGGTGGAGCCGGCAGCGCCGGCACCCGTTACCGTCGCGGATGCGGACAAGCCGGTGGAAGCCCCCAAGACCCAAGGTGAGCGGCCGTGACCGATCCCCAAACGCCAGATGAACTTGAAGCCGGCCGGATGCCGCTGCTGGAACATTTGATCGAGCTGCGGAACCGGCTGATGTGGAGCCTGGGCGCACTGATCCTTGCCTTCCTGCTCTGCTTCACGGTGGCCGACCATATCTATCAGCTGCTGATGCACCCGCTGGTGCAGGCGCTGGGGGAGAAGGCGCATGAACGGCGCATGATCTTCACGGCACCGCAGGAATTCTTCCTGACCCAGGTGAAGGTGGCCTTCTGGGCCGGCGCCATGCTGGCCTTCCCCATCATCGCCACGCAGGTTTACAAGTTCGTCGCCCCCGGCCTTTACAAGCATGAACGCCGCGCGTTCGTTCCCTTCCTGGTGGCGACGCCGGTGCTGTTCGGCCTGGGCGCGGCCTTGGTCTATTTCTTCATCATGCCGCTGGCCCTGAAATTCTTCTTCTCTTTTGAAGTGGAAGCGACGGCCACGACCTTGGCGGTGCAGGCGGAAACCCGTGTGGCGGATTATCTGTCGCTGATCATGGCGATGATCTTTGCCTTCGGTCTGGCCTTCCAGCTGCCTGTCATCCTGACCCTGCTGGCGCGGGCCGGGCTGGTGACGGCGGACGGGTTGGCCTCCAAGCGCCGCTACGCCATCGTCGGCGTCTTCGTCGCTGCCGCCATTCTGACCCCGCCGGATGTGATCAGCCAGGTCGGTCTGGCCGTGCCCATGTTGCTGCTGTATGAGGTGTCCGTCTTCATGGCGCGCCGGATCGAAAAGCAGCGCGCGGCGCGGGATGCGGAGCTGGATGCCGAATTGAACAGCTGATCAACGGCGCGGCTGCCGTGATCAAATGGAAAGGGCGGGGGTGCCACAGCACCCCCGCCCTTTTTTATTCCACCACCCGGATCTTGACGTAGGAACCGGGGGCGGCCTCAAGGGCTTTCAGCTTGCCGTCACCGGGGATGCGCGCCGGCACTTTGGCCCCGGCATATTTCTGCACCCATTTGGCATATTCCGGCCACCAGCTGCCCGGCACCTCTTTGGCGCTGGCCATCCATTGCTCAGGGTCTTTGGGCAGTTTGGTGTTGGTGAAGTGGGAATATTTGTTGGCGGCCGGCGGGTTGACCACGCCGGCAATATGGCCGGATGCCGCCAGCACGAACTTCACCGGCCCGCCATAAAGCTGGGTCGCGGCGTAGGTGGATTTCCACGGGGTGATGTGATCCTCCCGCGTCGACAGCATGAAGGTGGGCACCTTGATCTGGCTGAGATCGATCGGCACGCCCTTCAGCGTCAGGCCGCCCGGCTGCACCAGCAGGTTCCGCTGATACATGTTGCGCAGATAGAAACTGTGCATCGCCGCCGGCATCCGCGTGGCGTCGGAATTCCAGTACAGCAGATCGAAGGGGAAGGGGTCTTTGCCCAGCAGGTAGTTATTGACGACGAAGGACCAGATCAGGTCATTGGCCCGCAGCATGTTGAAGGTGGTCGCCATGGACTGGCCATTCAGATAGCCCTGGCTGTTCATCTTCTCTTCCAGGGCGGCCAGCTGTTCTTCATCGATGAAGACAGACAGTTCCCCCGGCTCGGTAAAGTCGGTCAGCGTCACCAGATAAAGGATGCTCTTGATCCGCTCATCGCCCTTGGCGGCCATATAGGCCAGCGTGGACGACATCAGCGTGCCACCGATGCAATAGCCGATGGCATTGATCTCCGTCTCGCCGGTGGCCTGTTCGATGGCATCCAGGGCGGAGAGCGGCCCGAGATTCATGTAATCTTCCCAGGTCTTGTCGGCCAGCTTCTCATCCGGGTTGACCCAGGAGACGATGAAGACCGTATGGCCCTGGTCGCACAGCCATTTCACCAGCGAATTGCTGGGCCGCAGGTCCAGGATGTAGAATTTGTTGATCCAGGGCGGCACGATCAGCAGCGGGCGCTTGAACTGCTGCTCCGTCGTCGGCTCATACTGGATGAGCTGCATCAACTCATTCTGATAGATAACTTTGCCCGGCGTGGCGGCGATATTTTCGCCCACCTTGAACTTGGAATAATCGGTCATGGAAATGGCCAATTGGCCCTTGCCACGTTCCAGATCGCCCAGCAGGTTTTCCAGCCCCTTGACCAGATTTTCCCCACCCGATTCCAGCGTCTTGCGCAGCACTTCCGGGTTGGTCAGCACGAAATTGCTGGGGGCCATGGCATCGACGAACTGGCGGGTATAGAAATCCACCTTCTTGGCCGTCTTGTCGTCCATCCCCTCCACCTCCCGCACGGTGGATTGCAGCCAGCGGGCGGTCAGCAGATAGGACTGCTTGATATAATCGAACAGCGTGTTCTCATCCCAGGCGCTGTCCTTGAACCGCTTATCTTCCTTGGCGGGGGCGGCCACCGGCGATGTGGCTTCCTGGCCCAGCATCCGCTGGGTGGTGCGCTGCCACAGCGCCATGTAATCCTGCCAGAGCGACCATTGCGCCTGCATCAGCTTGGCCGGATCGGCCATCATCCGGGCTGTCATTTCCAGAAAGGCGGCGCCGATATGCATGGCGTCCTGGGCGCCGTTGCCGCCCTCGCCCTGCCGTTTCAGGAATTCCGCCACCAGCCGCTGGCTCTGTTCCGCGATCGTCGCCATGTGACGCGACATCTCCACGGGATCGGGGATCTTGATTTCGGACCCTTGCGGTTCGGCCATTCGCGCTTTCCTCAAAACTGGTTGGAACAGAACCCCAACTCTTTCCTGACATAATTTATTGGCCTGATTGTCGGCAGGCGCGTTCAGGCAATGCGGCTTTCCTTGCCTCTTGCCCCAGGATAGGGCTTAAGGTTGCCGACACGGGCATTTTCATACACGATCCGGCCATGATTTTCACCGACCCATCATCCCCTATCCGTAAGAATATTTCGTTGCAGCTGGGGGGGCTGGCCCTGGCGGCCGCCTTGGGCTTGGGCGGTTGCGCCCGTGTGCCTTTGCCCGACATCGTCTTCGATGACGGGCCGGCGCCGGCCACCAAGGAAGCCATCAGCGACAGCGACCCCACCCGCGTGCTGACCGGGTCGCGGCCGATTCGCCGTGCCGATCCACGGGCGGATGGTACGGCCAATCTCGCCGCCGTGCCCGCCCGGCCAGAGGCGTTTTCCTCCCCCATTGAACGGCAGGCCATGATGGATCGGCTGACCCAGGATCGGGAGCAGGGGACCAGCGTGGGCGACGCACTGCGCGCCACCGGGGCCACACCACAGGCCCCGACGGTGGATATCCCCACCCTGCCAGAGGCGCCGCCGCCCGTTCCCAGCGCCCTGCCATCCACCAGCGCTACGCCGGGTGCTGCGGTCGGGAAGAAGGAAAAGTGAATTTTCTGCCGCCATCCCTTCCATTCATGGCAGCAAATCGGTTCAACCTGTAAAATCATGTCGCGGCGGCGAAAGCCGGTGCGCTACATATTTCGCCCCTTCATCTTCTAACCGGTGCCAGGTCCATGAGCGACGCTGAATTCCACCGCATCAAGCGGCTTCCGCCCTATGTGTTCGCAGAAGTGAACGCGATGAAGGCGCGAGCTAGGGCCGCCGCGGAGGACATCATCGATCTGGGCATGGGCAACCCCGACCAGCCGACCCCGCCGCATATCGTGGCGAAGCTGGTGGAAGCGGTGCAGAACCCTAAGACCCACCGCTATAGCCAGAGCCGCGGCATCCCCGGCCTGCGCAAGGCGATCAGCGCCTATTACAAGCGCCGCTTCGATGTCGATATCGACCCGGAGACGGAAGCCATCGTCACCATCGGCTCCAAGGAAGGCCTGGCCAATCTGGCCCAGGCCATCACCAGCCCCGGTGACGTGATTCTGGTGCCGAATCCCAGCTACCCGATTCATCCGTTCGGCTTCATGCTGGCCGGTGCGGCGCTGCGCCATATCCCGGTCAATAGCGGGCTGGATGATTTTGTGCCGGCGCTGGAACGCGCCATCAAGCATTCGGTGCCCAAGCCGACGGCCCTGATCGTCAGCTTCCCCGCCAATCCGACCGGGCAGACGGTGACGCTGGATTTCTATCGGCCGATCGTCGATCTGTGCCTGAAGCACGGCATCTATATCCTGTCCGATATCGCCTATGCGGAGATCTATTTCGACGGCAACCCGCCGCCGTCGGTGCTGCAGATCCCGGAAGCGCGCGACATCACGGTGGAATTCAACAGCCTGTCCAAGACCTACAACATGCCGGGCTGGCGTGTGGGCTTTGGCGTGGGGTCGAAGAAGCTGGTCGGCGCGCTGGCCAAGTTCAAATCCTATGTCGATTACGGCGCCTTCACGCCCATCCAGGTGGCGGCAACCGCCGCCCTGAATGGCCCGCAGGATTGCGTCCTGGAAATCCGCGAGATGTACAAGCAGCGCCGCGATGTGCTGATTGAAGGCTTGCAGCAGGCCGGCTGGCCGGTGGTGTCGCCGAACGCCTCCATGTTTGTCTGGGCGGAAATTCCCGATCCGTTCAAGCATCTGGGCAGTCTGGAATTCGCCAAGCTGCTGATGCAGGAAGCCAAGGTGGCGGTCAGCCCCGGCATCGGCTTTGGCGAATATGGCGATACCCATGTGCGCTTCGGTCTGGTGGAAAACACCCAGCGCATCCGTCAGGCGACCCGGAATATCAAGCTGTTCCTGGACCGCGTTCGTAAAGCCAATGCCCCCGTTTCCCCTGTCTCCGTTTCCGCTGACTGAGGACGTCACAGCATGAGTGTTGCCAAACCCCTGCGTATCGGTATCGCCGGCCTTGGAACGGTCGGTGGTGGTGTGTTGAAGCTGCTGGCCAGCCATGGCGAGCTGCTCACCCAACGCACCGGCCGGACTTTGCAGGTGACCGCCGTGTCAGCCCGCGATGCCTCGCGGGACCGTGGCGTCGACCTGTCGTCCGTCCGCTGGTACCAGGATGCGGCAGCGCTCGCCGTTGATCCCGAGATCGACGTGTTTGTCGAGCTGATCGGCGGCTCCGACGGGATCGCCAAGCGCGCCGTCGAAGCCGCCATCGCCGCCGGCAAGCATGTGGTGACGGCCAACAAGGCCTTGCTGGCCCATCACGGTTCGGCCCTTGCCACGGCGGCCGAGTCTGCCGGCCTGACCCTGGCGTTCGAGGCGGCGGTGGCCGGCGGCATCCCCGCCATCAAGGGGCTGCGTGAAGGGCTGGCCGGCAATAATATCCGTGAGGTGCATGGCATCCTCAACGGTACCTGCAATTACATCCTGACGGAGATGCGGACCACCGGCCGTGACTTCGCCGATGTGCTGGCCGATGCCCAGCGTCTGGGCTATGCGGAGGCCGATCCCTCCTTCGATATCGATGGGGTGGATGCGGCGCATAAGCTGGCCGTGCTGACGGCGGTGGCCTTTGGCACCAAGGTGGATTTCAAGTCGGTGCATGTGGAGGGTATCCGCCACATCTCCGCCCTTGATATCAATTACGCCCAGGAACTGGGCTATCGTATCCGCCTGCTGGGCATTGCGCGCCGCACGGAAGCCGGCATTGAACAGCGTGTGCATCCCTGTATGGTGCCGACCAACAGCCCCATCGGGGCCACGGATGGCGTGTTCAACGCCGTGGTGGCCGATGGCGATTTCGTGGACAAAGTGGTGCTGGTGGGCCGTGGCGCTGGTGCCGGCCCCACGGCATCTGCTGTGGTGGCCGATCTGGTGGATATTGCCCGTGGCCGTTCCACCCCCACCTTCGGTGTGCCGGCGGAACAGTTGGCGCCGCTGGTGTCCTCGCCGATCAGCCGGCGCCAGGGGCGCTATTATGTCCGCTTGATGGTGGTGGACCGGCCGGGTGTGATCGCCGATATTGCCGCCACCTTGCGCGACCAGCATGTGTCGATGGAGGCGTTCTTGCAGCGTGGCCGTTCGCCCGGTGAGGCGGTGCCCGTGGTGTGGACGACGCACGAAACCGATGAAGCGGCAATGCAGAGTGCCTTGGCCGCCATCGGGGCGCTTGACGCCGTGCTGGAGCCGCCGCGCATGATCCGTATCGAGGATTTCTGACGCTGACCGGCCCGTACAAGCACAAGACCGGTGGCGTTTTCGTGGAGGGGAACCAACAATGAGCAGCAATCCCAAGGGCGACATTTCCCTGGTGATGGACCGGAACCTGGCGCTGGAAGTGGTCCGCGTCACGGAGGCCGCCGCATTGAGCGCGTCGCTGCTGATGGGCCGCGGCGATGAGAAGTTGGCCGATCAGGCTGCCGTCGATGCCATGCGTCAGGCGCTGAACGCGCTGTCCATCGATGGCACTGTGGTGATCGGTGAGGGTGAGCGCGACGAAGCCCCGATGCTCTATATCGGGGAAAAGGTCGGCACCGGCAACGGCCCGAAGATCGACATCGCGCTGGACCCGCTGGAAGGCACGACCATCTGCGCCAAGGGCGGCCCCAACGCCCTGGCCGTCATCGCCATGGCGGAGGCCGGTGGCTTCCTGAACGCGCCCGACGTTTATATGGACAAGATCGCCGTCGGTGGTGGTCTTCCCGACGGCGTGGTCGATCTGGACGAGACGGTTGAAAACAACCTGAAGAATCTGGCCAAGGCCAAGGGCGCCGACGTGTCGGAGCTGGTGGTCTGTATCCTGGACCGCCCGCGCCATTCCGAGCTGATCGCCAAGGTGCGTGAAGCCGGTGCCCGGATCATGCTGATCGGCGATGGCGACGTGTCGGGCGTGATCGCCACGGCCCAGCCGGCCGCCGGTATCGACCTGTACATGGGTTCCGGCGGTGCGCCGGAAGGCGTGCTGGCCGCCGCCGCCCTGCGCTGCATTGGTGGCCAGTTCCAGGGCCGCCTGATTTTCCGCAATGATGCGGAGCGGGAGCGTGCCAAGCGCTGGGGCGTCACCGATCTGGACAAGAAATACGGCCTGCATGATCTGGCCAAGGGTGACGTGATGTTCTGCGCCACCGGCGTGACCACCGGCCCGATGCTGGGCGGTGTGCGCCGCTTTGCCGGCGGGGCCATCACCCATTCGGTGGTGATGCGCTCCAAGTCTGGCACGGTGCGCTATGTCGAGGCACACCACAATTTCCGCACCAAGACCAGCATGATCCCTGAGCCGAAGCGCTGATATCGGCTGATCTGTTGTTTGTTGTATGATGCTGATCCCTCTCCCGCTGCCGCGGGGGAGGGATTTTCCATTCCTGAAGCCTGTTGATTGTTGCCATGATCGAACCCGCCTTCCTTGGTGTTGAACGCTCCATCACCGGCCGCCGCTGGAAGGCGCGTGGCACGGACGACCGTATGGCGCTGGCCCTGTCACAGAGCTTTGGCCTGCCGGAGCTGGTGGGAAGGCTGCTGGCGGCGCGCGGGGTGGGGCTGGAGGAGGCGGAGCGGTTCCTGTCGCCCACCCTGCGCGCCTTCCTGCCCAACCCGTCGGTGCTGAAGGACATGGACAAGGCCGCCGAAAGGCTGGCCCGCGCCATCCGGGATGGGGAGAAGGTGGCCGTCTTCGGCGATTATGACGTGGATGGCGCCACCTCCACCGCCTTGCTGCACCGCTTCTTCCGGGCGTTGGGGCGGCCCTTGCGCGTCTATATCCCCGACCGGATCGAGGAAGGCTATGGCCCCAACCTGCCAGCCCTGCTGCGGCTGAAGGAGGAGGGGGTGAAGCTGGTGGTGACAGTCGATTGCGGCGTCACCAGCTTTGACCCGCTGAACGGGGCGGTGGCAGCGGGGCTGGAGGTGATTGTCGTCGATCACCATAAGGCCGAACCGCGCCTGCCCGATGTTACCGCCGTGGTCAACCCCAACCGGCTGGATGAACCGGCGGGCGGGCCGCTTGTCACCCTGGCGGCGGTGGGGGTGACCTTCCTGCTGATCGTTGCCATCAATCGGGCGCTGCGGGGATCGGGTTTCTACGCCAATGGCGTGGCCGAACCCGACCTGATGGGCTGGCTGGATATTGTGGCGCTGGGCACGGTCTGCGATGTGGTGCCGCTGGTCGGCCTGAACCGAGCCTATGTGGCCCAGGGGCTGCGGGTGATGGGCAAGCGCGGCAATGCCGGTATTTCAGCCCTGGCCGATGTGGCCAGTGTGAAGGATGCGCTGGATGCCTATTGCTCCGGCTATATCATCGGGCCGCGCGTCAATGCCGGTGGGCGGGTGGGGCGGGCCGATCTGGGCACCCGCATCCTGTCCACCGAAGATCCGGCAGAAGCCGCGCAATTGGCCCGCGAGCTGCACGAATTCAACGCCGAACGCCGCGCCATCGAAGCGGTCGTCCTGGAAGAGGCCATGGCCCAGGTGGAAGCGGCGGATGGCTCGTCCGAACTGGTGCTGGCGGCGGGGGAGGGCTGGCATCCTGGCGTTATTGGCATTGTCGCTTCCCGCCTGAAGGAAAAATTCAACCGGCCGGCCTGTGTGGTGGCGCTGGATGGCATGGTGGGCAAGGCTTCCGGCCGGTCGGTGCGCGGCGTCGATCTGGGCTCCGCCGTGATTGCCGCGCGTCAGGCGGGGCTGCTGGTGGCCGGTGGCGGCCACGCCATGGCGGCGGGATTCACGGTGGAGCGGGAGAAGCTGGACGATTTGCGCGTCTTCCTGCGTGACCGCATCGCGGCGCAGCTTTCCGATCTGGGGCCGCTGGTGCCCAGCCTGAACCTGGACGGTGCCCTGTCGGTTCGCGGTGCCAATCCGGAATTGATGCGGCATCTGGAGAAACTGGCGCCCTATGGCACTGGCAATTCTGAACCGCGCTTTGCCATTACCGATGCGCGTATTGTAAAGGCCGATGTAGTGGGGGCCAACCATGTGCGCTGCATCCTGACCGGTAATGATGGCAGCCGGTTGAAATCCATTGCTTTCCGTGCCTTAGATGGTGATCTGGGCGTAGCCCTGTTGCAGTCTGGCGGTATGCCTATGCATCTGGCTGGCACGCTGCGGCCTGATCGCTGGAATGGCAATGATGGTGTCCAGCTGTTGATCGATGACGCCGCCCCGGCTGGTCATAATCTTTAACGGAAACGCCATCGGAACTTCATTGTTGCAAGGTGAACCCAGCTGCACGTCTGTCATAGTCTTGACGCAGTTCGATACAGACAAAATGATCGTGAGCCCCTATACTTTGGGGTAAGCGCTGCCTATGGCGTTTGATCCGAGATCGGGTCGGGGCAGGGCAGGCTGATCGCCCGGTTGAGCGGTCGGCGCGGGTGGGGGACTTGGCTGGTCATGACGATGAAGTCGGCCGACGCGCCGCTGGATCGTGAGCGTTCAGAAAAGCCGGCTGAGGCAGAGGCCGGGCCGGCACTGTCGCGGCTGCGGGCGCATTTCGAAGGGTTGGATGAAGCCGCCCTGCTGCGCGTCGCAAGGGCGGTAGAAACCGCGCGCGCGGTTGAGCATGGCAACGCCGCGGATGAGCAGATATTGGACAGTCTGCGGCCCCGCCTGCGGGAACTGAAGCCGCCCCGGCTTTCCACCTTTCAGCGCGCTGTCTGTGCGCCTATTCAGATTTACCTGTTCGATGGTCCGCCACCGGAGCAAAAGCGTAAGGCCGCGATCCCGCGCCAGTTGCTGAACCCCTGGTGGCGGGTGCTGACCAATTCCCCCCATCGTACCGATTTGCTGGCGATTGATGCGGAATATGCCAAGGCGGTGAACGAACAGCGCTGGGATGATCTGCCGGCCATCGTTGACCGCGGGGTGCTGGCGGCCGGGGATGTGACCCTCACCATCCTTGGCGAAGCGGAACGGTCCTATGGCCGGCGCGGCGAATTGGCGGCCATGCTGGGTGGGGAGCGTGCCCTGGCCGATATGCGGGAGATCGGGCTGCTGATGCGCCTTCATGCGCATCTTTCCCCCGCCCTGGCCCGCATCCAGCGGGCGGCGGGTGTGACGGCACCCGCCCGCATCCTGGATTTCACCCCGGCGGCGGTGATCGCGGCGCGCACGGCCTATCTCAACCTGCATAATCTTGGCGCCGAGCTGGTGGAGTATTTCTTCTTCGGCCTGATCGCCCTGTTGAACCAGCCGTTCCAGGCGCTGCGGCTGGTACGCCTGCTGTCGCAGGACATGTCGAACACCGGCAGCGACAATCCCGCCCGCCTGATCCCTGCCCGGCTCTTCTCTGACCTGACCCATACCTTGGCGGAGATCGGGCGTCAGGGGGGAGGCCATGCGGCAATGGGACGGCGGGTCTGGCTGCTGACCAGCGCCCGGCTGCTGTCCGATGCGGGCCTGATGATCCGGGGGCTGGCGGAGGAAACGCGCGACGGGGCCGATCCCGAATGGCAGCGCCTGCTGTCAGAGGCGCGCGCGCGCGTGATGAACGCCATCAATGCCTTTGCCGATGCCGCCCTGCATGATTGCCTGAGCGTGCTGCCGACACGGGCAACCAAGGAACGCCCCGGCGCTGAGCTGCGGGTGGAACCCGACATGGCGCATATCCCCACAGAGGAGGAACAGGGCGTGGCTATGGCCGCCGCCCTGCTGCTGACCACCGTGCGCAAATTGCTGGAGCAGGAGGGGCAGGAACGGCTGCTGCGCGCGCGGGAGGCGGACCTGACCCAGGGGCTGGAGATCGCCATTAAGTTCCGCGTGGAATATCTGCGTGCCCGCCCGCGCCATGCCGTGGCGCTGGCCCAGCTGGCGGCCATTCATCGCGTGTTGAAGGGGCTGCCCTCCATCAACATCATCCGTGACTTGGAACATCGTGTCGGTTGGACCCTGGAAAGGTATAGCGATTGAACCTTTGGGCGGTGGTGAAGCCCCCGCCATGTAGAAAGCATGGGCGTTATGCGCGAAATATAAAAAAACTGCTTGATCTGCCCGGCTGCCCCGGCTAATTAACCGCCCACCGACGACGTCCCCATCGTCTAGAGGCCTAGGACACCAGCCTTTCACGTTGGTAACACGGGTTCGAATCCCGTTGGGGACGCCAATTCCTTCCAAGGAATATCTTGGAAGACTTGGCAGTGCCAGATGGTTTACTTGATGGCCATTTGGTCGGACGGAAAAAAGCCCCGTGCCCTCTGGCCGGGGCTTTTTCGTTTCCTCCAGACGAGCTTTGAAGAATAAGGAATGTCACCATGCGTGCGATGGATGGACAGCGCAGCGATAACAAGCCCCTGAAGCGCAATGATGTGGAAAAGCGCAAGGCCCTGCTGCAGCTTGAAGCCGCCTTGGCCGCCCTGGGCCCGAAGCCGACCCCTGGCCTGCGCGATACGATGGAAAAGCGCATCCGTGAACTGAAGGCCGAACTGGCCGAAGGCAGCAGCAAGCCCCGTACCCGTTGAGGGATCTGGCAGGCATCGCTGATGCAGAAAAGGGCGGCGCCATCCCAGGTGCCGCCCTTTTTGTTTATCGCGAATGTTATCGACCGTTCATGTTCGGGTAGATACCCCCCACAAACTGTGCATCTGACCGGCCGCACTGGCAAAACAAAAGGCCCCTGGATCACCAGATCCAGGGGCCTTTTGTTTTAGCGTGTATCAGCCGCGGGGAACCTGCGGCGGCGGCTGGCTGCGACGGTAGGAGGGAAGCGGGATCGGCCGCTGCTCTTCCTTGCGGCTGGCTGAAACCTCAATCTCCATCCGGGCAATCACCTTGCGCAATTCATGGATGGCGTCACCCAGGGACTGCACATCCCCTTCGCCAGCCTTCCATACGCGATAGGCTTCGGCACAGGCCTTGGCGGCCGCGTCCATCCGCTCATCCGCCGGCACTGTCGGCGTTTCCTGGGCTTCCAGGCGGGCGGGATTGCGCTGCTGCTGACGATAGGGATAAACCACCTCTACCGGCTGATCACCGATATTGGCATCCGGCGGCGGCAGACGATCTTGCCCACGATCCTGGGCTGGGCGGTCGAAATCACGCGGGGGCCGGGTATCCCGACCTTCCTGGCGATCCCGACCGGCGAAGCGCTGCCCACCCTGCGGGAAGCGCGGCACCCCCTGCTGGGGACGCCGCCCTTCCTGCGGGGCGCCGCGACCTTCGTTCCGGTCACCACGATTGCCGTTTTCCGCGAAACGGGGCTCGCGGGGCTCGCGTTCCCGCCCGTCGCGTTCCCGTCCATCACGGTCGCGATTATCGCGATCCCGTGGCGGACGACCCTCGCGGCTTTCAAAACGACGCCCGGCTTCACGTGCTTCATGCCGACCGCTGTCATGCTGGAACAGCTCGCCCGGCCCAGCCTCCCGATTGGGGGCGGTGGTACGATCACCCGTCGGCTGCTGCGGGGCAATTTCCACCTCGGCCGTGGAAACCGGGTCCGGTTTTGCCACCGGCGTCACCTCCGCCGCGGGTACGGCGGGCGGTGCAACCGGCGCGGGCGCAGGCTCCACCACCTCAGCCTGTGTTTTCACACGGCGTGACGGGCGAGCGGCTTCCGGCGGCGTTGCCTCCTCAGCGGCGGGTGTCGGCGGAGCCTGTTCCTCCACCGTGCCAGCGTCAGCGGTCAGGCCAGCAGCCTCCGCCTTGCGGACGATGTAGGAAATGGCACTGGGCGTGCAGTCAAACTCCCGCGCAATGGCGGAAAGGGTGGCGCCTGCCCGGTGGCGTTCCAGGATTCGCGGCCAAGCAGATTGCGGAATACGTCCCCGACGCTTCGGGGACTCCGCATCACCTTCGGTTTCGGCGTTCAAGATATCACTCGGTTGCCAGAGAGGCTCATGCGTCATTAAGCGGATTCACAAATCTCGGCGTGTCCGGCGGTTGAGCCTGCCCATTAATGGCGAACCCGAGGGATCGTTTGGGCCCGAGGGATCGTTTGGGGAGGTGTTACGCACGGTGGTGCCAGGAGTTATAGTCCAGATATGGGCGAAATGGTCAGAAATTAAAAGAGGAACTGCGTGTTGAGAGCAAAAAAAATCACCATCGCGTTTGTTGCTCTCCGCGCCGCTCCCTGTCCGGCTGTTCTCAGCGTGCGCAGATTTTGAAAACTGTAGCAGCAAGGCGGTTCAGCCACGGACGGGCTTCATCCGAAATTGCGTCGGCTGCGTCCATGCGGACTCTTGCGGTCACCGCCTGCCTTGGGGCACAGTCGGCGCGCAAAAGCCTGCGCGGCTGATCCGTGCGGGGCTCTGATTATAACGGCTTCTTGGACCCAGAAACCATGCTGCGTAAACGTCTTGCCGCGATGGCGGCTCTGCTGGCGATGTTCGCCGTGCCTGTCCAGGCCAAGCCACCTTGCTACACCCCTGATGAGTTTGAGGCTGAGCAGGGCATTCGGTTGCATACTGAGCTGATGGTTGTGGGTCTGACCTGTCAGGAAATGAGCGTCCAGGGCCAGCCCAGCCTTTTCGCACAATACAAGATGTTCACGCTGAAACATCAAAAGCAGATAAAGGTCTGGGAAAGCAACCTGATCAGCTATTACAAGCGGACGGTGAAGGGAAACCCCAACCGTGCTTTCGACACGTTCCGCACCCGGCTGGCGAATGAGACCTCGCAGCGCGCCATCGCGCTGACCAATCCGGTATTCTGCGCCGATCACGTGCCGGTGGTTGCCAAGGCCATGGCGACGGATATCGAATCGCTCCGCGCTGGCCTGCGCCCCGATGCGCCGGGTGTTCGGCTGGCGCAGGAACCCCGTTGTGACAAGCCGATGCAGGGCGCCCTGGTGGCGGAGGCGGCGGCCAGCCCGGCAGCCCGTGCCACACCGGCGGCGGCACCGGCCAAAAAGACGCCCCCAGCGAAGAAGCCTGAGGCGGCAAAGAAGGCTGATACGGCCAAGAATGGTGGCAAGGCGGGCTGATCCCGTCTTGCTGGCTCTGTCGGGCGTGTTTTGAAGACGGAAAACACGCCCCGGCTTTTCAGTTTCTCAATAGGCCGTGACGGTCATGATGCCTTGGTAGAAGGGATAATCGACCAAGGCTTCAGACCTGGAAAAGATCAGGTGTTCCGGCCTGTTCTTTGCGGTGCAAAAGGCCCTGGCCAACCAGATGGTTCAGGTGGGCCAGGGCCTCCCCTACCGCGAAGCTTAATTGATGGGTGTCGAGCGGACGCCTGAACAGCAGCTGCGTGATGTCCGCCACGTTGCAGCCGGGGCCTGAGCAGGCCGTCTGGATTTCCGTCAGCCTTTCCTGATGATGATTGATCAGCTGGTCGATTCGCTCCCGCAGGCCGGTGAAGGGCTGCCCATGCGAGGGCAGAACCAGCGTATCGGCAGGAAGCTGGCGAAGCCGCGCCAGTCCTGCCAGATATTCCGAGAGCGGGTCTGCGGCTGGTTCAGCCGGCCAGACGCTGATATTGGGGCTGATGCGTGGCAGCACCATGTCGCCCGCGATGAGAATATGCGCATCGCTGTTGAAAAGGCAGACATGTTCGGGGGAATGGCCGCCGCTGCATATCACTTGCCAACAGCGTCCGTCGATATCCAGCATCTGCCCGTCACGCAGCCGCTGGAATATGGCGGGTACGGCTGGAACACCCTGCCGATAGGCGCCCACACGCGCCGTTAAATTCGCCACCTGTTCGGGCGACAGCCCGGCCCTCATGTAGAAGCGGTTGGCGATCTGCTGATCCATGGCCGCCGGTGGTCGGCTGTGCAGTTGCGCCAGCAGCCATTCGCTGCGGGACATCGCCAGGGGGATGTCAAACCGTTGGCAAAGCCAATCGGCCAAACCGACATGATCGGGATGGAAGTGCGTGACCAATAGTCGCAGGACCGGCAGCCCGTCCATATGGCGGGCGATCACCTGTTCCCACAGCGCCCGCGTCAGGTTGCTGGCAATGCCGGTATCCACCAGGGTCCAGCCGTCACGCGCTGCGCTGTCCTTGTCGGCAAGCAGCCAGACATTGATATGGTCGAGCGCGAAGGGAAGGGGCAGCCGAACCAGACGAATCCCAGGGGCAGGGTGACCCAGCACGATGTCATCGTCCGTCACAGGGGTGGGGGCCGCTGATGCAAGACCTGATTGTTCACGAGGTGGCACGGGCACTTTTCCTTGTCGTCGGGCGCATGGGCCTGCTGCCTATGGCGAAAGGCCATTTTGATCAGGATTTTCCATGGCAATCAGTGTCACGCAACCATGATGGAAAACGTCATGAAAATCTTGCTAGAAGCCGCACCGGCGGGGTGGAGAACGTCAATGGGCCACTGCTTGTGGCCTGTCGCTGAAAGGTGGCGATCATGGATCGGCCGATGGATTACCTGATTGAGATTGAGGATGAACCGCTTGGTTTGGCCATGGCGGAGGAGGAGGGCGTGGTGTTCCATGCGTTCCACCCAGCCGTGCAGCAGTTGCATGGTTGTGCCTATCCGGATGCGGGGGAAGCCCAGCGCGCCGCATTAAATGCCTTTCGCGCTGCGGCATAGCTGAAAAGCAAGAGGGGGAACGGGGCGCCTAGCCGATAGGGCTAGTATCTTTAGCCAGCCCCCTGCCTCCTTGAGTTGCTCCTTCATTTTCTGTTAAGCCTATGAGGGCTGGGCTATAAACGGTGGCTATGCCATCTTTTTGCCCAAGACAGAACAAGCTGCCCCCGGTTCCAGCGTGGAAGGGCGGCAATCCAAGGGCCTTCGAGGAGTATAAAGAGATGAATCTGCGCCACTTGCTGTTGGGGACGGCGATCGCTTTGGCCCTCCCCAGCGCCGCCTTCGCCCAGAAGTCCGTTGAGGGCCCCTATTTCGGTGCCCAGATCGGTGTCAACTGGCTCCAGGACAGCGACTTCAAGTCTTCCACCATCACCAACGAAGTCTCCACCAAGGATGCTTTGTCCTCTGTCGTCGAACTGGGTTACCAGTTTGGTGAAGGGCTGCGTCTGGGTCTGGAAGGTGGTTACACCGTTCATGAAGTCAGCGGCATCACCGGCGGCCCCGCCAGCCGCTCTGGTCAGCCGATCGGCAACCTGAAGGCCTTCACCATGATGGGTGTGGTCCAGAAGGAGTTTGATATCGGCTCCCCGCTGCGCCCCTATGTCGGCGCCGGTGCCGGTTGGGGTTGGGTGAAGACCGACGCTGTTGGTCCGCTGCTGGCGTCCAACAACTATAATCACGGCAACACGGACAGCTTTGCCTATCAGCTGAATGCCGGTGTCGCGTATGCCATCACCGACAACCTGGATCTGACGCTGGGCTATCGCTTCCTGGCGATGGACACGCTGAAGTACAAGAACGAGCGGCCGGCCTTTGACGCCGACTACAAGTCCCACAGCGTGCTGATCGGTGTTCGCACCGTGTTCGGCGCCGCCCCGGCCCCGGCGCCGGTGGCCACCACCGTGGTGGCTCCGCCCCCGCCGCCCCCGCCGCCGGCCCAGCCCGCTCCGCCGCCGCCCCCGGCGCCGTCGATCACCCGTAACTTCACGGTGTTCTTCGACTTCGACAAGTCCACCCTGTCTGCCGACGCTCAGCAGGTTCTGCAGAACGTCGCCCGCGATGCGAAGGCTGGCAAGATCGTGCGCGTTGTCGTGTCCGGCCATGCCGACACGTCGGGCCCGTCCGATTATAACCAGAAGCTGTCGCTGCGCCGCGCCGAAGCCGTACGCGATTACCTGGCATCCCAGGGGCTGACGTCCAAGGAAATCTCCGTGGAAGCCAAGGGTGAGACGGATCTGCTGGTCCCGACCGCCGATGGCGTGCGTGAGCCGTCGAACCGCCGCGCTGTCATCGTTTTCCCGTAAGCTTTTGACCGGGGGCTGTATTCTTCTAAGAATGCGGCCTCCATCGTCAAAAAAGACACGGATAACGCTGCAATGCGAAAAAGGGGGGCTGCCATTGGCGGTCCCCCTTTTTGTTTCGACATCATTATTATGTCTGAGGAAATGGCATCCGCCGTCCCCTACGCCATGGGGGCTATGCCATGTTCCATGGCCCAGATGGCCGCCTGGGTGCGGTTGCTGGCGTTAATCTTCCGCATTGCATTCTTGAAATGCATCTTGACGGTCGATTCCGTGATCACCAGCCGGCGGGCGATCGCCTTATTGGAATGACCGCCGAGAACGCAGGCAAGAATTTGCATTTCACGCGGTGAAAGATCGGCATTGCCGCCCGCGGCTGCATTCTCCGCGCTGACGCTTACCGGCCCCTGTCCCAGCAGCTGTGCGGCCACCGCTGGGTAGACTGCCTGGCCTTGCTGGACAAGGCGCACCGCGCGCAGCACCGCGTTGAATGAAGCCCCCTTTGAGACATGACCATGTGCGCCGGCCGCTAAGCTCCGCCCCAACGCCTCTTGGCTCATATCAGAACTGATCACCAGCAGGCGCACATCCGGGAGCTGCTCCCGAAGACGCTGTAGCGGGTCACCCTCAGAATCCAGGGAGAAACCGGCTGGATCCGTGATGATCATTGCTGGTTCAAGCCCGGTTTCCACCAGTTCCAACGCCGCCTCAATTGAGGGCAGGGCTGGTTCTACCTCCAGACCCTTTTCCTCCAGCAAGGCCGCCAGGGCCGCGCTGAACAGCTGATCATGGTCCACCAACAGGATGGGATTGCTATTTAACTTAAACACCATTTTTAATTCTCTTTTTCAGAGTTTTACGGACACAAGTGAGTCCTGTTTGAATTAAAGACATCACAAACTCGCTCCATTGATGCCGATACGCGCCGCGAAAAATATTGCATTTTAGGAAAAGTTCTTTAAAAAGGGTGTGTTCCCTTAAGTAAATAACAATAAAAATTGCTTCGAAATTAAAAATATTTTTGAAATTTCTTGCTGACCTCTGAAGAATGATAACAGATTTTATCGCTGTCGCTAGAAGATGGTTGCGATAAGACTTAAACCATATGAATATGTTTTCACCATCGAGTGATGATCAAAGGGAATTCAAAAGGAGATCCCGATGTCCATGGCCCTACGTCGGGGAAGCCCGTTCCGCGTTGTCTTTGGCGAAAATGCCGCCGCTGGTGAGGGCCGGACCGGGGGGCGGGAGTTTGCGGCACCCACAGTGACGACGGACATTGGCAGCGCATCCCAGCGCCGACGTCGGGGGTTCCTTGTGGTGGACCCACAGGCCCTGGTGCGCCATGGATTGGCCCTGACCCTGTCGTCACTTCACGATGGGGCGCAGACATGGCAATGCGGTTCCCCGGCAGAGGCGTTGAGCCTGTTGGAGCGGGGGGATGCCTGTCCCGATCTGGTGTTGCTGGATGCCGATGGGCTTGCGGATGATCGCACCGTGGGGGTGGTGGATTTTCTGGCCGCACTTGCGGGTATTCCCGCCATTGTGATGGCAGGCGCCTTTACGCCGGCGGAGGCACGGACTTTCCTGTCTGCCGGCGCTGTGTGCTGCCTGTTGAAGAGCGATCCCAGTGCCGTGTTGGCGGAGGCGGTCGCGTTGGCCCTCAGTGGTGAGGGCTATGTGCAGCTTCCCTATCCGCTGGTGGCGCAGTCATCGCCGATCCAGGTGCCCGATGGCGGGCTGGATCGGTCTGCCGTGGCGCGGTTGACCAACCGCCAGCGTGATATTTTCCGCCTGTTGCTGCAGGGATGTTCCAATAAGGAAATTGCGCGGCAGTTGGGCGTTCTGGAAGGGACCGTCAAGGTCCATGTGCGCGCCATGATGCAGAAGCTGGGGGCGCGCAACCGAACCCAGATCGCCATTCTGGCTGCCCGTTGCGGCATCAGTGCGGATTGACAGTAATCTCGGCCCTGGCGGCAGGGAGCATCAATCCCGATAATAAAAAAGGCTCGGTCCCGTTTGGCGCCGAGCCTTTTTTACTATCAGCATCCTGTCGGAATTTCCTCTGACCTCAGTCGAACAAGGCGTCGATGTCGGCCTGGGAAACCTTTTCCTTCTCGCCCGCCGGACCATGCAGGTCCAGGCCGGCATCCTGGCGCGCCAGATTGGGCGGCATCGGCAAGGCCTCCAGTTCCTTCTGATTCCAGACCGAGATCATGCCTTCGATGCGTTGTTCGATGAAGGCCAACGCTTGCACCACCTTGGTGATGCGCTGACCGGTCAGATCCTGGAAATTGCAGGCCTCAAAGATGCGCAGGGTCAGGTCATTGAGATCTTTCAGCCGGCTGCTCTGATAGCCGTCCGGCAATTGGGCCCGCACCTCGTTGACGATATCTTCAATCTCTTCAGTGGAGGCCATGATCTGGTTGGTGGCCTCTTCCGTGGCACGCACCACAGCCCCCAGCTGCTCGCTGGCTTCCTGGAACTTGTCTTCCTTGGACAGCGGATGGCGCAGGGCCGCCATCTCCACCTTGGTGGCCTGGATGCGGCCGGCAATATCGGCAATGTCGATCTGGATCTTTTCAATCTGCGTGTGATCGACAGACAGGAAACGATCCAGCTTGTTTCCCAGCGCTGAAATGGCGGCCAGTACCTCGCCATTATCCAATTCGACATTGATGGGCGGCGGCAGTGCGGCGGGTTGAGTACCGTTGGACGCTGGCGGCTCGGCCTGGCCGTTGCGCTTGGCACGCTGAATTTCGGCCATGAACGGCCGGTGACGCAACTGCACCATCAAATCCCCCGCTGGAAACGCTGCAACACTACCCCCCAGGAGAAGCACCTCTTTCGGGGATAGCGGCGGCTACTGTGAACGAAGCGTCTTGCCGCTGCAAGGTCGCACGGCAGACCAAAAGGTTTGGTTTCACGCGAAATGGCGTATCACGGGAACCGTTACTATTCGATGTCGTTCCAAAAGCAGGAACCGGGCGCAAACCAGCCCGGCCCCCCCTCATCAAGGACGCGAACCATGTTTCATCACCAATTGCGCGATCATCTTCCGCAGCCGAATCTGGGATCGACAGAACGGGTATTGACCGCCCTTGCCGGCGGTCTTTTGCTGGCTGCGGCGGTACGGCGCGGCAGCATTCTGGCCGGCATTGCCGGCGGCGTGCTGGCGGCACGCGGCCTCAGCGGCTATTGCCCCGCCTATGATCTGCTGGGCGCCCGCAAACAGGGAGCGGTCGCCGACGGTGGCAGCCGGGATACGGATAAGGGGGAGATGGACGAGGTCACCCGTGCGGCGGAGCAATCCTTTCCGGCCAGCGATCCGCCTTCCTTCAATCCGGGCATCGCCTGATACCAAGTCCCGATGAGTTCTACTCATCGGGACTTGGTACGGCGGCGACTGCCGTCGCGCCGCACATGCGGCGTAGCCAAGCCAACGTATATTGGCGGCGGCGATTGAGGGCCTTGATCAGAACCGATCGGTTCTGATCAAGGCAATGGGTATTACGCCCTCGATTACCGACCGGGCTGGCCGTTTTCGTCACGAATCCAGTGGCAGGCGGTGCCGCCCTGCACCGCGCCCATCCCCTGGTGCAGGGCGGGCAGCAGTTCTGCCAGCGCCTCCTCCGTCTGCCAGGGGGGATTGACGATGATCAGGCCGGAACCGTTCAGTCGGTCGCTGCGATCATCGTCCGCCCAGCTCAGGTTTGCGGCGGCGATCTTCGGGATGCCGGTATCCTCCAGCATCTGGTGGAAGCGCCACATGGTGGCCCGGTCCTTGATCGGGTACCAGAGCAGATAGATACCGGTCGACCAGCGACGATGGGCCAGCGCCAAGGCGGCGACCATCCGTTCATATTCGTCCGGCGCCTCGAAGGGCGGGTCGATCACCACCAGCCCGCGCCGCTCCTTGGGCGGCAGATGTGCCTTCAGCGCCAGCCAGCCATCCATATGATGGACGGCCACCTGGGTATCCTGGCGGAAATGACCGCGCAGGGTTTCCACATCTTCGGCATGGAGTTCCGCCAGCACCAGCCGGTCGCCCGGCCGCATCAGGCCACGCGCCAGGGCAGGGGAACCGGGATAAGACCGGATCGTGCCATCCGCCGGCAGCGCCCCGCCATTGAGACGGGCCAGTTGAGCCAGATAGGGGGCGGCGGCTGCGGGCAGGGCAGGGGCCGTGGACAGCAGACGACGGATGCCGCGCACCGCCTCGCCGGTGCGCTGGGCCGCCTCCCCGTCCAGATCATAGAGACCGATGCCGGCATGGCTATCCAGCACGAAGAAGGGCGCCGGCTTGCTGCACAGGCGATCCAGCAGATAAGCCAGGACCGCATGTTTCATCACATCGGCCTGATTGCCGGCATGAAAAGCGTGGCGATAATTCATCTCAACCCATCTTGGTCAATAATTGCGGGGCGGGTGCTGGTGTCTGTCCCAGCCGCGCCTCTCGCACGGTGATATAGATGCCGCTGGATACCACGATCAGGGCGCCCAGCATCACGCGGGAATCCGGCACCTCCCCCCAGATCAGGAAGCCATAGCTGGTGGCCCACAGCATGGCGCTGTAATCGAATGGCGCGATCACCGCCACCGGTGCCCCGCGATAGGCGGTGGTCAGCAGCAACTGGGCAACCCCACCGACCAGACCGATGGCGACCAGCACCAGGGTGTCATGCCCGGTCGGCAGGCGGAAATCGCCACCGGCCAGCAGCGGGCCATAAAAGCAGCCGGTCAGCATGAAATAGAACACGATGGTGGAACTGCGTTCGGTCGCCGAGAGCCGGCGCACCGAAATCATGGCGCAGGCGGCCAGGGCGGCGCTGGCCAGGGCGAAGGCGCAGCCCAGCGCCGCTTCACCGCCGGCGGCGATCTGGCGCAGCAGCTCCCCATCGGGGCGCACCATGATCAGCACGCCGGTGAAACCGGTGATCAAGGCCAGCGCGCGGCGCCAGCGCACCTTCTCCCCCAGGATCAGCACGCCCAGCGTCGTGGTCCAGAGCGGGGCGGTGAAGGCAAAGGCGGCGGCATTGGCCAGCGGCAGCAGGCTGATGGCCGTGAAGCCGCAGGTCATGGAGATGACGCCGATGATGCTGCGCAGCACATGGCCCCAGGGCCGGTCGGTGCGCAGGGTGGCAAGGCCACCCGCCCGCCAGATCACCGGCAACAGGATCACCATGGCGAACAGCGCGCGGAAAAAGACGATCTCTCCCAGCGGATAATGCCCGGCCAGCGATTTGATCATCGCATTCATGGTGGAAAACAGGGCAACCGCGCCGATCATCGCCAGGATGGCGCGGCCAGTACTGCCGGCCGGCGGCAGAAGAGAGACAGGCATTTTCGCGTAGGCTGGACTGTTACGGAATGGGTCGCAGCCTGCGCCAATCCGCCCCGGTGCACCAGCCCGGGGCGCACATGGCAGGCATGGGGCGAGCCCCGGACAGAATCAGCCGCCGGTCTTTTCCAGCAACCAGTTCATCTTGCTGTCACCGAAGCGGCGATAGCCCAGCTGCTCCAGCCGGCCCAGCACATCCTGCTTCCACGACGTCTCCGACCGCTCGATGATCATCAGCCGTGGGTGCAGGCTGGCCGGCGCACTGTCAAAGAAGGGGAGCAGGGCCTGGTCCTCCGCCCCCTCAATATCGATCTTCAGCAGATCGATGCTGCGGATGCCCAGCTCCTGCAGCACCGCCAGCAGGGGCCGGACCTGCACCGGGGTGGCATCCCCGCCATGTTCATGCACCAGGCTGGAACCGCCCAGATTGCTCCCGTCCAAATGCAATCCCATCACCCCTTCGCTGGCGCCAACAGCGCATTCAACATGGGTGATGGTGGCATCGGTGCGGTTGAGCGACAGGTTCATGCGCAGCCGGCGCACCGCCTCCGGCCCCGGCTCAAACGCAATGATGCGGCCGGCGGGGCCCAGCGTGCGGGCAGCATTCAGGGTATAAAGCCCGATATTGGCGCCGATATCGACAAAGGTGCCGTCGCGTGGCAGCCGGCTGGCCATCAGCGCCATTTCTTCCGGATCGAAGAATTGCGGCATGAACAGGAATTTGCGCTCGCCGACATTATCCCCCGGATAAAGCCGCAGATTGATGCCGCGGACCGCGACATCAAATACCGGCCCATGGATCAGCATGGCCAGCCGCCGCAGCCATAAGGCCGCCCGCCGCCCCACCGGTGTGACCGGCCGGGACTGGCAGAATTCGATCAGGGCCCGCACCAGACTGTTGGGCGCGTGGAAACCGAATTGTGTTGCTGTCTCGGGCTGCAAGGCCTTGTTGCTCCGCATCAATCGGGATGTTCGCCCCATCATCGGCACGTTGCTGCGGTTATGCCATAAGCCGATGGTGCGTTGCGATGGGAATAAGGACGAAACCTTATCGGATTAGGGCTGTTTGCTGAATGCATCGCCGTTGACAAGGGCGGGGCAGCCATGTGCAATTCCCCCGTCCTGGGGCCTTTCCGGCGCCAGAAACCGGGCGGCACCGTGGCGCGGGGCCGCCCCACTTCATTGGGGGTCTTTGATGAAAATGAAGCAGGTGCTGGGCGTCATCGGCATGGTGGCTGCCATCGCCCTGGGCCATACCGCCATGGCCCAGGAAAAGAAGGTCAATATTTATAACTGGGCCGATTATATCGGCGAAACCACCCTGGATGACTTTACCAAGGCCACCGGGATCAAGACCCAGTACGATCTGTTTACCGATCTGGAGACGCTGGAATCGAAGCTGCTGGTCGGCAATTCCGGCTATGATGTTGTGGTGCCCTCGGCCGAACCCACCCTGCGCAAGCTGATCCAGGCCAAGGCGGTGCAGAAGCTGGACAAGTCCAAGATCCCCAATCTGAAGAATCTGGACCCGGCCCTGATGAAGCTGGTGGAAACCACCGACCCGGGCAATGAATATGGTATCATCTATGAATGGGGCACCATCGGTATCGGCTATAATGTCGAAAAGCTGAAGCAAATCCTGCCCAACACCCCGGTTGACAGCTGGGATGTCGTCTTCAAGCCGGAAAATGCCAAGAAGCTGGCCGCCTGCGGCATCGTCTTCCTGGACAGCCAGACCGATATTCTGCCCACCGTGCTGAAGTCCCAGGGGCTGGACCCCAATTCCGACAAGTCGGAAGATTTGAAGAAGGCGGAGGAAGCCATGCTGGCCATCCGCCCCTATATCAAGACCTTTGTCCCCTCGGTGATCGACCCGCTGGCCTCTGGTGATGCCTGCGTGGCGGTTGGCTATTCCGGTGACGTGTTCCAGGCCAAGGCAAGGGCGGAAAAGGCCAAGGCCAAGCACACGATCGCCTATGCCATCCCCAAGGAAGGTGCACAGGTCTGGTTCGATATGGCCGCCATTCCGGCCGGTGCCAACATGGAAACTGCCTCGGCCTTCATCAATTTCGTGCTGGAGCCCAAGGTGATGGCCGGCATCAGCGACTATGTCGCCTATGCCAATGCGGTGCCGGCCTCCTGGCCGCTGATGAACAAGGAAATCACCAGCAATCCGGTGATCTTCCCGCCGCCGGAAGTGATGGCCAAGTTCTTCACCGTGAAGCAGCTGCCGCAGAAGGCTGAACGCGAACGCACCCGCGCCTGGACCAAGATCAAGACCGGTCGCTGATCCTTTTGATCTGCGGTGACAAAAATAAAGGCGCCGGCGGGGAACCGCCGGCGCCTTTTCTGTTGGAAGAATTGTCGGTGCCGATCAGCCGGTCACCGATGCCCGTCGAGCAGAGCCGATTATTGCGCATTATCGTAGTCGGGAATGTCCGGCATCTGCGTCATGTCGGCCTTGCCGTCCCGAATCCAGCCGTCACGCCGCTGGCGGTAGAGGGAACGCATGGAGGCGTAATAATCGAAGCTGTTCCGTTTTACATCATCCAGCGCATCCAGATATTCCGACCGCGTGTCCACGGCATACAGGCCGGCACGCGTATAGCTGATCCAGGTGCGATCCGTGTTGGAGGCGTAGTTGGTAATAGGGTCTGCAACGAATTCGCCTGCCGTGCCGAAAGCGTCGCGCAGGCTGGAGGAGCCCAGCACCGGCAAAACCAGATACGGCCCTTCCGGAACGCCCCAGACGGCAAATGTCTGATCCAGGCTCTCATACTCGTAGGGAATGCCCTTTTCGGCAGCGACATCAATCAGGCCGGCCAGCCCGACGGTGGAATTGATGACGAACCGCTTGATCACATTTGCAGCACCCGGCACGTCGCCCTGCAGCAGCTGGTTGGCCAGATCAAGCGGGGAGCGCAGGTTGCGCAGCACATTGCGGATGCCGGTTCGCGCGGGGTCCGGCAGGACGGTGCGGTAAACCTTTGCCGTGGGGCGCAGCAAGACAGTGTCCACACCCTCGTTGAACCAGAAAATCCCCCGGTTCACCGGCTCCAGCGGATCATTGGCACTGTCTTCCTGTGCTTGGCGGGCTGATCGGTCCTGTGCGCCAGCCCCGGTGGCTGTCACCGTGCAGAGCAGGGCAGCCGCCAGCAACGCGGCAATGCCGCGGCGGCGCAACGGAGTGGCTGGCAGATGGCGGGCCATGTCTTACCCTATCGAACAAGGAGATGAAGTCAGAATGGCGCATAGCGCACCAGCCGGCTTGGATAAAGCACACATTTAGGCCGAGGTGCGTTGCGGCAAAGTGATAATAGTCACAGACGCCGACGGATGGTGGCGCCCTTTTGGATAGGCTTCACGCATAGGTGACTGTCACCCCCGCCATATCCATGGCAGGCATGAGGGCGCGCGCGGCCATCGCAGGACTTTTGCCTTGCTGACCGATTGCCCCCGCGCCCTCCCTCTGGTATGAGCGCCCATCACCGTTGGCACAGGGGCCCGCGAAGGCATCCCCCTGTGCCCATGGTTCTTTGATTTGACCAACGGGTATCTTCGCACCCGTAAGCATCCGGATCCCTGCGCTATGCTTCGTCCCACGCCATCGTTTCATGCCCTGCCGTCCCGTCTGGCGGAATTCGCCACGGTGGCGGAGGCGATTGCTTATGCGGCGCAGGGTGAAACGGGCCTCAATTTCTATTCCGGCAAGGGGGAGCTGACCGAGGCCTTGCCCTATGCCCAGCTTTACACCCAGGCGCTGGACCTGGCGCGCCGGATGCTGGCGAAGGGTTTGGTGAAGGGGGACCGGGTCGCCATCATCGCTGAAAGCGATGGCGATTTTATGCGGGCCTTTGCCGCCTGTCAGTTTGCTGGTCTGGTGCCGGCACCGCTGCCGCTGCCGGCGGCCTTTGGCGGCAAGGATGCCTATATCGACCATATCCGCCGCATGATCCAGGGGGCGGATGCCGGCGCCGCCCTGTCCCCGGCCAATCTGGAAGAATGGCTGCGCGCCGCCACCGACGGGCTGAGCCTGAAGGTGGTGGGCACATTGGCCCGGTTCGCCGATGTTGATGGCAGCGGCGTCACGCTGCCGACCGTCACCCCGGACGATCTCTGCTATCTGCAATTCTCCAGCGGCAGCACCCGCTTCCCCTTGGGCGTGGCGGTCACCCAGCGCGCCCTGATGGCCAATGCCCAGGCCATCAGGGCCCATGGGCTGAAGATCACGGCCAAGGATCGCTGCATTTCCTGGCTGCCGCTCTACCATGATTTGGGGCTGGTCGGTTTTCTGCTGACCCCGCTGGTCTGCCAGATCTCCATCGATTATCTGCCGACACGCGAGTTCGCGCGTCGGCCGCTGCTCTGGTTGCAGCTCATCAGCCGCAATGGCGGCACCCTCTCCTACAGCCCCAGCTTCGGCTATGAGCTGGCGGCCCGGCGGGCAGAGACCGCGTCGACCGAGGGGCTGGACCTGTCCAACTGGCGCGGTGCCGGCATTGGCGGCGACATGGTGCGCCCGCGCGTGATGCGCAAATTTGCTGAGATGTTCGCCCCGCGCGGCTTCCGCGCCGAAGCCTTCGTGCCCTCCTATGGCATGGCGGAAGCGTCGCTGGCCCTGTCCTTCGCGCCGCTGGATACCGGTGTCGTGACCGATCTTGTCGATCTGGACCGGTTGGAAAATGACGGGGTGGCGGTTTCCCCCAGCGCAGAGAGTGTCCGCACCCGTGAATTCGTGCTCAATGGTCCGCCGCTGCCCCTGCATGAGCTGGAAATCCGCGACCCGAATGGCACCGTGCTGCCGGAAAAGCGGGTGGGCCGGGTCTTCGCCCGCGGCCCGTCGCTGATGCAGGGATATTTCAACCGACCGGAGGAGACGGCAGCTGTGTTCTCCGCCGATGGCTGGCTGGATACCGGCGATCTGGGCTATCTCTGCAACGGTCAGATTGTCATCACCGGCCGGGCCAAGGATCTGATCCTGGTCAATGGCCGCAATATCTGGCCGCAGGATCTGGAATGGTCGGCCGAACATGCCGTACCCTCGCTGCGCAGCGGCGATGTGGTGGCCTTCTCCGTCGACAGCGACGCGGGCGAGGTGGTGACGGTGCTGGTGCAGTGCCGCCCCAACCAGGCGGAAGCCCGCGCCGCCCTGGCGGCAGAGGTGACCGGCGTGCTGCGCGCCGCCCATGGGCTGGAAGTGAAGGTGGTGCTGGTTCCCACCCATTCCCTGCCGCAGACTTCGTCCGGCAAGCTGAGCCGGACCAAGGCCAAGCAGATGTATCTGGCGGGTGAGTTCGAACCGCAGGCCGCCTGATATGGTGGTGGCGCGGCCTGTCGTCGCTGTTACCGGGGGGACCGGCTTTCTCGGGCGCCATCTGGTGGCGGCGCTTTGGCAGGGCGGGTATCAGCCCCGGTTGCTGGTGCGCCAGGATCCCGCCCATCCGCTGCTGGAGGGGGTTCACCCGCAGCTGGTGCCCGGCGATCTGGGGGATGAGGCCGCCTTGGCCCGGCTGGTGACCGGGGCCGCGGCGGTCATTCACGCCGGTGGCCTGATCAAGGCCGTCAGTCGGGAAGCTTTCTTCGCTGTCAATGAAGGCGGATCGGCGCGGCTGGGGCGGGCAGTGGCCCGCCATGCGCCCCAGGCCCGTTTTCTGGTGATTTCCAGCCAGGCCGCGCGGGAACCGGCGCTTTCCGATTATGCCGCCAGCAAGCGGGCGGGGGAGGATGCGGCGATTGCCGCCTATGGCGGGGAAAACTGGCTGATCATCCGTCCCCCGGCGATCTATGGCCCTTGGGACCGGGAAACCCTGTCTTTGTTCAAGGCCGCCGCCGGCCCCGTGGTCCCTGTGCTGGGGCGACCGGCGGCGCGCATCGCCATGCTGCATGTCAGTGACGCTGCGGCCGCGATTACTGCCCTGGTTGCCCCCGGCGTGATGGGGCGCCGCTATACCCTGTGCGACGGCCATCATGCCGGCTATGGCTGGGATGAGCTGCTGGATTGTGCGGCGGCGGCGGTGGGGCACCGGGCCCGTCGGCTGCCCGTGCCGCCCAGCCTGCTGTCGCTGCTGGGCAGGCTTTCTGGCTTCCAGGCCCGCCTGACCGGCCGGCCCGCCATGTTGACACGGGGAAAGGTGCGGGAAATTCTGCATCCTGATTGGACAGTGGCAGCGACGGACATGCCGGATTCGGCTCTCTGGCGCCCCAATATCAGCTTAGCTGAAGGTTTCCATGCCACGGCAGGTTGGTACCGCTCTCACGGCTGGATATAGCTGACGGGCGATTTGGCGCGACAAGGTGTTGCGGAATTACCCAGTGCTGTGTCTTCTGTCACTGCAATGGCATTGTGATGATGGTTTGTTCTTGCATCCATGGGCGTTGCATTTACCTTACGGGATCGTGACGCTTTTCTGATCGCACAGGGGGGCACCTGCGTGGTCAGCTGGCACAACCATGACAGCGCCGCGTCACCGCGATGGCTGTTGTTTTGAGACTCTGGGGCGACTTTTATGACTGCTGATCTCAACGAAATCGTTGAAGAAATAATAACTGCCCTGGGGTCAACCCTACCCACGCCGGTCACCATCACGACGGACACCAACATCACACGCGATCTCGGCCTTGATTCCCTGGCTGTGATGGATTTTGTGATGGTGCTCGAAGATAAGTTCGACGTCTCGATCCCGCTGGAGCGGATTGCCGAGGTCGAAACCATTGGCGACCTGGCCAGGACCATTCAGGATCTCCGGGGGCGCGCCTGAGTCATGACTATTCTCGCTAAATACACCCAACTGCGTGAATCGTATCATAAGATGGCCGCCATCGGCCGAGATCCGTTCTCGGTTCAGTTTGATGGTATCCTGTCCCCGACAGAGGGGATGCTGAACGGTCGCCGCACCATTCTGCTGGGCACCAACAATTATCTGGGCCTGACCTTCGACCAGAGCTGCATCGACAAGGGTGTCGAAGCGCTGGTGGAACAGGGCACAGGCACCACGGGTTCCCGCATCGCCAACGGTTCCTATACCGGCCATGGCGATCTGGAAAAGGCCCTGGCTGATTTCTATGGCCGCCAGCATTGCATGGTGTTCACCACCGGCTATCAGGCCAATCTGGGCATCATCTCCACCCTGGTGGGCAAGGATGACATCCTGGTCATCGATGGCGACAGCCATGCCAGCATCTATGATGCGGCCAAGATGACCACGGGTCAGGTTGTGCGCTTCCGCCACAACGACCCGGATGACCTGTATAAGCGCCTGCGCCGCCTGTCTGACCATCCCGGCAATAAGCTGGTGGTGGTGGAAGGCATCTATTCCATGCTGGGCGACACGGCCCCGCTGAAGGAATTCGCCCAGGTGAAGCGGGAGGCTGGTGCCTTCCTGCTGGTGGATGAAGCCCATTCCATGGGCGTGCTGGGGGAAACCGGGCGCGGTCTGGCGGAGGAAGTGGGGGTTGAGGCTGACGTTGATTTCATCGTCGGCACCTTCTCCAAGAGCCTGGGCGCGGTCGGTGGTTTCTGCGTTTCCGACCTGCCGGACTTTGACATTCTGCGGGTGGCCTGCCGCCCCTATATGTTCACCGCCTCGCTGCCGCCCTCGGTCATCGCCACCTCGTTGCAGGCCCTGAAGCGCCTGCGGGAGGAGCCGGGCCTGCGGCTGCGGCTGAATTCCAATTCCCGCCGGCTGTATGAAGGTCTGCGCAATCTGGGCTTCCAGGTTGGTCCGGTGGCTAACCCCATCGTCGCTGTGGCCCTGCCGACCAAGGAACTGGCCATCGCCTTCTGGAATGGTCTGCTGGAAGCGGGGCTGTATCTCAATCTGGCGCTGCCGCCGGCAACGCCGAACAGTCTGGCCCTGCTGCGCACCAGCGTCAGCGCCGCGCATACGCCGCAGCAGATTGATACGGCGATTGAGCTGTTTGCCCAGGTGGGCCGCCGTCTCGGCGTGCTGCCCGGTCTGGTGCAGGCGGCGGAGTAAAGACAGGCTTTTGGGTCTGAAAGTTAAAAAGGGCGGTGCCGATGGCGCCGCCCTTTTTTATTCGTCTGTCTTCTGCCAGATACCGGCCAGCCAACCTTGCTGTCGCCGGGGCGCGCCCAAGGGCCGACGCCATTCTTCCACCAGCACGAATCCAGCCTCCCGCATCAGACGGTGCAGGGTCTGCGGGCGGCGCAAGGCGATATGGCGTCCGTCAGGCATGGTGCCTTCCAGCCCGTCGCCGGTGGCATCACAGAAATAAAACAGCCCATCCGGCACCAGCCAATCCCGTGCCCGCCACAACAGAAAGGGCAGGGCGGGGCTGGGGATGTGGAACAGCACGTGATGGGCGTAGAGCGCCTGGAACTGCCGCCCCTGCCAGGGCGGGTTGCGGGGGGACAGCAGATCGAAATGATGGATGGGCCGGCCGCTGCGGCGGGCGGCGATGGCGGCCAGGGCGGCTGCCCCCTCCACCCCTTCCGCCGTAGCACCGGCCTGTTGCAGGGCCAACAGGTCGCGGCCATTGCCGCAGCCCAGTTCCAGCACCGTCGGTGCCGGCATGGAAAGGGCTGCCAGCAGCCGGCTGATGGCGTCGCTGGTATCATGATCGACGAAGCTGGCATCGTACCGCGCCGCATGGTCTTCGTAATGGGCCAGCGTCGGGTTGCCCGGCATCAGCGGATGGCCCCCAGGCGCCGCAACCGATAGAGGATCAGCGGGGCGGACAGAATCGGGTGGCGCCGCTGCCATGGCGTCAGCTCCAGCCGCACGCCGGAATGGCGATGGATTTTCCAGATAATGTAATCGACGCCGCCCTTGAAGGTGAAAGCTGCCTTCACCAGCCGGGCGATGTTCAGCAGCTTGCCGGCAAAGCGCCGCCGGCCCCAGGCGGCGCGACCTTTGACACGCTCTGCCGCACTCAGGTGAGGGGTGAAAAGGTTACCTTCCACCTGAAACCCGATGCCGCCCAGGGTCAATGCCGGGGACAGCAGGGCGGCATAGCGGGCTTCGGCATGTTCCACCAGGCTGACGCCGCGTTCGCCCTTTTCCACCCGCAATTCAGCGGCATAGGTGGCGCGGAACAGGGCTTCCCAGAACTGGCGCGGGGTGCCGCTTTCCGGCCCCAGCCGCACGGCCCAGCTTGCGGCGGTGGCCACAGCACCGGCCAGGGCCGACAGGGTGGCCTGGCGGGCGGCGGCATCGCGCGCATGGGCCAGAATCACCGGTTGGGCAAAACGGGCCCAGATGGTGGTGTCCAGGCTGTTGGGCCGGGTGGCGCTGGCAAACTGGTCGGCGCGCAGCACGGCCACCTTGGCCCGCAGCACATGGCCCTGCCACGGCACCTCCCAGAATTCCACCGTGGGCGGCAGCAGGCGGGTGGCCAGGGCCAGGGGGCGGGAGCGGTGCCAGCCGGTCAGGCTGTCCACCAGCACATAGAAATCCAGCACCCCGTCGACATCGCCGCTGCGCAGGTTGGAGCCATAGAACAGGATGGCGGCGACATTGTTGCCGCCTTGGGCCAACAGGGCTGCCACCACGGCCTGCGCCGGGGCAGGGGGTGGGCCTTTACTTTCCTGCCCGATCAGGTTCAGCAGCCGGTCCGTCATGACGGGATCACGAAATCCACCACATCTTCCGCCGACAGCCGGATGCGGCCGGCCGGATAGGTTTCACCATCCATGATGAAGGGGCGGGGCAGGGCAAGGTCAAGCACCTGCGCACCACCGCTGCGATAGGCACCGCTGTCCAGCATCCAAGGGCGGGGCTTGCCCTTGACCAGGGCCGGCAGGGCGCGCAGCAGGCGGGGCGGGTTGGCCGCGATATCCAGATAGCGCAACGGCGCCGCCCCATGGTCCCAGAAGGGCCAAAGCCCCAGGATCAGCCGTTCCAGGGTGGTGGCCAGGAACAGGAAGCGGTTGCCATCCTGCGCGCGATGGCCATCGATGGTGATGCCCATCGCTTCGCCCGCCAGCCAGCCATGCTGATCATTGCCGATCAGCGCCCGGCCCAGCACCCCGGCCATGGCGATCGCCACCGCCGGCCCCTGGGTGAAGCCGGCGCGGTGAATGTGCGAATTGGCCAGTTCCGTGCCACGGGTGAAGGCACCGCCACCCATGAACATGCCGCGCACCGGTTCATGCTCGCCATCCGGCCAGGTGATGGACAGGATCGGCCGGCGGGTCACATTGTCGCCCAGCCGGTTGGCCTGGGCAGCACCCACCAGCCGTTCCAGTGCCTTCAAGCCATGGCCCGGCGTGCCGACATCAGCGGCGATCAGGTTGGTTTTGCCCGATGCCATGATGGCCAGCCGGGGCGGCCGGTCACCAAAGGCGCCGGGCAGGGCGGTCAGCACGTCGCGCACGGTGCCGTCGCCGCCATCGACACAGATCGTATCGACGCCGTCATGGGCGAAATCGGCCAGCGTGTCGCGCAACTCCGCCGGGGTGGCCGGCTCGGCGAAATAGAAACCTAGCAAGGCTGCGGCCTGGGCGCGGGTGTCGCCGCCGCCCTGCTTGTTGCGCTGGCTTTTCGGATTACGGATCAGGCCCAGACGAGACATGACGAGCGCACAAGCCCTTTCCGGTCAGGCAGAAAGCGGGAAACGGCCATCGCCGTTCCGCCGGATCTGGGAAAGGGTCGGCACCCGGCACTTGCCGGGTTTGTGCGTGCGGTCAGCGGTCACGGGAGGGAATACCATGTGATGCGTGCGGATTTTGGCAGCCTTCATACAGGCTGTCCGCGCATTTGCCTATGGGGGCTTTGCCGCAGGGGATGGAACGTCGTAGGGTGCCGCCCATGTCGGCCTTCCGCTTCGCCCATTTTTCCGATCCGCACCTGCCGCTGGCGCCTGACCGGCTCAGCGGGCGGGGCTTTTTCACCAAGCAACTGCTGAGCTATCTCTCCTGGCAGCGCAAGAAGCGCCATGTGCATCAGCCGGCGGTGCTGGATTGTCTGCTGGCGGATATCCAGGCGGCGGCCCCCGACCATATCGCCTGCACCGGCGATATCGCCAATATCTCCTGGCCGGGGGAGTTCCAGCGCGGTCGGGACTGGCTGGCCCGCGTCGGCCCGCCGCAGCAGGTCAGCTATATTCCCGGCAATCATGATGCGATGGTGCCCGCGCCCTTTGCCCAGGGGCTGGGCCTGTGGCGCGATTATATGCAGGGCGACCGGCCACCCGCCCCCGATGCGCCCTTGCCGGACGGGCTGTTCCCCGCCCTGCGCCGGCGCGGGCCGGTGGCCTTCATCGGGCTGAATTCCGGTGTGCCGACGGCCCCCTTGCTGGCCACCGGCCGGCTGGGGACGGCGCAGGTGGAGGCGTTGGGCGACATGCTGGCCGATCTGGCGCGCGAGCGGCTGTTCCGGGTGGTGATGGTGCATCACCCGGTGGCACCCGGCGTCGTGCGTCGGCGCAAGGGGTTGAGCGATGCGGCGGCCTTGCGCCACCTGCTGGCCCGCACGGGGGCGGAGATGCTGTTGCATGGCCATGCCCACCGGGCCAGCCTGGCCATGCTGAAAGGGCCGAACGGCCTGATCCCCAGCCTGACCGTGCCGTCTGCCTCCGCCATCCGCCATGGCCGCTATCCTGCCGCGCAATGGAACCTTGTGACGGTGGACACAGACGGCGGCGGCTGGCGGGTGCAGGTGGAGGTCCGGGGCTATGACGGGGCCGGCGCCATGCGCACGGTCGACGGCTATACGTTATTGCTGCCCTGGGCGTGACCGGTGGCGGCTGCCGTTTGCCTCCCCCTGCATTTAGCTCTATGGTGCGCGCTTTGGAAAAGTCAGGCCCGGCCGCGCGACGATGAGCATCATGCACGCCTTCCATATCTGTTTGGTGAAACGCCATTACCCGTCCCGGGCGTTGGAACGGCTGCGGGCTGCTGTTGCCATGCGCTGGGTCGGGGTGGTGTGAGGTGGACAGAAGCGTGACGCGCGGCGAACGGACGGCCATTGTCAGCACCAGGGTGATCGACCGCTATATCCTCAGCCAGACGCTGAAGCCGCTGGCGGCGTCGCTGGTGGTGGTGCTGATTGCCCTGCTGATGGAACGGCTGTTGCGGTTGTTTGATCTGCTGGCCGCTCATGGCGGGCCATTCGATCTGGTCATCCGCATGGCGGCCAACCTGATCCCGCATTATCTGGGGCTGGCGCTGCCGGCGGCCTTTTTCATTTCCATCTTCATCATCGTCGCCCGCATGGGGGAGGATAATGAACTGGATGCCCTGCAATCCACCGGCCTGTCAGTGCCGCGCATCGCGCGCGCCTTTCTGTGGCTGGGGGCGGGGCTGATGGTTTTCTCCGTCCTGCTGTTCGGGTTTCTGCAGCCCTATGGACGTTATGGCTACAGCACGCTTTATCACATGGTGGTCAATGCCGCTTGGGATGCCACCGTGCCGGAAGCCACCTTTGTGGATGCCGGCGATGGGGTGACGATCAGCGCCGATATCGTCGACAAGACCGGCCGCCAGTTGCGACAGGTTTTCGTTCACCAGAACCGCGACAATGGGGAAACCTGGGTGACGACGGCGGCTTCCGGCGCCCTGGCCGCGACGGAGGACCGGGAACGGGTGTTGCTGACCCTGAAAGATGGGGTGCAGGTGCGCACCCTGCCCGATGGCCGGCAGCAGGTGCTGGATTTCGGGGTGCTGACGCTGGACCGGCCGTTCCAACTGATCACGGAGCCGTTCCGCGCCCGTGGCGACAGCGAACGGGAACTGACCTTGCCGGAGCTGTGGACGGAAATGCATGATCCGCATTCCATCCTGCCGCGCAGCAAGATCGAGGCGGAGTTCCATGCCCGCATCGCCCGCGCCCTGTCGCTGCCGCTGCTGCCGCTGCTGGCGGTGCCGATGGGCATGGCGGCTAAGCGGGCCCGGCGGGGGCAGGGGATCGCGCTCGCCACCTTCATCCTGATTCTTTACCACCATTCCATCCAGTTGGGCGAAAGTCTGGCCGATGTCGGCCGGGTGCCGGCGGTGCTGGCCATCTGGCTGCCTTTTGCGCTGTTCGCCGCCTTGTGCGCCTGGCTGTTCCGGCAGGCGCAGATCCATCCCGGCGTCAATCCGTTTGCCGCCCTGTTCGATGGCATCGATACCGTGCTGGGCTGGCTGCGGCGGCTGTTGCCGCGCCGGAAGGCCGGCAAGGGGGCGGGCAAATGACCAATACCATCACACGCTATCTGACCCGTACCTTCCTGGTCCGTGTGCTGTCGGTGCTGTTTGCGCTCTCAGCTCTGCTGCAATTGCTGGATTTGCTGGATGCCGCCAGCACCGTTTTGCAGCGGGGTGGCGGGGCGGGCGATCTGATCCGCTATACGGTGCTGCGGATGCCGATGATCGTGGAACGGGTGGTGCCGCTGGCGGTGCTGATCGGCTCCCTCTCCACGCTGTGGAGCTTTGCCGCCACCAATGAATTCGTCGCCATGCGGTCGGTGGGCATGACGCCCTATCAGATCATGGGGGCGCTGATGCCGGCGGCCCTGGTGGTGGCGGGGCTGCATTTCCTGCTGACCGACCAGATTGCCCCGCGTTCGGAACGCGCCTTCGTCACCTGGTGGGCCTCCACCCAAGACCCGGAGGGGGATGAGGCGGCAAAGCCGGAACCGCTCTGGTTCCGGCTGGGCAATGCCGTGGTGGGGCTGAAGGATATTGGCGATGACGGGCAAAGCCTGAAAGGGCTGGAATATGTGGAGCGCGATAGTCGCGGCAAGGCCACGCTGATCCTGCAGGCCAAAAACGGTGTCTGGCGGGATGGCAAATGGCAGCTTTCCGGGGTTTCGCGCACCCGCGTCGGTACGCCGCTGGTGGTGGACCAACTGCCGGCCCTGGAATGGACGCCGCCGCTGACGCCCGCCAACCTGATTGAGCTGAAGGCCCCGACGCAAAGCATCTCCGTCAACCGGTTGCTGCGCATCCTGCATGGCGCCTGGGCTGGCAGCCAGAGCCAGGCCTATTACGCCACCCGCCTGCACGCGACATATGCCGGGCCGCTGGGTTCCCTGGTGATGCTGCTGCTGGCGGCACCCGTGGCCCATGGCCTGCGCCGGCGTGGCGGGGCGATGGGCAGTTTGGCGCTGGGCGTGGTGATCGGTCTGGCCTTCCTGCTGTCTTCCGGCATCCTCAGTTCCATGGGCCAAGCCGGGGCCATGCCGCCCTGGATTGCCGTCTGGTCGCCGGTGCTGCTGTTCACGGCCATTGGCGGGGCCATCATGGTGCATGTGGAAGGGTAGACGCGGCATCTTGCCGGACTTGAAAGCCGGCAAAGGTGGCGCATAGTTTAACGCAACATTGACAAGGGGTTGGGGGCCATCGGCAGCCAGCCCGTGCTTTTTTGGAAAGGATGCGAGGCATGTGGGGCGATGCCTGGCGTGGCCGCAGCTACGACCTTGGAAAAATGAATCTGCGCGATCTGGCGATCGCCTATTCGACATACCCAGCCATCCAGGTCTATGCGGCGCTGGCGCTGATCAGTGCTGTGCTGGCGCTGATCTGGTTTGAAAGTGGCTGGCGGCTGGCGGCGACGGTCTTCGTCGCCTCCCTGATCTATCCGATGGCTTGGTACGGCATCCATCGCTACATCCTGCATGGGCGCTGGCTGTACCGGATGAAATGGTCCGCCCCGCTGTGGAAGCGTATCCATTTCGACCATCACCAGGATCCGCATAAGCTGGAAGTGCTGTTCGGCAGTCTGGCCAACACGCTGCCCACCATCGCCCTGGTGACGGTGCCGTTTGGCTGGGCCATTGATGGCAAGGCGGGTGCGGCGGCGGCCCTGGCGACCGGGCTGGTCACCACCTGCATTTACGAATTCTTCCACTGCATCCAGCACCTCAACTACAAGCCCCGCTGGGCCTGGGTGGTGCGGATCAAGCAATTGCACCTCTATCACCATTTCCATAACGAGGATGGCAATTACGGCATCATCGCCTATGGCCCGGACATGCTGTTCCGCAGCTATTACGCCCATGCCAAGGAAAAGCCGCGCAGCCCCACGGTGTTCAACCTGGGCTATGATCTGGAAGAGGCGGCGCGGTACCCCTGGGTGATGGAAGCCACCGGTGCCCCCCCGCGTGACCGGCCGCCGCGCCCGCCGGCCGGCAGTGACAGCAACACCGCAAAGGCCACATCTTGAACGCCCCCGCCTTCCGCATCCAGCCGGTGACCGACGCCGCCGGCATGGACCAGTTCATCCGGCTGCCCTATCGGTTGCATCAGGGTGATCCCAACTGGATTCCCCCGCTGCTGCTGGAGCGGAAGGAGTCGCTGTCGCCCAAGCTGAACCCCTTCTTCGACCATGCCGATGTGCGCTTCTTCTTGGCATGGCAGGGTGATCGGCTGGTGGGCCGCATCTCCGCCCAGGTGGATCGTTCGGCGCTGGAACTGCACCGCAATGGCACGGGCCATTTCGGCCTGCTGGCGGCGGAGAATGATCCGGCCCTGGTGCGCGCCCTGCTGAATGCGGCGGAGGAATGGTTGAAGGGCCACGGCATCACCCGTGTCGTTGGCCCGTTCAACCTGTCCGTCAATGAAGAAACCGGGATGCTGGTTGCCGGGCATGACACGCCGCCCATGTTGATGATGGGCCATGACCGGGATTATCTGCCGGGGCTGGTGGAGCAGGCGGGTTATGCCAAGGCGAAGGATGTCTTCGCCTATCTCTATGATATCCAGCATGACATGCCGCGGTCGGTGCGCGCGCTGATCGACCGGCCGCTGCCGGCCGGGCTGACTGTGCGCATGTTGGACATGAAGCGCTATGATGCCGACCTGCGCGCCATCACCAGCGTGTTCAACGGTGCCTGGGCCGGCAATTGGGGCTTTGTGCCGCTGAACGAGTCGGAAATCGCCCATATGGCGAAATCGCTGAAGCCGATCATCAACCCGCGTCTGGTCTGGATTGCTGAGTTGAACGGGGAGCCGGTGGCCTTCGGCGTCTGCCTGCCCAACCTGAACGAGGCGATTGGCGATCTGGGCGGCAAGCTGCTGCCGTTCGGCTGGGCCAAACTGCTCTGGCGCCTGAAGGTCAAGGGCGTGAAGACGGCGCGCGTGCCCCTGATGGGGGTGAAGCGCGGCCTTGCCACCGGGCTGGCCCCGGTGCTGCCCTTCCTGATCATTGACGGGATGCGGCGGGAGGCGTTGAAGCTGGGCTATCGCCAGATCGAGCTGTCCTGGATTCTGGAAGATAACATGCCGATGCGCCGCATCATCGAAGCGCTGGGCACCAGCCGTTACAAAACCTACCGGCTGTTCGGCAAGGATTTGTGATGGTTGATTTTTCCGGCGTGACGACCCTGGTTCTGGCCGGCTCCCGCGGGCCGGAAGACCCGGTGGCCAAGCTGGGCGGGGTCAGCCACAAGGCGTTCGTGCCGGTGGCCGGCGTGCCCATGCTGCTGCGGGTGGTGCGGGCGCTGCTGGCCAGCCCCAGCATCGGCACCATCCATGTCGCCATCGAACGGCCCGATCTGGTGCAGGCCGATACGGAACTGGCGCCGCTGCTGGCCAGCGGCCGCCTGCGCCTGTTGCCGGCAGAGGGCAGCCCCAGCCGCAGCGTCTCCGCCGCCCTGGATGCGCTGGGCACGCCGCTGTTCGTCACCACGGCAGACCATGCGCTGCTACGCCCGGAATGGGTGGAGCATTTCCTGACACATCTGCCCGACGGCAGCGATGTCTGTGCCGCCCTGGCCCGCGATCAGACGGTGATGGCCGCGGTGCCGGATACGCAGCGGACATATCTGCGCTTTGCCGATGGGGCCTTTTCCGGCTGCAACATGTTTGCCTTCCGCACGCCCCAGGCCGCTGGCATCGCCCGGCTGTGGCGGCAGGTGGAGGCGCAGCGGAAGAACCCGCTGCGCATGATCCGCCTGCTGGGCCCCTGGTCCATCCTGCGCTTCCTGCTGGGCCGCCTGACCATCACGGCAGCCCTGGCCCGGCTGGGGAAGCTGGCGGGGGCCAGGGCGGCCATTGTGGAGATGCCCTTCGGCATGGCCGCCGTGGATGTGGACAAGGCGGCCGATCTGGAACTGGCCGAACGGCTGTTGACGCATGGGTGAACGGGGGCGCGCAGACGCCCCCTATTCCATCAGCCGCGACTCGATATCCCGCGCCGTCCATTCATCCAGACCCAACCGGGCCGCCAGCATGGCCAGAAAGGCGCGTTCGGCCGGGGTATCAACATCAATGGCCAGGAAGGCGGCACCATAGACCTCTGCCGCTGTCACCGGGTCGCGCACGCGGGTGATCAACGCATCCAGATCCACCGGTTGACGCATCAGCCGGTCCAGATGGGCCCAATCCTGACGGTCGGCCCCCGATTCGATGAGATAGTTTTCTAACCGCGCCCGTTCTTCGGCATCCAGCACACCGTCGGCCTTGGCGGCTGCCACCATGGCGGTCAGCAACAGATCGGCATCGGGCGTCGTGGGCGTGTGGCCCTGCCAGGGCCGTTGAAAGGGGGGCTGATTACCGCTGCCATAGGAGGGGTGCGGTGGTGGCGGGGCATAGCCCTTGTAGCCGCTCTGGTTCTGGCTCTGTCGTTGGCGATATTGTTCATAGGCGGCCATGCCGATGCTGGCCAGCAATGCCAGCCCTCCCTTGGAGCCAAGCGCTTTGCCGGCAATACCGCCCAACCCGCTGCCGCCATAGCTGTGTTTGTATTTTTTCTTCTTCCCGCCCAGCACATGGCGGGACAGTCCCGATTGCAGCAGCGAACCCAACAATTTTTCCAGGCTCATCTTTGTGATCCTTCCCGTTCCCGCCCATGATCGCGGCGGAACTGCCAATGCCAGGCATAGATGGGAAGGGCAGGGGGTTTTGTCGCCCCCACCAAAGGCTTGATCCGCCTGTCAGGCGGAAGAGGTAGGTAAAAGAAAACGGCGTCCGGGTTGCCCCCGAACGCCGTTTTCACGCTTTCAGACAGTGCCGCCGCGATCAATCCCGGATCGGGCCGGCGTCATCCTCATCGCCGCTTTCATAATCCGGCACATGCACGTCGGCCTGGCTCAGCTCCGGACGGCCACGGCGGGCCCGTTCCAGGGCTGCATCCAGTTCGCGCTGGGTGCACAGACCCAGCAGCACCGGGTTGCGTGCCTTGATGTTGGCGGCGTTCCAGTGCGTCTTGTCACGCACGGCGGCAATGGTCGGCTTGGTGGTGCCGATCAGCTTGCAGAGCTGGGCATCCGACAGTTCCGGATGGGCCTTCAGCAGATGGGCCACCGCATCCGGCTTGTCGCCGCGCTTGGTCACCGGCGTATAGCGCGGACCCTTGGAACGGGCCACCGGCTGCGGCAGATCCTGATGGCGCATCCGCAGCTTCAGATCCTGGTTCTTTTCCGCGCGGGCGATTTCTTCCGCCGTCAACTCACCGCCGGCCACCGGGTCGCGGCCGACCATGCCAACCGCCACCTCGCCATCGGCGATGGCCTGCACCTCCAGCTCATGCATACCGCAGAATTCTGCGATCTGCTCGAAGCTGAGACCGGTGTTCTCGACCAACCAGATGGCGGTGGCCTTCGGCATCAGGGGCAGTGCCATGCTTCCTCCTAAAACGCGACGCCGGGGGTGCCCCGGCACTCTTAAAAACCTGCGCAAACGCAAAAGCCGCCCGTCGTGCGCGGGAGGGGCCCCGCGCAGCCAACCGGACGGACAAGACAGCGTGCAAATCACCTATAGCGTCACGCCGCCCGACAAGCCACGGGATTTTTAGCCCCCGGTCAGGGGATCAGCACTATTTTCCCGATATGGCTGGATGCTTCCATCAGCCGATGGGCACTGGCGGCCTGTTCCAGCGGGAAGCGGGCATGGATGACCGGGCGCACCCGGCCCGCCGCTACCAGCGGCCAGACATGGCGCTGCACCGCCGCCGCCAGGGCGGCTTTCTGCGCCACCGGCCGGGCACGCAGGGTGGAGCCAGTCAGGGTCAGCCGCTTCAGCATCACCGGGGCCAGATTGATTTCCGCCTTCGGCCCGCGCAGAAAGGCGATGGTGACATGGCGGCCATCCGGCGCCAGGCATTCGATATTGCGGGGCAGGTAATCACCACCCACCATATCCAGCACCACATCCACGCCGCGCTTGCCCGTCAGCTCCTTGATGACGGCGACGAAATCCTCCCCCCGGTAATCGATGCCGCGATCAGCACCCAGGGTTTCGCAGGCCCGCGCCTTCTCCGGACCGCCGGCGGTGGCATAGACGGTACTGCCCAGCGCCTTGGCCAGCTGGATGGCGATGCTGCCGATGCCGGATGTACCGCCATGCACCAGCAAGCTTTCACCCGGCTGCAGCCCGCCCCGCTCAAACACGTTCGACCAGACGGTGAAAATGGTTTCCGGCAGGGCGGCGGCCTCCTCCAGGTTCAACCCATCGGGGATGGGCAGGCATTGCACAGCGGGGGCGGTGGCATAGTCGGCATAGCCACCGCCGGCCAGCAGGGCGCAAACCTTGTCGCCGACCTGCCAGTTCTCCACCCCTTCACCCAGGGCGGCGATGGTGCCGGCCACTTCCAAGCCTGGAATATCGCTGGCACCGGGCGGGGGCGGATAATGGCCCTGGCGCTGGATCACATCCGGCCGGTTCACCCCCGCCGCCTGGACATGGATCAGCACCTCCCCCGCCGCCGGGGTCGGCACCGGGCGTTGGGCGATGACCAGCACCTCGGGGCCGCCGGGCTGCTGGATTTCCACCACGCGCATGGTCTGGGCTGTCGGCATCATCTCTCTCCTACCGGGCGGTTGCGCTGTTGCTGTGGCATAGCGCAGAATAAGCACGCGTGCTGTGCGTCATGTCGCAGCAAACGGGCAGGGAAGGGGAAAGGGCCATGGGTTTTGATCTGGATGAGCTGTTGCCCACGAAAATCCCGAAAAAGCCGGTGGATTTGAACGGCCTGTCGATCAGCGACCTGCAGGATTACATCCTAGCGCTGGAGTCGGAAATCACCCGCGCCCGCGACATGATCCAGAGTAAACAGGCCTCTGTCGCCGCCGCCCAGGCGTTTTTCAAGAAATAGAGCGGATCGCGGAAAAGCGGAATCGCTTTGGAGCGTGAATCCGCTCGCTGAGCAAGTGTCTGGTGTCGTGCGCGTTTCCGGTTAAACGCGCGCGACACCAGACGGGCGTCGACAGGCTTCCAGCACATAGACGCGGATGGCGCTGGACAGGTTGCCGGTGCGCGATGCGTCAATGCGCTCCACCAGCGCATTGACGGCGATGTTCTCCGCCGCTGCCAGTTCCTTCAGCACATCCCAGAAGGGTTCTTCCAGCGTCACGCTGGTGGGGTGGCCGGCGATCATCAGGGAACGTTTTTTCACCTCGGTCACTGCCGCCCCCTGGTGTCAGGTCAAATGCGTGCGTTCCAGATAATCCCGCGCCTGCATTTCCATCATGCGGCTGACGGTGCGCTGGAATTCGAACGCATGGGTGCCCTCGGCATAGATGCGTTCCGGCGCCACCTCGGCGGCGATGACGGCATTCACCTTATGCTCATACAGCGCATCGATCAGGGTCATGAAGCGCTTGGCTTCATTGCGCTGCGCGTCTGACAGCTTGGGCACATAATCGATCAGCACCGTATGGAAATGTGTGGCGATGGCCAGATAATCGCCCGCCCCCAGCGGCTTGGCGCAGAGATCATCAAAGCTGAACCAGGCCACCCCGCGCGCCGCGCGCGGCACCGCCACCTTGCGGCCCTGCACCGTCAGTTCCACCGGTTCCGGGGCCTGCCCGTCGGTCAGATCATCGAAGGTGCGCTGCATGGCGGCACTGGTGGCGGGGCCCAGCGGGTAATGATAGACCTTGGCCCCCATCAGCCGGGCCAGCCGGTAATCCCGCTCCGACGCCAGATGCAGCACATCCAGCTTTTCCTTCAACAGGGCGATGAAGGGCAGGAAAAGCGAACGGTTCAGTCCGTCCTTGTACAGATCATCGGGGGCCCAGTTGCTGGTGGCCACCATCACGATGCCATGATCGAACAGGGCGGTGAACAGCCGGCCCAGGATCATGGCATTGGTCACGTCGGTGACGTGGAATTCATCAAAGCAGAGCAGCCAGCCCTTGGCGGCGATCTGTTTGGACAGTTCCACCACCTCATCCCCACCCTTGCGGGCCACAGAGCCTTCCCGGCGAATGGCGTGCAGCCGTTCATGCACTTCCAGCATGAAGGCATGGAAATGCACCCGCACCTTCTGTTCCACCGGCACGGTTTCATAGAACAAATCCATCAGCATGGATTTGCCGCGCCCGACATCGCCATAGATGAACAGGCCCTGGGGTGCGGGATCGGGCCGGCGGGTCAGGCCGAACCGGGCGCGCCAGCCGGTCTGGCCGCTGGCGGGCCGGTAATCCTTCAGCGCGTGCCACAGGCTTTGCAGCTTCTCCGCCGCCAGTTCCTGGGCGGGATCGGCCTTCAGGGTGCCGGTGCCCCGGCGGGCGCGGTAGACGGAAAGGGGGCCTTCGGTCATCGGCTTCTGCTGCTCTGCGGCGTAACGGGCTGGCGATACCTAACGGGTCGCCCCCCTTGCCCGCAAGCCCCCTGGGCCTGGACCCTGCCTTGCCCCGGCGGGGGAGGCAGGGTCTCCGGCGGGCGTCAGGGCTGGGGGGCGGCCGCCATCAGCGGGGCCCAGTCGCCCAGCCCGTACCGGGCCAGCAGTTTGCTCAAGGCGCCGCTGCGGCGCAGGCTGCGCACCCCCTCGTCCAGCTTGCGCGCCTGTTCCGTTGCCGCCGGGTTGCCAGGGGCAAAGGCGATATAGAGCGGGGTGGCATGGTCGATCGGCTGGATTTCCACCAGACCATCCATGCCCTGGGCAGCCAGGGAATATTCGGCCACATTCATGTCTTCAATCACCGCATCCACGCGCTTGGCCAGCAGCTTGCGCAGATTCTGCACCGTCACATCATCGCCGGAGAGCAGCTCCACCTTGTCGCGGTTGGCGGCGATATAGGCATCCACCTCCTCGCCATAGGAGTAATCCTGCACGGCGGCCAGCTTCAGGGCGGTCAGGCTTTCCTGTCCCTGGTAGCGGAAATTGCTGCCACGCCGGGTGATGATGACATTGACCGACATGCCCATCGGTTCTTTGCCGAAAATGAAGCCCTTGGCTTCCTCTTCGCTGGCACCGGCCACCGCTTCCAACTGGCCTTCGCGGGCGGCTTCCACCGCCCGGCTCCACGGCATCAACTGGTAATCCAGCTTCTCCTTGCCGAAGACCGTCTGGGCGATTTCCACCATATAGCCCGGCTTCTCATTTCCCGGTGTGCAATTATAGGGGCACCAGTTATCGGCACGCAGGCGAATAGTGCTATCGGCCGCAGCCGGTACTGTGCCGGCTGCGATCATGACCAAGCCGATCAGAAGGTTTTTCATGGTTTGCCCCCCAGCCAATTCCACCATTGATCGTGCCAGGATTTTATTTCGATTTTGCGGCTGGTTTTGCGACAAGCCCGTGTGATGCCGGCCCGTTATTCCGATTGCAACTTGGTTCCGGCTGGGTAATCGTGGCTTCATGGTCCCGCCCCTCAGGCATTTCTTCCACCACTCCCACATCATATGACCGACAAACCGGACAGGCCCGCCCGCCCCGGCGCCATGGTGGCTTATGAGGAGGCCAAGCGGCTGGCCATCAGCCCCGATCCGCAGGTGCGCGCCGATCTGGCGGCGCGGCCCGATCTGGCGCCGGAACTGCTGTTCTATATGGCGGATGATGACGACCCGGCGGTGCGCCGGGCCGTGGCTATGCATGAATCCACGCCGCTGCACGTGGCCCCCCGGCTGGCGCGTGACCGGGATGTGGATGTGCGCGTCATGCTGGCCCGCCGGCTGGCCCGCGCCCTGCCACACCTGTCGGCGGCGGAAAGTGCGGCCCTGCGCGATGTTGCCCTGCACGCGCTGACCATGCTGGCGGCCGATCAGGTGGTGCGGGTGCGCGCCGCCGTGGCCGGTGCCCTGCGCGATGTCGCCGTCGCCCCGCCGGCCCTGATCGCTACCCTGGCGCGCGATGTGGCGCGGGAGGTGGCGGAACCCATCCTGCGATCCTGCATCAACCTGCCGGATCAGGAACTGATCGCCATTGTTGCCGCCCAGCCGATCCCCTGGGTGCTGGAGGCGATTGCCCGGCGTGAGAAACTGTCCCCCCCGGTGGCCGATGCGGTGGCGGCCCAGGGCGACCGGGTGGCCACGGCCACGCTGCTGGCCAATCCGGGGGCCAGCCTGTCGGACCAGGGGATGGATGGGCTGGTGGAAGGCCGGCTGGCAGTAACCCAGAATCCGGCCACCATCGTAAAGCCGCTGCTGCCGCCCGGCCTGCTGGGCCGGCTTTCCCGCATCATTGATGACAGCGTGCGCGGCGAACTGGTGGTGCATGGTTTTGACCAGGAGGACCGACAGGAAATCGTCGCCGTCACTCAGCGCCGGCTGGAATGGGCGCGCGATTATGTGAAACGGGAACCGGCCGAGGCCAAGGCCCTGCGCCTGAAGGCGGAAGGCCGTTTGTCGGAAGAGGTGGTGTGGGATGCGCTGTCCTGGGGCGACAAGGGTTTCGTGCGCGCCGCCCTGGCGCTGCGGGCCGATCTGCCGCCCGATCTGGTGCAGCGGATCATCGATACGCAAAGCGCGCGCGCCATCACGGCGCTGGCCTGGCGGGCCGGGCTTTCCATGCGCTGTGCCCGCCTGCTGCAACTGAAATCCGGCCTGCCGCCCACCAAATTGTTGAACGCCCGCAACGGGGTAGATTACCCGATGACAGAGGAACAGCTGCGCTGGCAACTGGGCCTGTTCGGGGTGGAGTAGGGGCGGCACCACCTCTGTTCCCATTCATGATCCGGCCTATATCAAAGACATGCTGATACAAACTGCCCCGCCACCGCCCGACAGCTGGGTGCGTCCCTGCCCGCCGGAACAGGGCGGGGGCCTGTGGGTGGAGCCGGGCGGGTTCCATGTTGATCCCATCCGTGCCGTCAACCGCGCTGTCATCACCCATGGCCATTCCGACCATGCACGGCCCGGCCATGCCCATGTGCTGGCGACCCTGCCGACGTTGGATATCATGCGGGCAAGGTTGGGGGCGGGGGCGGGCGGTAGCCTGCAAGCGCTTGCCTATCACCAGCCGTTGCGCATCCATGATGTCACCGTCACCCTGGTGCCGGCGGGCCATGTGCTGGGCAGTGCCCAGGTGCTGCTGGAATATCAGGGTAGCCGGGTGGTGGTCTCCGGTGACTATAAGCGTCGGCATGATCCCACCTGTGCCCCGTTTGAACCGGTGGCTTGTGATGCCTTCATCACGGAGGCCACCTTCGGCCTGCCGGTCTTCCGCCACCCGCCGGCAGCGGCGGAGATTGCCCGGCTGCTCCATGCCGGGCAGGTGTTCCCCGAACGCTCGCTGGTGGTGGGTTGCTACGCGCTGGGCAAGTGTCAGCGGCTGATCGCCCATCTGCGGGAGGCGGGCTATGACAAGCCAATCTATCTCCATGGTGCCCATCTGCCGCTTTGTGAGCTGTATCAGCGCCATGGCGTCGGTCTGGGCGATCTGCGCCCGGCCACGGCGACGGGGAAGGAGGAGATGCGGGGCGCCATCGTGCTGGCCCCGCCATCGGCCCTGATGGATAAATGGGCCCGCCGTCTGCCGGACCCGTTGATTGCTTATGCATCGGGCTGGATGCGGGTCCGCGCACGGGCCCGCCAACATGGGGTGGAAATGCCGCTGGTCATCTCCGACCATGCCGATTGGGATGAGCTGTGCCAGACCCTGCAGGATGTGGCCGCCCCAGAGGTTTGGGTGACCCATGGCGCGGAGGAGGCGCTGGTGCATTGGGCCAATCTGAACGGTTTCAATGCCCGCCCCCTGCATCTGGTCGGTTTCGGCGATGAGGAGACGTGAACCATGGAACGGTTCGCTGCCCTGATCGATGCCTTGGCCTATCAGCCGTCCCGCAATGGCAAGCTGCGGCTGCTGGTGGATTATTTTGCCCAGACGCCGGACCCGGACCGCGGATATGGCTTGGCGGCGCTGACCGGCGGCCTGTCCTTTGCTGCCGCCAAGCCGGCCCTGGTGCGCGAACTGGTGGCAGCGCGGACCGATGCCACCCTGTTCGCACTCTCCTATGATTTTGTTGGCGATCTGGCCGAAACCGTGGCCCTGATCTGGCCGCAGCGGCCCGGCAGTAACCAGCCTTCACCGGCCCTGTCGGAGATTGTCGCGGCCCTGGCCGGGGCCAAGCGGGCGGCGGTGCCGGGCCTGATCGAAGGTTGGCTGGATGGGCTGGACGCCACCGGGCGCTGGGCGCTGCTGAAACTGATCACCGGCGGGATGCGCATTGGCGTGTCGGCCCGGCTGGCCAAGACGGCCCTGGCCGATTACGGCACGGCGCGCGGCGTGGCCGTGGATGTGGATACGATTGAGGAAATCTGGCACGGGCTGACCCCGCCCTATCAGCCGCTGTTCGCCTGGCTGTCGGGCAGCGGCCCCAGGCCGGATGTGGCCGGCACCGGCGGTTTTCGCCCGATGATGCTGTCCCATCCGCTGGAGGAGGGGGATTTGGACGGCCTGTCCGCCACGGACTTCCGCGCTGAATGGAAATGGGATGGCATCCGCGTGCAGCTGGTGGCGCGCGGCCAGCCGGGCGACGCGCGGATTTACAGCCGCACCGGCGACCAGATCGCCGCCGCCTTCCCCGATGTGGCGGCGCAGATGGGCTTTACCGCCGTGCTGGATGGGGAATTGCTGGTGGCCCGCGATGGCCGCATCGCCCCGTTCAACGATTTGCAGCAACGCCTGAACCGCAAGCAGGTGACGGCGAAGCTGCTGAAGGACTATCCGGCCTGGGTGCGGCTTTACGATATCCTGTTCGACGGCGATGAAGACCTGCGCGGCCTTCCCTTCGATGAACGCCGCGCCCGACTGGAAGGCTGGTTCGCACGCAGCAACCCCACCGGCATGGACCTGTCCCCCCTGCTGAATTTCAGCAGTTGGGAAGAACTGGCGGCCCTGCGCCTGAATGCCCGCGACAGCGCGGTGGAAGATGGTGCCATCGAAGGGGTGATGCTGAAACGGCGCGACAGCACCTATGTCGCCGGTCGCCCCAAAGGCCCCTGGTTCAAATGGAAGCGCGGGCCGCTGGTGGCCGACTGCGTGCTGATGTATGCCCAGCGCGGCCACGGCAAACGCTCCAGTTTCTACAGCGATTACACGTTTGGTGCCTGGCGGGGAGAGCCGGGGGCAGGGGGCGAGCTGGTGCCGGTCGGCAAAGCCTATTTCGGCTTCACGGATGAGGAATTGGCCCAGATCGACCGCTGGGTGCGCAACCATACCCGCAACCGCTTCGGCCCGGTGCGGGAGGTGTCGCCGGGGCTGGTGTTCGAGGTGGCGTTTGACAGCGTTCACCCCTCCGCCCGGCACAAAAGTGGCATCGCCATGCGCTTTCCCCGTATCAGCCGCATCCGCTGGGACAAACCGGCGGCAGAGGCAGATCGGCTGGAGACATTGGAGCGGATGGTGGTATCATAGCCGGGCGGCAGAAACCGGGGGTGCCCATGTTAGGTTGGTCGGGAAAGGTGGTCCGTGCCGGGCTTTCCGGGCTGGCAACCTGTATGGGGGGCCTTCTTGTCATCTCGCTCTGGCTGTCTGTCGTGACGTATGAGCAGGAGAGGGTGGAACAAGCCGTGGGCGTGCCGTTCATGTTTGCAGCGTTTGACATAGGGGATACATCCTTGGCTATATATTGTCCGGGAGTTTTCGTCCTTGAAGAAGTCATTCCACCCCGTGCGAAAAAACGCACCCATAAGTCCCGCTAGATATTTTGGGCGGGTAAAGCTGGCTGGTGTCAGGCTTTCCGGGCCAGCCTTTGATGCTTCAGCGGTTCCCATTCTCTTTCTTGGGCTGCCTGCCGTGACCCAGAGACAGGAACTGGTGGAAAGACTTGTGGGATCGCCGATGATGGTCACTGTCATTGAAGATGACGAGCCGCCACCGCCCCGGTACTTTGATAAACAGGGCAATCCAGACCCTTGCCACTATGACTGGAGTGCTCCTAAGGCTGCCTCCATCCCCCGATTAGAAGTTGATACCGATGAAGCCCGCTAAATCCCGCGTCCTGATCTATCCCGCCCAGAAGGTGCAGCCGGCCAGCATGGCACTGGCCATGGCGGAGCTGGAGAAAATCCCCCCGACCTCGGTACGCGGCGGGCGGGGCTGGGTGCGGCTGGCCGGTCTGGTCGGGGTGGTGATCGGGGCACTGATCATCCCCGGCTACATCGTCGCCATCTCGCTGGGCTATCAACCGCTGGAGCCCCTGCAGGGCAAGATCCTGATGATCATGCCCCCGTCCGAAAAGACGACTGCGCCCCAGACCCCGACACCCTGAGGGGTGTCTGGAAGGTTTTTTTATTATCAACGCCTTACTTTATCCTCACCGTCACCCCGGCCTGCGCCGGGGTGACGGTGATACATAAAATCAAATCGTGCATAACATTCCCGACAGACCCCAAGAGAAAATTTGCCCGAACCAGTGAAATAGAGAATTATTCTTAATATCGAACAAGAGTGATGGTATCTTTAATAATAACGTCTCTCAATTTCAGCGCATAAAGAATAAACATTCGCCTCTTCATCAGCGCAATCTACTGCTTTTGCACCTTCATTCAGATGGCTTCCGCCAGACGCCCTTTTTATCCTCAGTGGATCAAAAAAGGCGGTGGTGGTGGGATGATGAAGGTTCGGGGCCGGCTGGCCGGCATCTGCGGATTGGCATTGCTGTCTTCCTGGCCCGCCGCCCAGGCGCAGGACTGGACGGCAGATGCCGCCATCGTTACCGATTATGTTGATCGCGGCCTCAGCAATTCCGGTGGCAAGCCGGCACTGCAACTGGGCTTGGCCCGCGCGCTGGGTGAGGGGTTCACGCTGGGCACCTGGGCTTCCACCATCGGTGAGGGGGAGGGTAACAACTGGTCGGAGGTGGATTTCTACCTGGCTAAGGATTGGCAGATCGCTGATGGCAATCTTGAGCTGGCGGCGACCTGGATCGGCTATCCCGGTGCGCCGTCTGACAGCGATGCCAATCTGTGGGAATTCTCCGCCGTGCTGCACCAGCCTGTGACGGAGCATGGTCAGATCGGCCTGATTGCCATCGCCACGCCGGATAATTCCGGCCATGCCGGGGACGCGCTGTATCTGGCCGTCGAAACCCAGTGGCAGCTGGACGATAATTTCGCCCTGTTCGGCCATGTCGGGCGGCAATGGAACCAGCGCGAAGACCGCGCGGGCCCGGATTATAATGAATGGGCCGTGGGCCTCTCCTACAGCATCAACACGGTGTCGCTGTCGCTCACCTTCTCCGACACGCCGGGTCTGGACCGGGAAGAAGCTCCCGGCCCCTGCGGCAAGCGACTGGTGGCCGGGATCACCTGGCAGCCGGAATGGTGAGGGAAGGCCCGTTCGGGCCTTCCCGCCATCGGTTTTACGCGGCCAGCTCCTGACAGCCATCCACCAGTTGCGGCAGCCGGGCCAGGAAGGCCTTGGCCGTCGCCTCGTCCAGTTCAAAGGCGGCGTGCAAATGGCGGTCGGTGGCCTTCAACCCGTGGAAGGGCAGGCGCAGGCCATCCAGCACCAGAACCCCGCGCGCCGTATTGGCATCCAGACCGGCCAGCGTCACCCCGGCTTCGGAGATATTCTGCACCCGCACCCGCTTCTGCCCGGCCTTGGTTTCGGCTGTGGCGTCGCGGTCCAGCACGAAACGGCGGGCCGGGCGCTTTTCTGCCTCCTCGGCCGACTGGCGAACCACCCGCACCAGGGTGCCGCGCAGCGCCGTCACCGCCTCGGCCAACCCGTGCGAGGCGGTGCGCACCGTGCCGGCAGCATTGTCGGTGGCGGCAGCCTCCTGTGACACCTCGGCAATACGGGAGGATACTTCCCGCGCGGCCTGGGCGGTCTGTTCCACATTGCGGGCGATTTCGGCGGTGGCGGCCGATTGCTGTTCCACGGCAGCGGCGATGCCGGCCGATACCTCGTTCAACTCGCCCACACGGGCGCCGATATCATGCACGGCGGCCAGCGCCCGGTCGCGTACCTGCTGGATGTCACCGATGCGGCGGTTGATATCCTCCGTCGCCCGCGCCGTCTGGCCCGCCAGATTCTTCACTTCACCCGCCACCACGGCGAAACCCTTGCCGGCCTCCCCGGCGCGGGCGGCTTCAATGGTGGCATTCAGGGCCAGCAGGTTGGTCTGGGCGGCGATGTCGGCGATCATCTGCGCCACATCGCCGATCTGCGACACGGCACCGGCCAAGGCGTCGATGGCGGTAACGGCTTCGCTGCCAGCCTGTACGCTGCGGGCAGTGGCGTCGCTGGAATGGGCGACCTGATTGCCGATTTCCTGGATGGAGGCGGTCAGCTGGTTGGTGGCGCTGGCCACCGTCTGGGCGTTGGACAGGGCCTGGGCGGCGGCGGCGGCCACCCCCTCGGCATTGGCGCCGACGCGGCGGGCGGCGGCGGCCATTTGGTCGGCCTCAGCCTCCATCATGTGGGTGCGTTCGGAAACGCGGTCCACGGCACTGCCGGTTTCGCGTTCCACCGTGTCGGCCATGGCGGCCAGGGCTTCGACGCGGCGGCCTTCGGCGGCCTGACGCTCTTCCTCCTGTGCGGCGCGCAGCGCCTCGGTTTCCGCCAACCCGTCGCGGAACACGGCGACGGCGCGGGCCATGGCGCCCACATCATCCAGCCGTTCCGTGCCGTCCACGCTGCGTGACAGGTCACCGGTGCGCATGGCATCCATGGTTTCCCGCAACGAGCGCAGCGGCCGCAGCAGGCGGGCGGTGACGGCATGGCCACCCACGATGATGGCCAGCGCGATCAGCCCGCCACCCAGCACGATCCATTTCAGGGCCCGGTTGAATTCCGCAAACAGGTCGGCCTTGCGCAGGCCGACATAAAGGATGCCGATGGTCTTACCGCTGGCATCCTTCAACGGATCATAGGCGGCGTAATAGCGCTCCCCCAGAATTTCCACTTCACCACGATAGGGCTGGCCTTGGCCCAGCACCGCTTGGTGGGCTTCGTCACTGCTCAGCGTGGTGCCGACGGCCGGCTTGCCATCGGCACCGATGACATTGGTGGCCACCCTTTTATCGCCCTTGAACAGGGTGACGCGACCGCCGGTGACGCTGGCGATGGATTGGATCAGGGGCTGATTGCCTTCCAACGCTGTGTCACCGGCGAACAGCTTGCCATCCTTCAGGCTGGGGGTGCCTTCGGCCTTCACCGCGTTCCAGGCCAGTTGCATGGACTGCTTCTGGGTGGCAAGGACGTTGCGTTCCATAGCGGCGCCCATTTGCTGCACGGCAAAGCCCAGGATCAGGGCACAGAGCAGCAGCAGGCCGAAAGCATTCATGGCGGCCACCTTTGTGGCTACCGGCAGGCGATAGATGCGGTTCACGGGCCAATCCCTCAAAATTCGTCACTTACTGGGGGAAAGTTGGCACCGGAAACGATTTGGCCGCCTTGATTCAAGTCAAGCCCCCATCCCGATGCGGGATGGGGGCAAGCCTGCGCAAATGCGTCTGTTCACCAGGTGGTCAGTCGCGCTCATCTTTCAGGATTTCGCCGCTGCGGGCATCCACCAGCAACTCGCGGCGGGCACCCTGGCTGTCGCGGGCCTTCACCTCGAACAGCTTGTCGCTCTTGCGTTCCACCTCGCGGATTTCGCTGTAACCCTTGGCAGACAGATGATCGATGATCTGCGTCATGCCCATCGGCTGACCCTGCGGGAGGGCGGGTGTCGCGGCCGGGGTGGCGGGGGCGGCGTTCTGGGCCAGGGCGACGCCACCCAGCGGCAGAACCACCAGACTGGTGGCGAGCGTCAGGGCGGCGATCTTCAGGTTCCGGGTCGTCATCTTCGTCTATCCTTGCAATTGGGGTTGATGCGATAAGACGCTTTCTGACGCATCCGCCCTGAACCGATGCTGAATGGTCTGTTCATCGGCCGTTCAGCTTGGCGCCGTCATATTGGTTCACATGCGAAACCTGTTGCTCCCCCTGGCCTTGCTGGCCGTCACCCTTCTGGCCGTACCGCTGGTGCCCATGGCGGCCGGTGATGGCCGGCCCGACCATGACCGCGCCCGCACCGCCTTGCAGCGGGGGGAGGTGCTGCCGCTGCGCGATATCGTGGCGCGGGCGGAGGCGGCCTTTCCCGGCCGCCTGCTGGAAGTGGAGCTGGAGGAAAAGGATGATGCCATCGTCTATGATATTGAATTGCTGTCCCCCGATGGCCGGCTGATCAAACTGCGCTACGATGCGCGTACCGGCGCCCTGCTGAAGGCCAAGGGGGCCGGGCTGACAGAGCCGAAGCACGGGCACGCGGCGGAGAAGGATTGATGCGCCTGCTGGTGGTAGAGGATGACCCGCAACTGCGGGAGCAGTTGCGCGCCGCATTGGAAGCCGCCCCCTATGCCGTTGACACTGCCCCTGATGGGGAGGAAGCGGCCTTTATGGGGGAGACCGAACCCTATGACGCGGTGGTGCTGGATCTGGGCCTGCCCAAGCGCGACGGGCTGTCGGTGCTGCGGGGCTGGCGGGCGGCGGGACGCTCCATGCCCGTGTTGATCCTGACGGCGCGCGGCACCTGGCAGGAAAAGGTGGAGGGCATGGATGCCGGGGCCGATGATTATCTGGCCAAGCCCTTCCGCATGGAGGAACTGCTGGCCCGTGTGCGCGCCCTGATCCGCCGGGCCGGCGGGCAGGCGGCAGCGGAAATCACCTGTGGGCCGGTGGCGCTGGATACCCGCGCCGGCCGGGTGACGGTGGCGGGCCAGCCGGTGACGCTGACAGCGCATGAGTTGCGCGTGCTTTCCTACCTGATGCATCACCAGGGCCGCGTCATCTCCCGCACGGAGCTGACCGAACATGTCTACGCCCAGGATTTTGACCGCGACAGCAACACGATTGAGGTCTTTATCGGCCGGCTGCGGCGCAAGTTGGGGGTGGATGTGATCCATACCGAACGCGGTCTCGGCTATCGGTTGGCAGCGCCCTGATGGGGCGCGTCGGTTCCCTGGGGCGGCGCCTGCTGGCGCTGGCCGTGATCTGGGTGCTGCTGGCGCTGCTGGTGGCGGGTGTCGCCCTGACCGACCTGTTCCGCCGCCATGTGGAGGCGGATTTGACCCGCGCCATGGAACAGCATCTGGACCAGTTGACCGCAGCACTTTCCTTTCAGGGGCAGGGCGAGGGGCGGCAACTGGTGCTGGCCCGGGAACTGAGTGATCCGCGTTTTGAACGGCCGCTTTCGGGCCTTTACTGGCAGGTCTCGGAGGCGGGGGAGGTGCGCTTACGCTCCCGCTCCCTTTGGGATCAGACGCTGCCGGAAGGCGGCGCGGTGCCGGCGGACGGGGCCCTGCATCTGCGCCGCGCCGCTGCGCCGGAGGGGGGCACGGCGTTGATCTGGGAGCGGCGGGTCAGCCTGCCGGATGGTGACCAACCGCTTTATATCGCCGTGGCCGCCAATGCCGCCGCCGTGGAGGCGGCAACGGGCAATTTCGCCCGCGTGCTGGCCCTCTCGCTGGGTGTGCTGGCGCTGGGCCTGCTGGCGGCGGCCCTGGTGCAGGTGCGGCTGGGGCTGGTACCGCTGGACCGGTTGCGCGCAGCCCTGGCCGACCTGCGGGCCGGACGGTCGACGCGGGTAGAGGGGGCCTTCCCGTCCGAGGTGCAGCCGCTGGTCGATGATCTGAACCAGGTGCTGGCCGACAATACCGATATGGTGGAACGCGCCCGCACCCAGGCGGGCAATCTGGCCCATGCCCTGAAAACTCCGCTGGCGGTGATCGCCAACAGCGCCCATGGCATGGCCGATGCCGAGGGCGCCCGGCTGATTGCGGCGGAGACGGAGCGGATGCGCCGCCAGATCGACCATCATCTGTCCCGCGCGCGGGCCGCGGCCATGGCGCGGGGGGCGGGACTGCGCACGGCGGTGGCCCAGGCCCTGGCCGGGCTGGCCCGCACCATCCCGCGCCTGCATCCGGATCGGGATATTGTCCTTGATCTGCAGGTGCCCGATGGGCTGCTGTTCCGGGGGGAGGGGCAGGATTTGCAGGAAATGGCCGGCAATCTGCTGGATAATGCCGCCAAATGGTGTTCAGGCCGAATCCGGCTTTCCGCTGCCCCGGCAGGCCCTGGCCAGCTTTGCATCATCGTGGCCGATGACGGTCCGGGCATTCCGGCCGACAGACGGGCCGCCGTGCTGGCCCGTGGCACCCGCCTGGATGAGGCGGTGCCGGGCAGCGGGCTGGGGCTGGCCATTGTCGATGATCTGGCCCGGCTCTATGGCGGCTCGCTGGAACTGGACGAGGATACGGCATTGGGGGGATTATCGGCCCGCCTGACCTTACCCGGTGCATGAGGAAGCGTGAAAGATGAGCGCCAGCGACAAACAGCACCATTACGCGGTTAACGTCACCTGGACCGGCAATCAGGGGACGGGCACCAGCGCCTATCGTGCCTATTCGCGCGATCATCTGATCAATGCCGGCGACAAGCCCGCCATCGCCGGCTCGTCCGATCCCAGCTTCCGGGGCGATCCGGCGCGCTGGAACCCGGAGGAGCTGCTGCTGGCCTCGCTGTCAGCCTGTCACAAGCTCTGGTATCTGGGGCTTTGTGCCGGGGCTGGAATCGTGGTCACGGATTATCAGGATGCAGCGGAAGGCTGGATGGTGGAACATCCGGGCGGGGAGGGGCAGTTCACCCGTGTGTTGCTGCGCCCCACGGTGACATTGGCAAAAGAAGCCGATGGGGAAAAGGCCCGCGACCTGCACCATACGGCGCATGAGAAATGCTTCATCGCCCGCTCGGTGAATTTCCCGGTGGAGGTGGAGCCGGTTTTCGTCACGGCACCGTGATGCCGGCGCGGGGGCGCTTCATTTCTGTGCCAGCCGTTGCGAGACCCAGCCGGTGATCAGTGTCAGTGTCGCTGGCTCGACCGGGCCGGTGAACCCGCCATTCTGATTTTCCTTCAGATTATGGCTCAGTCCGGGGCGGATGGCGACGCTGCTGCCATCCTGTCGGCTGGCCAATGCTTTTTGGAAGGGGCCAGCATCCTTTTCCGCCGAAATCTGGATATCATCGCCCCCGTTGACTACCAGCACCGGCGCTTTGACCTTGGCGAGTGCGCGGAGCGGGTCCAAGGAGAGAGCCCCCTGCATGAAGGGGCCGATATAGGCCGGGTACAGTCCCCGCAGGCCGGGGGGTACCTGGGCTGGCACCTGACCAGACTTGACGATTTCACGGCGGATGGCCCCGTCTGCTTCCAGAATAGCCTTGCGCGGTGGCTCCGGCACATTGGCCCGCGCCATTTGCGCCCGTAATTGATCGGCAATCACGTCCCCCAGCGGGCGTGAGGCGGTCCCCAACAGCACGATGGCGGCGGGTGATATCCGTCCCTCGTCAATGGCGGCAAGCACCAGCGCCCCACCCTCGCTATGGCCCATGACGCCGCGCTGTGCGCCATTGATACCGGCTTCCCGGCCCAAAGCATCATAGGCGGCGGCAAGGTCACCGACAAAAGCACCCCAGCGGAAAAACTGCGCCATGGCTGCCGGGTCATGCGGCATCTGGGCAGCATTGGCCTGCATACCCCGTTTGTCCAGCCGCAGGCTGGCGATGCCTTTCCCTGCCAGGGCTTCAGCCAGTTGTTTCAACAGATCGATGGGTTTGTCCGGAAGCATGGCGCTGTTGCCATTGCGATCCGTGGGACCACTGCCCTGGACCAGCAGAATGGCGGGCCAGCCCTGTGCCGGAGCGCTGCCATCCGGCAAAAGCAAGGTGCCTGCCAAGGTGGCCCCATCGGTACCCGTTACGGTCACCGGTCTTTCGGCAGCCTGGATTTGCGGTGCCGACAGGAAGCAGACCAGCAGGAATGCTGCCAAACAATATCTTTTCACGATAAGCCCTCAGAACTTATTCGTGAAACAATACGGGCATCCATGCGTCGTGGCAATTTTTCCCGGTGCTGTGGAGGCAGCTTAAACCGGCCTGCTGGTACCCAGCGCCTGCTCCACCGCGCGGCGCAGTCTGGCTGGCATGGCGGGCTTGCCCATCAGCGCCATGCCGGCGGCCTCTGCCTTGCGGCGGGCTTCTGCCGTGCCGTCGCCGGTCAGCAGCAGGGCGGGGACCGCGTGGCCATAGCGCGCGCGCAGGGCCTGGACCAGATCGGGGCCGCCCTGCCCGCCCGGCAGATGCAGGTCGGTGATGATCAGGTCTGGCTGGCGCCCGGCCAGTTCCCCCTGCAATTCCGTCTGGCTACCGCCGACGGCGGTGCGATAGCCCCATTCCTGCAACAGCATCTCAAGCGCTGCCAATTGCAGCCGGTCATCCTCCAGCACAGCGACCAGGGGGGCTTCCGGCAGCGACTCCGCGGCCGGTGCGGGACTGGGGGGTGCCATCCCGTGGCGGTTGGCCAGCAGGCTGAAACGGCAACCCTTGCCGGGCGCGCTTTCCAGGGTCACCCGGTGGCCCAGCGCCTGCGCGCCGCGCTGCACGATGGCAAGCCCCAACCCCAGGCCGCGCCGGCTCTGTCCGGCTTCCTCCAGCTGCACGAAAGGTTGGAAAATGCGTTCCTGATCGTCAGGGGCGATGCCGGGGCCGCTGTCCCAGACCTCCAGCGCCGCCAGATGGCCCCGTCGCCGCGCAGCCAGCAACACCTTGCCGCCGCGCCCGGCATGGCGCAGGGCGTTGCCCAGCAACTGGCGCAGCAGCCGGTCCAGCATCATGCCATCGCTCTGCACGATCAATCCGCTGGGCACATGGCGCAGGCGTACATCCAGGCTGGCCGCCTGTTCCTGATGTTCCTCCACCAACCGCGCTAGCAGCGGCCCCAGCGGTACCGGGCCGGGGGACAGTTTGGCCGTACCCGCCTGCAGCACGGAAAGGTCTAGCAAACTGCTCACCTGATGGGCCGCCGACTCCACCGCATCGCCCAGCCGCTGGATCAGTTCCCCCTGGCGCGGATCGGCGGCCCTGGTCTCCAGCAGGTGCAAAAACAGGCGCATGGCCTGGAAGGGCTGGCGCAGGTCATGGTTTGCCTTGGCGAACAGGGCGGCCCCGGCTGCTTGCTCTGCCCCGCCTTCCTGCAAAAGATGGCCAATGCCGGCCAGTCCGCTGATCGCGCCATCCGCGGTCTGCGTGGCGGCCAGGGAAAGGCTGACCGGCTGGGGCTGCCCTTTGATTAAAAGACGGACGGTCAGTTGCCGCGGCTGGCCGTCTGCCAGAACCGCCCGCTTTGCCGACAGAAGTTCCGCCGGGCTCTGGTCGTCGTCCGCTTGCCCCGCCCAGCCGGCGAACAGGCCCCGCGCCTGGAGATAGTGAAGCTGGGCATCCTGGATGAAATCGCCGCTCCCACCTTCCCGCAACGCCGTCTCGTAAGCGTCCAGCATGGCCGGGGGAAAGTCATTGTTTGACATGCGGGTGGGCTCCGGCGGTGCTGGGTGTCGCGTGCTTCTGTGGATCGACTATGCCGCCGGCCATCCCCGGCGTGAAGCCCCTGATCGACAGTCAACGCCGCAGCGGACGGACGGTTCCGTCCGACTCAGCCGCGAATGCGATGATCCAGCCGCTCATCCTCCAGCCCGGCCGGTTCCTGATGGATGGCGAATTCGGCCGTAGGGAAGGCGGCCTTCAATTCGCGCTCGATCTCATCGGTAATATCGTGCGCCTGGGCCAGGGTCAGATCGGGGTCCAGTTCCAGATGGAACTCAATATGCTGACCGAGACCGGTGGAGCGGGTGCGCAGATCATGCAGGCCGCGGGCCTGATGATGGGCCAGCACCAGTTCCTTCACCTTCCGGCGGTCCTCGTCTGGCAATTCCCGGTCCATCAGCACATCCAGGGCGGTGGTGACGATGCGGCTCGCCCCCCAGACCAGGAAGCCGGCAATGCCCAGGGCAAACAGCGGGTCCCAATAGGGCCAGCCGGTCCAAGCCGTCAGACCCAACGCAACGATGACGGCGGCGTTCATGAACAGATCGCCGCTGTAATGCAGGCTGTCGGCATTGATGGCCATGGAGCCGGTGCGCCGGATGACGAAGCGCTGAAAGCCCAGCAGCAGCGCCGTCATGGCAATGGCGAACAGCATCACCCCGATGCCCAGCCAGGTTTCCCCCACCGGGCGCGGATCGACGAGCCTTCCCACCCCCTCATAGCCCAGAAACACGCCAGACCCGGCGACGAAGGCGGCTTGGGCCAGGGCGGCCAGCGGCTCCGCCTTGCCATGGCCGAAACGATGGGCATGGTCGGGCGGGCGCAGGGCGCGCGCCACCCCCAGCAGGGTGACGACGGAGGCCAGCAGATCGACCGAACTGTCGATCAAGGATGACAGGATGGAGACGGCATCCGTCGCCATATAGGTGGTGAGTTTGGCCAGGATCAGCGTCATTGCCACGGCGACGCTGGCATAGGTGGCGCGGCGGCGCCACCTGTCCAGTGCGGCGGTATCGGTCTCGACCATCTCACCCCTGCCGGGTTTACGGATAGAAGCGTTGCTTCGCCCATTCCCCGTTGGTGCGGGTGAAGACGATGCGATCATGCAGGCGGAATTCGCGATCCTGCCAGAACTCAATATAGTCCGGCACGACGCGGTAACCCGACCAATGCGGCGGACGCGGGACGGGCTGGCCCTCATAGCGGGCTTCCACCTCGCGGATCGCCGCTTCCAGGGTCTCCCGCTTGTCCAGCGGGCGGGATTGCTGGCTGGCCCAGGCGCCAATCTGACTGCCACGCGGGCGGGAAGCGAAATATTCATCCGCTTCCTGCGGGGTCACAAGCTCCACCAGCCCTTCGATCCGCACCTGCCGGCGCAGCGACTTCCAATGGAAGGTCAAGGCGGCGACCGCATTCGCGGCCAGCTGGTCACCCTTTCGGCTCTGCATATTGGTGAAAAAGGCGAAACCGCGCTGGTCGAACCCCTTCAGCAACAAAATGCGCAGCGACGGGCGGCCATTTTCGCCCACCGTTGCAACCGACATGGCATTGGCGTCGTTTACCTCGGTGGCTTCCGCCTCGGCAAACCAGGTCTGGAATTGGACAAAGGGATCGGTGGCGTCTGCAAGGGACATCGTGGTGATCTTTGTCATAGTTGCGCCTGAATTTCGGTGGAGGATAAGCCCTGTTGAACGAATGTCCATGCCTCCCCCCGCATGGCTGTGTTCGCCACTTTCCGCGTGGAGCCGCCTGTCGGCCGGCCCCCGCCGCGTGTAAGCAGGCGGACCCTTCCCCAGGGGGGGCATATAAGATGAGGTCAAAAATGCTGAAGAAGGTCGTGATCGCCACCGCCATGGTGGCCATGCTGGCGGGGTGTCAGAACAGCAATGCTGGTCAGAAGCAGACTGGCGGCGCCGTGCTGGGCGGTCTGATCGGCGGTCTGGCTGGCAGCCAGATCGGTGGCGGCTCGGGCAAGCTGTGGGCGACCGGTGCCGGTGCCGTGCTGGGTGCCTTGCTGGGGTCGGAAATTGGTGCGTCGCTGGACAAGGCGGATCGTGCGGCGCTGGAGCGCAACACCTATCAGTCCTTCAATGCGCCGCTGAACCAGCCCATCGTCTGGGATAATCCCAACAATTCCAACCGCGTCATCGTGACCCCGACGGCGGAAGGCCGCCAGCAGGGCACCGGCGCCTATTGCCGCGAATATCAGCAGACGATCATCGTCGGCGGTCGCAGTGAGCAGGCTTTCGGCCGCGCCTGCCAGCAGCCGGACGGCAGCTGGAAGATCGTCAGCTGATTGCCAGACGGGAGGGGCCGGCCGGTTTCCCGCCGGCCCTGTCACCGCATATACGCATGGACCGGTGTACTGCGCGTGGTTTACTTGACCAAAGCGGAGCGCGCGGTAGGATGCATGGTTTGAAACGTCCTATTGCTTGTGGTGACCATGCGCGATCCTTACACAGTCCTTGGTGTGACTCGGACGGCTTCCGCCGATGACATCAAGCAGGCTTTCCGGCGCTTGGCCAAGCAATACCATCCGGATGTCAATCCCGGTCGGCCGGACATCGAACTGAAGTTCAAAGAGGTCAATGGCGCCTATAGCCTGCTGTCCGATCCAGATAAGCGGGCGCGCTTCGACCGGGGTGAGATTGATGCCAGCGGGGCCGAACGGCCGGACCGCAGCTTCCGCCGCGCCTATGCCGGTGCCGGGGCAGGGCGCGACTCCGGCAGCCGGGCCGGGGCCGATCCGTTTGGCGATGATGATCCGTTTGCCGATTTCTTCAGCGGGGCCCGCAAGCGTTATTCCACCGGGGGCGGCTCCGGCGTGAAAGCCAAGGGGGCCGATGTCAGCTATTCGGTTACCGTTCCCTTCACCGAAGCGTGTCTGGGCACCAAGCGGCGCCTGACCCTGTCCACCGGCAAGACCATTGATATCAATGTGCCGGCGGGAACCAAGGATCAGACGAAATTGCGCCTGAAAGGGCAGGGTTTGCCAGGGCTCGGCGGTGCCGGGGCCGGGGATGCGATTGTTGAAATCCATGTCGATGGCCATCCGTTCTTCACCCGCAAGGATGATGATATCCATCTGGACGTGCCGGTGACGCTGCAGGAGGCCGTGCTCGGCGCTGCCATTAAAGTGCCGACTCTGGATGGCCAGGTTGCCGTGAAGGTGCCACAGGGGGCCAACAGTGGCACGGTGCTGCGCCTGAAAGGTAAGGGCATTGCCAATGCCGAGCGCAAGGTGACCGGCGATTTCTATGTGAAGCTGGTGGTGATGCTGCCGGAAAAACCGGATGCGGAGCTGGCGGGCTTCATCGAGAAATGGGCCAAGACCCACGATTATGATGTGCGGCGCAAACTGAACCAGCCGGTTTGATCGGCTGCCTGACACTGTCATAATCCAGTCATCTGATACGCGTTGGGCGGGGGGCAATGCAATTGTCGCATGGCCCCCGCGGACTTTTCCCGGCAGAGGCATGTCCGACTTCCTGACGTTCAGGCCACCTTCAATCCTGAAGGTGGCTTTTCTTTTTAAAATCAAAATATTATCAATATCTCTTTGCCCCGATCCCCTTTCCGGAATGGCCCGGTTGATCGGCAGGCGGGGCGGCCCTGCGGTCACCGGTGGGGCGCGTCATTAAACCGTAACATTGTTGTAGTATTTGCTTCGCGCAGCGCCGCTATGGTCCCGGCACCCAGCAGGGACATTGACCTGGATGGATGTCTCCATTCCAGGGTGCTGCCCAATAAACCGGAGGCCATTGCTGTGACCACCAAGAAGCTCATTCTCGCCGCCGTTCTCGGCGCTGTTTCCGCTGTCGGCCTGGCCGGCGCGGCCGCTGCCCGTGATCAGATCCGCATCGTCGGTTCCTCCACCGTGTTCCCGTTCACCTCGACCGTTGTTGAGCGTTTCGGCCAGACCACGAAGTTCGGCGCCCCGATCCTGGAATCCACCGGCACCGGCGGCGGTATGAAGCTGTTCTGCTCCGGCGTTGGCGCGGATTTCCCGGATGCCACCGGCGCTTCCCGCCCGATGAAGGCTTCCGAGTTCGACACCTGCCAGAAGAATGGCGTTGAGCAGATCACCGAGCTGGTTATCGGCTATGACGGTATCGGCTTCGTCCACTCCAAGAAGGGCGCGGACATCAAGCTGACCAAGGCCCAGCTGTTCCAGGCTGTTGCCAAGGAAGTGGAAGTTAACGGCCAGATCGTGTCGAACCCCTACAAGAAGTGGTCCGATATCGACAAGTCCCTGCCGGCTGACGACATCGAAATCCTGGGCCCGCCGCCGACCTCCGGTACCCGCGACGCCTGGGTTGAGCTGGTGATGGAACTGGGCTGCAAGGAATTCCCGGCCATCAAGGCGCTGGACGCCACCCGTCACGCCGCCGTCTGCAAGACCGTCCGTGAGGATGGTGCTTATGTCGAAGCTGGCGAGAACGACAACGTGATCGTGCAGCGTCTGGAAGCCAACCCGAAGGCCTATGGCATTTTCGGTTACAGCTATCTGGAGCAGAATCAGGACAAGCTGAAGGGCGTGGCCGTCAATGGCATCCTGCCGACCTATCAGACCATCTCCTCTCAGGAATACCCGATCTCCCGTCCGCTGTTCGTTTACTTCAAGAACCAGCACATGGGCGTGATCCCGGGCCTGAAGGAATTCATCGCCGAATACGCCTCTGAGCGCGCCATGGGCTCCGAAGGCTATCTGGTCGATAAGGGCCTGATCCCGCTGCCGGACGCCAAGCGCAAGGCTTCCGAGCAGGCCACGCTGAAGCTGACCCCGATGGCCAAGCCGGCCTCGTAAGGCAAGGCTGTCATCCGGTATTGGGTTCCCGCGGCAGCTTCCGGTTGCCGCGGGTTTCCCTTACCTAGGTGACGATGATCTCCCTTCGACTGCGGACGGGTACCTTTCATGTCAGCCACGTTCACCGTCGGCCTGCTGCTGCTGCTTTCCCTTATCGGTTACGTGATGGGGCGCAGCCGGGCCGTCACCGTCGCCGGCGGCAGCATCGCCACCCTTCATTCCGTTCCCAATTACTACGGCAGCTATGTGGCGTTGTGGGCTGGTTTGCCGGCCCTGGTGCTCGTGCTGATCTGGATGGCCCTGCGCGGGCCGGTCATGGACTGGCTGGTGCTGGATGGGCTTAGCGCGCAGCAGATCGAAAGCTGGGCGCGGGTCATGCTGCCGCCGAACGATCTGCAGAATCTGCTGTCCAACATTGCCGATGAGACGGCGGCCCTGACGGAAACCCACCGCCAGCTGCTGCTGATCAACATCAAGAATCTCGCGGCAGGTCAGGCGCTCTATGTGAACCCCGCCGTGGTGGACGCGATCCAGCCGGCTGCCGATCACCTGCGCAATCTGCGCGGTCTGTCGGATTGGACATTATTCGGTGGTGTTGCCGCCCTTTCGGGTGGCGCGCTGGCCTTTTGCTGGTCGCGGATCAATCCGGATTTTCGTGCCCGCAATAATGTGGAACGGGTTGTCACCTGGCTGCTGATCCTGTCGTCCACCATTGCCATTTTCACCACCATCGGCATCGTGCTGTCGCTGCTGTTCGAGAGCATTCGGTTCTTCACCAAGGTGCCGGTGACCGAATTCCTGTTCGGCCTGCATTGGAGCCCGCAGACGGCCATCCGCGCCGATCAGGTTGGCTCTTCCGGTTCCTTCGGTGCCATTCCGCTTTTCACCGGTACGATGCTGGTTGCCGTTATCGCCATGGTGGTGGCGGCCCCGGTCGGTCTGATGTCGGCCATTTACCTGTCCGAATATGCGCCCAAGCGGGTGCGGTCGCTGGTGAAGCCGGTGCTGGAGATCCTGGCCGGCGTGCCCACCGTCGTTTATGGCTTCTTCGCCATTCTGACGGTGGCGCCTTTCATCCGTGATATCGGCACGGCGATGGGTCTGAATGTGTCATCGCAGAGCGCGCTGGCGGCGGGTGTGGTGATGGGCGTGATGATCGTGCCCTTCGTCTCCTCCCTGGCCGATGACGTGATCAATGCGGTGCCGCAGGCGCTGCGCGACGGTTCGCTGGGTCTGGGTGCCACCAAGTCGGAAACCATCAAGCAGGTGGTCTTGCCGGCGGCGCTGCCCGGTATCGTCGGCGCCCTGTTGCTGGCGGCCAGCCGCGCCATCGGCGAAACCATGATCGTGGTAATGGCCGCCGGTCTGCAGGCGAACCTGACGCTGAACCCGCTGGACAGCGTGACCACGGTGACGGTGCAGATCAAGTCCATCCTGGTCGGCGACCAGGAGTTTGACAGCGCCAAGACCCTGTCGGTGTTCGCCCTGGGGCTGGTGCTGTTCGCCGTGACCTTGGTTCTGAATGTCGTCGCCCTTCGGATCGTCCAGAAATACCGGGAAAAATATGACTGAGATCGCAGAGCCGATGCAGGCAGCCGCTCCCGTGTCCGCCTCCTTCCACACTGGCGACGCCGCCATGAAGCGCCTCCGCTCGCGTTATGCAGCGGAGCGGCGCTTCAAGATCTACGGTATCCTGGCGATCTCCTTCGCCTGTATCATGCTGGTCATCCTGCTGTTTACCCTGCTGAAGGGCGGCGTCAGCGCCTTCTGGCAGACGGAGATGCGGCTGGAAGTCACGCTGGATGCCGCCATCATTGACCCCCAGGGCACGGGCAAGCCGGCCGATTGGGATCGTGGTGCCCTCCAGACGCTGGCGACCAACGCCATCTACAAGGAATTCCCCGAGGTTGAGGGGCGTCTGGAAAAGCGCGACCTGCGCGGCTTGGTCAGCCCGGTGGCCGGTGTCTTCATCAGCAAGATCCTGGACAAGGATCCGTCCCTGGTGGGGCAGACGGTGCAGCTCTGGCTTCCCACGTCCGACGGGGTGAACCAGATCCTCAAGGGCGGTATCGATCGGACCCTGCCGGAAGCGCAGCGGACCATCAATGATCGCCAGTTGGCGTGGGTCGACAAGATGCAAGCCAATGGCCATCTGAAGACCGCCTTCAACAGTACCTTCTTCACCTCGTCGGACAGTAACTATCCCGAACTGGCGGGCCTGTTCGGCGCGGCGGTCGGCACCCTGCTGACCATGATGATAACCCTGCTGGTCTCCCTGCCCGTGGGCGTTGCAGCAGCGGTTTATCTGGAAGAGTTCGCGCCGAAGAACAAGCTGACCGACCTGATTGAGGTGAATATCAACAATCTGGCGGCCGTGCCTTCCATCGTGTTCGGTCTGTTGGGTCTGGCGGTGTTCCTCAATTTCTTCGGGATGCCGCGTTCGGCCCCGCTGGTCGGTGGTCTGGTGCTGGGTCTGCTGGTGCTGCCCACCATCATTATCGCCAGCCGTGCGGCACTGAAGGCGGTTCCGCCCTCGATCCGTGAGGCGGCACTGGGCATGGGGGCGTCACGTTTGCAGGCGATCACCCATCATGTGCTGCCGCTCGCCATGCCCGGCATCATGACCGGTACCATCATCGGTATGGCCCATGCCGTGGGTGAAACGGCACCGCTGCTGATGATTGGCATGAATGCCTTCGTCACCCAGGCGCCGACCTCGGTGCTGGACAGCTCCTCGGTGTTGCCGGTGCAGATTTTCATCTGGGCGGACAAGCCGGAGCGCGGCTTCGTTGAACTGACCTCGGCCGCGATCCTGGTGTTGCTGGCCTTCCTGATCACGATGAACGGTGCGGCCATCTGGCTGCGCAAGAAGTTCGAACGGCGGTGGTAAGAAAATGGATACGACGACCCTGACCAAGAATACGGAAGCCGTCTCCACCCAGCCGGTGAAGGTCTCCGCCCGCGACGTGAAGGTGTTTTACGGCGCCAAGCGCGCCCTGCACGGCGTCAATGTCGATGTCTATAAGAACGAGGTTCTGGCCCTGATCGGCCCCTCGGGCTGCGGCAAGTCTACCTTCCTGCGCACGCTGAACCGGATGAACGACACGATCGACATCTGCCGCGTGGAAGGCAAGATCCTGCTGGATGGCCAGGATATCTATGACCCCAAGCTGGATGTGGTGCAGCTGCGCGCCCGTGTCGGCATGGTGTTCCAGAAGCCGAACCCCTTCCCGAAATCGATCTATGACAACATCATCTACGGTCCCAAGCTGCATGGCTTGGCTACCCGCAAGGATGAGTTTGATGAGATCGTCGAACGTTCGCTGAAGCGCGCGGGCCTGTGGAACGAGGTGAAGGACCGCCTGCAGGAGCCGGGAACGGGCCTGTCCGGTGGTCAGCAGCAGCGCCTGTGCATCGCCCGCGCCGTGGCCGTCAGCCCGGAAGTCATCCTGATGGACGAGCCCTGCTCGGCCCTGGACCCGATTGCCACCGCGCATATCGAGGAACTGATCGACGAGCTGCGCGAAAGCTTCACGATTGCCATCGTGACGCACAACATGCAGCAGGCCGCCCGCGTTTCCCAGCGTACCGCCTTCTTCCATCTGGGCGATCTGGTGGAAGTGGGCAATACGGAAGAAATCTTCACCAACCCGCGTGATGAACGCACCCAGGGTTACATTACCGGCCGTTACGGCTGACCCTGGCTGATATCGGCCCCGGTGATGCCGGGGCCGATGCACCCGATTTTCCGGGTCGGCGCCGCCGACCCCTGGTCCTGCCCGCCAGCCCGCCATTGCGGCCTGAAAAAGGGGCAGATGCCTGCACACCAGCAGAGGGGCCGATCATGGTCACCGAACATACCGTCAAATCCTTCGAGCAGGAGCTTCAGCGCCTCTCCAACCAGATCGCCCAGATGGGCGGCGTGGTTGAAGCGCAGGTGGAGGCGGCCGTGCAGGCTGTCGGCCGCCGCGATGTCGAAGGGGCCACCAAAGTCATGCAGGGCGACGCCCGCCTGGATGAATTCGAACGCCAGATTGAGCATGATGCCATCCGGATGCTGGCGCTGCGCGCGCCCGTGGGTGTGGACCTGCGTGAAGTGCTGGTGGCGCTGAAAATCTCTGCCGATCTGGAACGCACGGGCGATTACGCCGCCAATATCGCCAAGCGCTCCATCGCGCTGGCCCAGTTGCCGGTGATGCGGCCGGCCACCGCCATCCCGCGCATGGGTCGGCTGGTGCAGGAAATGCTGAAGGAAGTGCTGGACGCCTATATCGACCGCGATGTCGAAAAGGCGATCGCCGCCTGGCACCGGGATGCTGAGCTGGACGATCTCTATACTAGCCTGTTCCGCGAAGTTCTGACCTATATGATGGAAGACCCGCGCAACATCACGCCCTGTACCCACCTGCTGTTCATTGCCAAGAACCTGGAACGTGCCGGTGATCACGCGACCAACATCGCGGAAAACATCCATTATCTGGTGAAGGGCCAGCCGCTGAACGCCGAACGGCCGAAGGGCGACCGCTCCAGCTTCACCGTGCTGGATGCCGACGGTATCGTCAGTTCCGCTGAACAGCCCTAATTGCTTTTGCTTGTGCGTCCCTTCGACGTTTGACTGGAATCGCTATGAACTCCGCCTTGAAGCCGTTGATTTTGGTTGTGGAGGACGAGGTCGATCTCGTCACCCTGCTGAGCTACAACCTGGAGCGCGAGGGTTTCCGCGTCATAACCGCCAATGACGGGGAGGAAGCCCTGTTGCTGGCCGATGAGAGGACGCCGCATCTGGTGCTGTTGGACTGGATGCTGCCGTTGATGAGCGGGCTGGAGGTTTGCCGCCAGCTCCGCCGCAACCCCAAGACCCGCGACATCCCCGTCATCATGCTGACGGCGCGGGGGGAGGAGGCCGACAAGGTGCGCGGCCTGAACAGCGGTGCGGATGATTACCTGTCCAAGCCCTTCAGCCCGACCGAGCTGGTCGCCCGTATCCGCGCCGTGCTGCGCCGGGCGGCCCCGGCCCTGGCGGAAGAGATGCTGCGCTTCTCCGACATTTCCATGGATCTGGCCGCCCACCGGGTGCGGCGCAGCGGTCGTGATATCCATCTGGGGCCGAAGGAATTCGCCCTGCTGCGCCATTTCATGCAGCATCCCGGCCGCGTCTTCTCCCGCGAGCAGTTGTTGGATATCGTCTGGGGCCATGATGTCTATGTTGAGCTGCGGACGGTGGATGTGCATATCCGCCGGCTGCGCAAGGCGCTGAACGAGACGGACGATCAGGATGTGATCCGCACCGTGCGTTCCGCCGGCTATGCGCTGGATACCAAGACGACGATGTGATTCCAGGCGCTGCCTGGATTAAAAAATAGGAACCCCATCGGATCGCCCTATGTTGCCATTGGCACAAGGGCTCTTTCCGATGGGGTTTTTTCATGAAACCTGTTCTGGCTGCCTATGGCGGTGGTTTGCTGCTGTTCCTGGCGTTGGATTATCTCTGGCTGGGCCATCTGGCCCGCGATTTTTATGCCCGCCAGTTAGGTGATCTGTTGCGCGACCCGCCACAATTGGGCATCGCCGCCTTGTTCTATCTGGCCTATGTCGCTGGCATCGTCTTTTTCGCCGTGCTGCCGGCGCTTCGCGCGGGTGGCGTTTGGCAGGCAGCTCTTTATGGGGCGCTGCTGGGTCTGCTGGCCTATGGCACCTATGACATCACCAACCTTGCCACCATCCGGGGATGGCCCTGGACTGTGTCCCTGGTGGATATGGCCTGGGGGACCGCTGTTTCCGCCACGACAGCGGCGGCAGGTTATCTCGCGGCGCGCTGGCTGGGGTAGGGGAGGGAAGGGGTTTATCCCGCCTTCTTCACATCATCTTCAGTCGCAACCTTCACCGCCGGCAGCAGCACGGTGAAGGTGCTGCCCTTGCCAACCTCGCTGTCGATGATCAGCCGACCGCGATGGCGGTTGACGATATGTTTGACGATGGCCAATCCCAGCCCGGTGCCGCCCAGGGCGCGGGAGCGGGCAGGATCGACGCGGTAGAAGCGCTCCGTCAGGCGCGGCAGATGCGTGCGGGCGATGCCTTCGCCCCGGTCGGTCACCGCCACACAAATGGCCGGCCCCCGGGTGATGCGGCCGGCCAGGGCGGCATTGCTGCCCATGCCGGAACTGGCGCTGTTGGGGTCATTGATCGACAGGCTGACGGTCACCTCCGTCTGCTCCTTGCCATATTTGATGGCATTGTCGATCAGGTTCTGGAACACCTGCGACAGTTGATCCTCGTCGCCGATCACCGGGGGCAGGGCCGGTGGCCCTTCGATCCGCAGCTTCACCTTGCGGGCGGCTGCGCGTAATTCCAGCGTGGCGGTCAGATTGCGCACAATCTTGGCCACGTCCACCTCAGCGGTCGGCGGCGTATGCTCATCCATCTCAATCCGGGAGAGGGACAGCAAATCGTTCACCAGCCGCGACATGCGGTTGGACTGGTCGAACATGATGCCCAGGAACCGTTCATGCGCATCCCGATCATCCTTGGCGGGTCCCCGCAGGGTTTCGATGAAGCCGATCAAGGCGGCCAGTGGGGTGCGCAACTCGTGGCTGGCATTGGCCACGAAGTCGGCCCGCATCTGTTCTGACCGTTTCAGCAGCGTAATGTCATGCAGGGTCAGCAGCACCTGCCGGGGGCCGGCGCTGCCCAGCGGCTGGAACGGCTTCACCCGCGCCTGCAGGGTGCGTTCCACCGGCACCGGCAGCAGGATTTCCACCGTGCGGGAGGCACCGCCACCCAACACCGCATCCACGGCCTCTAAAAGGGTGGGGTTGCGGACGCTGCCGGCCAGATCACGCCCCACCATGCGTTCGCCGAACAGGGCGCGGGCGGCTTGATTGGCGCGCAGCACATCACGTTCGCCAGACAGCAGGATCAGCGGGTCATGCAGGGTTTCCAGCACCGCTTCGGCCGCCGCCGCGCGGCCGGCATCGGCGCCATCCCGGTCCAACCATTGCTGGTGCGAACGGGCCAGCGCCCCGGCAATGGCAATGGCGGAGATGGAATCGAATGCAGGGGTGGCAACGGGCTTTTTTGCCTCCCCCAACGCATCGGCATAATGAACCAGACGGTTGGTATCCCGGTAAATCAGCCGCAGGACGACCAGGGCAGCGGCTGTGACAAACAATATGATGCCAGCGCCAGCCAGTGGCGGCAGACCGCCCGCAAAGATCAAAGCGATGGCCGCGATGACAGTCGGAGCGGCCAGCAACAGGCCGATGATTGTGAACCGCACAGGACGGACCAGTTGCCAACCCTTCACCACATTAAACCGCCCGTTCAGACCCGTTGTTTCTTGTTCACCCGCTGACGGGTGGGACCGGAGGAAATAGCATCCCCGGCCCCGGCCCGTCTTCGGGATCACAGAAACTTAATATGGGGCCGACACTCACCTCACCAGCGCGTCATGTGCCGCCATCACGGCGGCAGTGGTCAGATCGCTGGCATTGGCGCCCATCTGCACCACCTGCACCGGCTTGTCCATGCCGATCAGCAGCGGGCCGATCAGCGTGCCGCCGCCAAACTTGTGCAGCAGCTTGGCGCCGATATTGGCGGCGTGCAGGGCCGGCATGATCAGTACATTGGCCGGACCGGACAGGCGGCAGAACGGGTAAAGCCGCTTCATCAGGTCATAATCCAGTGCCACGTCGGCCGACATTTCACCATCATATTCGAAATCGACACTGCGCCCATCCATCAGGGCCACGGCTTCCCGCACATGGGCAGCACGCGCCCGCATCGGTTGGCCGAAATTGCTGAAGGACAGGAAGGCGACGCGCGGTTCATGCCCCATCTGCCGGGCCATGCGGGCCGACTGGATGGCGATATCGGCCAACTGTTCCGGCGTGGGCCGTTCATGCACCGTGGTGTCGGAGATGAACACGGTGCGCTGACGGGTGGCCAGCACCGACAGGCCAAAGACAATGTGATCGGGCTCCGGATCGATCACCCGCTCAATATCTTCAAAACTGACGGAGAAGCTGCGGGTCAGGCCGGTGACCATGGCATCCGCCTCGCCCGTGGCCACCATGCAGGCGGCAAAGACATTGCGGTTCTGGTTGACCATGCGTTGCACGTCGCGGTGCAGATGGCCCCGGCGTTGCAGACGGCGATAGAGGAATTCCGTGTAACGCTCATTGGTCGGCTGACCGAAGGTCGAGTTCTGGATTTCCAGCGGCTCGATTCCCGCCATCCCCAGGCTCACCAGCTTTTCCTGGATCACATGTTCGCGCCCCACCAATATCGGTGTGCCATAGCGCCCCGACCGGAAGGCGATGGCGGCGCGGATGGTGCGCTCCTCTTCCCCTTCGGCGAAAACGACGCGCTTGGGGTTGTTGCGCACCCGTTCGGAAATGATCTGCAAACTGTCGGCCGTGGGGTCTAGGCGCAGGCGCAGGGTGCGGCGATATTCATCCATATCGACGATGGGCTTGCGCGCCACACCCGTATCCATGGCCGCCTGGGCCACGGCGGCGGGCACGGTGACGATCAGGCGCGGGTCGAATGGCACCGGGATGATATATTCCGGACCATAGCGCAGGCGGCGGCCGGCATAGGCGGCATCCACCTCATCCGGCACATCCTCGCGCGCCAGGGCTGCCAGCGCCTTGGCGGCGGCGACCTTCATCGCATCATTGATGGTGCTGGCCCGCACATCCAAGGCACCGCGGAAGATGTAGGGGAAGCCCAGGACATTATTGACCTGGTTGGGATAATCCGAACGGCCGGTAGCGACGATGGCATCATCGCGCACGGAGGCCACCTCTTCCGGGGTGATTTCCGGATCGGGGTTGGCCAGCGCGAAGATGATCGGGTTGGGGGCCATGGATTTCACCATGGCGGGCGTCACCGCCCCCTTGGCCGACAGGCCGACGAACACGTCGGCACCTTGCAGCGCATCGGCCAGGGTGCGGGCATCCGTCACCACGGCATGGGCCGATTTCCACTGGTTCATGCCCTCGGTGCGGCCCTTCCAGACCACGCCCTTGGTGTCGCACAGGGTGATGTTGCCGGGCGGCAGGCCCATGGCCTTGAACAGCTCGGCACAAGCGATGGCGGCGGCACCGGCACCGTTGATCACCAGCCTTGTATCCTCAATCCGGCGACCGGTCATTTCCACGGCGTTGAACAGGCCGGCGGCGGCGATGATGGCGGTACCGTGCTGGTCATCATGGAAGACGGGAATATCCATCAACTCGCGCAGGCGCTGCTCGATGATGAAGCAATCCGGCGCCTTGATATCTTCCAGATTGATGCCGCCAAAGCTGGGGCCGAGATAGCGCACCGCGTTGATGAACTGGTCTACGTCGCGGGTATCGACCTCCAGGTCGATGCCATCCACATCGGCGAAGCGCTTGAACAGCACCGCCTTGCCTTCCATCACCGGCTTGGAGGCCAGTGCCCCCAGGTCACCCAGGCCCAGCACGGCGGTGCCGTTGGAGATGACGGCCACCAGATTCCCCTTGGCCGTGTAATCATAAGCGAGGCTGGGATCTTCATGGATTCGCAGGCAGGGCGTGGCCACACCGGGGGAATAAGCCAGCGACAGATCGCGCTGCGTTGCCATCGGCTTGGTCGGCGTCACCTCCAGCTTGCCGGGCCTGCCACTGCTATGCAGCAACAGGGCCTCTTCCTCGGTGATGCGCTTCTCGATACCGGCCATTACGTCACTCTCCTCATTATACTCGCATCCCATTGGGCGGAATGGATTGCGGGCATGGTAGCGACCGAAAGCTGCGCGCACCAGGGGTGAAGATGCGAGAAAATTGCGCAGGTGCTGGCCGTCAGGTGGTTAACGGCACTCCGGTGGGGGCCTGTTGTGTGAAGCGAAAAAAACTGCGATCATCACCGGATGGCTGAACCGAAATCGATCTTCGACTGGGTGGATGAGGAGCGCTTTGCAAGCGCCATCGCCGAAGCGCGCGCCGATTTTGACGCCGGACGCACCGTACCGCATGAGGTGGTGGCGGCGTGGCTGCTGGAACTGGCCGCCGCCATTGAAACCGGTGCGGAACGCCCGCCACCGCCACTTTCGGGCAAATAGCTTCCATGGTGGAATGGGCTGAGACGGCGCTTGCCGATATCGCGGGCCATGCCGGCTATATTGCCCAATATAATCCCTTTGCCGCTGCCCGTGTCGTCCGTTCGCTTTATGCCGCTGGCAACAGCCTTGCCACGTTCCCCCGCCGGGGGCGGGCGCGGCCCGATGGGTTGCGGGAACTGACCGTCGTTCCGCCCTATGTGCTGGTCTATGAATTGACCGGCGATGCCGTTCGCATCCTGCGTATCTGGCACGGCGCGCAGGAGCGGTGAGCGGCGGCGCGCACCACTGCTCTTGACAAGCCCCGCCCCCTTGCTGGCACGATGCGAACGAGCGTGCTAAAATGCTGCCCAACCGATAAGCCGATAAGGGAGAGCCTGCCAATGTCCGTGCCCAGCCTGTTCAAGGGGAAGCTGTCGCTGCCCGTCATCGCCTCGCCGATGTTCATCGTCAGCTATCCGGAGCTGGTGCTGGCGGAGTGCAAGGCCGGCATTGTCGGCACCTTCCCCAGCCTGAATGCCCGCCAGCCGGGCCAGTTGGATGAATGGCTGGGCCGCATCACGGCGGACTTGGCCGATCACGCGGCGGCCAACCCCGGTCAGCCGGTGGCGCCGTTCGGGGTCAACCTGATCGTCCACAAGTCCAACACCCGGCTGCGGGAAGATGTGGACCTGATGGTCAAGCATAAGGTGCCGCTGATCATCACCTCCGTCGGGGCGCCGACCGGGATTGTGGAAGCGGTGCATTCCTATGGCGGGCTGGTCTTCCACGATGTCACCAATATCCGACACGCCAAAAAGGCGCTGGAGGTGGGTGTTGATGGCCTGATTCTGGTGGCCGCCGGGGCCGGCGGCCATGCCGGCACCCTGTCGCCCTTCGCCCTGTTGACGGAGGTGCGAGAGTTCTTTGATGGGCCGGTGGTGCTGGCCGGTGCCATCTCGTCGGGCGCATCGGTGCGCGCGGCAGAGGTGATGGGGGCGGATTTCGCCTATATCGGCACCCGCTTCATCGCCACAGCGGAGGCCAATGCCTCCGACGGGTACAAGCAGATGCTGATCGACGGTTCCGCAGCAGACATCGTCTACACGCCGATGTTCAGCGGCATTCCCGGCAATTATCTGGGGCCCAGCATCGCCGCCAATGGCCTGGACCCGAAGGCGATCAGCGGCGGGCAGGCCGACCCCAACCTGTCGATTGAGGATTGGTCGAAAAAGAAGGCCTGGAAGGATATCTGGTCCGCCGGCCAGGGCATCGGCACCATCCATGATGCGCCCAGCGTGGCGGAACTGGTGGCCCGGATGCAGGCGGAATATCGGACCGCCGCCGCCAAGGGCAGCGATTTCGTCTGAACAATTGACCGGCGGCGGGGGCGTTGGCCTCCGCCGCCGGTGATTGATTACCCCTGCTTTAACAGCCGGGCGGCATCGACCGCGCCATAGGTCAGCACCGCGTCACAGCCGGCGCGTTTGAAGCCCAGCAGGGTCTCCAGCAAGGCGGCGTCATAATTCAGCCAGCCATTCAGGCTGGCGGCCTTCAGCATCGCGTATTCACCGCTGACATGATAGGCGAAGGTCGGCACGCCGAACTCGCTCTTCACCCGGCGGATAATGTCCAGATAGGGCATACCGGGCTTCACCATCACCATGTCGGCCCCTTCGGCGATATCCATGCCGACTTCGCGCAAGGCCTCGTCGCTGTTGGCCGGGTCCATCTGATAGGTTTTTTTGTCGCCCTTCAGCAGCCCGCCGGTCTGCAGCGCCTCCCGGAACGGGCCATAGAAGGCGGAAGCATATTTGGCGGCATAGGCGCAGATGCGGGTCAGGCTGTGGCCGCGCGCTTCCAGCGCATCGCGGATGGCGCCGATGCGACCATCCATCATGTCCGACGGGGCGATGATGTCACAGCCGGCATCGGCCTGCACCAGCGACTGGCGGACCAGCACCTCCACCGTCTCGTCATTCAGCACATAGCCATCGCGGACGATGCCGTCATGGCCATGGCTGGTATAGGGGTCCAGCGCCACATCGCCCAGGATGCCGATGCCCGGCACCTGTTCCTTGATGGCGCGCATGGCGCGGCACATCAGGTTGTCGGGGTTGGCCGCTTCGCTGCCGTTGGGATCCTTGCGTTCCAGCGGCACCACCGGGAACAGGGCAACACAGGGCACACCCAGATCGCGCGCCTCTGCCACCGCCGGCAGCAGCAGGTCCAGCGACAGCCGATCCACGCCGGGCATGGAGGTGATGGGCTGGCGCTGATTCTCCCCCTCCACAACGAACACGGGCCAGATCAGATCGGCACTGGTCAGCGTATTTTCCGCCACCAGCCGGCGGGTCCAGCCATCAGCGCGGTTACGGCGCAGGCGGGTGCGGGGGAAATTCGTGTGGGGCAGGCTGGTCATGGGCGGCGGTCCGCTGCTGAAAGAAGGATGGCGGCGATGCTACGCCCCAGCCCTGCCGGCATCAACCCGCGCGCTGACTTGCCGCACCTTCCCGCACGTTCTCCGCCCCCACCGGATGCCAAACCCGCAACTGCCCCGGCTCGATGCGAAAACGCAGGGGCGTGCGGCGGCGCTCCAGCTCGCCATCAATGGCGACCCGCAGATGCCGGTGGCGGGAATGCACGGTGGCGGCGGTGACGTGATGCACCTCCAGTTCCGGGTCATTCTTCCATTTTGACAGCAGGGCCCGCAGGAACAGTTGCACCAGCCCCCAGCGGGTGCGGTGCTTGCCGATATAGAGGGAGAGGCGGCCATCATCCAGCCGCTCCCGGTGCGGCACCGGGCCATAGCCTTCCTCATAGGCATTGTTGGCGATGGCGACCATATGGGTATCCACCCGCCTTGTGGTGCCATCGGCCAGCGCCAGGGTGACGGTCAGGCGCGGGTTGCTGGCGATGGTCTTGACCAGGGCCCAACCCATCGCCGGCCATTTGCGCCAGCCGTGCTGGCGGCGCAGTTTCTCCCGCTCATGCACCATGCGGGCATAGAGCCCGATAACGGCATTGTTGAGGAAGGGCGAGTCGTTGATATAGGCGACATCAATCGGCCTCACCACACCCTGCGCCAGGGCCGCCATGGCGCCTTCCAGCTCCAGCGGGATGCACAGGTCGCGGGCCAGCAGGTTCATGGTGCCCAGCGGCAGCAGTCCGAAGGCGATGCCATGGCGCAGGGCGATTTCCGCCCCTGTCTTGATGGTGCCGTCGCCGCCGCCCACCACCAGCATATCCGCCCCTGACAGGGCCGCCTTTTCCATCGCGGCAGTTACCGCCGCACCCGGCACACAGACGCAATCCACCTGATGCCCGGCGGCGGTGAAGGCCTTTGTCACTTGGTCGATCACCTCGGTCGGTTCCTGCTGCAACAGGGAACCGGCCTGGCTGTTCACGACAATGGCAAGCCGCATGGATCATCCGTTTCGCGTTACCCCTGGGGGAGGATAACGCCCAGGGCTGATAAGGGGTTCCACTATCAGCCGAACAGCCAATGAACGGCAAACAGGATGCTTTTCAGGACGATGGCGACCGAACCGGCGGCGATGATTGTGGCGATGACAGACATGATGTAGCCGGCAATCATGGTGGCACCATCGCGTTCCATCTGGGCCAGCGCCATCAGCCCGATGGCGATGGATGGAAAGATGTTCCCCAGTGGAATCGGCAGGATCAGCACAACGGAAAGGAAAAAGATCACGAAGCCGGCGATTCGCTCCAGCCCGCCCTCTGTCAGATGGATCATCCGGGGGCGGGAGAATTTTTCAAGCCAGCGCAGATAGGGTTCCGCCTTTTCCAGCACGCTCAACAGATCGCTGCGCAGAAAGCTGCGGCGGCGCAGGAAATTGGGCATCCAGGGGTGCGGGCTGCCCAGAATCATCTGTACGGAAAACAGGAGAATCGGCAGGCCCGTGATGGCCGACAGGCCGGGCGGGGCTGGGAGAATCGTCGGCAGGGCGAACAGCAACAGAAGAATGCCGAAGGCGCGCTCACCCAACCCATCCACCAGTTCCCCGATGCTGACCCGCTCATGGGTGCCGTTCCGCACGGCATCGAACAGGATATCGGTGGTGCGGCGGGGCTTTTCCGCGTCGCCCGGCACAAGGGCGGGCAGGCTGACATGATCGGGGGGAATCTGTGTATCCACGTTCGGCCCTGTGTTCCCGGCCGCCATGCGACCGCTTCCCCCCGACATTAACGATCCCCGGTTACCGGTTTATGATTGGCCCTGTCGGCGCCGATCACCTGATAACGCCTATATGGGGATCATCATCCCAGATTGAAGCGGGTAATCGCGCTGGCAATATCATCCTGGAAGCTGGGGCCCAGATGTACGACGGCCGTGTTGGGCGGCACGCCACGCAACTGATCGGCCCCCATGCTGGTCATCAGGGCGACCGGCACATGCTCGGTTACCGACATGGCGCGCAGGCCGCGCAGCAGATCAATGCCGCCCAGCCCATCCATCACCGCCGAGGCGATCACCATATCCGGCGGCATCCGCACGGCGATGGAGATGGCTTCAATCGGGTCGGAGACGATGTTGACGCGGAAGCCGCAGGCTGCAAGCTCATTGGCTGCACGACGCGCCACCAGCTTGTTGGGCGTCACCAGCATGATTTCGACGTCCTGCACCTCAACATCGGTGATGTCGAATTCAAAGCGAGTCGGCAGCTTGCGGATGATCTGGTTGGTGGTGGCCAGATCGGGCTGTTCCGGCAGTTCCGCCATTTCCGCGATGCGGTCGGCGAAAATCTGGATATGGTCGATCTGCTTTTCGTCCAGATCCTTCAGATCGGCAATATAGGTTTCGAGACGCTGGGCGATCAGGCTGACAATCGGATAGCCGAAGGTGGAGCCGGCGCCCTTCAGGGAATGGGTTTCACGCCGCAATTCCCGCAAGGTTTCATTGGCAGTCACCAGCCCCTGTTTCAGGACTTCCAGGCAGCCATAGATCGTCTGCAGCCGGTCATGGATGTAATCCTGGAACTCTGACTCCAACTGGGCAACCAGTTCATCCAAATCGGCTTCGGCCATCGCTGCACACCTCTTCGCGTATTCACTTCCCTGTACTCCGGACAGGGTAACCCTTCAAGGCCCCTCATATGCACGGAAGGTGAGGCGCAAATGAAGAGGGCTGGGTGACTTTGCCACCCAGCCCTTCAGAAATCGTTTACAAATTCGTGATTTTTTATGCGGCCCGCTGCAATTCCAGGCTCCGCCAGACGCTCAGCAGCGCATCGACCAGCTGATCCATCTTGCGATCGTCATGATAGGGGGTCGGCGTCAGGCGCAGCCGTTCCGTCCCGCGCGGCACGGTCGGGTAATTGATCGGCTGCACATAGATATTGTGGATGTTCAGCAGATCGTCGCTGGCCTGCTTGCACAGCACCGGATCACCCACCAGCAACGGCACGATATGGCTGACCGACGGCATCACCGGCAGCCCCGCCTGGATCAGCCGGCGCTTCAGCGTGGCGGCGCGTTCCTGGTGGCGGATGCGGATTTCATTATGTTCCTTCAGGAACATGACGGAGGCCAAGGCACCAGCCGCCAGCACCGGGGCCAGCGAGGTGGTGAAGATGAAGGAGGGGGCGAAGCTGCGCACGCAATCCACCAGCGCAGTGGAACCGGTGATATAGCCGCCCATCACGCCAAAGGCCTTGCCCAGCGTGCCTTCAATCACGGTCAGCCGGTCCATCACGCCTTCGCGTTCAGCAACACCGGCACCGCGCTGGCCATACATGCCAACGGCGTGCACCTCGTCCAGATAGGTCATGGCGCCGTGCTTGTCGGCCACGTCGCACAATTCCTTGATGGGGGCGATATCGCCATCCATCGAATAGACGCTTTCGAACGCCACCAGCTTGGGCTGTGACTTGGGCAGGCGCGACAGCAGGGTGTCCAGATGCTCCACATCGTTATGGCGGAAAATATGCTTTTCCGCGCCGGAGTGGCGGATGCCCTCAATCATGGAATTGTGATTCAACGCGTCGGAGAAGACGACGCAGTTGGGCAGCAGGCGGGGCAGGGTGGAGAGCGTCGCCTCGTTGCTGATATAGCCCGAGGTGAACAGCAGGGCCGCTTCCTTGCCATGCAGGTCGGCCAGCTCCTTCTCCAGCAGCACATGATAATGGTTGGTGCCGGAGATGTTGCGGGTGCCGCCAGCGCCAGCGCCGCATTTATGCAGGCTGTCCACCATGGAGCCGATCACCACCGGGTGCTGGCCCATGCCCAGATAATCGTTGGAGCACCAGACGGTCACATCCTTGGGCGGCCCCTCCTCCGGATGGAAGGAGGCGACGGGAAAATCACCGACGCGGCGCTCAAGGTCGGCGAAGACGCGGTAACGCCCTTCGCGCTTGAGGCCGGCAATCTGGCTCTTGAAGAAGCTCTCGTAATCCATGGGCCGTTTGTCCCGTCTTGGCCGTTCCTGCGTCAGTCTTGTTCCGGCCGTCCTGAATGTCCACCCCTCTTTACTACTGCAAAGGAAGAGGTTCAGAAACCCCTTAGCGACGGCTTGTCGCGCCAGGGCCGGACAATCAGGACGTTCTGACCGATGCATGGTCAGGCATATCCGTCTGCCGCGCTTTGATTTCGGTCAATTCATCGTTCTGTCCAAGAGGTGTCGGCGCATGACAAACATGTGATGCCATGCGCCATATAACTATGATTTAAATTTCCGATTTATCAAAGAAATTTTTCTATCTTTGCGCGCATATCTTCCGGCTTGGTGGTGGGTGCCGCGCGGTCCACCACCTCGCCCGTGCGGTCCACCAGGAATTTGGTGAAATTCCATTTGATGGCCTCCGTCCCCAGCAGGCCCGGCTTCTGCGCCTTCAGCCACTGGAACAGCGGATGGGCATTGTCCCCATTCACATCCACCTTGGCGAACATGGGGAAGGACACGTCATAGGTGAGAGAGCAGAAATTGGCGATTTCCGCCTCATCGCCCGGCTCCTGATGGCCGAACTGGTTGCAGGGGAAGCCCAGCACCACCAACCCACGCGGCCCCAATTCACGATACAGCGCTTCCAGCCCCTGATATTGCGGGGTGAAACCGCATTTACTGGCCGTATTGACGATCAGCAGCATCTTGTCACGCCACTGGTCCAGCGTTACCTCGCTGCCATCCAGCAGGGTGGCGGAGAAATCATAGATGCTCATGCTGGCGATCCCCGAGATTGTTTAGATTGAATCATGGATGCTGTACAGGCAAAGGGCAATGGGCAAGCAGTTGGTTTTCTTCACCCGGCGTAAATGAATGGACAGGCAATTCGATCTTTACCTGGGTATCGACTGGACGGGGGCACAGCCGGCCCGCTCGGTGGCCATGGCCGCCTGCGATGCCGCCGGCCTGGTCTGCCCCATCCAGCCGCAGGGCCGGTTCTGGGAACGGTTGGAGGTGGCGCGCTGGATCGCCGATCAGGCGGCGGGGGGAAAGCGCATTCTGGCCGGGTTCGATTTCGCCTTTGCCATGCCCTGGGTGACGGGCCAGGGCTATCTGGATGGGCGGGTGCCGGATGTTGCCGACATGCCGGCCCTGTGGGATCTGGTGGAAGAGGCATCGGCGGGCGGGGCGGATGCGTTTGCCGGTGCCGCCGTGCTGGACCCGCGTCTGTTCCCCAGTTTCTGGATCAACGGGCCGATGCCTTCCCATTGGGGCGATGGCTCCACCAAGCGCCGTCTGGTGGAGAAAGTGGCGGCCGACACTGGGGCTGGCACGCCGGTGTCGGTGTTCAAGCTGGCGGCGGCGGCCAAACAGGTGGGCAAGGCATCGCTGGCCGGGATGCGCACCTTGCGCCACCTGCACGGGCTGATGGGCGACAGGCTTTGCGTCTGGCCGCTGGAAATACCGGGGCCGGGGCAGAGCGTGGTGATGGAAATCTATCCCACCCTGTTCCGCAAACAGGCGCTGGGTGGCAATCGCAAGGTGGTGGAGCGCAAGATTCTGGAGCCGGGTCTGGCCTTCTATGGCTGCCATGCCGATGCGTCACTACCGGATCGGTTTGACGATCACATCGGTGATGCCATGATCAGCGCCGCCGGGTTGCGCCATCTCTCCCGCCAGCCGTCCGCCTGGGCGCCGGCTTGGATGGATGCGGATACCGCCCGGTGTGAAGGCTGGATTTTCGGGGTCGGCGCATGAAGATGGTCCTCTATGTCGCATTCGGTGGTGCGCTCGGCTCCGTGGCGCGCTATCTCACCGCCCAGGGCATGGGGCGATGGCTGGGGGCGGATTTTCCCTGGGCGACGCTGGCGATCAATATCGTCGGTTCCACTGTCATGGGGCTGCTGGTCGGGCTGATGGCGCATCTTTGGACGCCATCGCCGGAGTTGCGGGCCTTTCTGACGGTGGGCATCCTGGGCGGCTTCACCACCTTTTCCACCTTCTCGCTGGATGTGGCGACGTTGCTGGAACGGGGTGATCTGGGCGGGGCCGCCTTCTATCTGCTGGCCTCTTTGATTGTGTCGATCGGCGGCCTGTTCGCCGGTCTTTATCTGGTACGGATGGTGACGGCATGAGCGATGCCGATGAAGCGCGCGGCCCCGCCAAGGTGGTCGAAACAAGGCTGGTGACGGAGGACGAGGCGGATATCCGGCTCGACCGCTGGTTCAAGCGGCATTACCCCCAGATCGGCCATGGCGCGCTGCAAAAGCTGTTGCGCACGGGACAGGTGCGGGTGGATGGCAAGCGGGCGGATGCCAATACCCGCCTTGCCCCCGGCCAGACCCTGCGCATTCCGCCGCTGCCCGATGTGGCCCCGCCGGTTGACGGGGCGGAGGATGAGGCTCCCACCCGGCAGCCCGCCTTCAGCGAGAAGGAGGCTGCGGCCCTGCGGGGCCGGGTGCTGTTCCGTGATGCCGATGTCATCGTGCTGGACAAGGCCGCCGGCCTGGCGGTGCAGGGGGGGACTGGCCAGACCAAGCATCTGGACGCCATGCTGGACCTGCTGAAGTTCGACGCCAAGGAACGGCCCAAGCTGGTCCACCGGCTGGACAAGGATACCAGCGGTTGCCTGGTGCTGGCCCGCAACGCCTTTGCCGCCACCCGGCTGGCGGAAAGCTTCCGCAGCCGTGATGCCCGCAAGATCTATTGGGCCATCACGGTGGGCGTGCCAGACCCGCACCAGGGCCGCATCGACCTGTCGCTGTCTAAGGAGCCGGGGGCCGGCGGCGAGCGCATGATGGTCGATCCCAAAAACGGCCAGCGGGCGCAGACCTATTACACCGTGCTGGAACATGCCCACCGCAAGGCGGCCTTTGTGGCACTCTGGCCGCGCACCGGCCGCACGCACCAATTGCGCGTGCATATGAATGCCATCGGTACGCCCTTGCTGGGGGATGGCAAATATGCCGGCCAGGGGGCCTTTCTGGAAGGCAGCGCCAATGTGAAGCGTCAGCTTCACCTGCACGCCCGCCGCATCATCATCCCGCATCCGCGTGGCGGCACGATCGATGTGACGGCACCTCTACCAGAGCATATGCGCCCGGCCTGGGATTATTTCGGCTTCAGTGCCAACCTGAAGGAAGACCCGTTCGCCGCACTGGACTGACCGATAAGATGCTGAAGCTCGCCCTTTTTGATTGTGACGGTACGCTGGTTGACAGCCAGCACGCCATCGTGGCCGCTATGGTGGCGGGGTTCCAGGCCGTGGGCCTGACCCCGCCACCCTCTCTCGCCACCCGCCGTGTGGTCGGTCTGCCGCTGGTGGATGCGGTGGCGCGGCTGGCACCCGATGGGTCGGATGCCAGTCTGCATCAGGCAATTGCCGAGGCCTATAAGCAGGCCTTCTATCGCAACCGGCTGGCCGGCACCCATCCGGAACCTTTGTTCGACGGGCTGCTGGAGGCGCTGGACCGGCTGGAGGTGGCGGGCTTCCTGCTGGGCATCGCCACGGGGAAGAGCCGGCGCGGCCTGGATGCCACGCTGGCCCATCACAATCTGGCCCATCGCTTTGTGACGCTGCAGACCAGCGACCGGGTAAACGGCAAGCCCCATCCGGACATGGTGTATGAGGCGTTGGCCGAAAGCGGGGCCGATGCGGCGGGCACCGTGGTGATCGGCGACACCACCTTTGACATCCTGATGGCGCGCAATGCCCGTGTGGCGTCGGTTGGGGTGGCCTGGGGCTATCACGACCTGTCGGAACTGCGCGCCGCCGGGGCCGACCGGCTGGTGGATGATTATGCCCAGGTGCCCGATGCCCTGGCCGATATTCTGGCAAACAAGGTGCCGTGATGAAGCGTTTTTACAAGCAGGTGACGGTGCAGGCGGTCGATGGTGGCTGGAGCATCGCCCTGGATGGCCGCCCGGTGCGCACGCCCGCCAAACACCCGCTGATCCTGCCCACACAGGCCCTGGCGGAGGCGATTGCCAATGAATGGCAGGGCCAGGGGGAAGAGGTGAAGCCCCAGACCATGCCGCTGACCCAGTTGGCCAGCACCTGCCTTGACGGGGTGGTGGGCCGGATGCCCGACGTGGCGGCGGCGTCGGCCGAATATGGTGGCTCCGAACTGCTCTGCTACCGGGCGGAGGAGCCGCCGGAACTGGTGGCCCGCCAGGCCGCACTCTGGCAACCGCTGCTGGATTGGGCGGCCCGTCGCTATGATGCGCATCTGCGGCTGGCCAGCGGCATCATCCATATTGCCCAGCCGCCGCAGGCGCTGAACGCCCTGCGCGCCGGGATCGATGCGCTGGACGCCTGGCGGCTGACAGCGCTGCAGAATGTCATCGGCATTACCGGGTCGCTGGTGCTGTCGCTGGCCCTGGTCGATGGCAGGCTGACGCCGGAAGAGATCTTCGATCTGGCTCAACTGGATGAGAATTTCCAGATCGAGAGATGGGGCGAGGATTGGGAGGCGGCCGACCGCCGCAACAATCAGCGCACCGATCTGGGGGTAACCAAGCGCTTCCTGGACATGCTGCCGCCGATATCGGCTGCCTGATCCATCAGGGCGGCGGCGGGGGACGCCAGGGCTGTATCTCCGCCGCCTGTTCCTGATCCAGCTTACCGGCACAGACGATGTTTTTCGAACCGGGGGTGAAGTTCTCTGCCTCCGGTACGCGCAGGGTCACTTCCAGCAACACCATCTCCACCAGCATCTCCCCGAACGGTTCGGGGCGACCGCTGCGGGTGTCGGCACCGAACAGGCGTTGTAAATACCATGGCGGCCCCGACAGGCCGCCCGGCGCACCGGCCAGCAGGTTTTCCCGTAGCAAACCATAGATTTCCTGGCACTGTTCCAGGCTGCGCGCCTTGCCCGCCACGGGTAGGGAGACATAGGCCACCACCCGCCGGTCAAAAGGCCGGAACAGGGTGCCGGTCTTCACCTTGGCCCCACCATTGCGCCCGCCATCCAGGGACAGGGCCGTCACCGCTGCCTGCATGTCGCGGCCCAGCCGCAGCATCCCCCATTCCAGCAGGGTGACCGGTGTTTCCGCCAGATATTGATAGAGCTGCGGATCAACCGGCGGCGGTTGCTGGGCCCAGGCGGGGAAGGGGGCCAGCACCACCAGACCCAGCGCCATCAACCGCCGCCATCCCGCCATTGGCCTGATCCTCCCGTTTGTATAAGGGGGCATAGGCTACAGCGGTCATGTGACGCTTTTGCTACGCGAACAGGCGACGCAGGAACAGGCGCAGACATTGATCGGACCAGACCCCACCCGGCCCATGGAACCCGACATGTCCGCCACCGGGGCTGAGCAGCGGGGTCAGCAGCGGCAAGGCCGCCCAATCCACCGCCTGATAGGCATCACCGGGAATCCAGGGATCATCCAGCGCATGGATCAGCAGGGTGGGAACGGTGATGCCCGGCAGGAACCGGTTGGCGGAATTCACCGCATAATATTCCGCCGCCCCCGACCAGCCATTCCAGGGGCCGACCAGCCGGTTGTCGAAATCCCACAGGCTGGCAGCGGTGGCGGCGGCGTCCAGCCATTGCGGCTCCACCAGACCAGCCGCCAGCGCCATTTCCGCCTTCATCTTGCCCAGCAGCCAGCGATGATAGAAGCGATTGCCCGGCGACATCATGTGCCGACAGGAGGCCGCAAGGTCGATGGGGGCGGAAATGCTGGCCCCGGCCCGCACGGGCAGCGGGAAATCCGCTTCCCCCAGCAGTTTCAAGGTCGCATTGCCGCCCAGGGAATAGCCGATGACGACCACGCCATTCGCGGCGCTGTCTGCCGGCAACTGTGCCAGCACGGCGCTGATGTCGCACGTGCGCCCGGCATGATAGCGCAGGCGGCAATGGCCGGCCGTGGGGCCGGCCCCGCGCAGGTTCAGCCGCAGCACCGGGAAGCCATCGTCCAGCAGCATCGCCGCCGTGGCCCGCATATAATAACTGTCCGCGCTGCCCGTCAGCCCATGCAGCAGCAGGCAAAGCGGCTTGTCCGTCCGCGCCGGCGGCTGGTTCAGCCGGCCCTGCAACCGGTCGCCGCTGCCATCTTCCAGGGGAAAATGCAGCACATCGCCCACCGGCAACCGGGGGGCCGGGCGCAACAGCGTATTGCGGATGGTCTGCAGATGCGGGCCAAGCCAGGGTGCCCGCGCCCGGAAGGGCGGGAACCCCCCAGCCGGCCCGCCATTCATCTCAATCATGCCGCGACAGGAAATCCCGGATCACGGCAATCTGGTCAGGTGCCATCAGGGCCGGTGCGTGGCCGGCATCGGGGACGGTGTAAAGCTGGGCCTTGGGGCCCTCCGCCGTCATCCGTTCTGCCGTCTCGGCCAGCAGCAGATCGGACAGCGCCCCCCGGATCACCAGGGTCGGCTGGCGGATCACCTGCCACAGCGCCCAGAGATCGACATCGCCGATGGGGGCGATCTTGAAGATGCGGGCAATGCCGGGATCATAGGCCAGCCGGTAGCTGCCATCACCCTGCCGGTCGGTGCTGTGCTGCGCCATATGCAGCCATTGTTCCGCCGTCAACTGGCCGAATCCGGCATAATGGTCGCGGAAATATTGTTCTGCGGCAGTCAGATCGGCAAAGATCGGATCCTGGCCGACATAATCGCCGATCCGTTCCAAAGCCGCCTTGGGCACGAAGGGACCGATATCATTGACCACCAGCCGGCGGATCGGGCTGTTGGGCTGGGCTGCCAGCATCATGCCGATCAGCCCGCCCATGGAGGTGCCGATCCAATCGACATGCTCCACCTCCAGCCGGGCGATCAGGGCGGCCATATCGGCCAGATATTGCGGATAGCCGTAATGATCGGGATTGACCAGCCGGCCGCTCTGCCCGCGCCCCACCACATCGGGGCAAATCACGCGGGCCTTCAGCGTATCGGCCAGATCAGCGGCCAGCCGGTCAAAATCCCGCCCATTGCGGGTCAGCCCATGGACACAGACGATGGTGCGCGGGCCCGCCCCCCATTCCCGATAGGCGATCTTGTGAAAACCGGTCGCCGAAAGCCCGAGCAGGTTCTTATCGTGGTAATAGGTCATGCGTCGCGTCTCCGGCGTCGGTTGCGTGCTTGTCAGGCGCCTGTCAGGGTGGCGTAGGCACCGCGGTAATAAAGCAAGGGGGCGCCAGCCCGGCTGGACAGCCGCAGCACCCGCCCCACCAGAATATGGTGATCGCCACCATCATGCACGCCATGAAGCTGGCAATCCATCGCCGCCAGACCATTTTCCAGCACGGGCGCGCCGCTTTCCCATATGCTGTGCTCCACCCCCACCCAGCGGCTGGCCTGATCGGCCACGGCAAAGCGGGTGGAAAGATCCTGATGCCCGGCATCCAGCACGGCCAGGGCGAAGCCCGGCGCGCTGAGGAAGGCCGGCGCACTTTCCGCCCGCTTGTCGATGCAGAACAGCACCAGCGGCGGGGCCAGCGAGACAGAGGTGAAGGAATTGACGGTGATGCCGACCGGCTGCCCCTGCGGATCGACGGTGGAGGCGATGCAGATGCCTGTGGCAAAACAGCCCATGGCATCGCGGAAGGCGCGCTTGTCGATCGTCATCGGTGAACCCTGGCCATGAAATTGTGATCCTAAACGGTTGCAGAGGTAAACGAGCTGTACCGGCGACGCAAGATTACAAGCCTTCACCAAACTTGTTCATTTTCTGTCAGGGAGTTGCTTGGTAGAGTGGCGCACCCTGCCCATGAATGGATCGGATCGCGAACGTGGCCGCCGGCGGCGAAGAAAAAGCACCCATCATCATCAAGAAGATCAACAAGGGCGGCGAAGGGCACCATGGTGGCGCCTGGAAGGTGGCCTATGCTGACTTCGTGACGGCGATGATGGCCTTCTTCCTGCTGCTCTGGCTGCTGAATGTGACGACAGCCGAACAGAAGATGGGCATCGCCGATTATTTCAGCCCGGCCAGTGCGTCGAAACAGACCAGTGGTGCGGGTGGCGTGCTGGGGGGGACCACCGTGACGGTCTCCGGCTCCCTGGCCAACAGCAGCAGCCCCGCCGGCCTGACCGTGCCGGTCCCCACCCTGCAGGGGGCTGCCAATTCCGAAGAGCAGACGGAAGACATGCAGGAAAGCTCCAGCGGCAAACCGACGGAGCAGGATGCCACCGGCAAGGGGGCTGGCGAAAAGGAAGGCGGTTGGACGGCGATTGACACGGTGAACGGGATGGCCAAGCTGGCCGCCGCCGGGGAGACAGCCAGCGCCGACAAGAACCGCGACGGCAAGGTGGATGAGAAGGAACTGCGCGAGGCGCTGGCCAAGCATGAGCAGACCCAGTTCGCCAAGGCAGAGGCGGAGTTGCGCCAGGCCATCCAGCAGATCCCGGAACTGCGCGATCTGGCGAAAAATCTGGTGATCGAGAATACGCCGGAAGGTCTTCGCATTCAGCTGATCGACCAGGAAGGCTATTCCATGTTCCCGTCGGCCAGCGCCAAGATGCTGCCGCAGACGGCCCAGCTTCTGTCCCAGGTGGCGCAGGTGGTGGCCAAGCTGCCCAACAAACTGTCGATCAGCGGCCATACGGACAGCACGCCCTTCAGCGCCGGTTCCTCCTATGGCAATTGGGAATTGTCCACCGACCGTGCCAATGCCAGCCGGCGGGCGCTGGAGGCCTCCGGTGTGGCCAATGATCGCTTTGAATCCGTGGTGGGTCGGTCAGACCGCGACCATCTGTTCAAGGATGATCCCAACTCCCCCCGCAACCGCCGCATCTCCATTGTGCTGTTGCGGGAAAACCCGTTGCGCGGGCAGGTCCCGGCAGGTGGCCCGGCTGGGGCTGGTCAGGGGGCTGCCAGTCCGGCCCCGGCGGCGAACCCGCCACCCGCGCGCCCCGGTGTGACCCCGGCACCCTCGGCCGTTGGCACCTCCCGCTAGGTTGATCAAGGCTGGTTGTCACTTTCCCGTCACAGCGCCACCGATGATGGTGGTGAAATGTGTGTGACGCATAACAGACCCCTGTTCAAACGCATCCGTTCTGATAGTCTCGTGTGTGCGAATGCGAAACGAACCCGCCATCGGCATCGCCCTCGGTGGCGGACAGCATGGCACGAAGGGCGTGGGGGGCTCTGTTGAGCGGGTCTGGAAACGGTGTCGACCATCTGCTGTCGACTTATAATGCCAACGGCTTTTATGATGAGCTGTTCGGGAACGCGGCAAAGCCTGCCAGCCATACGCTGTCGGTACAGGAAAGGCTGCGACAGCTTGATTTCGATGACCTGCGACGACGGGCCTCGGATGCGGAGCGGGAGCTTTACAATCTCGGCATCACCTTCCTGGTCTATAGCGATGCCAAGGCGGTGGACCGTATCCTGCCTTTCGATGTGATCCCACGCATCATTTCGGCCAAGGAATGGGCGCATCTGGAAGCAGGCGTGCAACAACGCATCGCGGCGCTGAACCTGTTCCTGCACGATGTCTATCACGATCAGAAGATTTTGAAGGACGGCATCATCCCGGCCGAACTGGTGCTGGGCAATGCCAATTACCGCGAACAGATGCGCGGCATTGATCTGCCCTTCAACACCTATATCCATATCATGGGCGTGGACCTTGTCCGCGACCATGACGGCACCTTCCGGGTGCTGGAAGATAATGGCCGCGTGCCCTCCGGCGTGTCCTATGTGGTGGAAAACCGCCACATGATGCAGCGCGCCTTCCCCGACCTGATGGGGGATATCGGCCTGCGCAGCGTGGATAATTACGGCATGAAACTGCTGGAGGCGATGTGCGAGATTGCACCGCCCCGGCCGGACGGGGTGGATGGCGACCCGCAGGTGGTGCTGCTGTCGCCCGGTGCCTATAACTCCGCCTATTTCGAACATATCTTCCTGGCCCGCGAAATGGGCGTGCCGCTGGTGGAAGGCCGCGACCTGATCGTTGAAAACGACAAGGTCTATATGAAGACCACGGGCGGGTTGCGCCGGGTGGACTCGATCTATCGCCGCATCGGCGATGATTTCCTCGATCCGCTGGCCTTCAACCCGGACAGTATGCTGGGCGTGCCCGGCATTTTTGAGGCCTATCGCAAGGGCAATGTGGCGCTGGCCAATGCGATTGGCACCGGCGTGGCGGATGACAAGGCCGTCTATGCCTATGTGCCGCGCATGATCAAATATTACCTGGGCGAGGAAGCGATCATCCCCAATGTGGAGACGCATATCTGCCGGGAACCGGATGCCCTGAAATTTACCCTGGATAATCTGGACAAGCTGGTCGTCAAGCCGGTGGGGGAGGCGGGGGGCTATGGCATCACCATCGGCCCGCGCGCCAGCAAGGCGGAGCTGGAGGAGTGCCGCGCCAAGCTGCTGGAAGACCCGGCCAATTACATCAGCCAGCCGATGGTGCCGCTGTCTGTCTGCCCGACGCTGACGGAAGACGGGATTGAGCCGCGCCATGTGGATTTGCGTCCCTTCGCCATTACGGCGCGCAACACCTGGGTATTGCCCGGCGGGTTGACCCGCGTGGCGCTGAAGAAAGGCACGCTGATCGTGAATTCCAGCCAGGGTGGCGGATCGAAGGATACCTGGGTGCTGACAGAAGGACCGGCGGAAGAGCCGGCGCTGGAATCGGCTGTGGCCGATCCGTTCCAATCCCAGTCGCAAAGCCAGTAAGGGGGATCGGAAAATGGCTGCCCTTCTCGCCCGTTATGCCGAATGCATCTTCTGGCTCGCCCGCTATATGGAGCGGGCGGAGAATCTGGCCCGCATTCTGGATGTGAATGAAACCTTCGCCCGCGACAGCTATGGCGCCACCAACTGGGTGACGATCGTGCGGCTGAACGCGGATGAAAAGCGCTTCTTTGAGCTGTATCCGACGGCCAGCGCCAAGAATGTGCTGAATTTCTACATCCTGGATCAGCAGAACCCCACCTCCATCATCGCCGCCGTCAGTTCGGCGCGGGAGAATGCGCGTCAGCTGCGCCCGCTGATCAGCACGGAAATGTGGGCCCAGATCAACGTCTTCTATAACAAGCTGCTGGCCTGGGGACCGAACGACATCGCGCCCCAGAATATTCAGCGGCAATGCGCCTTCATCAAGGAAGCCTGCCAGACCCATACGGGGATTACAGAGGGCACCTTCTTCCGCGATCAGGGCTGGTATTTCTATAATCTGGGCCGCAACCTGGAACGGGCGGACCAGACCACCCGCGTGCTGGACATCAAGTACCACACATTACTGCCCAGCCCGCGCGATGTTGGCACACCCGTTGATATCAGCCAGTGGAACAGCCTGCTGCGGTCGGCTGCCGGGTATCATGCTTTCCGGCGTGTCTATCCGCGCGGCCTGACCCCGGCGGCGGTGGCGGGCTTCCTGCTGTTCAACGATAATTTCCCGCGTTCCGTCATGGTCTGTATGCGGGAAGTGGATAGTTTGCTGAACCGCTTGAATTCCAAATACCGGCTGCGGCGTGGTACGCTGCCGCTGGAACGTTCCGATGAGCTGTTGGGCAGCTTGGCCAGCCAGACCATTGAAGCGGTGATTGCCGGCGGTTTGCATGAATATCTGGATAGGTTGCAGCTCAGCTTCTCCAGCCTGACCAGCGATATCGCCCAGGCATTCTTCCATGCGGACCAACCTGCCACCATGACAGCCTGACCGGATAATCCCCAGCAATGAGCGTCATCCCGCCCCTGCATCGGCCCCTGCAACAATTCTTCCGATCCGGGCCGATGCCATGTCCCTATTTGACGGGGCGGGTTGAACGCAAACTCTTCACCCGGCTGGTCGGCACGGATAATGGCGAGATCAATTCGCAATTGTCGCGTGTCGGCTTCCGGCGCAGCCATGACATTCTTTATCGGCCCGTCTGTCCGGGCTGTTCGGCCTGTGTGCCGGTGCGGGTGCCGGTGGCGGCCTTTCAGCCCGGCCGCACCATGCGGCGCATCCAGCGCGTCAATCAGGATCTGTCCTTCCGGCTGATCCCGGCGGAAGCGACGATGGAACAGTTCCGCCTGTTCGCCGCCTATCAAGACGCGCGCCATAATGACAGCGACATGAACCGCATGACTCCCGGCGATTATGCCGCCATGGTGGATGAGGGGCAGGCGGATACGATGCTGCTGGAAGCGCGGGATGAAGGCGGCCGTCTGCGCGGGGCCATGTTGGTGGATCGGCTGGATGACGGCTATTCCGCCGTCTATAGTTTCTATGACCCCGATCAGCCGCGCCGGTCGCTGGGCACCCAGCTGGTGCTGGCGCTGATTGAACAATCCCGCCTGCAGGGACGGCCCTATATCTATCTGGGCTATTGGATCGAGGGCAGCCGGAAGATGGAATATAAGGCCAAGTTCCAGCCGTTGGAGGCGCTGGGCCGTGACGGCTGGGCGCCGCTGGCGCAGGCGGCAGATTGATGCCGTGGCGCCCCGGTTAAAGACCGGATGGCGCCGGCTCATTCTCCGGGATTTCTTCTGTCGGCGTTGGCCGCAGGTCCAGCACATAGGCCAAGGTCACACCCATCCGGCGCACGCGCAGGATTTGCTTGCCTGCGGGCGCGTCGGGGCAGGTGCCGCGGGTGAAGGCGATATAGAAATCCGCCGGCCCCTTGCCATCCGGCGGGGCCACCCAGCGGGGTGGCAGGAAATAGAGGGCCGATTCCGGCGGGCCACAGACCCGGATACGATAGGGATGGGCCAGGGCCCACGCTCCTTCCCGCGCCACCAGATGGTCACGCAGACGGCTTGCCGCCTCTGACAGAGCGGTCCCCCCCACATCCAGTTCGAATCGGCCTTCCGCCCCCGTTACCCCACCGGCAAGTGCATTGTACCAGATGGCCTCATAGGGGTGCAGGCGGCCGATACTGACGATCTGCCACACCACCCAGAGGCCCATCAAACCCGCCACCAGACGGATTTCCCGCAGCGGCCGTGCCGCCAACAGCCCCGCCAGCCAGCCAAGCCCCAACCCAGCCAGGGCATAGAGCGGCACCATCACAAACAGCAGGTGCCGGATGCCATCATAGAGCACGGCATGGCTGACGATTACGGTGGCGGGCGGCAACAGGGCCATGCTGGCCAGCCCCAGCCAGGGGGGCGTCAACCCCGCCCAGCCCTGCCGCCGCAGGGCAAGGATACCGGCAACGCAGGCCGCCAGCAGGCCGAGGAGCGCTGGTTCCGGCAGCTTCACGGCAAAGGCGACCGGCACGTACCAGAGGGGGAGGGCCGTCGTCTCCACCTGCTGCCCGGCAAAGGGGAAATGGAAGCTGAGCGGGAAATGCGAGAAGGCAGCCAAAGCCTCCAGCGGGCGCAGCCATCCCGTCTGCGCCCAGGGCCAGAAGGCCACCATCATGGCCCAGGAGAGCAGCAGCGAAGCGGCCAGCGGTCCCGCCAGGCGCGCCATCAGCCGGGCGGCGCTGAGAGGTCCATCGCGCAGCGCCTGGCGCAGCAGCATCACGCCAAGCCCGAGCAGCAGCGGCGCCAGCAGGATGACCCCGCCCACGCGGATACCCAGGGCACAGCCCAGCGTCACCCCATGCAGCAGCCAAGGACCGCGCCCCGGTCGCCCCTGCAACAGACGGATTTGCGCCACGGCCACCCAGGCGGCGGCCGTGGCGAAGGGAATGTCCTTGGGGTTGGCGAAGGACTGACCGATCCATTCCGGCGTCAGCAGCAGCAGCAGCACGGCCAGGGCCCCGGCGCGTGGCCCCCCCAAGTCGCGCGCCAGCAGGCGCACCCCCGCCAGCCCCAGCACGCCAACCAGCCCCCCCAGCAGGCGCCGTGTCTCGTACCCGTCAAAGGGCAGGACCAGACTGACCGTGGCACAGATCGTGTCGTAAAGGGCGCCATAGAGATACAGGTTCTGAAAGGAAAGGACCGAGCGATCCGCCCCCAGCGAGCGATACCAGTTCAGGGCCCGCCAGCCATTTTCCACATGCAGCGGCTCATCCCAGCTGATGCCGAACTGCTTGAAACTGGCGGCCACAAACAGCAGGGCGGCCATCAGGCCCAACTGCGCCAAACCGTCCCAGAAACGGTCCTGTGGGGAAGGGGCCTGCATAATAGGGGTCAGTTGGCGCCGCTGCGACGTTCTGTCAGGGCGGCCGGGCGTTCCTGGCGCTGCTCATCCGGGGAGAAGCCGGCACTGTCGGAGAGAACATAGAGCGGTCGCCGTTTCACCTCGCTGAACACCCGACCCAGATAATCCCCCAAAACGCCCAGGCAAATCAGCTGCACACCGCCCAGGAACAAGGTCGCCACCATCAAAGAGGCATAGCCCGGCACATCCACGCCATAAAGCAGGGTCATTACCAGGATAAAGGCGCCATAGCCCACGGCAACGGCCGCCACCAGCAGACCCAGCCAGGACCAGACCCGCAAGGGCAGGGTGGAGAAGGAGACGATGCCATCCAGCGCGAAGCGAAACAGTTTTAGCTTGCTGAAGGTGGACGTGCCGGCATGGCGGGCGGCTGTTTCAAAGGGTACGGCCACCTGACGGAAGCCGACCCAGCTGTAGAGCCCCTTCATGAAGCGGGTCCGCTCATCCATCTGGTTCAGCGTTTCCACCACGATCCGGTCCATCAAGCGGAAATCACCGGCATCGCGGGGCAGGGGCACTTCCGACATGCTGTCCAGCAGGCGATAGAAGCAGCGTGTCAACCAACGCCGCAGCGGCGGATCAGTATCCCGGCTCTGCCGGACGCCATAGACGACCTGTGCGCCGGCCTGCCATTGGGCATAGAATTGCTCAATCAGTTCCGGCGGGTGCTGCAGGTCGCTGTCCATCAGCACGACGGCGCGGCCATGGGCATGGCGCAACCCCGCCGTCATCGCCATTTCCTTGCCGAAATTGCGGCTGAAGCGCAGCAGACGGATGCGCGGGTTAGTTTGCCGGGCCAGCAGCAGCTGGGCCCAGCTGTCGTCACGCGACCCGTCATCCACACAAATGACTTCGTAAGGCACGCCTAGCTTTTCCAGTGTCGGGATCAACCGCGCGAACAGGGGCTGCACATTCTCCGCCTCGTTATGCATCGGCAGCACGACAGAAAGCACCGGCGCTTCCGTCTGTGGCCGCAGCGTCAGGGGCCGGGATGCATCATGCGGGGGCGGGTACATGCAGCAGTTCCTTAAAAGCCGGATATGCCTTCCGGTAAACAGGGTTATTGGCTGTCCGATGCCGGCTTGCAAGGAAAGTTTGGCCGCAACATGGCGCATTACGCTTTAGCGCCCCTGCCATGGCCCTGGTTCCTGCACCTCTCAACATTTTCAGGCTAACGCCATACCAGTGAAGGACCGGTTACCAACCAACCGGACGGGAAACGCGGGGCCCACCGCCGACAAGGCATATGTCCGTCTATGTGCCCCCCTATCACTAATGGATCATACTTAAGAAAGTCCTAATTCCAGTCTATCGGTCACAATCGTGACAATAATGGCGGCAATAGTCTGTGCCTAACGCAGCGTGTACGAGGAAGGCTTTTCGGAAGGGGATTTGGTTGATATTGCTGGCATCTGGTTATATCCCGCCCATTGCCTATGGCTGATCGGTCGATATGACGAATGATTGGCAATCTCTTACCATTTCATCCCTCGCCACCCAGCCTCTTCTCTTTATACTTTGCTGACGTATCCACGAGATATCAAAGGGAGAAACAGAGATGTCTCGCCAGATCGAAGCGACGCAGGCCAATAACCCGGTGACCCACGGTCTCCTCACCCCGGTTGATGTCGATGTCTTGCGGCCGGAGCGCACGGAGGCGGAGAAGGCGACCCTGATCGCGCAGATCGAACAGGAAATCCCCCGCCTGCGGCGCTTTGCCCGGGGTATGGTGCGGGATGCCGCCATGGCGGATGACCTTGTCCAGGAATGCCTGGAACGGGCTTTGACCCGCCTGCATCTCTGGCAGCAGGGGACGAATCTGCGGGCGTGGCTGTTTACCATCCTGCGCAACCTGCATATCAACGGGGTGCGCCGCAAACAGACCTTTGTGGATATTGATGGGGAAGCGCAGGCAGGCCTGGGCAGTGCCCATGGCTCCCAGGTTTCTCGTCTGGAATTGCGAGACCTGAAACGCGCCCTGACGCAGTTGCCCAAGGAGCAGCGGGAAGTGGTGCTGCTGATCGGGCTGGAAGGCATGTCCTATGCCGATGCGGCCGATATCATGAAAGTATCGATCGGGACGGTTAAGTCCCGCTTGTCGCGCGGTCGGCGTGCCCTGCGTTGCCTGATGGAAGGCGGCGTGCCGGATGATGGCGACGCGGTGCGCGGCATGGCCTGATGTTTCTCCTCCGGTGGGGCATAAGCCCGCCTGCCTTGGGGCGGCCTCTGTCAGGGGCCACCCCCTTCTTTTAAGCCCAAGAGCCAAGTTGATGGCTCTTCCTATTTTTCAGTTCCCAGAGTCGCAGGGCGGCGGCATCCGCCAGCATGGCTCATTGATCCAGCATAGCGTTGGCCGAGTACCCGCTTGACGGCCATGTTGGCTTGCCAACCAATGGCCAGTGTAAAACCCGCCGCATGGCGGCTGCTGGGAGGAGAAGACAGGCAACAGGGGGGGCGCCTGGGATAGTGTCCCAGAGCGCCGGTCAATGATCGACCTGCTGTTGTTCCCGGCAATCGGCAACATAGCGCCAACGGAGAGGAATTGCTGATGCCCTATTTGGGGGATTGGATTGGGGTGCCGCTGGTCATGCCGTGTGAGCCGGCCTATCCGTTGACCAGCGCGCTGACCTTGCCCAGCAGCCCCGAAGGCGCACCGGCTGCCGATTCCACCAGCAGGACGACGCTGCGCGCACCACTGCCGGGGGGGAAGCTGGCCTGCAGCGGTTCCGCCCCGGCAGCGGGTTTCTCTACCACCAGCCGCCCATCGACCCAGAGTTCGGCGCGGCCGCCGACCTGTTCGAAACGCAGCAGGCCGCCTTCGGCTGCCATCCGCTTCCAGGGTTGGAAGCGGGTGCGATAGACACGCCAGCCGGGCTGGGATTCCGTCGGCGTGGCGATGCCGGCCCGCAGGAAGGCCCAGCTGTTATTGTCCCCATCGGCCGGGGCCAGGGTGGGGGCGGGTTTTTCTGTCAGCAGGGGAGAGCGCCGCCATTCCTCCAGCGCCAGACGCGGCGGGGTCACCGGTACCTGCGGGCGGGGGGATGCGGCCAGCCGCTCGATGGAGAGTCGCGCCGATTTCAACCCATCTGCTTCCGCCCGCAGTGTGATGCGACCCTTGCCCTGATCGGCACGGATGATGATCTGGGCCAGACCGTTGAACAGGGAGCGGCTGTTGCCCTGCTCCGGCTCATGGCTGTTGGGGTCACCATTGCCGACACCGATGATGCCGGCACCTTCCACCTGAAAACGCGTCATCAGGTTGGCCGTGGGGACGTGGCGGCCCTTGGCATCCACCGCATCGATGGTGATGGGCTGCACCTCCTCCCCATCGCCGGCCATGCTTGTCCGGGCGGGCGTCAGGCGCAGGGCCACGGGGGCACCGGCTGTCTCGTGCATCGCGGAAGCGACCGGTTTGCCATCGCGCAAAGCCACGGCCTCAATCCGGCCGGGGGTATAGGGGACATCCCATTCATTGCCCATGAAGCGGTCGGCCTTCTGCCGCCCGATCTCCCGCCCGTTCAGTTTCAGGATGATCTCCTCGGCATTGCTGCTGATGAAGAGCTTCACCATCTGGCCCTCGCGGCCGGGCCAGGTCCAATGCGGGGCCATGAAGATGACGGGGCGATCATCAATCCAATGGGCGGCATGAATGCCGAAGGCGGTTTTGGGAAAACCGCAGAGGTCCAGAATGCCGAAGAAACTGGCGATGCTGGGCCAGGCATGGGGTGTAGGCTCCCCATGATAATCGAAACCGGTCCAGACGAATCCGCCGGCGATGAAGGGACGCTCGGCGATATTCTTCCAGCTCTGCCGGTGTGTATTACCCCAGCTTGCCGCTTCCTTGTCATAAGAGGTGATGATGTTACGGCTGGGGTCGCTCTCAAAGGCACCGCGCGTCTGATAGGCGCTGGTATCTTCCGAGCTGATAATGGGTTTGCCCGGATTGCGGGCATGATACCGGTCGTAATGCTCCTGATAGTAGTTAAAGCCCATCACGTCGACGACGGTGGAAACATTGACCGGATCATAGAAAGAGCCATTCATTGCCGCCGTCACCGGTCGGCTGTCATCCAACCGCTTCAAGGCCATCACCATCCGGCGCACCATTTCCACCCCGGATTCGGTGCCCTGCATGGGCTCTTCGTTGAACAGGCACCAGAGGATTACGCTGGGGTGATTGCGGTCGCGCTGCACCAGCCATTCCAGCTGACCCAAATATTCCGGTGCTGGATTGAACAAGCGATTCTCGTTCATCACCAGGAAGCCCAGCCGGTCGCACCAATCCAGCAACTCCGCTGTCGGCGCGTGGGAGGACATGCGGATGGCATTGCAGCCCATGGCCTTTAGCCTCAGCAGGCGCCAATGGATCAGACTGTCAGGCACTGCAACGCCGACGCCTGCATGATCTTGATGGATGCAAACACCCTTCAGCTTCACCGGCTGATCATTGAGGAAGAAACCCTTATCGGCATCGAATCGGATGCTGCGGAAACCGATCGGCGTAGTGCGTTCATCGACCACCTGGCCATCCCGCAGCACGCGGGTACGCACCGTATAGAGGGTGGGGCTGTCCACCGACCAGAGCTGGGGCTGGCCGGCATCCAGCAACAGGCTGGCCGTAGCCTGGTCCAGAACCGGAACGACGGTTACGCCGGCGCTGCCACGGGTGATTTCCTGCCCATCCGGTGACACCAGGCTGGCTTCCACGGTCACTGTCACCGGTGCCGTTTCTATATTGGTCAAGGTGGCGGTGACCGGCACGCGCCATCGGCCATCGCCACCCTGGCGCGGGTCACAATGAATGCCATCGGTAATGATGGAAACAGAGGCGCGGCGTGCTAGCCAGACATTGCGGTAAAGGCCCGCCCCTTCATACCACCAGCCTTCCATGGCGGTGGCGTCCGCACGGATGGCGATGATGTTCAGATCGTCGCCATAGCGGGCGAAGGGAGTGATATCAATGTAAAGACTGGTATAGCCCGAAAAGCTGTGAGCGACGATGGAGCCGTTGATCCAGATAGTGGCATGGGTGGCGATAGCGCCGATCTGCAGCTCGATCTTTTTGCCCCGATCCGCCGGGTCCAGCCGAAGCGCCCGCCGGTACCAGCCGATACCGCGTGGACGGTACCCCTGGGAGATATTGGCGGATTCAACGAATGGCTGCTCAGAAGCCCAGTCGTGCGGCAGCCGGACTTCCCGCCAGTCGCTATCATCATAAATAAGTGCCGCAGCACCGGGGGCCGTGCCTGCTTTGATTGAAAGATAGGTGGCATGATGGCCCACCGGCTCCAGCACTGGAATGTCTCCTTCATGGAAACGCCAGCCAAGATCAAGCAGGATACGGGTTGCGTCGGTTTCCGGCAGAGTGGGTGCTGGGCTGTCCAGGGGTGCCGGCATAGGGAAATTCTGCGCCATTGTGGCGGCCCCGCTGCTTGCTAGAACAGCCAAGGGCCACTGACCGGCGGTCAATAAGGCTCCAGTGCCCGTGGTGGCCAGCAGGAATTGGCGGCGATCCATATATCGGCTCCATCGCGGGCGCCTGATCAGCAGGCGCTATGGGGTCGGAAACTTAGGCGCGCGCTATTGGGCAAGCCGGTAGAACTGCCCGCGCCAAAGTTTGATACATGAAATTGAGATAAATTGGTATTCTATTGGTTAGATATCGCTCAATTCCGCAACAAAATCATAAGCATCGCCGCGATAATAGGAGCGGGTGAATTCCGCCGCCCTGCCATCGCGCAGGAAGGCGCGGCGTTCGATCAGCAGGCCGGCATGACCAGCATCCACGCCCAGCATCTTGGCATGGTCACCCAGGAACGGCACGGCGCGCAGCCGCTGCAGCGCCCGCACCGGGCGGCTGCCGGCCTTTTCCAGGGCAGCATAAAGGCTGCTGCCCACCGCATCGGCCGAAGGCAGGCAATAGCCGGCGATGGTGGAAAATTCCAGCGCCATCGGCACATCATCGGCATAGCGGATACGGGCAAAACGGAACACCGGCGCCCCAGGCGAAAGGCCCAGGGCCATGGCCTCTTCCGGATTGACCTGTCCGGGTCCCTTGGAAATCCAGCTGCTGCTGGCCCGACGTCCGCGTGCCGCCATATCCTCCGAGAAAGAGGACAGCTTGGAGAAGCTTTTTTCCACCCGGCCGGCGACAAAGGTGCCCGCACCCCGCCGACGGGTCAGCAGGCCTTCCTCCACCAGCCCGGCAATGGCCTTGCGCACGGTGATGCGGGAAACATCATATTCCACCGCCAGATCGCGTTCCGGCGGAATGGCATCCCCCTGGTTCAACACATTGCCGCCGATCGCATCGCGGATCAGCTGCTGAAGCTGAATATATAAGGGGGAGTGGTTATCCGCCCGGAAGCGTCCCACCAAATCCGAAAACGCCATCACGCCTCCCTGGCGGCGATCCTGCGCCGCACCCAATAGCGTCAGAAATATATCATGCTTAACAGCAGGGCAACCGGTATGGGCCAAGACCTATATTGGTGCTTGGGATGCCCCCCCTTCTTCAATGTGGAATCGTCTGGGTGTCTCGCTGGGGCCGCCTGCATACCATGTTATTTAGGGGGCCAATTCACCTGACAAGGTTATGTACTATTGCGGCTCTGGGTTGCGGCTGGGAAGTGTTTGTCACGAGTTGGTATTAAGGAGAGGAAGGACACTGTGGCAAGATTTACACGGTCGTAAAAGACTGTGCGCTCGACCCCATCGGACCCTTGGTATCAATTGAAGAATTTCTTAAGCTAATCAAATGCTTGCCCATAGTTCATGCGACCGTCACGAAATTTTAAAAGAGGTAGCATGTTTGGTATGAATTGGTTATGTTGATTTTAGCGCTAACAGTGATCGGCCAAGCCGATAAAAAATGTGTGGATTGGCGCCCGCCAGATGGTGGGCGTGCCTCTCGGTGGCGCTCTTGGCCGGGGGCATCTTTCAACAGGGGGAAGGCAATGAAATTGCGGCATTTGATCCTGGTTTCCACCGCGTTGGCGGGTTTTGCTTGCGGCGTTCAGGCCCAGGCACAGGGAACCGCTGGTGGCGAACAGCTCGAAGAAATTATTGTTACCGGTATTCGCGGTAGCCTGCGTCAGGCCATTGAGGTCAAGCGTCAGGCCAATTCCGTGGTTGACGTGATTTCCGCCGAAGATGTGGGTAAGTTCCCGGATCGCAACGTTGCGGAATCGCTGTCCCACATCCCCGGCGTCTCCATCGACCGCCGTTTCGGTGAGGGTGAAAAGGTCGCCATCCATGGTACCGACCCGGCCCTGAACCGGATGCTGCTGGATGGTCACGCCCTGGCCTCGGCCGACTGGGGTGGTAACGACAACGACCCGTCCAGCCGTACTTTCAACTATTCTCTGCTGGCGCCGGAACTGGTGGACCGTCTTGAGGTCTACAAGTCGCCGGAAGCGCAGATCGAAGAAGGTTCGATTGGTGGTACCGTTATCGTCCGCACGCGCAAGCCGCTGGACATGGAATCGGGTTCCGCCTTCGCCTCGGCTGGTTACTCCTATAATGACCGTTCGGAGAAGGGCAATGGCCGCGCCTCCGGTCTGCTCAGCTGGAAGAACGAAGACGAGACCTTCGGTATCCTGGGTGCTGTCACCTATGACCGCCAGAACCTGACCCGCGGTGGTGTCGAGTTCTTCGGTTACGACAATGTCAATGGCGGCAGCAGCCCGTTCCTGAAGACTGTCAAGGATGCCAGCGGCAAAGATAGTCGCGTGCTGAAGAACCCGAACGCCAAGATCACCGGTGGCAGCGTTGCCGACCTGGACAAGGCCGTTTCGCCGTTCGGCATCAACTATGCCTATTTCCAGCAGGTGCGTGAGCGTACCAGCGTTTCCAGCACCGCCCAGTGGCGTCCGTCGGAAGAGATCACGCTGACCGCCAGCGGTCTGCATATTGACGGTAACTACAACAATTACAGCCAGTCCATGTACACCATTCCGGGTGCCTGGACCGGTGACAAGCTGCTGTCCGCCACCATCAACAATGGTGTGGTGACGGCTGCTTCCTTCGACCCGGCCAGCAGCCAGAGCGCCCAGCTGGATACCCTGGTTCGTCGTACCAAGCTGAAGACTGACAGTCTGAACCTGGAAGGCGAGTGGGAAGGCAGCAACGGCGCCAAGGTGAAGCTGAGCGGCGGCTGGAGCAAGGCCACCGGTGGCCGCGATCCGGAATACCTGTTCAATGTCCAGACCAAGCTGGGCTTTGATTATGCGTTCACGGATGACAGCGCGACGGTCAACTTCAAGGGTGACCCGACCAATCCGGCCAATTACTTCACCAACCCGAACAACAACAAGCAGACGTTCGAAGGCAAGCCGATGATCGTCAACGGCGTTCAGCTGAACGCCGCGCAGATTGGCGGGTTGGATTACAGCAAGACCACCGATCGTGACATCTATGGTGGTGTTGATACTGAAATCCCGCTGGAATTCGGTCCCTTCACCAAGCTGCTGTTCGGTGGTCGTATCACCGAACATGTCAATCGCGTCGATGCGTCTGGCCTGAACACCTATCTGTCCACGTCCAAGCTGGCCTCCCAGCTGGGTGTTGAAACCCTGGTCACCCCGGATGGCGTGTTTGATGGCAGCGGCGGCAACGGCAATGCCACCAAGTACCTGAACCTGCCGCGTGAAGCCGTTATCAAGATCCTGGCCGACAGCATCAATTTCGACCTGGGTCGCAAGATTGGCGCTTCCAACCGCGTGCAGGAAAATGTGGCGGCTGGCTACACCCAGCTGAATTTCGAGAAGGGTAACATCCGCGGTAACATCGGTGGCCGTCTGGTCTATACCCGCGACGTCTCTGATTTCGCGCTGACCAGCAACGACAACCCGGTCCCGCAGGTCCAGTCGGTCGAAACCGACTATCTGAAGTTCCTGCCGAACTTCAACATCGCCTATGAGTTCGAAGAGAACGTCATTCTGCGCGGTGCTGTGGCCAAGGTGATTTCCCGTCCGCGTTACGGCGAATTGGCCGGCTCGTTCTCCCAGAACGATGTCACCAAGGATGCCGGCGGTGGCAACCCCAACCTGAAGCCCTATGAGTCGGTGAACTACGAAATCTCGGCCGAGTGGTATCCGAAGCGCGGCACGCTGATTTCGCTGGAACTGTTCCGTCGTGAAATCGACAACTACATCCTGAACAGCAAGCAGACGAATGTCCGTCTGTTCAATGGTCTGAATCAGCGTTTTGAGGATGGTTACACGGTCAACCGCCCGATCAATGCCGGTTCTGCAAAGGTGAACGGTGTCCTGATCGCCGGCCAGAGTGAAATCTGGAATGGCTTTGGTATCCAGGCCAACTACACCTATGCTGACAGCTCCACGGACTCCAGCGATGCCCTGGGCGAGCTGAACCTGCCGTACCTGTCCAAGCATACCGTGTCGGTGATCCCGTACTATGAGGATGGTCCGTTCCAGGCCCGCCTCAGCTACAATTACCGTTCGTCCTACTTCCGTACCATCGGTCGCCTGAACTCGCGCGACATGGTGGCGCCGTATACCCAGTTGGACTTCTCGGCCGGTTACCAGATCACCGATGCGATCTCGCTGACCGTGAATGCTCAGAACCTGCTGGACGAAACCTACATCCAGTATAACGGCACCCGTGACCGTCCGACCGCCTTCTACAAGAATGGCCGGACCTACGCGGCGTCCATCTCCTACCGTATGTAATTCCTCCCAGCGCCTCCTTTCCCTTTTGGGGAAAGGAGGCCTTTCCCATGGGGCCCGGCTGTCAGGACCGGGCCCCATGGGAATTTTTTTATCTGCACATCGCATGGTCTTGAATGCACAGGCGCGGTTACCGATATCGCGCCTGTGCATTCGCATGTCTGCATCTTGGCAGCAGGGATGTTGCGGAATTTTTTGGTCATTCGCGCATATCAGGCATAGACGTGGCGCGCAGCCTTTGGCACCATACCTTTATGATAACAATGCGGTCATTTAAGACCGTTTGATGTCGCGTTTCCGCTAAGAGGCTCAAGGTTTGCGCGGATTTGGCAGTTTCCGAAGCAGAGCCCTCTATAATACCAATACAGAACCAGTGAGGCATGTATGAAACGAGCTGCATTGAGCATATCAATCGGGCTGGCGACGCTGTTCGCCTCCACCGCGATAGCGCAAACATTACCGCCGCTCGTGCCCATGCCGCAGAAGGTCGCAGCTGCCACCGGCAGCTTCACGGTTTCGGATGGGGCAACCATTGGTGTGCCGGCGGGGGATGCCGGTGCGACGGCGGCGGCCCGGCTGCTGGCGGCGCATGTAAAGGTCGAACGCGGCCTGTCCTTGGTGGCGGCTGGCACGGCCGGTACCATCACTCTGGTGCGCGATTCCGCTGTCGCCGGGGATGAGGCCTATAAGCTGTCGGTGGATGCCACGGGTATCCGGGTCACCGCCTCTGGCGACCGCGGCCTGATCTATGGCGCCATGACGGTGGCGCAGTTGCTGAGCCCGGATCATAATTTCGGCAAGCCGGTGACGGTGCCGGCCCTGTCCATTGAGGATGCGCCGCGTTTTGGCTGGCGCGGTCTGATGGTTGATGTGGCCCGCCACTTCCAGCCGATCGAATTCCTTTACGGCATCGTCGATCAGATGGTGTCGGTGAAGCTGAACACCCTGCATATCCACCTGACCGATGATCAGGGCTGGCGCTTTGAGGTGAAGCAATATCCCAAGCTGACCGAGCTTGGCGCCTGGCGCCAGGGCCCCAGCACGGGCGGCCCGGCCCCGACGGAGAAGGTCGGCGGTTATTACACCCAGGAACAGCTGAAGGCGCTGGTCGCCTATGCCGCCGAGCGCGGCATTACCATCGTGCCGGAGATTGACCTGCCGGGTCACGCCCAGGCGCTGGTCGCAGCCTATCCGGAAATTGGCGTGTTCGGCGACCGACCGGTTGTTTCCCACGATTGGGGTATCAACCCCTATCTGCTGAACCCCAATGAAAAGGGGATGCAGTTCATCAAGAATGTGCTGGATGAACTGATTGCCGTCTTCCCCGGCACTTTCGTCCATCTGGGCGGTGACGAGGCGGTGAAGGACCAGTGGGAACGCTCCCCGGAAATCCAGGCACAGATCAAGGCCTTGGGCCTGCGGGATGAAAACCACTTGCAGACCTGGGTGATTGACGAACTGGGCGCCTATCTGGCGCAGAAGGGCCGCCGCCTGATCGGCTGGGATGAGATTCTGGAAGGTGGCTTGCCGCCATCTGCCTCCGTCATGTCCTGGCGGGGTGAGAAGGGGGCGGTTGCCGCCGCCAATGCCGGCCATGATGTGGTGTTGAGCCCCGCGCCGACGCTGTATCTCGACAGTTTGCAGAGCGACCGTGCGGATGAGCCGCCGGGCCGCCTGTCGATCCAGACCCTGGCGGATGTCTACAAGTACGACCCGATGCCGGCCGGCATCGATGCGGAAAAGGCCAAGCATGTGCTGGGTGCCCAGGCCAATGCCTGGAGCGAGTATCTGGCCACCGAATATCAGGTGCAGCATGTGATTTTCCCGCGTGCGGCGGCGGTGGCGGAAATCGTCTGGTCTGACAAGGACAAGCGCGATTTCACCAGCTTCCTGGACCGCGTGCGCCCGCAGATGCAGCGTTGGGAGCGTTCCGGCATCCATGTGGCCGACAGCGCCTTTGCCGTGGATTTCAAGCTGGATGGCACGCGCGGCCAGGCCCTGCGTGACAATAAGGTGAAGGTCAACCTGACCACCCAGGCCGGTTATGGCACCATCCGCTATACGCTGGATGGCAAGGAACCGACGGCCAAGTCCAAGACGTTCAAGGAGCCGCTGACGGTCAAGCCCGGCACCACCATCCGTGCCGTCGCCTTTGACAAGCAGGGTCAGCCGACGGCCGCCCCGCGCAGCTTTGAGACCACCCGGGAGGCGCTGCTGACCCGCAGCGCGTCTGAAATGGTGGCGTGCCCGCGCGGTGCGCTGGGCCTGCGCGTCCCGGCGACCTCTGGCGCCAAGGAGAATGCGCCGGCCTATAACGTCAATATCTTCGATACCTGCACTGCCTATCCGGCCGCCCCGCTGGATGTCGCCAAGAGCTTCACTGTGGAGGTGGCGCGGCTGGCCCGTCACTATGGCTTGGCGCATGAGGAAAAGGCCCTGCGGCATCATTATGCCGTGACCACCCATGGCGAACTGGTGATCAGCGCCAACTGCATTGCCGCCGCCAAGAGCGAGGGCAAGCTGAAGCCGACGGTGGTGGCCACTTTCCCGCTGCCCGATCCCAACACCGCCCCCACCCGCTTCAGCTTCAGCGGCAACCTGCCGAAGCTGGAAGGGGATGCCGACATGTGTTTCCAGTTCACCTCTTCAATTCTCGACCCGTTCTACACGGTGCATAGCGTGACGCTGAAGGAGAAGGCCCAATGAAAATCCGTGCCGCTCTCCTCTCCGTCCTGCTGCTCTCCACTTCCGCGCTGGCAGCGCCCAAGGATGTCGTCTCCCTGAATGGTGAATGGCAGGTTCGTATCGATCCGGCCGATGCGGATGCGGCCAAGGCCCATCCCAAGGAATCCAAATGGTTCAAGTCCCTGGTGCCGGGTTCGGTGCAGCAGGATCTGATCAGTGCCGGCCGCGTGCCCGACCCGTTCAAGGGGATTAACGAGGCGCCGATTCAGTGGGCCGGCATGACCAACTGGCAGTTCCGCCGCACCATCAATGTGTTGCCCGCCATGTTGGCGCGCGACAATCTGGAACTGGTGTTTGACGGGCTGGATACGTTCGCCAGCGTCAGCGTCAATGGCAAGGCGCTGCTCTCCACCGACAACGCCCATCGCCGCTGGCGGGTGGATGCGAAACAGGCGCTGAAGGCGGGGGAGAATGAGATCATCGTCTCCATCGCCTCGCCCATCCGCACGCTGCAGCCCAAGGTGTTGGCCGAAGCCAACCCGCTGCCCGGCGAATATGACAGCCCCTATGGTGATGAGCCGAAGGGCAAGCAGACCAGCCCCTATATCCGCAAGCCGAAATATCAATATGGCTGGGACTGGGGCCCGCGTCTGGTCAATATCGGCGTCTGGCAGCCGGTCAATCTGGAAGTCTGGGATGATGCCCGCGTTGACACGCTGCTGGTGCATCAGGAAGCGCTGAACGATGCGGAGGCGCGGCTGCTGGCCCGCTACCGCGTTGTTGCCGACAAGGAAACCACGGTGACGCTGACCACCAGCATCACCGCGCCCGATGGCACGGTGCAGAAGGTGGAACGGACGGCCACGGTGGCCGCTGGCGTGAACGAGGTCACGGTTCCGCTGACCATTGAGAAGCCGCAGCGCTGGTGGCCGGTGGGCTATGGCGCGCAGCCGCTTTACAAGGTTTCCGGCCAGTTGGGTGACGGGCAGGGGGCCGCCGACACGGTGGAACGCCGCATCGGCCTGCGCACCAGCGAACTGGTGCGCGAGAAGGGCAGCTTTGGCTTCAAGATCAACGGCATGGTGATCTTCGCCAAGGGGTCCAACCTGATCCCGTTCGATAATTTCCCTTCCCGTGTTTCAGAAGCCCAGATGCGCGACGTGCTGACCAGCGCGCGTGATGCCAACATGAACATGATCCGCGTCTGGGGCGGCGGCTATTACCTGCATGATGCCTTCTATGCCATGGCGGATGAGATGGGTATCATGGTCTGGCAGGACTTCATGTTCGGCGGGGCCGTCACCCCGCCGGATGCGGAATTCCGCCACAGCGTGAAGGCGGAGGCGGAAGACCAGGTGGAACGCCTGCAATCGCATCCCTCCATCGTCGTCTGGGCCGGCAATAATGAGGTTCTGTCGGGCTGGGAAAACTGGTCCGATCGCAAGGCCTTCAAGAAGAAGGTGGGGCCGGATGAACAGGAACGGATCGGCGTCGGCATGGCCGTGCTGTTCGACCGCGTGCTGCGCGATGCGGTGTTGAGCCGCTCGCCGGGCATCCCCTATTGGCCGGGTTCCCCCTCCACCGATTATGAAGGGCCGACCGATACGGACAAGGATGGCGACCGCCATTTCTGGGATGTCTGGTCCGGGTCCAAGCCGGTGGAGAAGTATCTGGAATCCTGCCCGCGCTTCATGTCGGAATATGGGTTCCAGTCGATGCCCGACATGGCGACCATCCGGGAATTCGCCGGCAAGGGTGATCTGGCCATCGACAGCCCGGTGCTGAAGGCGCACCAGAAGTTCCTGGCCGGGGAGGGCAATGACCGCCTGAAGCTTTATATGGATCAGCGGCTGCGCCCGGCGAAGGATTTCGCCGATCTGGTCTATCTGACCCAGGTGAACCAGGCCCAGGCCATTGATATGGCTGCCCGCCATCACCGCGCCTGCCGCCCGGTGACGCTGGGTTCGCTCTATTGGCAGATCAACGACACCTGGCCTTCCATTTCCTGGGCCAGCATGGATTATCACGGTCGCTGGAAACTGCTGCATTACGCCGCCCGCCGCTTCTTCGCGCCGCAGGCCATTGTGGCCCAGCATCGGGAGGGTGCGACGGTGGTTTCCGTGGTGTCGGATGCCACCCAGCCGATCACCGGCCAATGGCGTATCCGGTCATTCGATATGGCAGGGAAAGTCATCGGCAATCGGGAAGAAGCGGTGTCGGTATTGCCGCTCAGCGCCACCCAGGTGGCCAGCATTCCGGATGCCGATCTGTTCCACGGTGCCGATGCCAAGGCCAGCTATGCCGTGGCGGAGCTGATCATCGACGGCAAGTCTGTGTCCCGCACCATTGTGGAACGCACGTTGCCCAAGGACATGGCCTATCCCGCCCCCGGCCTGAAGGCCGAATGGGACGGTAAAAAGGTGACGATCACCGCCACGGCCCTGGCCCGCGCAGTGATGCTGGATTTCGGCACCACCGCCGCCCAGCCGTCCGATGATGGGTTTGACCTGTTGCCGGGTGAAAGCATCACCGTGGATGTCCGTTCCGATGCCACCGCCGCCGCGCTGAAGCGCGCCTTGACCCTTCGTACCCTGGGACCGCAATAACATGTTCCGTCGTTTATTGCTGCTCGCCGCCACCGCGCTGTCCACCAGCGCGGTTGCCGCCCCCGTGGATGATACGGTCGCCAAGGCCATCGCCACGATGACGCTGGAAGAAAAGGCCGCCCAGCTGCAGAGCACGGCCCCTGCCAATCCGAAGGTGGGTATTCCCGCCTTCGACTGGTGGAATGAGGGGCTGCATGGTCTGGCCCGCAACGGCTATGCCACCGTGTTCCCGCAGGCGGTCGGTCTGGCCGCCACCTGGGATGCGGAACTGTTGGGCAAGGTGGGCGATGTCGTCGCCACCGAAGCGCGGGCCAAGTTCAATACCAAGCCCGCCGATGCCGATCGTCGTATCTTCGAAGGGCTGACCATCTGGTCGCCCAATATCAATATTTTCCGTGACCCGCGCTGGGGTCGGGGGCAGGAAACCTATGGCGAAGACCCGCATCTGACGGGCACGCTGGGGGTGGCATTTGTGAAGGGGCTGCAGGGTCCGGACCCGAGCCAGCCCAAGGTGATCGCCACGCCCAAGCATCTGGCCGTGCATAGCGGGCCGGAGGCAGGGCGCGACAGCTTCAGCGTGGATGTCAGCCCGCAGGATCTGGAGTCCACATATCTGCCAGCCTTCCGCAAGACCATCACGGAGGGCCAAGCCCAGTCGGTGATGTGCGCCTATAACGCCATCCATGGCGTGCCAGTCTGTGCCCTGCCGTCGCTGATGGTTGATCGGGTGCGCAAGGATTGGGGCTTCAAGGGTTTCACCGTGTCCGACTGTGACGCGGTGGCCAATGTGCATATGTTCCACCATTACCGGCTGGATGCGGCCGGTGCCGCCGCCGCCAGCCTGAAGGGCGGCACGGACCTGAATTGCGGCAACACCTATGCGGCCCTGCCGGAAGCGGTGAAGCGCGGTCTGGTCACGGAAGCGGAGATCGACACGTCGCTCGCCCGTGCGCTGGAAGGCCGCCGCGTGCTGGGCACGGCCTTTGGTGCCAGCAGCAAATGGGCCAGCATCAAGCCCGATCAGGTGAACACGCCTGAACACCGCGCCCTGGCGCTGGAAGCGGCGCGCAAGGCCATCGTGCTGTTGAAGAACGATAATGCCATCCTGCCGCTGAAGCAGGGCACCCGCCTTGCCGTGATCGGCCCCAATGCCGATGATCTGGGCGTGCTGGAAGGCAATTATAAGGGGGCGGCCCTGAACCCGGTGACGCCGCTGGATGGCTTGCGCCGCCAGTTCGGCCCGCAGAATGTGGCCTATGCCCAGGGTTCGGTGCTGGTGGATGGCGCCGCCGTCATCATGCCGGAAACCGCCTTCATGGCGGATGGCAAGCCGGGCCTGAAGGCGGAATATTTCGCCACCTCGACTGTCACCGGCACCCCGGTGGCGACGCGGCAGGACCGGCGGGTTGATTTCAACTTCGCCCGCACCTCCCCCCTGCCGCAACTGGACCCCAAGTCGTTTGCAGCCCGCTGGAGTGGCCAGTTCGTACCGCCCGGCCCCGGTCGCTATGTGCTGGGCATTGATATCCCTGCCTGCTGGAAGGACTGCACCCGCCATGACGAGGTGCGGTTGTGGATCGATGGCAAGCCCGTTCACCAGGGTTTGCTGGGCAAGCAGCGGGTGGAAATCCCCTATACCAGCGACGGCAAGCCGGTCGATTTCCGGCTGGAGCTGGATCATTACGGGGAGGATGAGGGGCTGCGCATGATGTGGCAGGCCCCCGATCAGCCCCTGTTGCAGCAGGCGCTGGCGGCGACCGCGAATGCCGATGTCATCGTTGCCGTTGTCGGTCTGACTGCCGATCTGGAGGGCGAGGCCCTGCAGGTGACGGTGCCGGGCTTTGTGGGCGGCGACCGCACGGAAATCGAGCTGCCACTGATCCAGCGCCGGCTGTTGCAGGCCCTGCGTGATACGGGCAAGCCGGTTGTGGTGGTGCTGACCAGCGGCAGCGCCGTGACCATCGATCCCGCCATGGCCGATGCCATGCTGACGGCATGGTATCCGGGTGTGGAAGGTGGTACCGCGGTGGCCGAAACGCTGGCGGGCCTGAACAACCCGTCCGGCCGTCTGCCGGTGACGATCTATCAGAAGACCAGCGACCTGCCGGCCTTTGTGGATTACGGCATGAAGGAGCGCACCTATCGCTTCTTCACCGGCACGCCGCTTTATGGCTTCGGCCATGGCCTATCCTACACCAGCTATGCCTATGACCAGATCAAGGCCAAGCCGGGCAGCATCACGGCCCCGGTGGAAGTCAGCGTCCGCGTCAGCAACAAGGGCAAGCTGGCGGGGGAAGAGGTGGTGCAGGCCTATCTGGTGCCGCCCGCTTCCAAGGGGCCGCGCACCATGACCACCCCGGTGCTGCAGCGCCAACTGGTGGCCTTCACCCGTGCGCCGCTGAAGCCGGGCAAGGCCACCGACGTGCGCTTCACCATTGATCCGCGCAGCCTGTCCATTGTGGCCCGTGATGGCACCCGCACGGTGCAGCCGGGCACCTATAAGCTGTGGATCGGTGGTGGCCAGCCGGGCACCGCGCCTGGCGTCTGGACCGAATTCACCCTGCAGGGCGAGGCCTGGGAGCTGCCGAAATGATCGACCGTCGCACGTTCATCACCACGGGCATTGCCGCTGGCGCCGCGCTGACGGCTGCGCCCGCCTTTGCCCGCACCGAAAGCGGTTTCACCAGTCACCGCCCCGCCAAGGCTGACCGCCATTTCACCAGCGAGGCGGTGGAGGCGGAGATCAAGCGCGTCTCTGCCAAGATCGCGGATCCCAAGCTGCGCTGGATGTTCGCCAACTGCTATCCCAACACCCTGGATACCACGGTGAAAATGGGCATGGTGGATGGCAAGCTGGACAGCTTTGTCATCACCGGCGACATCCCTTGCCTCTGGCTGCGGGATTCAGCCGCCCAGGTGAAGCCGTATCTGCATCTAGTGCGGCAGGATAAGGAGTTGCAGCGCCTGTTCCAGGGGCTGATCGGCCGGCAGGCCCGATCCGTGCTGATCGATCCTTATGCCAATGCCTTCATGGAAGACCCGTCCGCCCCGACCAACCTGAAATGGTCGTTGCAGGACCAGACGGAAATGAAGCCCGGCGTGGCGGAACGGAAGTGGGAGATCGACAGCCTCTGCTATTTCCTGCGCCTCTCTTACGAATATTGGAAGGAAATGGGGGACAAGAGCCCCTATGACGCCACCTGGGTGGAAGCCGCCAAGGCCGTTATCCGCACCTTCCGCGAACAGCAGCGCAAGGACGGGAAGGGGCCTTACCGCTTCTTGCGCGCCAGCAACCGCCCCACCGAAACCCTGATGCTGGATGGTTATGGTGCGCCGTCGCGGCCGGTGGGGATGATCCATTGCGGCTTCCGTCCGTCGGACGATTCTTGCGTTTATCCTTTCTTCATCCCGGCCAATTTCTTCGCCGTCACCACGCTGCGCGAACTGGCGGTGGTCGCCAGCGAGGCTTTGGGCGATGCCAACTTGGCCAATGATGCCAAGGCATTGGCGGATGAGGTGGAGAAGGCGATCCACCAATATGGCAAGACCCGCCTGCTGGATGGCAGCGAGGTCTGGGCCTATGAGGTGGACGGGTTCGGCAATGCCCTGTTCATGGATGATGCCAACACGCCGTCGCTGTCGTCGCTGGCCTATCTCGGCTGTGTTGATTTCGCCGACCCGCTGTGGCGGCGCACCCGTGATGCCTGCTGGAGCGAGAACAACCCCTATTTCTCCAAGGGTAAGGCGGTGGAAGGCATCGGTGGCCCGCATGTCGGCTTGGGCCAGGTCTGGCCCATGTCGCTGACCATGCGGGCGCTGTCGTCCAACGATGACGCCACCATCCGCACCTGCCTGAAGATGCTGCGCGACAGTGATGCCGATACCGGCTTCATCCATGAAGCGGTGGATCATGATGATCCGTCGAAATTCACCCGCGACTGGTTCGCTTGGGCCAATGGGCTGTTCGGGGAGATGATTGTGCATCTGGCCGACACACGCCCGCAAATCCTGAAAGAGGTGCTGTGATGGGGATCAGCCGTCGCCAGCTTCTGATTTCCAGCGCGCTCGGTGGGGCCATGCTGGGCCTGGGTCTGCCGCGCGGGCGCGTCTGGGCCGCCACGCCGGCCACCGCCCCCAACCTGTTCATCGGCACCGGTGGGGATGGGCACACCTATCCCGGCCCCAGCCTGCCCTTCGGCATGGTGCAACTGGGGCCGGATACGGATGTGGAGCGCTGGGATACCTGTTCCGGCTATCACCGAACCGATACGTCCATCCTGGGCTTCTCCCACACCCATCTGTCGGGCACCGGCATTGGTGACATGCTGGATGTGCTGGTGGTTCCGACGGCCGGCGACAAGGTGCAACTCACCCCCGGCACCATGGCCGACCCGGATGCAGGATATCGCCAGCGCTTCAAGGATGAGGTGGCGGAACCGGGTTACTATGCCGTGACGCTGGAAAGCGGCGTGCGCGCCGAACTGACGGTGACGGCGCGCACCGGCTATCACCGCTACCAGTTCCCGCAAGGGCCCGGTCATCTGCTGATCGACCTGTCGCATCTGGTGCTGGACAAGTCCGACCATCCGCCGCTGATCCAGGATGCGGGCATGGAACTGGCCGCCGATGGCACGCTGACGGGGCACCGCACGGTGAACCGCTGGGCCAAGGGGCGGCGCATCTATTTCGCCATGCAGTTTTCCCGGTCGCCCGATCGGGTCAGCTTCTATGCCGATGATGATGCGGCCCAGCCCGCCGGTGCTACCAAGGTGGAAGGCCGCCGGCTGAAGGCGCTGGTGCAGTTCAAAGAGGCGGGTGGGGAGCCGATCCTGGTCCGCTGCGGTATTTCCGGGGTGGACCGGGAAGGCGCGCTGGGCAACCTGAAGGCGGAGGCCACGCATTGGGATTTCGATGCCGTGCGCCGGGCGGCGGCCAGCGTCTGGGCTGATACGCTGGGCACCATCCAGGTGGAAGGCGGCAGCGAAGACCAACGCACCATCATGACCACCGCGCTCTACCATGCGCAACTGGCGCCCACCTTGTTCTCTGACGCCGATGGGCGCTATCTGGGCATGGATGGCCAGGTGCATCATGTGCCGGCCGGTGGGGCGGCGCACAGCACATGGTCGCTGTGGGATACCTATCGCGCCGTGCATCCGCTGTTCACCTTGGTGGCCCCGGACAAGACCAAACAACTGGTCGATGATCTGATCCGCCAGACGGCGCAATCGCCGTTCGGCCCGCTGGTCTGGCCGCTACAGGGCAAGGAAACCGGCACCATGATCGGCTGGCACGGCGTGGTGCCGCTGGCCGAGGCGCAAGCCAAGGGGATCGAGGCCGACTATGCCGCCGCCTGGCCAGCCATCCGCCGCCGCAGCTTTGATTTCAAGGCGCCGGACAAGGATAACAGCCGGGGCCGCGACCTTTATGACAAGCTGGGCTATGTGCCGGCCGACAAGGTGTTTGAAAGCGTCAGCCGCACCCAGGAATATGCCTATGATGATTGGGCCAGTTCCAGGCTTGCCCGTTCCATCGGGGAGACGGTGGATGCCCAGCGGTTGCTGCGGCGGTCGGGCAATTGGGTCAATGTGATTGATCAGCGCGTCGGCTTCGCCCGTCCGCGCTTTGCCGATGGTTCCTGGTGGGAACCCTATGATCCCATCCAGTTGGGCCATATGCCCAAGCCCTGGTGGCGGGATTATACGGAGGCCAATGGCTGGCAGGCCACCTTCCTGAACCAGCATGACATTTACGGCATGATCAAGCATATGGGCGGCGATCAGGCCTATGAGGCCAAGCTGGACGCGCTGTTCAATGCGCCGTCCACCCTGCCGCATAATGCGCCGCCGGATATTGCCGGGCTGGTTGGCCAATATGCCCATGGCAACGAGCCGGACCAGCACGCGCCCTATCTCTATGCCTATGTCGGCACCCCCTGGAAGACCCAGGCCATGGTGCGGCGTCTGTGCGTGGAAATGTACCACAACGCGCCCAAGGGCATTATCGGCAATGATGATTGCGGCCAGATGAGCGCCTGGTTCGTCTTCTCCGCCCTTGGCTTCTATCCGGTTGATCCGGTGGAGGCCGTCTATGTCTTCGGGTCGCCCCTGTTCGAACGTGCCACGGTGAAGGTGGGCCATGGCCGCACGCTGGTGGTGGAAGCCCCCGGCAACAGCGCCGATACGCCCTATATCAGCGCTGTGGAATGGAACGGCCAGCCCTGGAGCAAAAGCTGGATCGCGCATCAGGATCTGGTGCAGGGCGGTACGCTGCGTTTCACCATGTCCAAGGAACCCAACCGTACCTTCGGTGCCAAGATCGCCGACCGTCCGCCCTCCTTTGGGCGCAGTGCCAGCCAGAGTTAAGAAGGAAGCCCCGAGATGACCGCCTTTTCCCGGCGTACTTTGCTTGCCACCAGCCTGGCCGCCAGCACGCTTCCGGCCATGTCGGCGCTGGCCGCCACGCGCGCCAATGCGCCCAAGCCCTATGGGGCCACGCCCAGCGCCCGGCAATGGCGCTGGCACGGCATCGGCAGCTATGCCTTCATCCATTTCTCCATCAATACCTTCACCGATAAGGAATGGGGGTATGGGGATGAGGATGTGAAGCTGTTCAACCCCACCGATTTCGACGCCGACCAGATCGTCGGTGCGGCCAAGGCGGGCGGGTTGCGCGGCATTCTGCTGACGGCCAAGCATCATGATGGTTTCTGCCTCTGGCCGACCAAGCTGACCGAACATTGCATCCGCAACAGCCCCTACAAGAACGGCCAGGGCGATATCGTCCGCGAATTTGCCGATGCCTGTAAGCGGGCAGGGATGTTGTTCGGCATCTACCTGTCCCCTTGGGACCGCAACCACGCCGACTATGGCCGCCCGGCCTATGTGGAATATTTCCGCGCCACGCTGACCGAGCTTTGCACCCAGTATGGCGACCTGTTCGAGGTCTGGTTCGACGGGGCCAATGGCGGCGACGGCTATTACGGCGGCGCGCGGGAAGCCCGCAAGATCGATGCGCCGAAATATTATAACTGGCCCGACATTGTGGCCCTGGTGCACAAGCTGCAGCCCAACGCCTGCACCTTCGACCCGCTGGGTGCCGATATTCGCTGGGTGGGGAACGAGGATGGCGTGGCCGGCGACCCGTGCTGGCCTACCATGCCCAACAAGCCCTATGATCAGGTGGAGGGCAATTCCGGCGTGCGCGGTGGTGAACTCTGGTGGCCGACGGAAACCAATGTTTCCATCCGGCCCGGCTGGTTCTATCACGCGGATGAGGATTCCAAGGTCAAGAGCCCGGAACGGCTGGTGAAGCTGTTCGATGAGAGCATTGCCCGCGGCACCAACCTGAACCTGAACCTGCCGCCGGATCGGCGCGGCCGCATCCCCGATCAGGATGTGAAGATCCTGAAATCCTTCGGCGATGCCATGCGCGCCACCTTTGCCCAGGATCTGGCGCAAGGGGCGGTGGCCTATGCCAGCCACAGCCGGGGACCGGGGTTTGAACCGTCGCTGGTGCTGGATGGCGACCGGGAAACCTATTGGTCCACGCCCGACGATGTGACCAAGCCGGCTTTGACGCTTGAACTGAAGCCCGGCACGACGTTCGACCTGATCCGCATTGCCGAATATCTGCCGCTGGGCGTGCGCGTCACCCGCTTTGCCCTGGATGCGGAGATTGATGGCAAATGGCAGGTGCTGGCCGAGCATGAATGCATCTCCCAGCAGCGCGTCGTTCGCCTGAAGGCACCGATCACGCCGACCAAGGTGCGGTTGCGCATTGTTGAGGCACCGGTGTGCCCGGCCATTACCGAATTCGCCCTGTTCCGCGCCGTCGCCCCGGTATCGGTGCCGCCCATCGTTTCCACCGACCCGACCGTGCTGGACGTGACGACGTGGAAGGTGGTGGAGGCAACGGCCCCGAAGGCGGAAAAACTGCTGGATAATGATGCCCAGACCATCTGGATCATGGATGCGCCGCAGCCGGGCAAGCCCGCCAGCGTCACCGTCGATCTGGGGGTGGAGACCAATCTGGCCGGCTTCAGCCTGACGCCCTCGCGTCAGGTGATGACCGGTGCTGCCCCGCCCAAGGGCTATGTCGCCGAAACCAGCCTGGACGGCAAGTCCTGGCAGGCGGGCGGGAAGGGTGAGTTCTCCAACATCGCCTATGCCCTGGCCACCCAGCGCATTCCGTTCGATGCCCCACGCAAGGCCCGCTTCCTGCGGCTCAGCTTCGCGGAAACGGCGGTGGCGATGCCGCGCATGGCCATTGCCGGCATCGGTGGGTTTACGCCGCGCTCCTAAGGCGGCTTGATCGTGAAGGCGCGGGGGGAGACTTCCGCGCCTTTTTCTTAGTGTTTGTCCGGAAAGTTATCCCGCCTTTCGAAGCCTTGCCCTTTCTCTACCGTCATTCCCGCGAAGGCGGGAATCCATACGACAGCGCGGATTTTGGATTCCCGCCTTCGCGGGAATGACGGTTAAGAGATTGGAAAAGAAGTGAAAGTTCTTGGACGGACACTTATGCTTTTCTGGACGTTGCCCACCATGCGTCTTCTGCTCCTGATCGCCCTGCTCTGCCTTTCCCCGCTTCTGCCGGCCAAGGCGCAAAGCCTGGACCTGACGCACGCCACCCTGGTTGCCCTACCTGCCAGCGGGCCGGAACAGGCAGCGGTGACGCTGCTGCTGGAAGAGGTCGCCAAGCGCACCGGCATTGCCTGGGAACAGGGGGATCAGGGGGCGGGGCCGCTGGTGGTGGTGGGGCAGGGCACACAGATGGGGGCCCTGCTGCCGGCCGACTTGCGTTCGGCCTGGACGGCACCGGTGGGATGGGGCCGTGAAGGCTACGCGCTGCGCACCTTCACCTATCAGGGCCGCCCCTTGATCGCCATCGCCGGGCATGATGCGCGCGGCGTGCTCTATGGCATCGGCCATCTGCTGCGGTCGCTGGCGATGGAGAAGGGGCGGGCGGTTCTGGCGGCCCCCTTGAATGTCACGGCAACACCGGAAAAAACGCTGCGCAGCCACCAGATTGGCTATCGCTTCAAGAACAACACCTATGATGCCTGGACCCTGGCGCAGTTCGAACAGGAAATCCGCGATCTGGCGGTGTTCGGCAGCAACGCCATCCAGGTGATTGCCCCGATTTCCGATGATGAGAAGGCAAGCCCGCTTTTCCCCGCCCCGGCGGATGAAACCATCATTGGTATTGCTGGCATCCTGGCGAAATACGGTCTGGATTTCGATCTTTATTACCCGGTCATCCGCGCTGATTATGGCGACCCGGCGCAGGTGGCGGCGGAGCTGGCGGATTTCGAGGCGCTGATCCAGCGCTTCCCCGCCATCCATGCGCTCTATGTGCCCGGTGGCGATCCGGGCCATACCCCGCCGGACCATCTGTTCCCGCTGCTGGAAAAGCTGGCGGCGCGCCTGCACCGCCATCATCCGAACGCGGAACTGTGGGTATCGACCCAGGGGTTCGATCAGGCCGGCTATGAGGCGTTTTATCGTCAGTTGGACCGCCAGCCGGCCTGGCTGACGGGCATCTTCATCGGCCCGCAATCACGTGACCCGATGGCGGTACAGCGGGCGCGTATCCCGGCCCGCTATCCGATCCAGGCCTATCCCGATATCGGCCACACCCTGCACGCGCAGTTCCCGGTGGCGGATTGGGATCCGGCCTTCGCCCTGTTGGAGGGGCGGGAGCCGATCAGCCCAAGGCCGGCGGATATGGCTTTGATCTATCGGCATTTTCAGCCGCTGTTCACCGGCTTCGTCACCTATTCCGAAGGGGTGACGGATGATGTGAACAAGATGCTGTGGTCGCAATGGGGCTGGTCAGCCACCCGTGATCCGGTGGAGATTCTGCGGGATTACGCCCGCTATTTCCTTGGCCCCGCCATCGGTCAGCAACAGGCGGACCGTGCCGCCGCCCTGATCCAGGATATGGAGCGCAACTGGCGCGGGCCGATCCGACAGAATGCCGGTATCGGTGCCACGCTTCAGGGTTTTCAGGCCCTGGACCATGGGGTGGCACCGGGTAACTGGCGCTGGGAAAGCCTGCTCTACCGCGCCCATTATGATGCCTATGCAAGGCGGCGATCTTTGGCGGAAACAGAACGGGAGGCGCGCGCCCTGGATGCCCTGCGCCAAGCCCCCCGCCTGGGTGCTGCCACCGCCATGGCAGATGCCCGCACCGCCCTGGCCGCGGTGGATGATGCGGAGACCGGCCGTCTTCGTAACCGGCTGATGGAACTGGCCGGACGGCTTTACCGGCATGTCGGCCTGCAGCTCAGCGTTCGGCTCTATGGGGCGTCCAATTGGGAACGGGGGGCCAATCTGGACCGTATCGACACATCGCTCAACAACCGCTTATGGCTGGAAAAGCAGTTCGGGATGATTGCTGCCCTGCCGGATGAGGCGACAAGGTTGCAGCAGCTTGCCGTGCTGGTGGATTGGGAACAGCCGGTCCCCGGCGCGCTCTATGATGATCTGGGCGATCCAGCCCGCTCCCCCCATCTGGTGCGCGGGCCTGGGCAGGCGCTTGATCCGCAATTCTTCCAGACGGCTATCCACTCCATCGCCGATGTTACGCCGGGGCCTGATTGGCGCCTGTCCTGGGTGACCTATGGGGAGACGCTGTATGACAGCCCGCTGACCCTGCGTTACCGCGATCTTGATCCGGCGAAGAGCTATCGCCTGCGCATAACCTATGCCGGGGAGGATTATCATTTGCCCATCCGGTTGGTCGCCAATGGTCAAATAGAGATACAGCGTGACTTTTCGCGCCAGAAAAACCCGAGCATCTGGGAGGGCACTATTCCGCCAGCAGCCATTCATAAGGGGCAGCTCACCTTACAATGGTTCCGACCGGCCGGCATGGGGGGCAGCGGGCGGGGCAAGCAGGTTGCAGAAGTATGGTTGCTGCCAATGGTGTCCGTTGAAAAAAATTAATCCATTTACCGTTCCCCTACGCCAGACGGCACTGTTGGCGGTTGTTATAGCCTTCGGGATAGTGCTTTTAACTTTATGAACCTTCTTCTGCGTTTATCCTCTCAGGAAACGTTCGTTGAGGGGGGATTAGGTGTTTAAGCGATTTCCGTTGGTGACCAAGCTGCTGTTGGCCATATCCGCCGTCCTGGTTCTAGGGTTGGGTATCGCCATTTTTGCCATTACGGAGAGCAGCGGCGAACATACCGACAGGCTGGCATTGGAGGTTGGCGAGAAAGTTGGCCGTTACAACGCTGCGCAGGTTGAGCGACAGTTGAATGATGCCATGGATATCAGCCGCTTTGTGGCCAGCTCCATGGTCAGCCTGAAAAATAACGGCATGGGCCGCAAAGAGATCAATGCCTGGCTGAAGGATTTGCTGGAAACCAACCCGAATGTTCTGGCCGTCTGGGTAGGGATGGAGCCTAACGCCTTTGGCGGCAAGGACGCCGATGCCGCCAACACGCCCGGCAGCGATGCGGCGGGCCGCTATGTCCCTTATTGGAACCGGGGTACGGGCAAGCCGGTGCTGGAAACCCTGGTCGGATATGACGATCCGGGCCCGGACGGGATTTATTACCAGATGGCCAAGCGCAGCTTGAAAGAAGTGGTGGTCGAACCCTATCTTTATACGGTTGCCGGCAAATCCGTTCTGATGATGTCGCTGGTGGTACCGATCATCGAAAATGGAAAATTCATCGGCAATGCCGGCGTTGATGTGGCGACCGACAGTATTTGGGAAGGGTTGAAGGGGGTGAAACCCTTCACCACCGGGTCGGTCTATCTGATTTCAAACACCGGGCTGTGGGTTGGTTATGCCAATAAAGATCATTTGGGCAAGCCCATTGGTGACACCAATGAGCGACTGAAAAATGCCCTCGCCCCCATTCGTGAAGGGAAGGACTACAAGCAATTCTCCTTCTCAAAAAGTTTGAATACCGAGGTGCAGCAGCTTTTCATCCCGGTAAATATTGGCGGTAGCGTCACACCCTGGTCGGTTCTGGTCAATCTGCCGCTTGATCAGGTCGAAAAGCCGAAGGTGGAGTTGCGCAATATCATCCTGATGGGCGCCGCCCTTTTAACGGTGCTGTTGCTGGTGGCGCTTTGGGTTTCCACCCGCCAGATTGTTGGCGCGCCGCTGCGGCGGATCATTGTCACCGTGCAGGCGCTGACCAGCGGCAATCATTCTGTCCATGTCGGTGACCAGGATCGCGCCGACGAAATCGGTGCGATCAACAAGGCACTGCAATTGTTCAAGGATAATGCTGGCCGTGTGGCGCAGATGGAAGAACAGCGCCGTCAGGATGAGGAACAGGCCGCCCGTCGGCAGAAGCAGGAGCTGAACCGGCTGGCGGATGATTTTGAAAGCAGTGTCGGCGGCGTGGTCGGTGCCGTGGCCGAGCAGTCAGACCGTATCCGCCACGATTCCGAAGCTTTGTCCGCCATCGCCAGCCAAACCACAGCCCAGGCGAACGCCGTGTCCAATGCCGCGGACATTGCCAGCGCCAATGTGCAGACGGTGGCTGCGGCGGCGGAGGAACTGGCCCGCTCCATCACCGAAATCAACCAACGCTTGGCGGAATCCAGCCGCAAAGCCGGGGATGCCGTGACAGAGGTGGAGAAGACCAATGATACGGTCGCCGGGCTGGTTGACGCGGCACAGCGGATTGGCGATGTGGTGAACCTGATCCAGGAAATTGCCGCCCAGACGAACCTGCTGGCGTTGAACGCCACGATTGAGGCGGCGCGGGCAGGGGAAGCCGGCAAGGGCTTTGCCGTGGTGGCGTCGGAGGTGAAGAACCTGGCCGCCCAGACGGCGCGCGCCACGGAGGAAATTGCCGGACAGATCAGCCGGATGCAGGCGGTGAGCGGCAATGCCGTCACCGCCATCCAGTCCATCGGTCACACCATCGTCTCGATCAGCGAAACAGTGACCACCATCGCTGCGGCGGCGGAGGAACAGGGGGCGGCAACCCAGGAAATCAGCCGCAATGTGCAGGAAGCCGCAGCCGGCACCCAGGAAGTCACGGCCACGATTCAGGAGGTGACGCGGGCTGCCGGTGAAACCGGTGCGATGGCTGCCCATGCCAGGACGGCATCGGATAACCTGTCCCAGCAGGCGACCCAATTGCGTCAAGAGGTGCAGCGTTTCGTGGCCAGCATCCGGACCTGATCAGCCAACGCATTTCCTCTCTGCTCAAAAAAAGACCCCTTCAGCCCGGCTGGGCTGAAGGGGTTTAATTTTGTGTGGATTGTCCCGGCCCCACAGGGGATGGAGGCCGGGATGGGTACTGGATCAGAAGTTGATGGTCAGGCCCATGGCAATCTGACGGCCCAGCGAGTCATAGCGACCCGACAGGGTGTTGTTGCGGGACAGGCCATAGCTGTAGGAGTTCGGCAGGATCGGCGGGCGCTTGTCGAACAGGTTGTTCGCCGCCAGCCGGAACGTGTAATTCTCCTGCACGCGATAGGAGAAGGCCAGATCGAAGTAATTATAGGCCGGAATACGGTAGAAGGTGGAACGTTCACCGGCCTGCGTCCAGCCCAGTTCCGGCTTACCGGAATTGCTGACATTGTTCATGACGCCGACATAGCGCCAGTTCAGCGAAGCGGTGAAGTTGCCATCTTCGGAATTATAGGTACCGCGCAGACCATGCGTCCATTTCGGGATCAGCTGGCCGCACGGACCGCCGTAATAACCGGCGCAATTATACTTCGGCAGGATCGGCGAATCCTGGCCACCGGCCAGGGTGGTCAACGAACCGGCGAAGCTCCAGTCGATGAAGCCGGCTTCCTGCAGGTTCAGGTCTTCCAGGTCCAGACGATACTGGGCCTGAATGTCCCAGCCGTGCGACTTGCTCTTGTAATAGTTCGTGGTACCGCCACGGATGAAGCCGGTGGTGGGGTTGGTGCTGGCAGCGCTGTAGAGCGTGCCGTTGGGATTCCGCACGAACTTGGAGCAGAAGAATTCCTGACCGGTCTGCAGGCAGCCCTTCCAGAAATAATCATCATAGTTAAAGCCGATGCTGTCATTCAGGTCGATCATGAACCGATCAACCGACACCACCAGACCCTTGGCGAAGCGCGGCTTCAGCACCACACCGATGGTCTTGGTATAGGCGGTTTCCGGATCGACCGTGAAGCCACCCAGGCGAACGGTACAGGCATTGTCCGGGCAGGACAGATCCCGGCTGCCATAGAGGCTGGGAGCCAGCCCGGTGGCGGCGCAGACGGCCTGCGATGCCTTGGGGCTGTCATAGACCGTGATCATCTTGGTCGGATCCTTCGGATCCTGAACCTGACGCGGCGTGCTGGCGCAGAAATCGTTCTCCAGACCGCCCTGCTTCCTGTACTCGAAATTTTCGGCCTGGGCGATTTCCACCACGGTCGGCGCGCGCTGCGCCTTGTTGATGGAGGCGCGGAAGGTGATGTCCTCCACCGGGGCATAGAGGCTTTCGCCCTTCCAGGTGGAGAAGCTATCCGGGTTGCTGTTATACTTGGACAGGCGGTAACCACCGTTCAGCTGCAACAGCTCAACACCCGGCTTTTCCTGCACCAGCGGGGCCTGCACTTCCAGATTGCCTTCCCAGACATGCTGGTTCAGCGTCCGGTCTACAGTGCTATTTTCGGCGCGGTAGATGGAGTCAGCGAAGGTCTTCAGCTGATCGTGGCGATATTCGGCGCCGAGGGCAACGGCAACACCTTCGTTTGCCCAGGGCGAGGTCACGCCATAGGCACCCAGGTCACCCTGCACGTTGGCCAGAACATTGCCCAGTGTACCGATATTGCTGCTGGTGCCACTGGGACGGGTCAGCAGGTAATCGAACAGGGCTGCGTCATTATTATTGGCGCGGAACGCATCGAACGGCACGCAATCAGGATCGCTGCCATTGATCTTGGACACGCAGGTGGGCGTTCCATTGACATTGACCACATTCAGCGAGCGATTGACCTTGTCGAAGTCGGGCAGATTGCCGCCGGTGGAATCCTGCCGGTTGCGGGCATAGACGCCGCCGACATCATAGCTCCAGACATCGCCGAACTTGCCGCGTACACCACCGGTGATGCGATGCCCCTTGTTGACATAGACATCTTCAACATGGGGCAGGTCGTTGAAGCGATAACGCACTTCCAGCGGCATGAAGCTGGCGGTCCCGGCAGAGGAGCCGCACACCGACTGTGCCTGCGTAGCCGACATGAACGGGTTGTTACAGTTCACCTGATAAGGCGTGCTGCCATAAACCGTGTAGCTGTAAACGCGCGCCGGATAGGGGTTCGACGTGCGATCATGGAACATCATCGCGTCGACATAAATCTCGGCACTGTCGGTCAGATCAAACGTGGCAAAGCCACCAGCATTCCACCGCTTATTCTCGCGCTGGAACGGATAACCGTCATAGGGATTGGTGGCAAAGCCGGGTGCCGTGCTGTTGGGCACGAAGGTGCGGCTGCCATTCGGGTTGTTCAGGAAAACCGACCCATTATTGCTGCCACCGCGCGGCGAAATATAACCCGCCGGCGAATAGGTGGAGGTGGTGCAGCCCAGCGGGCCGTCCTTGGAGGATTCCGTGATCTGGCAGGCGGAGGTTTCGCGGCTGCTGTACTTCACCAGGCTGGCTTCGCGGTAATCGACGAAGCCTGCAATATGCAGCCGGTCTTCAAACAGCCCCGTGCCGGCGGCGACGGAGATGTCGGCGCGGCCGCCATCCTTGTTGGTGCCGGTGGCCGGCGTGAAGCCATATTTGTTGGCAACGTCCGACACCAGGGTCGGCTTGTTCTTGTGATAGTAGAAGTTATGGTTGGCGTTGACCTGAACGCCCTCAAACTTCTTCTTCATCACGAAATTGACGACGCCGGCAACGGCGTCGGAACCATAGACCGACGACGCGCCACCGGTCAGCACATCCACCCGCTCCAGCAGGGCGGTGGGGATCATGCCGGCATCCTGGCCATTCATGGTGCCCAGGCGCTTGCCATCCACCAGAACCAGGGTACGTTCAAAGCCGAGATTGCGCAGCTTGATGCGCTGGCGACCGTCGGAATCCTGATAGCTGGCTTGGTTATCCGGTGCAATCTGCGGCAGCCGGTTCAACACTTCTTCGATATTGACGGCGGCCTGCGCCTGAATCTCCGCTGCTGTCACCGACTGGATCGGTGCGGCGGCCGTCGCATTCGGCCGCGCGATGCGCGTGCCGGTGACGACAATTTCTGTCAGCGAGAGTTCCGTATCGGAACCCTTTTTGTCCGACGCCTGCTGTGCCGAAGCGGTTACCGCTAACAGGCTCAAGGCGCACGTCGACAGCAAAAGAAGACGATTACGTCCCTTCATCATTTAAATCCCCCATTTGTAAGTCGTTTTTCAACGACTGAAAGCCTGCGTCTAGCTTCCCACTTCGCTACCCGGACGCGAGGCTGCCCGATATTGTTGATTGCTGTTCAGATGCGGCAGCATGGCCGCATTCGTATGTTTCCTTAGTGATTGTCCCCGTTTTGAGCACTTGCCGCCCGGTCACTTTTCTATGGCGGAAGGACAAAAGACAAATTCGCGGAACCCGTCCCTCCACGGTTTCCGTTTCAGCGTCCACTGTCGATCTGCCTCTTGTTTCCCCCAAGAGCAAAGTAACCAAACTGCAATGTGCTGCAGGGAGGTTGCCATGCAGGCAATATCAATTCAATACCAAAATATGATTTATGTTACCGTGAACACGTATGGCTGTTCGAATGACTCGAATCTTGCGCGATCAAGCGCTTGCAGCCCGCCGCTACCCCCGAAGGGAGGCGGCGGCGGGCAGTGTCACGGAGGTGTGGCCGCAGGTCAACGGCAACCGTCCGTCACCCCGGCGACGGCATTGTTCGTTACATTGATCGTGCGGTGATAGCATCCGCCGTCACTGTCTTTGACATCCAGTTGCACACGATTCGTTCCGGTCACCTGACGGGAACGGCGCGTTTGTGGATCGGTTTGGGCTGTCAGGTTCGGCTTCACCTGATAATCCATTATCTGCCACCAGCGCGCCCCGGACGTATCGGTGATCACCCGCTCCGACCACAGGCCCTGTTCCAGTTTCAGCTGTTGGGTTCGATTATTATCGTCACCGGAGACCTGCATGTCGATGGTCAAAGGGTAGCGGGCCTGGAACCGTTCCATCCGCAAGCCATCCTTGTCGATGGTCTGGACCAGATTGTCGATCAGGGTGGATTGATCGACCCGCCAGAGATTGGCCTTCTCCGCAGAAACATAATCCTGCCGGTTAAAGAAACGGGTGCTGCTGCGGACCCTGGTTTCGATGCGGCCCCTGGATGTTTCTACAAATCCGGTAATTTCATAGGCGCGGGCCTGGGTGGTCAGGCTGTTGCCGTTCAACTCGCCCTGTTCTGTTGGCTTGGCCCGGCTGAAATCGGCGGTTACTTCCGGGTCTGTCAGGCTGTTGCTGATCAGGGCACCGATAACACGCTTTGCCGCTTTATCCTGCCAGCCCATCAGCGTGCCGGTGACGAGGAAGTAACGGCGCAGACCCTGAATGGTCACCGCGATTTCATGCGGCTTGTCATCGGTCAGCAAGCCGACAAAGGGCGTCAGATCCAGCCGCGTCGGCGCGAAATTCAGGGTCTGGATACCGGGGGCCGGGAACCACATATAGGGGTTGATGCCGCCAGTATAAATCCACGGATAAAGCGGGGCGGTACCGGCGCGCTGGCCGTCGATCCACAGTTCCGCTTCCCGCCAGGCGCCGCCGCCGCAATTTTCCTTGCCGTCGCCGGCCAGCCGGTCATCCACACAGGCGTACCAGAATTCATCCGCCCCCTGCGGTTCGGCCAGCAAATCCAGGTGAAGCCGTTCCAGGTTGGCGGGGAAGCGCACCTGCGTGGTCAGGCGTGGCGTGTCACTGTCCAACCGAACCGGCGCATCGGAAATGGGGGTGACAAAGGGGGGCGTTTCGGCGGCCGGCACATCCTTGGTGGCGGGATAGAACAACATCCGTGCGCGGCCGGTGATATGGCCGGTATAGGTGTCGTCGACATAATTGACCAGCCAGGCGGCCCCTTTGCGTTTGTCACGCAGGTACGCCTGATAATCGGTCACGTCACGCTCAACATGCCATTCGGGGGCAATGTCCTTGCGCGGCTCCATCGTGGTGCCGAAATAGAGATTGACGCCGCCGACATTGATGATGGCGGTGCGATCATATTGGCGGCCGGCGGAAACCGCGTAATCTGCCTCGATCACCACCTTGGCCCAGGGGCCTTTGCAATTCTGCGGTGGTGCATAATCGAATCGGGCCGGATCTTCGCCGACAAATTCGCGGGTGTCGAACAGGGTGACGATGCAGGGCTGGCTGGCGGGGCGCGGAACGCGCAACTCCACCTCGGCGACCGTGTTGGTTCCCACAGGCGGAACGGGGGGCGCCGCATAATCCGCCGCATAGGCGGGCACGGCCAGACCGGCGCCCAGCAGGACGGCGGACCAGAATAGGCTTCTCATGGGGAAATATCCCTGACAGGTGTCTGGAAATGGCCGCGCAAGGAGGGAGGCGGGCAGGGTGCCCGGTTGCGCTAACATCACGATAGCCCACGCACGCCCCCCGTCAAGAAGGAAGCCTATAAGGCCTGTATTGGAATTGTTTTGGTTTTGTGTTGTTTTATGTAACGGGATTGCGCACGCCGCTGAATCGCAGGGTGCTGCGCCGGGGAAAATCAGATCAGACAGGGGCCTCATGCTTGAAGTATGCGTAGAGGAAGCGGCCGGCATTGATGCCGCCGTAGCCGGTGGTGCCGATCGCATGGAATTATGCGCCGGCCTGTCATTGGGCGGGCTGACCCCGTCGCCAGCCCTGATCCGCGCGGCCGCCGCCTGTCCGGTGCCGGCGCTGCTGTTGGCCCGCCCGCGCGAAGGCGATTTCCGTTATGATGCGCGTGAGGCGGCGCTGGTGGCGGAGGATATCAGCGATGCCGCCCAGGCTGGCTTGGCTGGTGTGGTGATCGGGGCCAATGATCAGCATAACCACCTTGATACCAATTTGCTGGCGCAATGGGTGGCCCATGCCCGGGCAGAGGGGGAGAAGCGGGGGCGTCCGCTGCTGTTGACCCTGCACCGCGCCTTCGATCTCTGCCCCGATCACGGGGCAGCATTGGAGGCGGCAATTGCGCTGGGCTTCGACCGTATCCTGACGTCGGGCGGTCAGCCGCGCGCCGTGGATGGGGCGGCTACCTTGGCTGCCCTGGTTCGTCAAGCGGCCGGCCGCATTATCATTTTGCCCGGCGGCGGCATTGATGCCGGCAATGTCTCCACCATCCTGGCCAGCGGGGTGCGGGAGGTTCATGCCTCCTGCCGCGCCCCGCTGGGGGCACCGGGGGAGCAGGAAAAGCGTTTCGGTTTCCAGGCGGGCCCGCGTCTGCGCACCCAGGCCGACAAGGTGGCCGCCCTGCGCGCGCTGGTGATGGCAGATAGATCCTGAATAGTACCTTGTACAATACCAATATGTGACTTATCCTTGATGGATTGGTTTACAGAACAGGTGGGGGCGAAGGTGATCGCTGACGAAAATCATAAGGCCACGGGTGCTGCTGCGACCCTGATGGGGAGCGAGGCGGCCGAAGGGGCGGCCGCTGTGCGCCGTCTGCTGGATGCCAACATCGACACGCTGCGTGAATTGGGTGCGGTGCTGCGGGCGACGCCGCCATCGCTGGTGGCGACCTGCGCGCGTGGTTCGTCCGACCATGCCGCGACCTATGGCAAATATCTGATTGAAACCCTGCTGGGTGTGCCGGTGGCCTCTGCCGCCCCCTCGGTGGTGTCGGTCTTCTCGGCCCCGGTTGTTGCTGGTGGGGCGCTCTGCATCGCCATTTCGCAAAGCGGTCGCAGCCCCGATCTGCTGGCCACGGCAGAGGCCTATAAGAAGTCGGGTGCCCGTCTGGTGGCGTTCGTCAATGACGAGACCTCGCCGCTGGCGGCCATGGCTGATACCTATATCGCCTTGAAGGCCGGGCCGGAGAAGTCGGTTGCGGCGACCAAGTCCTATATCGTCTCCCTGGCCGGCCTTGCCGCGCTGGTGGCCGAATGGGCGGATGATGATGCGCTGCGCGCCGCCGTGCAGGGTCTGCCCGATCTGCTGGCCAAGGCCAATGGTCTGGATTGGTCTGCTGCGGTTGAGGCATTGCGCGATGCCCGCAACCTGTTCACCATCGGTCGCGGCTATACGTTCGGGATCGCGCAGGAGGCGGCGCTGAAGTTCAAGGAAACCTGTGGTTTGCACGCGGAGGCCTTCAGCGCTGCCGAGGTGAAGCACGGCCCGATGGCCATCGTGCGCGATGGTTTCCCCGTGCTGGCCTTTGCCGGTTCCGATACGGCCGGTGACGGCGTGCGGGATACGGCGGCGGTGTTTGCCGACCGTGGTGCGCGCGTCTGTCTGGCCGATGCCAAGGCCGATGGGGCCAGCACCCTGCCGGCGCTGCAGGCCCATCCGGTCATTGAACCGATTTTGATGATCCAGAGCTTCTATCATATGGCCAACGCGCTCTCCGTGGCGCGCGGCCATGATCCGGATCGTCCGCTCTTTCTTAGCAAGGTGACTGAAACACGATGACCGGGTTTCGCTTCGTCAATGGCCGGGTGGTGACGCCGGCCGGTATGTTGGATGGGGCCGAGATCGCGGTGGAGGGCGGCCGTATCGCCGCCATCCGTCCGCTGACCACGACCGAAGGTGCCATAGACCTGCAAGGCGGCTGGATCGTTCCCGGCTTCATTGATACGCAGGTCAATGGCGGCGGCGGTGTGCTGTTCAATGATGAGCCGACGGTGGAGGGGATCGCTGCCATCGGGCGCGCCCATGCGCGTTTTGGTACCACCGGTTTCCTGCCGACATTGATCAGCGATGTGCCGTCCGTGATCGCCCGCGCGCTGGATGCGGCGGATGCGGCGATTGAGGCAGGTGTTCCCGGCTGCCTGGGCGTGCATATCGAAGGGCCGATCATCAATGTCTCCCGCAAGGGTATCCACGATCCGGCCAAGTTCCGCCGGCTGGACCCGGAGATGCTGGCCCTGTTCGAAAAGCCCCGCCGTGGCAAGGTGATGCTGACCCTGGCGCCGGAAATGGCGGCGGTGGAGGATATTGCCCACCTGCACAAGCTGGGCGTGATCATGTCCATCGGCCACAGCGATGCGGATTATGATACGGCGGTGGCGGGTTTCCAGGCGGGCATGTCCGCTGTGACCCACCTGTTCAACGCCATGTCGCCGTTGCAGCACCGCGCCCCCGGCGTGGTGGGGGCCGCCCTGGATGATCAGAGCATCTATTGCGGGATCATCGTTGACGGGTTCCATGTGCATGATGCGGCGCTGCGCGTTGCCATCCGCTCCCATGCGCTGGATCATTTCATGCTGGTGACGGATGCCATGTCCTGCGTCGGCGTGGATGTGACGGAATTCGACCTGCATGGCCGCCGCATCCTGGTGCGCGATGGCCGTTGTGTGGGTGAAGACGGCACATTGGCCGGTTCCGCCATCGATATGACGGCGGCCTTCCGCAACAGTGTCAACCGCCTGCGCCTGTCGCCGGCCGATGCGTCCGTCATGGCGTCTGCCGGGCCGGCGGGTTTCCTGGGTCTGTCGGCGGAACGGGGCGCGCTGGCTCCCGGTCTGGTGGCCGACTGGGTGCAGTTGACCCATGATCTTCAGCCCGCGGGAACCTGGATCGCCGGTACCCGCATCGCCTGACGCCAACATCAAATAGAGACTTGGCCCTGAGCATGACACCACCGACCAACAAGATCGACGGTATCGCCGGGGCGTCCATCGCCATCGGCGCGCCCCTGACGGGCTGGCTGACCGTTCTGGATGAAGTGCCCGACGCCGTTTTCGCCAGCCGGATGCTGGGGGACGGCGTCGCCATCGATCCGACGGGCGATTGCCTGGTTTCCCCCTGCGATGGGGAGGTCAGCGCGCTGAATGCCAGCGGCCACGCCGTCACCATCCGCATTGCGGATGGCGCGGAAATCCTGATGCATATCGGCATCGATACGGTGGCCCTGGCCGGTCGCGGCTTCACCCCCTGCGTCCGCCAGGGCGACCGGGTGAAGCGCGGCGATGTGCTGATCCGTTTCGATCTGGACGCCATTGTGCAGGCGGCCCCGGCGGTGGTAACGCCGGTTCTGCTGCTGGAAACCGACCGTTTCACCCTGGCCCGCACCCGCGACGATGGCCCGGTGAAGGCCGGTGACTATATCTTCACCCTGACCGCCAAGGCAGCAGAGGCGGGCACCCCGGCCGAGGCGGCCACGGGCGCCACGCTGGAACGCCGCCTTCTGGTGCCGCTGGCCCATGGCATTCATGCCAGGCCCGCCGCCCGCATCAAGGAAGCGTTGAGCGGGTTCAGCGCCAGCGTCACCATCGCCAAGGCCGGCAAGGCCATGAATGCCCGCAGCCCGGTGGGGCTGCTGACCCTGGGTATCCGGCTGGGTGATGAGGTGACGATCAGCGCCCAAGGGGCCGATGCCGCCGAGGCACTGGCAACCCTGGGGGCGCTGATCGACAGCGGCATGGGGGAAAAGGCCGATCCGGCATCGGCACCCAAGGCCCAGCCCGTCGCCCCGGTCGCGGCCCCGGTGGCGCAGGGATCGGCGGTACTGCCAGCCGATGGCAAGCTGTCGGGTGTCACGGCCTCCCCCGGTTTGGCCGTGGGGCAGGCGCGCGCCTTCCGGCTGCCGGAAATCCAGGTTGCCCCCACCGGCCAAGGTGCGGCGGTGGAGCAGGCGCGGCTGGAAGCAGCCCGTGCCGAGCTGGCCCGCCGGCTGGAGGATGAGGCGGCGCACGCCAGCGGCCCGCAGAAATCCATCATCCAGGCGCACCGCGCCATGCTGGATGATGATGGTTTGCTGGAAGCGGCCAGCCTGTCCATCGGCGATGGTGCCAGCGCCGGCCATGCCTGGCGCGCCGCCGTGCGGCCACAGGCGGCCGCGTTGCGGGCCACGGGTGATGCCCATCTGGCCGAACGCGCCGATGACATGCTGGATCTGGAACGCCGGGTACTGGCCGTGCTGGAAGGGGTGGCGGATGAGCCGCTATCTTTCCCGCCCGGCACGGTGCTGGTGGCGGAAGACCTGTTGCCCTCGCAATTGATGGCGCTGGACAAAGAGAATGTCGTCGGCTTCGTGGTGGAACGGGGTGGCCCCACCTCCCACGTCGCCATTCTGGCCGCCAGCATGGGGCTGCCGGCGCTGGTCGCCATCGGCCCGGCGCTGCGGCAGGTGGCGGATGGCACCGACCTGATTCTGGATGCCAGCGGCTGCACCCTGCATGTCGCCCCCGATGCCGCCACCCTGGCCACGGCGCGCGATAGGCTGGCCGTGATCACCGCCCGGCGGGCGGCGGCCAAGGCGGCGGCGGGCAAGCCCTGCCACACCGCCGATGGTGTGCGCATTGAGGTCTTTGCCAATCTGGGATCAGAGGCGGATGCCAAGCAGGCTGTCGCCAATGGGGCCGAAGGCAGCGGCTTGCTGCGCACGGAGTTCCTGTTTCTGGAACGGTCGACGGCCCCGACGGTGGCCGAACAGGCCGCTGATTATCAGGCCATTGCCACAGCGCTGGAAGGCCGCCCGTTGATCGTGCGGCTGTTGGATATTGGTGGCGACAAGCCGGCCCCCTATCTGCCGATCCCGGCGGAGGAGAACCCGGCCCTGGGCCTGCGCGGTATTCGCGTTGGTTTCGCCTATCCGACCATGCTGGAAGATCAGATCCGCGCCATCCTGTCGGTGCAGCCGGTGGGCCAGTGCCGCATCATGGTGCCGATGATCGCCGGGGTGGATGAGCTGCGGCGCGTGCGCGCCGTGCTGGACCGCGTGCGGACGGAGATGGGCATCACCGACAAGGTGGAACTGGGCGTGATGGTGGAAACCCCGGCAGCGGCGGTGACGGCCGATCTGCTGGCGGCGGAAGCCGATTTCCTGTCCATCGGCACCAATGACCTGACGCAATATGCATTGGCCATGGATCGCGGCAATGCCGCCGTGGCCGGTTCCATCGACGGTCTGCACCCGTCGGTGCTGCGCCTGATTGCGCAGACCTGCCAGGGGGCGGCCCGCCATGGCAAATGGACGGGCGTGTGTGGCAGCCTGGCATCCGACCCGCTGGCTGTGCCCATTCTGGTGGGCCTGGGCGTGGCAGAATTGTCGGCCACGCCGGCCATTGTTCCTGAAATCAAGGCACTGGTCTCCGCGCTGACGCTGGAACAGGCCCGTGCCCATGCTGCGGCGGCGCTGGAATGCGCCACGGCGGCGGATGTCCGTACACTCGCGCGGGGGTTCAGCGCATGAAGTCGATCCTGGAAAAACTTCAGCCCCTCGGCCGCGCGCTGATGCTGCCCATCGCGGTGCTGCCGGTGGCGGGGCTGATGCTGCGCCTGGGCCAGCCCGATCTGCTGGATATCGCCTTCCTCAGTGCGGCGGGCGATGCGCTTTTCTCCCATCTGGGTCTGCTGTTCGCCATTGGCGTGGCCACCGGCTATGCCCGTGATGGCAATGGGGCGGCTTGCCTTTCCGGCATTGTCTGTTTTCTGGTGGCGACAGAGGCCGGGAAATCCCTGCTGGCGATCCCGCCGGAGGTGACGGGCGATCTGGCCATTGCCGCCTGGAAGGCCAAGGCGGTGGCACGGCTGGATGTGCCGGTCGGTATCATTTCCGGCCTTGTCGGCGGCATGTTCTATAACCGCTTCTCCACCATCAAGCTGCCGGATTATCTGGCCTTTTTCGGCGGTCGGCGCTTTGTGCCCATCGTGGCCGGGGCGGCGGGGCTGGTGCTGGCCGTCATTGTTGGCCTGGGCTTCCCGCATATCAGTGCGGGCGTGGATGGGCTGTCGCATGGCGTGGCAGAGGCGGGCGGTTTTGGCCTGTTCATCTTCGGCCTGCTGAACCGTCTGCTGCTGGTGACGGGCCTGCACCATATCCTGAACAATGTCTTCTGGTTCGTGCAGGGCGATTATCAGGGCACCGCCGGCGATCTGCGCCGCTTCTTCGCGGGTGATCCCACCGCCGGCGGCTTCATGGCCGGTTTCTTCCCGGTGATGATGTTTGGCCTGCCGGCGGCGTGCTTGGCCATGTATCGCGCCGCCAAGCCGGAACGGCGCAAGGCCGTGGGCGGGATGCTGTTCAGTCTGGCCCTGACCTCCGCCCTGACCGGGGTGACGGAGCCGATTGAGTTCAGCTTTATGTTCCTAGCCCCCGCCCTTTATGCCCTTCATGCCATCCTGACCGGTGGGGCGATGGTGCTGATGGACATGCTGGGGGTGAAGCTGGGCTTCGGTTTCTCCGCCGGTCTGTTCGACTATGTGCTGAATTACGGCAAGGCCACCAAGCCGCTGATGCTGCTGCCGGTGGGGCTGGCCTATTTCGCCATTTATTACAGCGTCTTCTCCTTCGTCATCCGCCGCTTCGACCTGAAGACGCCGGGACGGGAGGAAGAGGGGGCGGCCAGCCCCGCCACCGTGACGGCCAGCCTGCCCGGCGGTCGGGGGGAGGCGTTTGTCTGCGCCCTGGGCGGGGCCGCCAACCTGACCAGCGTGGGCGCCTGCACCACCCGTTTGCGCCTGATCGTGGCCGATCAAGGGCTGGTGGATGAGGCATCGTTGAAGGGGCTGGGCGCACGGGGTGTGATCCGCCCCTCGGCCAATGCCTTGCAGGTGGTGTTGGGGCCGATTGCCGATCAGGTGGCGGTGGAAATCCGCGACGCCATGGCCCAGGGCGGCGGCACCCAGCCGGCGCGCAAGGCCGAGACGGCGACGGCCAGTGCGGCGGTGGCGGGGATCAGCCTGACCGATGCAGCATTGGCGGCCCTGGGCGGGGCCGGCAATATCCGCCGCGTCAGCCAGCATGGCAGCCGCCTGCGGCTGGAACTGGCCGATACAGCCAAGGCCGACCGGGCCAGCCTGACCCGCCTGGGCGTGCGGGAAATGGCAGTGCCGGGCGACGGGCTGCTGCACCTGCTGCTGGCACCGGGTTCGGTGTCGGCGCTGGTGAAGGCGGGTTGAGGGTAAGGGACGGCGGCACCCGGTCGGGTGCCCCCGTTAACCCTACGCAACACTCTGCAACGGAATTTGTGGGGCTGTTGCGTGGGATTTTAATTTTATTAAGATAAATTCAACTTTTGATTAAACTTACATAGTGCATTACATAAAAAATATTAACAAAGAGATTTTCTGCATTTTTTACAGTATTTTATCTCTAAAAATTCTTTAGAGGCTGTTTGAAAATGGTTGCGGTGAGTGGTCAGCCGTGGGTTTGTCAAACAGGCTCTCAGAACGATTACGCAACAACGAAATGCTGAATACTCAAAGCCACAGGAACGGGACATTACCAACATGTAGCGTCATAAAGGTTAAAACACCTAAAAGTATCATAATTAATTCAGATTTACAATAATTGATCACTTTTATGACTGTGTAAAATTATATAAATTTGATCCACGAGACACAGTAATCGCAGAAAATGATGAGTGAGCCCTCAGCATTTTTTTTGCGATCTGAAGGAGGCCGAGACATGATCAAGATGAATGGCGCCTATATCAATGGTATTGACGATAAAAAGACAAAAGATAAAACTGCAGAAAATGCAGATGGTGCATCAACTACGGACTACATTCTGTTCAGCCTGACAGTTCCTGATGCATCAACAGGTGATATTCATTATGGTCTTGGAAAGACCGTTATCGCATCGGGCGGGACAGCAAATTTTAATGTAAACGGATTATTTTTCAATATAATTGACCATGGGATGAAGCATGGCTCATGCAAGCGCGTATGGCTTTCACTTGGAGGTGCGGGCACAAATACGTTTACAAATATACAGAAGATTTTTGAAAAAAACGATAATACAAGGAATTTCCTTCTCGGAAATCTGGCGGCTATTGCGGGAATTATTGAGGTTGTATTTAGTGACCTTGAGTTCGTTGGATTTGATATGGACCTTGAGGATGGATCTCTAAAGGATGGGATGGTCCCATTGATCATAGAGCTGTCCAAGCTTAAGGATTATCAATTCACTTTCTGCCCCTATAGTAACGAATCTGGCTGGGTCGACTCTCTTCGTGGGGTATATTCTGGGCTTAACAGGCAACCTGTTGTCGGCATGAATCTGCAAGTATATTCCGGTGGGGCTGGCAACAATCCCAACACATGGACCTCATACCTGAAGAAAAATCTTTCAGGGACCGGGTTGACAGAGAGCCAAGCTGAAAGCTTCATCTGGCCAATCCAGTCCTTTGATAGCGAAGCTCAGCCAGTCTCCACGCCAGATCAGATGAAGCACAACCTTAAAAATAAGTGGAAATCCAAAGGTGGGTCCTTTTGGGCGACCCAGAATCTCAGCCAACCCGGAAAGACGATCTATACTTGGGCAGATTATGCCGGCGCCATAACTGAGGGCATCGACTGATCGAGTGAGAGTCTGTTTGACGACCTTATGGATGGCAAACTCGTCGAAGTAGCGGGCTACTCATAGCGATGAGTATCAAACCGCCGAAGACGTCTATCCGGTGTCCCGGTGTTTTCTAAAAACTTGAATATACTATTATTATCTAAAATTTATCGTCTCCGTCAAACGGAGACGATTTTTTTATTTCAATGTCACCGCGCCACCCCCTTCGCCGTCACCGCATCCGTATCCACGACAATTTCCACCCGGCGGTTTTCTGACCGGCGGGTGGGGTCGGTGGTCAGCGGGCGGCTGTCGGCCAAACCCAGGGCGCCCAGCCGTTCCGGGGGCAGGCCCAGGGCGGCCAGCACGCGCACCACGGCGGCGGCGCGGGCCGCGGAGAGTTCCCAGTTGGAGGGGAAACGGGCCGTGCTGATGGCCACATCGTCGCTATGCCCCTCCACCGTCACACTGCCCGGCAAGGCGGCCAGGGAGGGGGCGAGCGTGCGCAGCAAATCCACCGCTGCCGGCTGCAAGGTGGCGGAACCCGACGGGAACAGGATGCGGTCGCGCACCACGATGGCGATCTTGCGGTCCTTCAGGGTGATGTCCACATCCGGCGGCAGACCCGCCGCTTCCAGCTTGCGCAACCAGGCCTGTGCGGCGGGCGACAGCGCTGCGGCGGCATTGCTGCCGGCGACCGTTGCATTGCCGCTGCGATCTGCCGGGCCGCCCTGGCCGGGCGGGCGGGCGGGCGGCGGTGCCTCGTAATCGGCATCATCTTCCCGATGCAGATTGGGGAAGGGGGAGGGCAGGGGATGGCTGGCCAGGGCCTTATCCACCTGTTTGGTCGCCTCCCGCTCTTCATTGCTGGGGTTGGACAGGCGGCCATCCATGCCCAGAATCGCCACCATGCCCAGGAACACAGTCATCAGCACCGTGACCATATCCATATAGCTGATGACCCATTCCTCGCTTTCCTCCATCGGTTCCAGCGATTTTTCATGCGGGCGGTGGGGCTGGCGGCGGGCGGCGACGCGGGCGCGCTCGGTCTCCGGTGTCAGGTCACGATCAGCGGCCACCGCGCACCTCGTCGCCGGCATCCAGCAGATAGGTGCGCAATGTCTCCTCAATCACCATGGGGGAGCGGTTGAGATGGGCCAGCACCACGCCTTCCAGCAGAATGTTCAACTGCGCCACCCGTTCGGTGGTGCGCTGTTCCAGCTTGATGGCGATGGGCTTGAACAAAAGATTGGCCAGGATCAGCCCGTAAAGCGTGGCCAGCATGGCCACCGCCATGGATGAACCGATCAGGCCGATATCGCCCGATCCCAATTGCTTCAACATCCCCACCATGCCGGCCAGCGTGCCCAGCAGCCCGAAGGCCGGCGCGAAGGAGGCCAGCACGCGGAAGAAGCGGGATTGCTTTTGATCGGCCTCCACCTGTTTCTGGATGCGCCAGTTCATCACATGCATGATGTCATCCAGCGAGGCATTATCCACCACCATCTGCAAGCCCAGCCGCAGAAAGGGGCTGCCCACCCGGCGCACCCGTTCATCGGCGGCCTGGATCTGCCGGCTGAAAAGCTGTTTGGAGACCTCCAGCAGCTCCGCCATTTCGCGTTCCAGGCTGGGCGGACCCTTGAACATGGCGGCGATGGCGGACAGGGCCGCCGTGATCTCATCCCCCCGGAAGGCCAGCAGCGCCACGCAGATGACGCCGCCCCCGACAATTACCAACCCTTCCAGATTGAAGAAGAACCGCGCATCGCCCCCGGCATAGACGACAAAGGCCAGCAGGCCGATGGTGGCCACGATGCCGATGAGACTGGTGAGGACAAGGCCAGAGGAACTGGAACGGGGCATGAAATGGGTCCGGGTTGGGGGATTGTTTGGCGTTTGCTTCCACCGTCACCCCGGCGAAGGCCGGGGTCCAGCTTCAGGGGCACCGTGCTCTACGAAACTGGACCCCGGCCTTCGCCGGGGTGACGGTAGAGAAGCGATCAAATTGCATCATGATTTTCATCGCCCCCCAAACAGCCCCCACACCATAGCCATGATGCACCCCGCCCGTCACCCCCGCCATGATCCAGCTCACCCCATCAAGGCGCGGCGGCCGGACCAGAGGTCGGCGATTTCCTGGCTGATGCTGTCTTGCCGGGCGGTGGAAAGCTGGATGGTGAGTTCCGATACCCGGTCGCGGATACGTTCGCGGGCACCGGTCAGGGTGGACAGGCGGGCCAATTGTTCAGCAGCATGGGTTTGCAGCAGGGCCAGCAACAGCCTTGCCTGCCGGTCCTGCATTCCAGCGGCGGCCAGCAGGGACGATGCCGGTACCTGGGTCAGCAGCTCCACCCGGCCGGATTGTTGCGGCAGCGGCGGCAAGTCCGTCTGGATGATGGCGTGGTCGCGCGGGTGCAGGATGGTGATGGCGGCATCCGCCGGGAATTGCGCGCACAGGCTGGTGGCCAGGGGCGGCAGGGCATCGGCCATGGCGGGGGCCGGTATCGTGCCGGCAAGCGGCAGGTGCCGGGCCTGGGCGGCGGCAATGGTGCGGCTGCCCACCACCAGCGGGGGCTGATCCCCCGGCAGGGCGGCAACCAGCCGGCTGGGCAGGCCGCCGGTAAAGCCCCCCTCCGGCCCCAGTAGCAGGAACAGGCGGCTGGTGGGCGGCTGCGGTTCGGGGCAAAGGGCGGAAAGGGCGGCGGCACTGGCCGCGGCATAGGCGCTGGCGGCCCCCAGCATCCCGGCGGCGCGTTGCTGCTTGGCGGCGGCCAGCGACCGCAACGCCTCCACTACGCTCAACAGGCTGCCCAGGGTCGACAGGCGATATTCCAGCGCCGCGATGCTCATGCCGGACCCTTCAGCACGGCGGCTTTTGCGGTCTGGATGATGCGGCGCAGATTATCCAGGTTGGCGGGATCGTTGCCATCGATGGAGGCCGCGATGCCATCGCGCACCTGCTCCACCTGGGGCAAGGTCAAGCCATCCAGCAAGCCGTCGGCATGGGAGAGCAGCAAGGCCACCTCAGCGGCCAGCGCGCGGGGGTGGCCGTGACGCTGGCCCAGCAGGGCGCGCAGGCGGCGACCGCGCTCCACCGTCTGTTTCGTGCGTTCATCCACCAGCCCGCCGAAACGGGTGAAGGCCTCCAGCTCCAGAAACTGGGCATATTCCAGCTTCAGCTTTTCCGCCAGTTTGCGCAGTTCCGGCGGCTGGGTGCGGGCACCGACGCGGCTGACACTGCGCCCCACATCCACCGCCGGGCGCTGGCCGGCCTGGAACTGGCTGGTATCCAGCACGATCTGCCCATCGGTGATGGAGATCAGGTTGGTGGGAATATAGGCCGCCAGATTGCCGGCCTGGGTTTCCACCACCGGCAGACAGGTGAGGGAGCCACCGCCCGCCGCGTCGGACAGTTTGGCCGAGCGTTCCAGCAGACGGGAATGGAGATAGAAAATATCGCCGGGAAACGCTTCCCGCCCTGGCGGGCGCTGCAACAGCAGGCTGACCTGCCGGTGCATGGCGGCATGTTTGGACAGATCATCCAGCACCAGCAGGGCGTGACGCCCGCTGTCGCGGAAATATTCCGCCATGGTCATGGCGGCATAAGGCCCGATCCATTGCAGGCCGGGGGCGGCATCGGGGGCGGCCACGATGATGATGGCCCGATCCGCCAGCCCGCCATCGCGCAAGGTGGCAATGACATCGGCCACCGCAGAGGCACGCTGACCGATGGCGCAATAGATGGGGATGACATCGCCCCCGGCCTGGGCCAGCAACGCATCCATGGCAATGCAGGTCTTGCCCGTGCCCCGATCGCCGACGATCAGTTCCCGCTGGCCGCGCCCGATGGGGTAAAGGCTGTCGATGATGGTGGTGCCGGTGGCCAGCCGCTCGGCCACCGTGCCCCGGCTGGTCAGGGCGGGGGCGGGGCGTTCAATCGGCTCCAACCGGTCGGGCGTGGGATCGGGCCGGCCATCCAGGGCGCGGCCCATCGGGTCGATCACCCGGCCCAGCAAGCCATCACCCACCGGCACGCGCAGCACGCCGGGGGCCATGCGCACCGGATCGCCGGCCTTGATCCCCTCCGCCGCACCCAGCAGCAGACAGCCCAGCCGGCCTTCGTCCAGGTCCAGCACCAAGCCCGGCACATTGCCGGTGAACAGCAGCATCCCGTCTGCCGGGGCCTGTTCCAGCCCGCTGACCAGGGCGATGCCGTCGCCAATATGGCTGACCCGGCCCAGTTGCTGCCAGCCGGGGGCGGGGGCCGGCTGGCTGGCCAGTGTTTGGCTCTGCTGGCGGGTCCAGTCCGCCAGATGGGTGGAAAGGCTGGCGCTCATGATCCCAACCTTTCCCGCGCGCTGGCGAGTGCCGCCCGCCAGCTTTGATGGATCAGGTGATGGGGGGCGGCAAGCTCCACCCCGGCAATCACGGCGGGATCAACGGTCCAGGTCACGGCGATATTGGGGCCCAGGGCGGTGATCAGCGCCGTTTGCAGGTCGGCGGGCAGGGGGCGGGCGCTGGTCAGGGTGATGCCGCCAGGGCCGGCCAGCAGGCTGGATTTTTCCGCTGCATGCAGGGCGGCCAGTTGTTGGCACAGCGCGTCGGTCAGCACCCGGTCGGCCAGATCGGGCCTGGCATCGGCCAGCAGGCGGCCAGCCATGGTTGTGGCCAGATCGGCGGCCTGTTTGGTCAGGTCGGTCTCTGCCTGCTGGCGTTCGGCGGCCAACTGGCTGGCGGCGGCGGCGCGCAGGGCATCGGCGGATTGCCGGGCGGCATCCAGCAGGCGGCGGCGTTCATCCTCCGCTTCGGCCTGGGCGGTGGCGCGCAGTTCGGCGGCCTGTTTGGCCAGCGACTGGCGTTCAGCCTCCACCGCGCTGCGGGTGGCGGCAACCTCGGCGGCTAGCGTCTCCGCCTGGGTGCGGCGCTGGGTCAGGTCAGCGTCGCGCTTGTCGATGGCGGCCAGCACGGGGCGGAACAGGAAACGGCGCAGCAGCCAGACCAGTACCAGGAAATTCACCAGCTGCAGGGCCAGGGTGGTCGGGTCCAGATGCATCGCTTTCAGCCCACGAACGGGTTGGCGAACAGCACCAGCAACGCCACCACCAGGCAATAGATCGCCATGGTTTCGATCATCGCCAGCCCGACAAACAGGGTGCGCGAGATGGTGTTGGCGGCATCCGGCTGGCGGGCGATGGCATCCAGGGCCGCCGCCACGGCGCGGCCCTCTGCCAGTGCCGGGCCGATGGCGCCGAAGCTGACAGCCAGGGATGCTGCCAGGATGCTGATCATTTCAACGGTCATGGGTCAGCCCCTTTCAATGGTGCCGATGGCCCCGCCAATGAAGACGGCGGCCAGGATGGTGAAGATATAGGCCTGGATCAGGCCCAGCAGCGCCTCCAGCGCCATCAGCGGCACGGGCACCAGAAAGCCCGCCAGCGACAGCACGATGGCAATGACGAATTCCCCGCTCATCACATTGCCGAACAGGCGCAGGACCAACGACAGGGTGCGGGTGAATTCCGACAACAGGTTGAGCGGCAGCATCCACCAGCGCGGATGGGCGAAACCGGCCAGATAGGCCCGCAGGCCCCGGACGCGCACGCCCAGCACCTGGGCGGCCCCGAAAACGGTCAGCCCCAGGGCCAGCGTGGTTTCCAGATGCGCCGTCGGTGATTTAAAACCAGGGATCAGCCCCAGCCAGTTGCTGGCCGCGATGAACAGGAACAGGCTGCCCAGCAATGGCAGGAAGGGGCGGCTGTCCGTCTGCATGATCTCGTCGAACTGGTCGCGCAGGATGGTGACGACAGCCTCCAGCGCGGTACCGATGCGGCCGGGCTGGTCCCGTCCCACCCGCCCTGCCAGCAGCCGCGCCGTCAGCGCCAGGATGAAACTGACCAGCGCGCCGAAAATGACGGGCCAACTGATGGCCAGCGGTCCCAGATGGAAGGCGACATCCGCCGCAAAGGGGGAGGCGAGGTTCATGATACCCCCCTGCCATGGCGGCGGATCAGCAAGGGCCGGATGGCCAGAAAGCCGACAAAGGCCGCCAGCAGCGGGGCCGCCCCGCCCAGGCGCGCCAGCGCCACGAACAGCAGCACGGCCCCGGCCAGCCGCCCGACATGCAGGGCCGTGGCCGGCCCCACCCGCCCGGCGGTGTAAAGCCGGCTGTTCACAGCCAGCAGGCGGAAGAACAGCCAGCCGAAACCGGCACCCGTCAGCAGGCCCAGGGCCATCAGCCCGATCGGCAGGTTTTGTGCCATCAATCCCCCTCCGTCACGCGCCGCCAAGCCGCCCAGCAGCCGACGGCAACCCCGGTGAACAGCAGCGACAAGGTCCAGAACTGGCCGCCGGCCCGGTCCAGCCAGCGGCCCAGGAACAGGCCCAGCACCGGCGGCAACACGATCAGCCAGCCCAGCGTGCCGATCAGCGCCAGGGTGGCGCCCAGGCGGCGGTGTTTCTCCCGTTCCGCCCGTTCGGCATCGCGCTGGGCTTGTTTGATCGGGTCCAGCAGGTCGGGATCGCTCATGCTCAATCCCCCCCGCTGCGGCGTTCGGCGGCGGTGCTGTCCAGCAGGTGATGCACCAGGGCCGCCTGCAGCTTGCGTTCCGTCGCCGTCCCCTCCGCCCGCCTTGTCTGCCGGTCGGCCTGCTCGCGCTCCACGCGGGCGGCCAGGGGGGCCAGATCGGTGCCGACGGCGGCATCCTGGCTGGTGACGGTGATACCATCACGGCCCACCTGCACCATGCCGCCCGCCACGGCGGCGTAAAGCGTGCCGCCATCCACCAGCCGCAGGCGCAGCACCGACGGGGGCAGGGCGGTCAGGAAGGGGGCATGGCCGGTGCGGATGGCGAAGCCGCCGCTGTCATCGGCGGCGGCAAGCTGGGCGATGTCGGCCCGGTCCAGCAAGGTGGCCAGCGGGGTGAGGATGCGCACCCTCATGCTGCCACCGCCTTTTCCCGCGTGCGGGCATCATCCAGCGTGCCGATCATATAGAGGGAGGATTCGGCCCAATTGTCGGCTTCCCCATTCAGGATCGCCTCACACCCGGCCAGCGTCTCCTCGATCCCCACACTGACACCGCCGCGACCGGTGAAGCCACCGGTGACGAAGAAAGGCTGGGTGAGGAAACGCAGCAGTCGGCGGGCCCGTGTCACCACCTGCCGGTCGCTGGCGGACAGTTCATCAATGCCCAGCAGGGCGATGATATCTTCAAGCGCGCGATATTGCGCGATGGCGGCGCGCACGGCGCCGGCCACCTGATAATGCCGCTGGCCCAACAGGTCCGGGTCCATCAGCCGGGCGGAGGAGGCCAGCGGATCGACGGCGGGGTAAAGCCCTTCCGCCGCCACCGCGCGCGACAGCACGATGGAACCGTCCAGATGGCTGAACAGTTCCGCCACGGCGGGATCGGTGAAATCATCGGCCGGGACATAGACGGCCTGGATGGCGGTGATGGCCGCACCGGGAACGGACGCAATGCGTTCCTGCAAGGCCCCGATCTCCCCCGCCATGGTGGGCTGATAACCGACGCGGGCGGGCATCACCCCCAACATGCCGGCAATCTCCGCCCCCGCCTGCACGAAGCGAAAGACATTATCCATCAGCAGCAGCACGTCGCGGCCCATGGCGTCGCGGAAATATTCCGCCTGGGTCAGCGCCGTCATGCCAGCGCGCCAGCGGGCCCCCGGCGGTTCCGCCATCTGGCCCAGCACCATGGCGGTGCGGGCCAGCACGCCGGACCCGCGCATATCCTCCAGCAACTCGGCGGCTTCGCGGGAGCGTTCGCCGATGCCGGCAAAGACCGACAGGCCGTTATCGCGCTCCACCACGGTGCGGATCAGTTCCATGATCAGCACCGTCTTGCCCACGCCGGCCCCGCCGAACAGGGCCGTCTTGCCGCCGCGTGTCAGCGGCGACAGAAGATCGATGATCTTGATCCCGGTCCAGAGCGGTTGCAGATGCGCGGTGCGCGCGGCCAGCGGGGGGGAAGCGCGGTGGATGCACCAGCGGGGTGCCGTCTCTGACACTGCCGGTCCGCCATCCAGCGGGCGGCCCATCACATCCACGACCCGACCCAGCAGGTCCGGCCCCACAGGCACGGACAGGCCGGCCCCGGTGCGGGTGGCCTTGTCCCCCCGCCGCAGCCCGGCCGTGCTGTCCAGCGCCACAGCGCGCACCTTGTCCGGCGACAGATGCACCCGCACCTCCGCCGGAACGCTGTTGCCGACCATCACCAGTTCATCCAGGGCCGGCAGACCCTGGGGAAAGGCAATATCCAGCACGGAACCGCGAACGGCCAGGATGGTGCCGCCGGTTTCCTTGGCGTCGTGTTTTGGAAATGGATCATCGCCGGTCATTCAGCCTGCCACCTGTTTTGTAAGAGGGCGGGAAACCAGGATCGATAGTGTGTCAGGCAACCCGAAGCGGGACATGAGCGAGATCAATCAAGCCGCTTTTTTATCCGACAGGTCCAGCGGCTTCAGACCGCCATCCTGCGGCGAGACGCCGCGTTGCACGTTTTTATTGGGAGTGCCTCTATATGAAAAATATATGTCTTGGAAAATTTTTGAAAATAGTTCAGGTTCTTATATTGTCTATTTTATTTGTATTTTTCAGATTAATTGAGTGCGTGTCTGTTTTTTTGTGATGTTTTCATTTTTGGGGAAAACAACCCTTCTCTTTTCCTTTTGTCTCCTGCTGGCTTGATTCTGATCAAACGAATGGCATGAGTAAAATATTAACATATGACGCGATAGCGTCGATGGTGACGTTGCATGAAAGGTTAATGGCGTTCATATGAAATCGGCGACCCTTGACGGGCTGGATATTGGCTATACGAAGATCGCGGCCCCCGAACTTGAAAAGGTTCTGGCCGCCCATCGCCGATTCCTGCAGGGTCAGCGCGGCGGAATGCGGGCCAGCCTGAAGTTCCATGATCTGTCCTTTGCCGTGTTGCGCAACGCCAATCTGGCCGATGCCGACCTGACCGGCGCCAAGTTGAACGGGGCTGACCTGTCGGGGGCCGATCTGCATGGCGCCTGTCTGTTCGGGGCCGATCTGCGCCGCGCCAACCTGCCGTCCGCCAATTTGACCCGCGCCGATCTGCGGGGTGCCGCCATGCGGGGGGCCTGCATGGCCCGCGCCGTGCTGAACGAGGCGGACCTGCGCGACGGCTATCTGATGCGTGCCAAGAATGGCGATCTGGCGCCGATGACGACGGAGCACAATGCCACAGAATTGTCGGAAGCCAGCATGGTGCGGGCCAATCTCAGCCGGGCCAAGCTCTCCAACGCCTTCGTCATCCAGGCCGATTTGCGGGACACGGACCTGCGCGGCGCGGTTTTCGTGCGGGCCGATCTCAGCGGATCGGACCTGACCGGTTGCAACCTGGAAGGGGCCGATCTGTCGGATGCCAACCTGTCCGGCACCCGGCTGGATGGCTGCATCCTGACCCGCGCCCTGCTGCGCAATGCCAACCTGTCGCAGGCCAGCCTGCTGGGTGCTTTGCTGGACGAGGTGGATTTGTCCACGGCGAACCTGTCAGGTGCCGATCTGCTGCGCCGGCTGGACAATATCAGCGGCGTCATCGGTGAGGCGTTGCGGCTGCATCGCGAATGGATCGTCACCAATGGCCATAAGGGGGAGCGGGCCAACCTGTCGGCCCTGGACCTTTCCGGTCAGGATCTCTCCAACCTCAATCTTTCCGCTGCCATTTTGAAGCAGGCCTCGCTGCGGGGTGCCAACCTGTCCGGCACCGTGCTGGCCATGGCCGATCTGTCCATGGCGGATATGCGACAGGCCCGGATGCCCCGGGCCGATCTGCGTGGTGCCTGCCTGGAACGCGCTATTCTTTATGAAACCAACCTCAGCAATGTGATCGCCGGGCCGATGGAGCTGCGCAACGGCCAGAGCTGGCCGACCAATTTCAGCAAGGCACGGCTGGCCCGCAGCCTGCTGGCGGGTATCGACCTGTCGAAGGCGCGGCTGGATGATTGCGATCTGACCCAGGCCAACCTGCAGAACGCCATTCTGCGCGGCACCATTCTGACCGATGCCGTGATGACCCAGGCCGATTTGCGCGATGCCGACTGGACAGATGCCGATATGCGGGGTGCCCGTGGCCTGATGCTGCCCAGCCCGGCATTGGCATAATTGTAACAATCTTTCCCCTGCGCCACCTGCAACGCAGAAATCTGATAAGTGCGGGATGGTTTCCGATTGACGGGGCCGGTCTGCTCCCATAGGTTCGGCGGCGGGTCACATCCCCCCAACGGGATGCTACTATTCTGGAAGGAATAGCCATAATGGCTGCGCCGAAGCCGGGCAATCGCCCCGCCAATCCGCAATTCTCGTCCGGTCCTTGCGCCAAGCGCCCCGGCTGGTCGATCGAAGCCCTCAAGGGCGCCCTGGTGGGCCGCTCGCACCGCTCCAAGCCCGGCAAGGCCAAGCTGGAGCAGGTGATTAATCTCTCCAAGGAAATTCTGGGCATCCCCGCCGATTACCGGCTGGGCATTGTTCCTGCCTCTGACACCGGCGCCGTTGAAATGGCCCTGTGGTCGCTGCTGGGTGCCCGTGGCGTCGATATGCTGGCCTGGGAAAGCTTCGGCAAGGACTGGGTCACCGACGTCGTCAAGCAGCTGAAGCTGCCCGATGTGCGCTCCCTGACCGCCGGTTACGGCAAGCTGCCGGACCTCGCCACGGTTGATTTTGACCGTGATGTGGTCTTCACCTGGAACGGCACCACCTCGGGTGTGCGTGTCGCCAATGGCGACTGGATCCCGGCCGATCGCCAGGGCCTGACCATCTGCGACGCCACCTCTGCGGCATTCGCCATGGATCTGCCGTGGGACAAGCTGGATGTCGTCACCTGGTCCTGGCAGAAGGTGCTGGGCGGTGAAGCCGCCCACGGGATGCTGGCACTCTCCCCCCGTGCGGTGGAGCGGCTGCTGAATCACACGCCGGCCTGGCCGATGCCGAAGATTTTCCGTCTGGCCAGCAATGGCAAGCTGTCGGAAGGCATCTTCAAGGGGGAGACGATCAACACCCCCTCCATGATCGCCGTGGAAGACGCGCTGGACGGGCTGAACTGGGCCCAGTCCGTCGGCGGCCTGGAAGGGCTGATCGGCCGCTCGGAAGCCAACCTGAAGGCCGTGGCCGACTGGGTTGCCAAGACTGACTGGGTGGATTTCCTGGCTGAGACGGCGGATGGCCGTTCCTGCACCTCCATCTGCCTGAAGATCGTCGACCCCTGGGCGACGGAACAGCCGGCGGAAGCGCAGGCCGAGATCGCCAAGAAGCTGACCTCTCTGTTGGAGAAGGAAGGCGTGGCGCTGGACGCCGGTTCCTACCGCGATGCGCCTCCCGGTATTCGCATCTGGGGCGGTGCGACGGTTGAAAATGCCGATATCGTGGCGCTGCTGCCCTGGCTGGACTGGGCCTATGCCACCGTCAAGGCCGGCTAAGCTGCTGATTGGATGAGGTCTCCTCCCCCGTCTGGTTCCGGCCGGCGGGGGAGGGGCATCGACAGGCCGGAACCCTGTTTCCTGGCTGATGATCCATGTCCACTTTCACCACTTATCTCTGGCCGGTTCTGCTGCTGGCCGCTTCCAACATCTTCATGACCTTTGCCTGGTACGGGCATCTGAAATTCAAGTCGGCGCCGCTCATCACCGCCATCATGGTCAGTTGGGGCATCGCCTTCTTTGAATATTGCCTGCAGGTGCCGGCCAACCGGCTGGGTCACGCGGTCTATACAGCCCCGCAACTGAAGATGATCCAGGAGGCGATCACGCTGACCGTGTTCGCCATCTTCTCCGCTTTCTGGCTTGGCGAGTCCCTGCGCTGGAACGATTGGGTCGCGTTTCTGCTGATCGCTGTCGCCGTCTTCTTTTCCGTCCATGATTGGAGCTGACCCGCTCCTCGCCTGAGAATTCGGAGTCACCCATGCCCAAGGTTCTTATTTCCGACAGCCTGAGCCCCCGCGCCGTTGAGATTTTCAAGGAGCGCGGCGTTGAGGTCGATGTGAAGGTCGGCCTGAAGCCGGACGAGCTGAAGGCCATCATCGGCGAATATGATGGTCTGGCCATCCGTTCGGCCACCAAGGTGACCAAGGATATCCTGGCTGCCGCCACCAACCTGAAGGTTGTCGGCCGCGCCGGTATCGGTGTCGACAATGTGGACATCCCCGCCGCCACCGCCCGTGGCGTGGTGGTGATGAACACCCCGTTCGGCAATTCCATCACCACCGCCGAACATGCCATCGCCATGATGTTTGCGCTGGCCCGTGAAATCCCGGCCGCCAATGCCTCCACCCATGCCGGCAAGTGGGAAAAGAACCGCTTCATGGGCGTGGAGCTGTTCGGCAAGGTGCTGGGCGTTATCGGCTGCGGCAATATCGGCGGCATCGTTGCTGACCGCGCTGTCGGCCTGAAGATGAAGGTCATCGCCTTCGACCCGTTCCTGTCGCCGGAACGCGCCACCGAAATCGGCGTGGAAAAGGTGGAACTGGAAGATCTGCTGAAGCGCGCTGATTTCATCACCCTGCACACGCCGCTGACCGAAGCGACCAAGAACATCCTGGACGCCAAGGCCCTGGCCAAGACCAAGAAGGGCGTGCGCATCATCAACTGCGCCCGTGGCGGCCTGATTGTGGAAGAGGCGCTGCAGGCTGCCATCGAGGCCGGCCATGTTGCCGGTGCCGCCCTGGACGTGTTCGCGGAGGAGCCGGCCAAGGCCCACCCGCTGTTCGGCAATGAAAAGGTGATCGCCACCCCGCATCTGGGGGCGTCCACCACTGAAGCGCAGGAAAATGTCGCCCTGCAGGTGGCCGAACAACTGGCCGATTATCTGGTCAGCGGTGCGGTGGTCAATGCGCTGAACATGCCGTCCGTCTCGGCCGAAGATGCGCCGAAGCTGCGCCCCTATATGAAGCTGGCCGAACAGCTGGGCGGCTTTGCCGGCCAGATCACCGAGACCGGCATCAAGGCCGTGACCATCGAATATGAAGGTCAGGCGGCTGAACTGAATACCCGTCCGCTGACTGCCATCGTGCTGAAGGGCCTGCTGGGCCCGCTGATGGAATCGGTCAACATGGTCAATGCACCGGTCATCGCCAAGGAGCGTGACATCAAGGTGAGCGAGACTAAGCGCGAGGTGGCCGGCGATTACCAGACCCTGGTGCGCGTCATCGTGCAGACCGAACAGCGCACCCGCTCTGTTGCCGGTACCCTGTTCGGCGGCGACAAGCCCCGTCTGGTGGAAATCGAGGAAGTGCCGGTCGAGGCGGAAGTCACCGACCATATGCTGTTCATCCGCAACGAGGATAAGCCGGGCTTCATCGGCAAGCTGGGCAGCACGCTGGGCGATGCCGGTGTGAATATCGCCACCTTCCATCTGGGCCGTACCGCTCCCGGTGCCAATGCCATCTGCCTGGTGTCGGTCGATCAGGCCGTATCGGAAGAGCTGCTGGGCAAGATCCAGGGCCTGCCGAGCGTGGTGCGGGTGAAGTCGCTGGATTTCTGATCCAGCTCAAGGACGGGGCACCCCGATGGAAACTATCCATAAGGGGTGCCCCAGCCGGAAAATCGTCACGATTTGTTCGCCGGCTTTGTGCTATGAAGGTGGAACGCCCGGTTTGTCCGGGTCGCTACAGGTCAACCCCTAAGACGCAAGGCCTTTGCAGATGAAGTACGGCAGCGAATCGAGCAATTTCTCCGGCGCTGGCAAGAGCGAGGTTTCCTCCGCGCTCCAGGAAATCAGCCGCGAACTGGAAGGTCTGCGCACCGAGATCGAGAAGGTGGGCACTGTGGCCCAGCAGATCGACGCCATCGCCAAGCAGACCAACCTGCTGGCCCTGAACGCCACCATCGAAGCCGCCCGCGCGGGTGAAGCCGGTAAGGGTTTCGCGGTTGTGGCTGGTGAAGTGAAGAACCTGTCCGGTCAGACCGCTGCCGCCACGGCCGAAATCTCCGCCGTGTTGCAGAGCCTGACCAAGCGCACCCAGCATCTGGGCCAGCTGGTTGAGCGCGCGATCACCCACGCCTGATCAGTTGCATTTCCGCAAGGGGCGGCACCGGCGACGGTGCCGCCCCTTCGCTATTTCAGCCCCCTGCAGAGCCCGCATTCCGGTTTGGTCCCCATGTCCGCAAAGCCCTTCATCATCATCGGCGCCGGCCCGGCCGGCCTGATCGCCGCCGAAACCATTGCCGCTGCTGGCGGCAAGGTCCGGCTTTATGACGCCATGCCATCGCCGGCGCGCAAATTCCTGATGGCGGGGCGGGGTGGACTGAACCTGACTCACAGCGAGCCGCTGGACCGGTTCATTGCTCGGTATGGCGCGGCGCGGCCGCTGTTTGATCGGCTGATTCGGGCATTCACGCCGGCTGACCTGCGCGACTGGTGCCATGGGCTGGGGGTGGAAACCTTTGTCGGCTCCTCCGGCCGGGTGTTTCCGAAAGAGATGAAGGCCAGCATCCTATTACGGGCCTGGCTGCGACGGTTGGCCGGGTTGGGCGTGGAACTGCATCCCCGCCATCGCTGGGTCGGCTGGACGGCAGAGGGGGCGTTGCGCCTGGCGGGACCGGCGGGGGAGGTGACCAGTGACGGCGCGGCAGCGGTGATTCTGGCGCTGGGTGGGGCCAGCTGGCCCCGCCTGGGCTCTGACGGGGGCTGGGCGGAATTGCTGCACGGCCGCGCCGTGCCGCTGGCGCCGTTCCGCCCGTCCAACAGCGGATTCGATGTGTGCTGGAGCGCCGGCCTGCGGGAGCGGGCGGAGGGGATGCCCCTGAAACGCATCACCGTCACCTTCCGCGACCGCACGGTACCGGGCGAACTGGTGATCACGGCCCATGGGCTGGAAGGCGGGCCGCTTTATGCCCTGTCCGCGCCCCTGCGTGATGCCATTGAGCGGGATGGGGCGGCGGAGATTCTGCTGGACCTGAAACCCGATCTCACCGTCTCGCAGGTGCAAAATCGGCTGGCGCGGGTGCCGCCGGCCGACAGTCTGGCGAACCGGCTGCGCAAGGCGCTGTCGCTGACACCGCCCGCCGGTGCGCTGTTGCGCGAAGGGGCAGGCGACGCCGACCTGACACGCAGCATGAGCGTGGCCAGCCTGCTGAAAGCCCTGCCCATCAAGCTTTCCGGGATGCAGGGGCTGGAACGCGCCATCTCCACCGCTGGCGGCATCCGGCTGACGGCCCTGGATGACGGGCTGATGCTGAAGGATCTGCCCGGTATCTTCGCCTGTGGTGAAATGCTGGATTGGGAGGCACCGACTGGTGGCTATCTGCTGCAAGGCTGCTTTGCCAGCGGCATCGCCGCCGGCAAGGGGGCGCTGGCTTATGCCAAGTTGTGATGAGTGGAACTCATCACAACTTGGTGCGGCGGCGACTGCCGCCGCGCGGCACGTGCCACTGACCCCGCCGCCTTTTCCGTTCAGTTGCTGGTCTGGATGGTGCCGTCGTCGACGACGACGCGGTTACGGCCGGACCGCTTGGCCTGATAAAGCGCCATATCGGCGCGGCGCAGCAGCTGTTCCCCGCTTTCGGGCTTGCCTTCTTCATCCAGCCGGCCGTCGGTGACGGCGACGCCGATGCTGATGGTGACATCAATCCTCTGCACCGGGGCCGCGACGTCAAAACTGGTTTCGGCAATGCGCTTACGCAGACGTTCCGCCACCAGCGTCGCCTGGGTCATGTCCGTGTCGGGCATGATGACGACGAATTCCTCCCCGCCCAGCCGGGCGACGAGGTCGAAATTGCGCAGGTTGCGGCTGGCGCGGCCCGCCACTTCCTTCAGCACCTCATCGCCCACGCCATGGCCCCAGCTGTCATTGACCACCTTGAAATGGTCAATATCGAACATCAGCGCGGAGACGGGCTTGGCATTGCCGCCGCTGCGATCCAGCAGCCGGGGCAGGTGGGCGGAGAGATAGCGGCGGTTGAACAGCCCGGTCAGGCTGTCCGTCAGCGCCATCGACAGGCTCTGTTCATAATTAGCGCGCAGCCGGTCCTGATAGCGCTTGCGCCGTATCTGCGTCCGGGCGCGGGCCAGCAGCTCATTCCGGTCGATCGGTTTGATCAGATAATCATTGGCGCCCAGCTCCAGCCCCTTGGCCACCCGATCCATGTCGGTTTCATCGGCCAGCAGCAGAATGGGGATCTGGCGGGAACGTTCCTGGCTGCGCAGCTGGGAGCAGAGCCGCAAGCCATCTTCCCGCATCAGCGTCAGGCTGACGATGATCAGGTCGAACTCCTCATTCAGCGCCAGCTCCAGCCCGGCGGCACAGCTGTCGGTATCCGTCAGCTCATCACGGTCGCGGGCCAGCGTCTCATCGATCTTGTCCAGATCAATGGCGCTGTCTTCTACCACCAGCACGCGGGCCGCCTCCGCCGTCTGGTTCTGTACCGAATCGGTCGATACCAGCATCCCCAGCTGGCCGGAGGTGCTTTCCCGCAGGCGCCATTCATCCATCATCATTTTCAGACGGACCAGGGAGCGGACGCGGGCGAAAAGCGCCACATCATTGACCGGCTTGGTCAGGAAATCATCGGCCCCGGCCTCCAGCCCGCGCACCCGGTCGCTGACATCCGACAGGGCAGTCACCATGATAACCGGAATATGCATGATGGCCGGATCGGCGCGAATCCGTTCGCACACCTCAAACCCGTCCATGCCGGGCATCATCACATCCAGCAGCACAATATCGGGTTGATGGGCCTTGATCCGCTCCAGCGCTTCCGGGCCGCTGTTGGCGGTGACAACGTCAAAATATTCCCGCGTCAGCTTGGCCGCGAGGAGTTTCACATTGGGGAGCACATCATCAACAACAAGAACCCGGGCCGACATGGTTTCCTATTCTTCCGTGCCCGGCAGGCGGGCGTCATACGAAATCTTGAACCGTTTGCAGGAATTTTGCCACCGAGATCGGTTTGGCGATATAGGCTTCGCAGCCGCCTTCACGAATCTTCTCTTCATCCCCCTTCATGGCAAAGGCAGTGACGGCAATGACGGGGATGGCCCGCAACGCGTCATCTTCCTTCAGCCATTTGGTAACCTCAAGCCCCGAAACCTCCGGCAGCTGGATATCCATCAAGATCAGGTCGGGATTGTGCAAACGGGCAAGGCGCAAAGCCTCCATCCCGTCGCGGGTCTGCAGCGTGGCATAGCCATGGGCTTCCAGCAGGTCGTTGAACAGTTTCATGTTCAACTCATTATCCTCGACAATCAGGACGAGGGGCCGGCCGTTCTTCTGCTGTGGGCTGTCCGCCATCGGGGCCATCATTTCTGCACCCATGTTGCATGTCCTGTTCCGACGGGGTTTATGGCACTATGCTGACATACTGTGCGATGCCCGTCGTGGCAAAGAAACAGTTAACCGTTGCTTGGGATTAAGCAGCGGCAAAGGTTAAACATCGGTTATCGGCCCGGCCCCCTTGTCCCATGCTGATCCCCCTACCAGCCCTGCAGAGGGGCTGTGCCGTGATTGCGGGCGCCGCCAGCTGCGCGCCCGCCGCTGTACCGCCTGCGGGTCGGTGCGGATGCTGGCCCATGCGGAGTTGCACGCGCTGTCCACCGCCCATATCGACTGCGATGCCTTTTATGCCAGTGTGGAAAAACGCGACCGGCCGGAACTGGCCGACCAGCCGGTGATTGTCGGCGGCGGGCACCGGGGCGTGGTTTCCGCCTGCTGCTATGTCGCGCGTCTTTATGGTGTGCGTTCTGCCATGCCGATGTTCAAAGCCCTGTCGCTCTGCCCCACGGCCACGGTGATCAAGCCCGACATGCGCCGATACGCCCAGGTGGGAAGGCAGGTGCGGCAGCTGATGGAATCCGTCACCCCGCTGGTAGAGCCCATTTCCATCGATGAGGCCTTCCTGGACCTTGCCGGGACGGAACTGTTGCATGGCGGCAGCCCGGCCCAGACCCTGGCCCGGCTGGTGCGGCGGATTGAGCAGGAGATCGGCATCACCGCCTCCATCGGTCTCAGCTACAATAAATTTTTGGCCAAGGTGGCCAGCGATCTGGACAAGCCGCGCGGTTTTGCCGTGATCGGCCGCGCGGAGGCATTGGATTTCCTGGCCCCCAAGCCGGTGGGCATGATCTGGGGGGTGGGCAAGGCGCTGGCCCAGAAACTGGAACATGATGGTATCCGCAGCATCGGCCAGCTGCGGGAAATGGACCTGAAATATCTGGTCACCCGCTATGGCAGCATCGGCCAGCGACTCTATCGGTTCTCCCGTGGGGAGGATGATCGCAGCGTCACGCCCCATAACCCGGCCAAGAGCATTTCCGCCGAAACCACCTTTGATCAGGATGTCGCTGACGGCGATGCGCTGGAAAAGATCATGTGGCCCCTGGCGGAAACCGTCTCCCGCCGGTTGAAGGCGGCCGGGCTGGCGGGCAATACCGTGACGCTGAAGCTGAAAACGCCGGATTTCCGCCTGATCAGCCGCAGCCAGCGCCTGCCCAGCCCCACCCGGATGGCCGACCGCATCTTCCGTACCGGCTGCACGCTGCTGGCGGGGGAGGTGGATGGCCGGCATTTCCGCCTGCTGGGTATCGGCTGTTCTGATCTGGTGGATGGGCGCGATGCCGATCCGCCCGATCTGGCTGACCCCGGCCTGCTGCGCCGTGCCCGGGTGGAACAGGCCATGGATGCGGTGCGGGCCAAACTGGGCAGTGGCGCCATCGTCAAGGGCAGGGGGCTGGGCGGCAAACCGCCGCGTGAGCCGGTGTGAAGGGGGGGGTAAGCCTGCTTTAGCGGCCGAAGGTGAAGCGGATGCCGGCCAGCGCCGTCCAGCTTTCCGCCAGCGTATGAGGGGCGGCATCCACGCCGGTAAAGGCAAAATCCCCCGGCCTGGTGTAACGCCCGTCAGCGAAGAAGGAGAAGCGGCTGCTGACCGGGACGTTCACGCCGACAAATCCCTGATAGCCAAAGCTTTCTCCGCGGGCATCGCCGGTGCCCAGGCCAAAGGCAAGGCGATCTGCCTCCAGCCGGGTCATACCGACACCAATGCCGACATAGGGGGTCATCCAGTCCGTCAGCTTCACATCGACCATGGCATTGGCCATCAGGCTGATGGTACCGGCGGTATTGGCATCGGGACCACCGGGGGCCAGCGCCAGGGCGTTGCGGCCCCGGTAGGAATATTCCAGCTCCACCCGCAGGCTTTCCATCGGTTGCCAACCGGCAGCACTGGATGCATTGGCGCCAGATACGCTGATGGCCCCGTAACTATCCATCGACAGGGGCACATCATGGCCGGAAAGCGTGGAGACCTCCGCCACCTCTGCCCCAGCCGAATCCGCCAGCAGGTCCACCGCATGGGCGGGACCAGCAAGGCAGGTCAGGCACAGGATAAGGGCCGCAAGGCGTTTGGACGTCATCATCCACTCCATATATGTCTAATTTAACGGAGTGGCGGTGAAGAGTCATGCAGGCAAAGCGAATTGCCGCTTTGTTTCCGAAAGGTAACCGCACTGTGTGGCGCATTGGGCACGGAAAAAGCTGCCGGGTCAGCGGCGGATAATGCGAGCTCCCCCCATATCGGTCATTCGCAGATGCAGTTCGCTCTGGCCGAAATCCACGGCAATACTCTCGGCGATGCCCAGCACATCCATACCCAGCACCAGGGCCGGCTCGTCAGACAGGCCCAGACGATCAAAAGCGTGAGCTTCCACCAGAATGGCCGCAAGGTTGCGGATGGTCAGGCTGCCCAGGCGGAATCGGGGCAGCAGATGCACCGGTCCCTTGACCTCCAGACCGGCCAGATTGACCAGATGCAGATAGCCTAGGGGCTCGGTATCATCCGACGCCAGGATGCGGTTCAGTAAAGCCTTGTTAAACAAGGATCGTTCTGCACCCGTATCAACCAATGCCGGCACGGTGATGCCGGCGATCTGAACCGGAACGATCAGCAGATTATCGCCGTGCATCCGCCCCTTGATCGTTTCGAACCCGGAAGGGGGCTGGCGGCGTGAGGGTTCGATGCGGATAAGATCACGTTTGAAATCCACCATCAGGCGATGGCCGGCCAGACTGTTGGTGCCGATGACCCCATCGGCACCGGAACGATCGGCGATCAACATGATGGGGGCGATCACGTTGCGGGTGCTGAAACGCCCCATATTCAGTTCACCCAGCCGCATGGCCGGCATCCGCACCGGCCCCAGCACATCATGCACGATCACATTTGGCCCGCCCCCGGCCGGATCAGGTTTGAACCCCATGGCCAGGGCCAGTTTCTCCCCAATCATGGTACCATTGCAGCCGGTATCCACCAGAAACCGGAAAGGCCCCGCACCATCCACCAGAACCGGCGCCAGCAGGCGCCCGGCCCGATCCGGCCGTGTCGGGATGGCGTGAACCGGCTCCGGCTCCAATCCGGGAACGGCGGGGGAGGAGGCCAGGGCCGGCGAAAAACCACCCAGAAGCAGGCAGAATATCCATGCCCAGCAACGGCATTGCCGCCAAAGAGACGGCGGTTGCTGATCGGCGCTGCTGGCTGTTTTGTGCCGCATGGTGCCCCCCTCACAGCACCGTCTTTTGCGGTGCTGTCATTTTAGCCGATTGCCGGCCTTGTTTTCTGCCAGGGCGGCTGCCCAGACACCCCATAATCATACGCCGGTAGGGTTGATTATGCTGTGGTCAAGCCGCATGGCAAAGGGGGGGGACCCCGCAACAGGGGCGGGTTTGGAGCCAATTCCCGCCAAACAGAAAGGGCCGGACGTTTCCGCCCGGCCCTCTCATGAAACTAAATCGCTTACCGATTACGGCTTGGCGGCCGATGCGGCAGCCGGGGCCTGCGGCTGGCCCGGAACCTTCAGCGGCTCCTTGCCTTTTTCGCGGATCACCTTGGCAATCGCCTGCATCGCATTGTCCGCCTGTGCCTTATCGGCATCGGCGGATTCATGCGAATAGACGTTCAAAATCCGCAGGGCCTGTTCCTGGCCCTGCTGCTTGGGCAGCTCGATGAACTGCATCAGCACGGCGACATGGATCTTGTTGCCATTGCTGTCGCACGACACCGTGCCGGTGCGCAGCTTATAGGCCGTCAGCGTCTCAATCGCGGCGAAGGCGGGCGTATAGGTGCCCTCGCAGCTCTTCTTCAGCTGTTCAGCATAGGTGTCGGAAACCTTGGCGAAATCGCCAGCGGCTTCACCCAGGGGGAAGCTGCGCACGGAACCCAGCACCTTGTCGCCGATCTGCCAAGCATAGTCACCCGGCCGCTGCTGCGGCGGGATCTTGTCCACCGGGATGGCGCGGGCCGATTGCAGGCCGGCATCCACCAGTGTCTTGGCCAGCGCCGGATCGATCACCGGTTCGCTGGGCGGCGGCAGCTTCAAGGTGCCGGCAACCCCCTGGTCGACGCAGCTGTTGAGGTCGCTGAAGGCCTTGGTGGTGCCCTTCAGCTGGAAGCTGGCCGTATCGCCCGGCACCTCAATGGACAGGGTCTTGCCGGTGCTGATCGCTTTGATCAGATCGGCATCGTCGCCCAGACCAATGGCCAGCGCGTTGGGCTGGCTGACAATGGCACCCAGTTCGCGCGTCACCTTGCCATCCACCGACAGCTTGACGCCAGTGCGCTGGCCCGGCGGCATCTGCGCGCCGGGAATACCCAGAATCATCTGGGTATGCTTGGTGGGATTACGCAGGAACAGCAGGTGCAGATTATTGTCGAATTCCGCCCCGACAGCGCACATCTTGAAGGAGCCGTCGGTGAAGACCTGCGGCTGCACCTTCCACTCGCCCTTCAGGGTGCCCATCTTGGACGGCTTGGGCGGGGTGGCCGGGCCACCCTGCGCCGGGGCAGGCGCGCCGGGCTTCGGCGCGGCACCTTGCGGGGCAGCACCTTGTGGTGCGGCCGCGGCCGGGCGCTGCGGCTGGGCCTGCGGGGCGCCCATCGTGCCAGCGGCCGGACCACCGCCGCCGATGGTGCCAGCAGCCGGGCTGCCGCCCTGCTGCGGCGTCTGCACCGTGCCCGGCAGGATCAGTCCGCCGGCCGGCGGCTGGGCCTGTTCATTGTTGGCGGATTGCGCGGCGGCAACGCCGGCAAAGGAAATGGCCGCGCCTGCAAGCAGCAGGCGGGCGATGGTGGACGACACGGAACGGACCACGGTTTAACAGACCCCTCTCCACTATGGGCGAGCGGACCCTAGGCCAGTGCCGCCGCCAAGGCAAGGGGCGATAAATATGGCCGGCTGCTTTGCCTTGCCGCAGGTCGGTGGTGCGTTAACCGCAGCTTGGTCTTTATAGTGATGGAAAACTGTCAAACAAACATAACCATATTTGTTTATTTTCGGCTCGCCACCCAGGTGGCCTATATCGTATGAAATAGATAGAGCGGGCCGAGAGGTGCCGTCAGGCAGGCGGGCTTTGGCAAATGGGGCAGGGCATGCAGTATGAAGAACCACGCATGGTTCATCCCGCGCGTTTGCTGCCGGAATGGGCAAGTTCCAATTGCCGCAAGGCCTTGACTGCACGTTATCTGAATATGCTTTTCAAGGATCATGCCTTCATCCGCATGATTCACCGCAATTTCTATCCGCTGGGTGACCGGATGTACCGGTCCAGCCAGCCGACACCGGGACAGGTGGCGGATCTGGCGGCGATGGGCATTCGCACCATCATCAATCTGCGCGGCCGGCGCGAGAGCTGCGGTTCTTATTTCTTCGAGGTCAGGGCCTGTGCCCGCTATGGCATTGATCTGATTGATTTCCGGGTGCGCTCGCGTGACGCACCCTATAAGGAAGATCTGTTTGCCGCGCGGGAGATGTGGAGCCGCATCCGCAGCCCCGCTGTGATGCATTGCAAGGCGGGGGCCGACCGTGTCGGCTTCATGAGTACGCTGTACATGTTTGTGGTCGAAGGCCGCCCCCTGGCGGAAGCGCAGCAGCAGCTGAGCTGGCGCTTCGGTCATATTCGGCAGGCCAAGACCGGTATTCTGGATTATTTCTTCGATAGCTTCGCCCGCACCGGCGGGCGCACGGTTGATGAGTTCTATGAATGGCTCGACAAGGAATATGATCGGGAGCAGCTGAAGCGGGACTTCCTGTCCCGTCGCTGGGCCAATCTACTGACCGACAAGCTGCTGCACCGGGAATGACCCCGGTGCCTGTTTGCCTCAGTCGGATGGCTGGTGTTGCTGCCGCTTGCGCGCGGCCCGGTCCAGCATCACGCAAAGAATGACCACCGGTACGCCGATCATGGCGGTGACGGCGAAAAAGGCGGCGCTGCCCATCGTGCTGCCGAACTGCGCCTGCAGCCCCTCCATCGCCTGACCGGAGAAGCCCTTCAGCACCTTGCCCAGCAGGGCGTAGAAGGAGGTCAGCAGCGCATATTGCGTGGCCGTATAGCCGATGCTAGTCAGGCTGGCCATATAGGCGGTCAGCGCCACACCGGCAAAGCCGGTGGCAAAGTTATCCACCAGAATGGCGGCCCCGAAGACAGTGATATCCGGCCCGGCCAGCGCCATGGCCGAGAAGGCCAGGTTGGAGAAGGGGCCCAGAATGGCCCCCAGGATCAAGGTGCGGTTGAACCCCAGCTTGACCGAGCAGAGCCCGCCCACCGCGATCCCCAGCAGCGAGGCCCAGAGCCCGATGGAGGCGCGCACCGACCCCACCACTTCCTTGCTGAGGCCGAGATCGACATAGAACGGGTTGATCATCGGGCCGATCAGAAAATCCCCCAGCCGATAGAGCGAGACCACCAGCAGCATCAGCACCGACAATTCCCGGTGGGTGCGCAGGAAGGCCAGGAACGGGCCGGCAATGGCATCGAACAGGCCCTTGCCGGTCCAGAGCGGGGCAGCGGCGGCATCGCCGGCCGGCAGGTGGCGTTGGGGTTCGGTGGCCATCAGGGTGGCGATCAGCCCCAGCCCCATGGCCAGCCCGGCCACCCCATAGGAGAGCTGCCAGCCGATCACCGCCGCCAGCAGCAGGATCAGGCTGTCGGTGGCCAGCATGGCGGCGCGATAGCCCATCTGGAAGGTGGCGGCCAGCAGCCCCTGTTCATCCCCATCGGCAGCACTTTCAATGCGCCAGCCATCCACCACGATATCCTGGGTGGCGGACGCAATGGCCGCCAGCAGGGCGAAACCGCCAAGCGCCCACAGACCCTGGCCACCCGACGGGCCGACCAGCGCCATGCCCAGCAGCCCGGCGCCGACCAGCAATTGCGACAGCACCATCCAGCCCCGCCGCCGGCCCAGCCGCCCCAGCAGCGGCACATCCAGCCGGTCCACCAGCGGGGCCCAGAACATTTTCAGCGAATAGACAACGCCCACCCAAGACAGGAAGCCGATGACCGCGAGGTTGTTGCCTTCTTCCCGCAGCCAGAAGCCCAGCGTATTGCCGGTCAACAGGAAAGGCAGGCCAGAGGAAAAGCCCAGCAGCAGTGCCACCAGCACCTTGGGCCGACGCAGCGACCGCGCCACATCCCGCCAACCCGGTTTGGTCTTTGCCCGTTCCGCCGTCGCCATTCGCCTGTTCCGACACTGTTTTCAAGGTGGTGGCGCAGTATAGGCGCCGGCCCTGCCGATCGCGCGGCCAATTTGCGCACGAACATTGCGCAGATCGCAGGTGTTTGGGACTGGAAAATACATCGCACTGTCGCTTAAAAAGATAAACCCACCGGTGAAAGGCCGGCGATGGGTACCCATATGCGGACCCGCCGGCGAAGAGAGAGGCCAGGCGGTGCTGAAATTACAGGAAGGACGAGGTAGGATCATGCCGACGGATATGCAGAAGGTGGGGACCGCTGGGCGCTGGACGCCTGACAGCTGGCGCGCCAAGCCGATCCGGCAGGTCCCATTTTATCCCGACGAAGCTAAGCTGAAATCTGTTGAGACACGCCTGTCCAGTTATCCACCCTTGGTTTTTGCAGGCGAAGCGCGCAGCCTGAAGGCCCATCTGGGCAAGGTGGCGCGCGGGGAGGCGTTCCTGCTGCAGGGTGGTGATTGCGCGGAAAGCTTCGCCGAATTCCATCCCAACAATATCCGCGATACGTTCCGCGTGCTGTTGCAGATGGCTGTGGTGCTGACCTTCGGTTCCGCCACCCCGGTGGTGAAGGTGGGCCGGCTGGCTGGCCAGTTCGCCAAGCCGCGTTCGGCCGATACGGAAGTGATCGACGGGGTGGAGCTGCCCAGCTATCGCGGCGACATCATCAACGGCTTTGATTTCAATTCCGACGCCCGCGTGCCCGATCCGGAACGTATGGTGCAGGCCTATAATCAGGCGGCGGCCACGCTGAACCTGCTGCGCGCCTTCGCCCAGGGCGGTTATGCCGACCTGCATAAGGTGCATCAGTGGAACCTGGGCTTCGTGGAAAAGAGCCCGCAGGGCGAGCGGTACCAGGACCTGGCCAACCGGCTGGATGAGGCGCTGTCCTTCATGGCGGCTTGCGGCATCACCGGTGCCACCACGCCGCAGATCCGGGAGACGGAGCTGTTCACCAGCCACGAGGCGCTGCTGCTGCCCTATGAACAGGCGCTGACCCGCATCGACAGCACCACGGGTGACTGGTACGACGTGTCGGCCCATATGCTGTGGATCGGTGACCGGACCCGCCAGCATGACGGCGCGCATGTGGAGTTCCTGCGCGGGGTGAAGAACCCGATCGGCCTGAAATGCGGCCCGAGCATGGACCCGGATGACCTGATCCGCCTGATCGACATCCTGAACCCGGCCGATGAGGCCGGGCGACTGACGCTGATCGTGCGCATGGGCTCCGACAAGGTGGATGACAAGCTGGCCCCGCTGGTGCGCCGCGTGCTGCGCGAAGGCCGCCAGGTCGTCTGGTCCTGCGACCCGATGCATGGCAATACGGTGAAATCCTCCAGCGGCTACAAGACCCGCCCGTTTGAGCGGGTGCTGGCGGAGGTTCGCGGCTTCATGAATGTCTGCCGGGCCGAAGGCGCCTATCCGGGCGGCGTGCATTTTGAGATGACCGGTCAGGACGTGACGGAATGCACGGGCGGCGCCCAGGCCATCACCGATCATGCTTTGGCCGAGCGCTATCACACCGCCTGCGATCCGCGCCTGAATGCCAGCCAGTCGCTGGAACTGGCCTTCCTGGTGGCCGAAGGGCTGAAGGCGGCCCGCGATGGCCAGCCCAAGGCCCGCGTGGCGGCGGAGTGAGTTTTTTCACCCGGCTTACGCCTGCTTGATCTGTGAAAGGCCCCGACCCGGTTGGATCGGGGCCTTTTTTCATACGCCGCGCGCCATGTCCAGAAAGGGCAGGAAAGCCTGCGGCTCCTGTGCGCCGGACAGGGCATAGCGCCGTTCGAAGACAAAACAGGGCACAGCCTGAACACCCAGTTGCCGCGCCTGCTGATCCCCGGTGCGGATGGCGGCCATATCCGCTTCGCTGCTCAGATAGTGCGCCACTTCTTCTTCCGGCAGACCGGTCGCCGTCGCCTGTTGCAGCAGAATCGATGTGGTGCCGATATCCAGCCCCTGGGCGAAATAGGCCTGATAGAGGGCGGATATCATCTCCGTCGACCGGCCGAACCGTTCGGCGAACCGGACCAGCCGGTGGGCGTTGGTGGTGTTGGGGATGCGGCGCGCCAGGTCCAGGCGCATGGGCAGCCCTTCCTTGAGTGCGGCCTGTTCCACCATGGCGGAAAGCTGCCGTGCCCGTTCGGTGCTGCCGAACTTGGCGACCAAATATGTCGCCCGGTCCATGCCGCTTGCCGGCAGCTCTGGATTCAACTGAAAAGGCATCCAGCGTATGTCCACCGACAGGCCGGGACGCTGCGCCAATGCCTGTTCCATCCGGTGTTTGCCGATATAGCACCAGGGGCAGACAAGGTCGGCATAGATCTCGATAAACATGATGTGCGTTCCAGGCGAGGGGATAGAGCGGATCGCCGAAATGTGAAATCACCTTTTGGCGTGAATCCGCTCTAAACGCAGGTGGCTCTCGCTGCCAGCCTATTCGAAAGGTGACACTGCCGCGACTCCCATTGCCGCACCGGGCGCAAGGCTCCATGATGTTACAACAACATGTCCATAGGATGGATGGACCGGGCTGAGGAAGAGTGGAAGGTAAAGCTCATGGTGGAGGAACGCGCGGAAATACGACATATGGCGGCGGCTTTCGTCTCCCACGTCACCGTGCTGCTGGCCGTCAACCTGACCCATGAGCTGGATCCCGTATTGACCGGCTTGCTGCCGGAGTCGGTGCCGACGGCCGATGAATTGCTGGATGACCATGTGCTGATCGATCAGGTGATCCGCGCCCCGTCGGATGAGCCAAGACTGGAACGGGCGCTGCAATGGTTCGACCAGCACTGGTTCAGCAGCGACAAGGGGCGTCCGGCAGAAGCCATCATTCAGCAGGAATTGAAGAGCTGGCGCGACATGCCAACCATCTTCGATCTGGATGAGGCAATGGATCGTTCGGCTGGATTACTGGAACAGTTGCTGCGTGAGTCCGCTGACAGAGACACCTCATCCGCCCAGGCCGTGTTAAGGGCCGTGCGGGCGTGGCAGGCCGATCCGGCGCGCGATGGGCTGTTGCAGGTCAGCACCCTCTGTGAACCCGCCCTGGCGCAGGCCGTGGAAGGGCTGCCTTCCACGGAGGCCCTGCGCCAGATCCAGTTCTTTGCCCGTGAGGGGTCCCTGCGGGCAGCCGATTATCTGGCCCTGCATTTCGATCCGGCGGCCCTGATGGAATGGCCGGTGGATGAATTGACCACCCTGTTGCGCACCCGCTATCCGCTGTTGCGACAGGAAGACGTTGTGGAATTGCTGGCAGAACAGGCGGCGCGCCCCAGGCTTGTACCGGAAATGCAGTTTTCCTGATTGCAGCGATTGGCGCCGGCGCTCAGGCCGGGACCGCCGGCAAGGTCAGCGTTTTGGAAACGATCAGGGCGATATTGTCGCCCTGCACCTTGATGGCCTTGTCCGCCGTGCGCGGCAGGGGGATGCGCAGCTTGCGGCAATAAAGGATCAGCATGGCCGCCACCTCGCTTTCCGCCATCTCCACCTCCCGATAGACGCGCGATCCCATGGCCTGGACCTTGACACCCAGGGAGATCGGGTTGATGCCCCGGATCATCACCGTACCCAGCAGGCCCGGCGGCTGTTTCTGTGGAAACAATTCCCGATAGGTCTTCACGGCGTCTTTCAACGCCTCAGCGGAAAATTGGATCTGGCGGCTGTCGACAATCATCGGGGCTCGATGGAAGACCAAGGTAGGGGATGAAACCGCAGGTTCCATCAGGCTGATTCAGATCATGGCCGCTGCGGTGGCGACGGCGTTGACTATGCCCAGCCTCGTGCCTTTTAGCGAGGCGAAAAAGCGCCCTCGCTGGAAAAGCGACGATAACAAACAGGGGAGGAAAATCATGTCGGCCCGATATCAGGAGATGTATGACCGGTCACTGGCGGACCCGGTGGGTTTCTGGGCCGATGCCGCCAAGGCCATTGACTGGCTGACTCCGCCCGCCACCATTCTGGATGACAGTGCCGCGCCGCTTTACCGCTGGTACAAGGGCGGGGTGCTGAATATGTGCTGGAACGCGGTGGACCGGCATGTCGCTGCCGGGCGGGGCGATCAGGCGGCCTTCCTCCATGACAGCCCCGTCACTGGCACCAAGCGCACCATCACCTATGCCGAACTGCGCGATCTGGTGGCAGGCTTTGCCGGTGCCCTGGTGGGGGCCGGCGTGGCCAAGGGTGACCGCGTCATTATTTATATGCCGATGATCCCGGAAGCTGCCGTGGCCATGCTGGCCTGCGCCCGTATCGGCGCCATCCATTCCGTGGTTTTTGGCGGCTTTGCGCCGCACGAGCTGGCCACCCGCATCAATGATGCCAAGCCCAAGGTGATCGTCACCGCCAGTTGCGGCATCGAAGGCAGCAAAGTGCTGCCCTATAAGCCGATGCTGGATGCCGCCATTGAAGAGGCCAGCCACAAGCCCGACCATTGCTTCATCGTGCAGCGCCCGCAGGTGCAGGCCCAGCTGCTGCCTGGCCGCGACCTGGACTGGGATGCGGCGCTGGCAGCGGCTTCGCCGGCTGACTGTGTGCCCATGGCGGCCACGGATACGCTCTATGTGCTCTACACCTCCGGCACCACGGGCCAGCCCAAGGGGGTGGTGCGCGATACCGGCGGCTATGCCGTGGCCCTGCAATGGACCATGGAATATTTCTATGGCGTCAAGCCGGGTGAAGTGTTCTGGGCCGCCAGCGATGTCGGCTGGGTGGTCGGCCATTCCTATATCGTCTATGGCCCGCTGCTGCAGGGCTGTACCAGTATCTTCTATGAGGGCAAGCCGGTGGGCACGCCGGATGCCGGTGCCTTCTGGCGGGTGATTGCCGATCACAAGGTTGTCGCCTTCTTCACCGCGCCCACCGCGTTTCGCGCCATCAAGCGGGAAGACCCGCAGGCGCTGCTGATCAAGGATTATGATATTTCCAGCTTGCGCACCCTGTTCCTGGCTGGCGAACGCTCCGATCCCGATACGCTGCAATGGGCGGAAACAAACCTGAAAGTGCCGGTGATTGACCATTGGTGGCAGACGGAAACCGGCTGGCCGATCGCCGGCAATCCGGTGGGGCTGGGCCTGTTCCCGGTGAAATATGGCTCCACCACCAAGCCGCTGCCGGGCTGGGATATCCGCATCCTGGCGCCGGATGGGCAGGAGGTGCGGCGCGGGGATATCGGGGCCATCGTCGCCAAGCTACCCCTGCCGCCCGGTACCCTGCCGACTTTGTGGAATGCCGATGACCGATTCCGCAAAAGCTATCTGGCGGATTTTGCCGGCTATTATCAGACCTCTGATGCCGGCTTCATCGACGCGGATGGCTATATCTATGTCATGGCCCGCACCGATGACATCATCAATGTCGCCGGCCATCGCCTGTCCACCGGCGCCATGGAAGAGGTGCTGTCCGGGCACCCGGATGTGGCGGAATGCGCGGTGATCGGGGTGGCCGATGAATTGAAGGGGCAGTTGCCGCTGGGGCTGGTGGTGTTGAAGAAGGGGGTGGATCGCCCCTATGCCGATATCCTGGCGGAACTGGTCAAAAAAGTGCGGGATGACATTGGCCCGGTGGCCGCGTTCAAACAGGCGGTTATTGTCGATCGGCTGCCAAAAACCCGGTCGGGGAAGATTCTGCGCGGCACGATGCAGAAGATCGCCGACAGCGAGTCTTGGAAGATGCCGGCCACCATCGACGATCCGATCATCCTGGAAGAGGTGGCACAGGCGCTGCGCGACGTCGGCTATGCCCGCTAATTGTACGATTATTGCGGGTTTGACCTCTAAAAGTGAGGTAAAATGGCAACAAGCATGACGGTTATTTGACAGTGGGTTAAGAAAGAAGCGTCAGAATGATTGACCGATCTGCCCGAACTGCATACCTTGCGCCTCGTTCGTTCCGGGTTGAACGGGCGGGGCTTCAGGGAAACGGGTATAAAAAGAGGGCCGCTGCATCGCAGCGGCCCTCATCAATTTCAGGCCCGGCAATAAGACCAATTATGCCAGCGGCGCGAAATCCTGACCGATGGTCACGCCTCAATCGCCGGCGGCCGCGTCCGCGCCCTTGGCTACGCGGCGACAGGGGCGGGAACCGCCTTCTGCGCGACATTGGCGATGATGGGAATAGTGCGGGGCTTCAGGGTTTCCGGCACTTCCCGGACCAGGCTGATATGCAGCAGGCCGTTTTCCAGATTGGCTTCCGTTACGCGGATATGGTCGGCCAGCTGGAAACGCCGCTCAAAGGCGCGGCCGGCAATACCGCGATGCAGGAAGGTACCCCCCTCCTGTTCCTTGGCCTTGCCCTGCACGATCAACAGGTTAGGGTGGGCAGTGATGTCGATATCGTCGATGGCGAAACCGGCCACCGCCATGCTGATGCGATAATTATCGTCACCCAGCTTTTCAATATTATAGGGCGGATAGGCGCTGCCATTATCCTCCCCGTTCATCGCAGCCTCCAGAAGGCGCGTCACGCGGTCAAAGCCGACGGTGGAACGGAACAAAGGCGACAGGTCATAGCTACGCATAGGTATCCTCCACGAGCGATACAGGTGACGGGAACCCCCGATCTCGGCCGGTTCCCTGGCTATATGGTCCCGGACCCCCGCTTGGGCTGCCCGTCCATGCTATTGAGTTAAGCAGGCCCCGCCGCCGCTTCAAGAGGGGGGCGGGGTGAAAAAATCGTACCCCGGCCGGGTTGGTGGAAATCGCAAGCGGCCTACACCATACGCTTTGGGATTGGTTGCCAGCCGGTGCTGTTAGACCTTAGACTGTTTAGCAGCGAAACGGCGCGAGGAGCGCCGTCAGAGGGGAGATCAGGGTGAGCGGACCGAGCCCCTTCATCGATAAGGCCTATGACGAAACAATGTCCCTGCTGGTGGAGGCGCGCAATTATGTCGCCTTCCAGGAAGGGGTTGATCAGCGCAGTCTGGCACCGGGCCAACGCCTGCAGGTCTCCTACGAATCGATGCGCGTCACCAGCCGGTTGACCCAGGTGATGGCCTGGATGTTGGCGCAGAAGGCCGTCTATGCCGGGGAGATGACGCAGGCCCGCGCCGTGGGGGAGGAGTTTGCCCTCTCCGGTGGTGAAATCTGCTCCGACCCTTCCGGGCCGGATAATGCTGAATTGCCGACGGGGCTGCGTTCCCTGCTGGAACGCAGCCACAGCCTTTATATGCGGGTCAGCCGCCTGGAAGACATGGTGCGGCAGGCGGTAGCTTAGATACCCGCCACCGTCATCCCCTCAATCCGCAGGGTCGGCGCGTCGATACCATGGCGGCGCTCCAGATCGCTGGCCGGGGTCAGGTTGCGGAACATGTCCTTCAGATTGCCGGCCACAGTGATCTCACTGACCGGATAGGCAATCTCCCCATTCTCGATCCAGAAGCCGGCAGCGCCGCGCGAATAATCGCCCGTCACCCCATTGACGCCCTGGCCCATCAGGGAGGTGATGTAGAGACCCTGCTTAATGTCTGCCATCAGCTCCTTGGGCGACAGGCTGCCCGGCTGCATATAAACATTGGTGGGGCTGGGGGAGGGCGGGCCGCCCGTGCCGCGCGACGCGTGGCCGGTGGTGGTCAGCCCCAGCTGACGCGCTGAACGCAGGTCCAGCAGCCAGGTGGTCAGCACCCCGTCGGCAATCAGCTCCCGCCGCTGGTTGGCAATCCCCTCTGCATCGAACGGCTTGGAGCGCAGGCCGCGCCGCAGATGGGGGTCTTCCACGATGGTGATGCCGGGGGCGAACACGGCTTGGCCCAGCTTGTCCTTCAGGAAGCTGGTGCCGCGCGCAATGGCCCCGCCGGAAATCGCCCCGCAGAGGGAGCCGATCATGCCGCCGGACAAGCGCGGATCGATGATCACCGGCACCGACTGGCTTTTCACCTTGCGGGGGTTCAGCTTGGCCACCACCTTTTCGCCGGCCCGGCGGCCGATCAGCGCGGGGTCTTCCAGATCGCTGCCATAAACGGTTGAATGGTAATCATAATCCCGCTCCATGCCCGTATCCTGGCCGGCCAGCACGGAGACGGAAAGCGAACGGCGGGAGACGCTGTAGCCGCCGACAAAGCCGTTGCTGGCCGCCAGCACCACATGGCTGCGACTCCAGCTGGCATCGGCCCCGTCGGAATTGGTGACGCCGGCCACGGCGCGGGCGGCATCCTCCGTCCGTTGCGCCGCCTCGATCAGTTCCTCGGCGGTGGGTTCTGCCGGGTCGCACAGGTCCAGATCCTGCCAGTCATGGGTGATGGCATCCGGATCGGCGATGCCGCAATAGGCATCGGGCGGCACGGCCCGCGCCATGGCCACGGCGCGTTCTGCCAGTTCCGCCAGCATCGCCGGGGAGCGGTCGGTAGAAGAGACCATGGCCATGCTTTGGCCGACAAAGACCCGCAGCCCCAGATCGCCGCCTTCCGACCGCTCGATTCCCTCCGGCTTGCCCAGGCGGGTGGAAAGCGACAGCGAGGCGCCATCCACCAGCAGCGCATCGGCCGCGTCGGCCCCGGCGGCACGGGCGCGGCGGATCAAATCTTCCAGCAGGTTGGCTGAATCGGCGTCAAAGCGCGGCTTGGTCATCGGCACGGGTCCATCTTGGGCGCCCTCGTCCGGGGCTGTCCCTCTCATCTAGCACCGCCGCCCCAGGGGTAGAAGCCCCCATTCTGTGGCGATCATGTCACAGGGGGAGACTGTTACCAATTCGACAAGATCGGAATGATCCGCGTCATCTTTCAGAAAGGGTGAGGGGGATATGGTGCGTATCAGACCAAAAGCGTTTGCGTGCTGCCAGGGAGGCCGATCATGCGGGGGATGAAACGATTAAACCACCGGACCACATTGGCCCTGCAGGCCCTGCTGCTGGCCGGTCTGGTGTTGGTGGTCGCCCTGTCGGCGACCGACAGGGCCGTACAGAAAGATGCCGCCAGCGCGGCAGGTGCCTCCGCTGTCATTGGGGGCTGACGGCCTTTTCCGTGACGATACGGGTGGTGCGGTGGTAAGCTGCGGCCATCCCGTTTGTTCGTTGCCTAAAAGGATGGACGTTCAGAGCCATGCCGTCTTTCGACATCGTTTCCAAGACCGAGATCGCCGAGGTCAATAACGCCGTTCAGGGTGTGCTGCGTGAGCTGCAGACCCGATTCGACTTCAAAGGTTCCAAATCCACCATGGAACTGAAGGAGAAGGAAAACGAGATCATCATCCAGACAGAGGATGACACCAAGCTGGAGCAGCTGCAGGAAATGCTGAAAGGCTATTTCGTGCGCCGCAAGCTGGATCCCGGCTGTCTGGACTGGTCCAAGGAAGAGAATGCCGCCGGTGGCACCAAGCGCCAGGTGGTGAAGGTGAAGCAGGGGATCGAGCAGGCTTTGGCCAAGCAGATCGTCAAGGCCCTGAAGGACAGCAAGATGAAGGTGCAGGCCGCCATTCAGGGCGATGAACTGCGCATCTCCGGCAAGAAGATCGATGATCTTCAGGCCGCCATCGCGCTGGTGAAGGGGCTGAACATCGAACAGCCGCTGCAATATTTGAACTTCCGCGACTGAGTGGGAGCGTATTTCCGGTCAGCGGAAACAGCTTTAGCTTTCCGCTTGCCGCTTGGGCATTTTGCCCTGGCGGCAGGCGTCGGAACAATATTTCACCTGTTCCCAGTCCCGCGCCCATTTGCGCCGCCATGTGAAAGGGCGGCCGCAATGGGCGCAAATTTTTTGCGGCAGATCGGCTTTGGCGACACCGCGCGGCATCTCAGCCCGCCCGCCTTGCATTAAGCACGGCCCCCGCCATAGCCCCCAGACCCAGGGCCACTGCCAGCAGCAAGCCGATAGCCCCCAGATAGGGGACCAGCGACACCAGCGCCAGGGCCAGGGTGACCAGGGCGAAACGGCCCAGCACGCGGGCGGGCGGCCCGTCGCGGCCATTGCGCCCCTGCCGGCTTTCCGCCAGCCCCAGGGCCGCCACGGCCAGCCCCAGCGGGAAGGCCAGAAGATAGAGGCCGCCCAGCAGCAGGCCCAGCGGCAGGCCGATCACACTGAACATCAGCAGGATGGCCAGCGGCGGCACAACCAGCAGCAGGCCCAGGCCCACCAGCACCCGGCCCAGCGGATTGCGGCGGATGGCGGCACTGCTGCCCGCCACCAGCGCCGGGAACAGCCACAGCACCGCCAGCCCCAGGATGAACAGGGCTGCCATGGTGCCCAGCAGCGTCATCACGCCGGGACCATCGGTGTCCAGGTCTTCCTTGGCGCGGAATTCCACCGTGCCACCGACATCCACCCCATCGGGCACAGGAACGGAGCGGGGGCCGGTATGGCGGATGCTGCCGGTGATTCGCGCACCGGGCAGCAGTTCCAGTTCCACCGCTGCCACGTCCAGATTGCCGGCGATGCTGCCGGCAATCACCACCTTTTCCGCAGCCAGCTGTGCGTTCCCGGCCACGTCGCCTTCCAGGGTGATTTCCCCGCCGCTGGCGCTGAAATCACCACTGATGGTGGCGCCCCGGCTCAACCGCACCTCCGCCCCGGTGACCCGGGCATCGCCACTGATGCTGCTTTTAATGTCAAGATCGGCAGCCACCGCCAGCAGATCACCCGCCACCGGGGCTGCCACCCGCAGATCAAAGCCGGCGAGGATCGCATCGCCACTGACCGGGGCTTTCAGGTCCAGATTAAAGCCGGCCGCGATCACATCCCCATCCACCGGTGCGGCGATGGTGAGTTTGCTGCCGGCGGCAAACAGATTGTCGCTCACCGGGCTGGTGACACGCACATCCTCCCCGTTGCGAAATTCGGCGGCTTGGCCGGTCTGACCGGTCAGCCACAGGCAGATGAGGGCCAGAAGGGGGATGAGGCGGTGCAGGATGGACAAGGGCGGAACCTTCCCTGGAGCGACGGCGGATGAAACCATGATCTTCCTATAATGCTTTACCGCCAAGTCCCAGTATGCGGGCGCTTTTTGGGGCCAGTGCGATACAAATCCGCAACATCTCATTTTGTCATCTGGCTGTAGCGAGACACACCTATTATGCTGCATTGCACCATGATAGTGCCCGAATGATGATGTGAGGGAATGATATGGCTCTGTTTTCTTTGGCTGGTAAACGCGGTCTGGTGGTGGGTATCGCCAATGAGGGCAGTATCGCCCATGGCTGTGCCCATGCATTCCGCGCCATGGGCGCCGATCTGGCCGTCACCTATTTGAACGCCAAGGCGGAGCCGCATGTCCGCCCGTTGGCAGAGGCGCTGGGCGCCACGCTGATCCTGCCCTGCGATGTGCGGGAGCCGGGCCAGCTGGAGGCTGTGTTCGAGCGGATCGAGGCGGAATGGGGCAAGCTGGATTTCCTGCTGCATTCCATCGCCTTCGCCCCGCGTGAAGATCTGCACGCCCGCGTCACCGACTGTTCGCGTGATGGCTTCCTGACGGCCATGGATGTGTCGGTGCATTCGTTCATCCGTATGGCACGGCTGGCTGAACCGCTGATGAAGGATGGCGGCTGCCTGCAGACCGTCAGCTTCTATGGGTCGGAAAAGGTGGTGGATCATTATAACCTGATGGGACCGGTAAAGGCGGCTCTGGAGTCGGTGACCCGCTACTTGGCGGCCGAGCTGGGGCCGAAGGATATCCGCGTGCACTGCCTGTCGCCCGGCCCACTGAAGACCCGCGCTGCCAGCGGTATCGACCGGTTTGACGAGCTGCTGGCCCGCGCAGCGGAAAAGGCCCCGCTGCGTCAGCAGGTGGGCGTGGCCGATGTCGGTGCCTATGCCGCTTTCCTGGCCAGCGATGATGCCCGCGCCATTACCGGCTCGGTGCCCTATATCGATGGCGGGTACAACATCCTCGGCTGACGCTGAACGGCTGTTGATCGGCATTATTTGTTCGCCGCACGGTCCCGCCAGCCGCATGGCGGGGCCGTTGCGCGCAACAGGTGCCAAAGCCGGCCAAGATATGGTACATAGCCCCAGATTCAGCCCATATATCTGAACGATATCACTTACAGGCGTCTGGGGTCCCATGGCCGGTCATAGCCAATTCAAGAACATCATGCACCGTAAGGGCGCGCAGGACGCCAAGCGGTCGAAGATCTTCAACAAGCTGGCGCGCGAAATCACCGTGGCCGCCAAGTCGGGTCTGCCCGACCCGGCCATGAATCCGCGCCTGCGGGCCGCCATCCAGGCGGGTCGTGCGCAGAACCTGCCGAAGGATCGCATCGATCGCGCCATCAAGCTGGGCCAGCCCGGCGGCGGCGACGACACGAATTATGATGAAGTGCGGTACGAGGGTTACGGCCCCGGCGGTGTGGCGCTGATCGTGGAAGCGCTGACCGACAACCGCAACCGCACCGCATCGGAAGTGCGTTCGGCCTTCACCAAGCATGGCGGTACCCTGGGCGAAACCAATTCGGTTTCTTTCATGTTCAACCGCGTCGGCCAGATCACCTATCCGGCCAGTGCGGCCGATGCCGACACGATGCTGGAAGCCGCCATCGAGGCGGGGGCAGAGGATGTGCAGTCGGATGAAGGCGGTCACGCCATCACTACCGGCACGGATTCGCTGGGCGAGGTGCGTGACGCGCTGGAAGCCAAGTTTGGTGCCCCGGAAAGCGCCAAGCTGACCTGGACGCCGATGAATCTGGTGCCGGTGCCGGCCGAAGACACGGCGCAGACGCTGCTGAAGCTGCTGGACGTGCTGGAAGACAATGACGATGTCCAGACCGTGCTGGGCAATTTCGACATTCCGGCCGAGATTCTGGAAAAGTTGAGCTGATTGATATTGTTGCAGGCCGGGGAGGGACGGGAATGGCGGGACAGGTGACGACCCGTATCCTGGGGCTCGACCCCGGCCTGCGGCATTTGGGCTGGGGCGTGATTGACGTCTGCGGCAACCGGTTGAGCCATGTGGCCAACGGGACGATCAATACCGACAGCGGCGATGATCTGGCCATCCGGCTGCTGGAACTGCATGACGGCATCGCCGATGTCATCGCCGCCTGGCAGCCCGATGAGGCGGCGGTGGAAGAAACCCTCTCCAACGTCAACCCGTCCTCCACCCTGAAGCTGGGCATGGCGCGCGGCGTGGCACTGCTGAGTGCGGCCAAGGCCGGGCTGCCGGTGCAACAATATCTGCCCATGGCGGTGAAGAAATCCGTCGTCGGTACCGGTCATGCCGATAAAGTGCAGGTGCAGCACATGGTCCGCATGTTGCTGCCCGGCATCCAGCGCACCAGCGCCGACAGCGCCGATGCGCTGGCCGTCGCCATCTGCCACGCCCATTATGCCCAGACCCGCCGCAAGGTGGATGATGCCATCCTGGGCGTGCGCCGCTGAAAAAACAGCGCCACGCCGTTGCCGTTTTGTTCATATGGTGTAGAATTCTTCCCCGTAGGGAAGAAAGGATGGCGACGCCATGGCCCTGAACATTAAATCCCCAGAGGCGGAACGCGATGTCCGCCGGCTGGCCGAACTGACGGGTGAGAGCCTGACGGAGGCCATGCATAAGGCCGTGCGGGAGCGGCTGGAGCGTCTGTCCGCGGAAGAGCTGGCGCTGAAACGGGCCCGCTGGGCCAAGGCAGAAGAGATCATCCGGCGAATCCAGGCAAACCCGGTGCAGGACGCCCGGTCCCCGGATCAAATCATCGGCTATAATCAGCAAGGGACGTTCGACTGAATGCGTACCGTGCTGGATACATCGGCCTTGGCCGCCTTTCTGTTCCGGGAACCGGATGGCAGCTATTATCTGACGGCGATGCGGAACGCGGCTGGACTTGTTCTGTCGGCGGTGACCTTGTTTGAAGCGCGCACGGTGGTGATGGGCCGTTATGGTGCGGCCGCGGCGGATGATGTGGACCAATTGATGCAGGCGCTGGGCGTTGAAGTCGCGCCCTTTGACGCCGCGCAGGCCGAGGCGGCATCGGCTGCCTATGCGCGTTATGGCAAGGGGCGGGGCCATAAGGCCCAGCTTAATCTGGGCGACTGCGCCGCCTATGCCCTGGCCAAGAGCCAGGATGCCCCCTTGCTGTTCAAGGGGCAGGATTTCATCCATACCGACATTATCGCGGCGCTGCCTTTGCTGGTGCCGGAGGCGGGGATAAGCCAATGATCGCCAAACTTTCCGGCCTGCTCGATTCCACCGGTCTCGATTGGGCCATCATCGACGTGAATGGCGTCGGCTATCTGTTTTCCGCCTCATCGCGCACGCTGCGCCGGCTGGGCAGCCCCGGCGACCGGGCGTCGGTGCTGACCGACATGTGGGTGTCGGAAGATAAGATCGCCCTTTATGGTTTTGCCGATGCAGGCGAACGTGACTGGTTCCGGCTGTTGACGACGGTGCAGGGGGTGGGCGCGCGGGTGGCGCTGAATCTGCTCTCCGCCCTGGCGCCCGACCGGCTGACCAGTGCGATTGCCGCCCAGGACAAGACCAGCCTGTGTGAGGCCGACGGGGTGGGGCCGAAACTGGCTGCCCGAATTTTGAACGAATTGAAGGATAAGGTGGCCACATTGGCTGTTGCCCCGATGGCAGCGGCCACAGCGATAAAAGGCGGGCCGCAGCCAGCGGCCCCCAGTGGCGCGGTTGGAGATGCGGTGTCGGCCTTGGTCAATCTGGGATACAAGCGGATCGATGCCTTCACGGCGGTCAATAAGGCGGCCCAGGCATTGGGGGAGGGGGCTGATGTCTCCGCCCTGATCCGTGCCGGCCTGAAGGAACTGAGCCAGTGAGCCGCGCCCCCAAAGCCAAGCCGGAAGCGCCGAAACCTGAGCGCATGGTCGACCAAGACCGGATCGGCGGCGATGCATCGGCAGAGAATTCCATCCGTCCGCTGTCGCTGGCGGAATTCACCGGCCAGCGGCAGGTGCGCGAAAATCTGGCTCTGTTCATCCAGGCTGCCCGGTCGCGCGGGGAGGCATTGGACCATGTGCTGCTGTTCGGCCCCCCCGGCCTGGGCAAGACGACGCTGGCCCAGATTGTCGCCAAGGAGATGAATGTCGGCTTCCGCGCCACCTCCGGCCCCGTTATTGCGCGGGCCGGTGATCTGGCCGCGCTGCTGACCAATCTGCAGCCGCTTGATGTGCTGTTCATCGATGAAATCCACCGCCTGTCCCCGGCGGTGGAGGAAATCCTTTATCCGGCCATGGAGGATTTCCAGCTCGACCTGATCATCGGGGAGGGGCCGGCGGCGCGCAGCGTGCGCATCGACCTGCCGCCCTTTACCCTGGTGGGGGCGACCACCCGTTCCGGCCTGATCACCCGGCCGTTGCGGGAACGGTTCGGCATTCCGCTGCGGATGCAGTTCTATGAACCGGAAGAGCTGCAGCTGATCGTCAGCCGTGGCGCCCGCATCCTGGGCATGGAACTGACGGATGAGGGGGCATTGGAAATTGCCCGCCGGTCGCGCGGCACCCCGCGCGTGGCCGGCCGGTTGCTGCGCCGGGTGCGGGATATCTCTGCCGTTACCGGGCTGCTGGTCACTGATGCGGAAGCGGCCGACCGCGCCTTGACCCGGCTGGAGGTGGACCGGCTGGGCTTTGATGCCATGGACCGGCGCTATCTCTCCTGCATCGCCGACCATTATGGTGGTGGTCCGGTCGGTGTGGAAACGCTGGGGGCAGCACTGGGCGAACAGCGCGACGTGCTGGAGGAAACCATCGAGCCCTATCTGATTCAACAGGGCCTGTTGCAGCGCACACCGCGCGGGCGCATGTTGACGGATACCGGATACCGCTATCTGGGATTGCCCGTGCCGGCAACACCAGCCCGCCAGTTGGATCTGTTGGGCAACGCGGTGCCGCTGGGGGCCGATCTGTTCGCTGGGGATGTCGATGCCTGATATGCATGTTCCGCCGGCCGGCTGGACGGAGGGCAAGAACCACATCTTTCCCGTGCGTGTCTATTACGAGGACACCGACGCCGGCGGCATTGTCTATCACGCAAATTACTTGCGCTTTTGTGAGCGTGCGCGCAATGAAATGCTGCGTTTGGCGGGTTTTCCCCATGCGGAAATGGTTAACGCGTTGGGGACAGCCTTGGCCGTGCGTCATTGCGAGATGGATTTCCGCGCGCCGGCCAAGCTGGATCAACCGCTGGAAGTGTGGAGCCGGGTGACGGCCATCGGCGCCGCCACCGTGGATATGGAACAGGAGGTCCGTCGCGCCGGCTTGCCGCCGCAGGCGGGCTCGGATATTGAGCGGCTGCCGGGAGACATGCTGGTGCGTGTCTCTCTGCGTTTGGCGGCGATCAATCAGAACGGAAGGCCGGTCCGGCTGCCCGCAGCGTTGCGGGATGTGTTGGAACGGGTGCTGTCGTAAAGCTAGGTCAGGACTGAACCGAATGTATCCCACCCTGTTGCAGGCCGCCCCGCTGGGCGGTGCCGTTCCAGCCCATGAACTGACCGCCTGGGGCCTGTTCATGCAGGCCGATCCGGTTGTGAAACTCGTGATGCTGGGCCTGGTTTTCGCCTCGGTCTGGACCTGGGCCATTGTCTACGACAAGGTCAAGAAGCTGCGTCGCATCAAGGCGGCAGCGGCCGATTTCGAAGAGCAATTTTGGTCCGGCGGCTCCCTGGATCAGCTTTATGATCAGGTCTCGGCCAATCCTGCCGACCCGCTGTCGGCCGTGTTCGCCGCCGGGATGCGCGAATGGCGCCATGCCACCGAGCGCGGGTTGACCAGCACCGGCGCCATGCGCGCCAATCTGGCCCAGCGGATCGAACGGGTAATGTCCGTGACCGTGAACCGGGAGATGGCGAACACCGAACGGTACCTGACGGTGCTGGCCTCGGTCGGCTCTGCCGGTCCGTTCGTCGGCCTGTTCGGCACCGTCTGGGGCATCATGGGCGCCTTCACCAATATCGCCGCCCAGCAGAATACCTCGCTGGCCGTGGTGGCGCCGGGTATCGCGGAGGCGTTGTTCGCCACCGCCATCGGTCTGGTGGCCGCCATTCCGGCCGTGCTGGCCTATAATTACTTCTCGTCGGAAATCGGCCGTTTTGGCGACCGGCTCGACTCATTTGTGACAGAATTCTCCGCGATCCTTCAGCGTCATCTTGAGGAGCGGGGCTGAAATGGGGGCAAGCCTTCCCGGTAAATCCTCCGGCCGCGGCCGCCGCCGCGGCCGGGGCGCCATGTCGGACATCAATGTCACGCCCCTGGTGGACGTGATGCTGGTGTTGCTCATCGTTTTCATGGTGGCGGCCCCGCTGCTGACCGCCGGTATTCCCGTCAATCTGCCCAAAGGGGCAGCCCAGGCGCTGAAATCGGAAGAAGACCCGCTATGGGTGACGGTGACGGCCGACGGCAAGGTCTCCTTCAAGGATAAGAAGGTTTTCGACAACGACATGTTCGCCATTGCGGAGTTGGCTCCTCGTCTGGCCGTGGTGGCGCAGGAAAATCCGGAACGCAAGGTACTGGTCCGGGGTGACCGGCAGGCGACATATGCCAGCATCGTTGATGTGTTGAGCGAGGCGCGCCGCGCCGGGCTGTCGGAAGCCAAGCTCGTCATCGAATCCGACGGTCGCCGGTAAGGGGGAATGGGTCGAACCCGATCATGCGCACGCCCCTCATCCTTTCCGGCCTGCTGCATCTGGCGCTGATTCTGCTGGCATTGATCGGCCTGCCGCATCTGGTGCGCGAGCGGGAGGTGATCCAGCTGCAGGAAGTGCCGGTCGATATTGTGGAAATCGGCCCGGCCACCATTGCCAAGCTGGAACAGCCAACCCCGCCGCGCCCCCAGCCGCCGCGTCCCACCCCGCCCAAGCCGCAGCCGCCGCAGCCGCCGGTCCAGGCCAAGGAAGAGCCGCCGCCGCCGGACATCAAGACGCCGGAGCCGCCACCGCCGCAGGTGGCGCAGAAGCTGCCTGAGCCGGAGCCACCCAAGCCGCAGCCCAAACCCGAGCCGAAGCCGGAACCGCCGAAGCCGCTGCCACCCGAGCCGAAGCCGGAACCCAAGCCCGAGCCGAAACCGGAACCGAAGAAGGAAGAGCCCAAGCCGGAGCCTCCCAAGAAGGAGGAGCCGAAGCCCAAGCCTGAGCCGAAACCGGAACCGAAAAAGGAAGAGAAGAAGCCGGAGCCCAAGAAAGAGGAGCCGAAGAAGGAGGAGCCGAAAAAGTCCTTCGACAGCGTTCTCAAGAGTGTGGCCAAGCTGAAACCTGACAGCCCGCCGGCCAAGGAAACGGCAAAGCAGGAGAGTTCTCCGCCGCCGCAGCCAAGCAATGCCAAGACCGGTGATCATCTGACGATCAGCGAAGAAGATGCGCTGCGTCGCCAGATCGCCCAATGTTGGAATGCCCCGATCGGCGCAAAAGGGGTAGAGCAGATGATCGCGGAAATCCGCGTCAGCTACGATACCAATATGCGCGTCACGAATGTTCAGTACGTTGGTGGCAACGGTAACCCGAACAGCGATCCGCACTACCGTGCCTTCGTTGAATCGGCGCTTCGTGCACCGTTGTTGCCGGGGTGCAATACACTCAACATTCCGCGGGAAAAATATGCGGACAAAGGGTCAATCCTGATGAAGTTCAGCCCGAAGGATATGTTCTGATGCCAGCCAAAGCCGATTTTTCCCTGGGGCGCCGGACCGTCATGCGGTCGCTGGCCGTGATGGGTGTCGTGGCCGCCAGCGGTGCGGCCACCCTGCCGGCCCATGCCGAGCTTGAGATTGACATCACCAAGGCTAACCCGCAGCCGATGCCGATCGCCGTGACGAATTTCGCCGGCGACAATCCGCAGGCCCAGCAGACCGGGCAGAATATCGCGGCGGTCATTTCAGCCAATCTGGAACGGTCCGGCCTGTTCCGGCCCATTGATCCGGCCAAGTTCATCCAGACGCCGGAACAGCTGCGCGCCGGCCCACGCTATGCCGACTGGCGCCTGATCCAGGCGCAGGGTCTGGTGACCGGCACCGTGACCCAGGCCCCCGACGGGCGCACCCGCATTGAATTCCGCCTGTGGGACGTGACGGCCGACCAGCAATTGACCGGCCTTGCCTATACGGTGCAGGCCGATGGCTGGCGACGAGTCGCCCATATCATCTCCGACGCGATTTATAAGCGCATCACCGGGGAAGAAGGCTATTTCGACACCCGTGTTGTCTATATTGCCGAGTCAGGGCCTGCATTGCAGCGCGTCAAGCAATTGGCCATCATGGACCAGGATGGGCAGAACCATCGGTTCCTGACCGATGGCCGCGTGCTGGTACTGACCCCGCGTTTTTCGCCCAGCACCCAGGAAATTACATATCTGAGCTACTTCAACAACAAGCCTCGGGTCTATCTGTTCAATATCGATACCGGTCGCCAGGAAGTATTGGGCGATTTTCCGGGCATGACCTTTGCGCCGCGTTTTTCGCCGGACGGCAACAAAGTGATCATGTCGCTGGCCCAGAACGGCAACACTGATATCTATGCGCTGGACCTGCGCACCCGCCGTCAAACCCAGCTGACCAATCATCCCGGCATTGATACGTCGCCCTGCTATTCCCCGGATGGCAGCAAAATCGTGTTTGAAAGCGACCGGGGCGGTACGCAGCAGCTGTACACGATGAACGCCGATGGCGGCGACGTTAAGCGCATTACTTTCGGGTCCGGCCGTTATGCTACGCCGGTCTGGTCGCCGCGTGGTGATTTGATTGCCTTCACCCGTCTGGCCGACGGTAAGTTCTATATTGGTGTTATCCGGCCCGATGGTACCGGTGAGCGTATCCTGACCGAGGCGTTCCACGTCGAAGGGCCGACCTGGGCGCCCAATGGCCGCGTTCTGATGTTCTTCAAGGAGCGTCCCGCCGGGGCCGGCGGCAAGCAGCGTCAGGCCAAGCTATACTCAATTGACCTGACAGGGTTTAATGAGAGGCAGGTCTTAACGCCCACTGATGCGTCTGACCCTGCGTGGTCGCCCTTGATTCCGTGACTGCGTCACACTACGTTCGCATCGCAAGAACAGTGCTCAAATCCTTCCAGTCACTAAGATCGTTAAATGCGGCGACTGGCTGCGATGGCACGGTTCGTGGGGCAAATGCGTTATCTCAACACTGAACTGAGTTCCACCTAGGGGGTCTCAAAATGAACTTCAAGATCGTCAGCCTCGTCGCGGTTGCCCTGCTGGCCACCGCCTGCAGCTCCAAGAAGGAGCCGACCGCTACCGCCACGACCGCTGGCACCTCCGCGCCGGCCGCTCCGGCCGCTGCCAAGCCGACCGGCCCGGTCCCGGGTTCCGCTGAAGACTTCGTCGTCAATGTCGGCGACCGCGTCTTCTTCGGCTTCGACAAGTCCGACCTGACCCCGGAAGCGACCGCTACGCTGGACCGTCAGGCCGCTTGGCTGAAGCAGTACCAGGGCGTCACCGTGACCGTTGAAGGTCATGCCGACGAGCGCGGTACCCGTGAGTACAACCTGGCCCTGGGTGAGCGTCGCGCCACCGCGGTCAAGAACTACCTGACCGCCCTGGGCGTTGACGGTGCCCGCGTTCAGACCATCTCCTACGGCAAGGAGCGTCCGGCTGTTGTTGGTTCCAACGAAGCCGCCTGGACGCAGAACCGTCGTGGCGTGACCGTGATCAACTGATCACTGTCTGACCGACGTTTCGGCCAAGGCCGATGAAATCGGGCGCCGCTGGGTTTCCAGCGGCGCCCTTTTTCTTGGCGCTGGCGGCCGACAATGCGGCCACAATCCCGCCCCATCGCTGCTGCACCCTTCCACCCGTCCGCCCGACGCGATAGGGTGCGGACCATCCTCCACCCTGTTACAGCCGGTCCCTTGATGATCAGCCCGCTCCGCACCCAACGCCTGTTTCTGCGCCGTCGCCTGGCGGTGGCCGCCATCGCGTTGACTGCCTTGTCCCTTACCGGCCCGGCCTTTGGGCAGAGTGACACGCGGGAGCTGATGAATCGGCTGCAGCGGCTGGAAAATGAGATGCAGACCATCAGCCGCGAGGTTTATCGCGGCAATGGCGGCACGCCGCCCGCCGCCTCAGGCTCTGCGCCGACCGGCAATGTCGCTGCCGGATTCGAGGTGCGTTTGCAGCGCCTGGAGTCGGAGATGCAGACCTTGACCGGGCGTTATGAGGAGGCGGCGTTCCAGGTAGGTCAGTTGCGGGAGCAGCTGACCAAGATGCAGACGGACATGGATTTCCGCCTCAGCCGCCTGGAACAGCAGTCCGGCGGCGGTCTGGGGGCCTCGGCACCGGCCGCAGCCCCCGCACCGGAAAAGGGCGCCGGCGGAAAGGCGGATAAGGCAGCGGCGGCAAGCCCTGCGGCGGAGCCGGAGGCGGGCGGCTCCCTGCCCAGTGGTTCCTCGCAGGATCAATATAACGCAGCCTTCAACCTGCTGCGGCAGGGCGATTACGCGAATGCGGAAAAGGGATTCGCGCAGTTCCTGAAGGCCCATCCCAGTGACCCGCTGGCATCCAATGCGCAATATTGGCTGGGCGAATCGCTTTATGTCCGGAACAAGTTCAAGGAAGCGGCCGTCGCCTTTGCCGAGGGGTATCAGAAATTCCCCAAGAGTGGCAAAGCGCCGGATTCGCTGCTGAAGCTTTCCTTGTCCCTGTCCGCCATGAAGGCGAATGAAGATGCCTGTGCGGCTCTGGGCGAATTGCTTGGCAAGTACAAGGACGCGTCCGCCACCACCCGGCGCCGCGCCGAGCAGGAGAAGAATCGTCTGAAATGCAGCTGATGGAACCGGTTCGACCGGATCAGTTCGCGGCCTGCATGGCCGCCGCCGGTCCCTTCGAGCCTGAACCCCATCTGGCGGTTGGTGTTTCCGGCGGTGGCGACAGCCTGGCCCTGGCCTTGCTGCTGGCCGATTGGTGTCGCCAAAGGGGCGGACGGCTGCTGGCGCTGACGGTTGATCACGGCTTGCGGCCGGAAAGCGGGCAGGAGGCGGCCCAGGTGGCCGCCTGGATGCGGGACCGGAGAATCGACCACCAGATCCTGGCCTGGGAAGGGCGCAAGCCGACCACCGGTATCCAGGCCGGCGCCCGCACCGCCCGCTTGCGCCTTCTGGCCGAGGCGGCCGCCGCGCAGGGCATCCTGCATCTGGCCCTGGCCCACCATGCCGATGATCAGGCGGAAACCGCCCTGTTGCGGCAGGCACGCGGCAGCGGCGGGGATGGGTTGGCCGGGATGCCGCTGATTCGGGAATTAGGGTCGGTGCGGCTGATCCGGCCACTCTTGCCCTTTCCCAAGGCCCGGCTGCTGGCAACCTGCAGGGGGTTGGGCCAGACCTGGGTGGAAGATCCGTCCAACCGCGATTCCCGCTATGCCCGGGTGGCGCTGCGCCAGCAGGGGCCTGACACAGATTCGGCCTTTCAGGATGCGACGGCTGCCGGGCAGGCGCGCGCCATGCTGGATCAGGCTTTGGCCGGGCTGGCCGCCCGCCATGTCCGATTCCAGCCGGAAGGCTGGGCCATGCTGTCTGCCGGCATTGTGTCTGATGCCGCTGGCATGGGCCCCCGGCTGCTGACCAGCCTGCTGCGCGCCATTGGCGGTGCCGCTTACCCGCCGTCGCCGTCGGCTGTCGCCGCGCTCTGGCAGCGGATGGCGGCGGATGTGCGGACGGGGGCCACCCTGGCCGGCTGTCGTCTGGCTGCCACGGCGGGTGGCTGGCAGCTGATGCGGGAGGAACGCCATCTGGAAGGCCCGGTTCCGGTACCGCCCGGCGGCGGCACTGTGACATGGGACGGCCGATTCCGTCTGTCGATCCAAGGGACTATGCAAGGGCAGGTGCAGGCGCTGGATGATCTGCTGTGGCAGCGGGCCACGGCCCTGGAACCGGCGCTGAGACGCGCGCCGCTGGCCGCTGCCATCCGCCGCACCTGCCCGGTTTTGACCGAGCGCGACGAAATATGCGCCATTCCCCATTTGGGATTTAACAGGGCGGACCGAGCCACGCTAAGCTGCTATATCCTTCCGGAAGTAGCAGTTCCTGCATTTGGGCCACGCTTCGCTGTTGTCAGCGCCGCGAATGACATTATCTAATGGGATGTTCCCCCATCCGGGGTTACCCGCCTGTCAGCCGTCCTGTCGGCTGTTGCGCAGGGCACCGGAAGGGATGCGGTGGATGAAAGGCTTGTGACGTGAATAATTTCGGCAAGAATCTGGCGCTTTGGCTGGTGATCGGGGTGCTCTTGATTGCCCTGTTCAACCTGTTCCAAAGCTCTTCCACCCGTTCGCCCCAGTCCGGGCTCGCCTATAGCGAGCTGCTGGCGGAGGTGGATCGCGGCATCGTCACATCCGTGATGATCAAGGGGGACCAGATCACCGGCACCACCAATGACGGCCGGACCTTCTCGACCATCGCGCCCCAGGGCAGCAATGTTGCCGACCGGCTGGTCGACAAGAATGTCCGCGTCTCTGTCGTGCCGGAAGATACCAACCCCTCCCTGCTCAGCATCCTGCTCAGCTGGTTCCCGATGCTGCTGCTGATCGGCGTGTGGATTTTCTTCATGCGCCAAATGCAGTCGGGCGGCGGCAAGGCCATGGGCTTTGGTAAATCCCGCGCCCGCCTGCTGACGGAGAAAGTCGGCCGTGTCACCTTTGATGATGTGGCCGGTATTGATGAGGCCAAGCAGGAATTGGAAGAGGTTGTCGACTTCCTGAAAGACCCGCAGAAATTCCAGCGCCTGGGCGGCAAGATCCCCAAGGGCGTTCTGCTGGTCGGCCCGCCGGGCACGGGTAAGACCCTGACCGCCCGCGCCGTGGCCGGTGAAGCCAATGTGCCCTTCTTCACCATTTCCGGTTCCGACTTCGTGGAAATGTTTGTCGGTGTGGGTGCGTCCCGTGTCCGCGACATGTTCGAACAGGGCAAGAAAAACGCGCCTTGCATCATCTTCATCGACGAAATCGACGCCGTTGGCCGTCATCGCGGTGCCGGCCTGGGCGGTGGCAATGATGAGCGTGAGCAGACGCTGAACCAGCTGCTGGTGGAGATGGACGGGTTTGAGGCGAATGAGGGCGTGATCCTGATCGCCGCCACCAACCGCCCCGACGTGCTGGACCCGGCCCTGCTGCGTCCCGGCCGCTTCGACCGTCAGGTCGTGGTGCCGAACCCCGATGTGCTGGGGCGTGAGAAGATTGTGAAGGTCCATATGCGCAAGGTGCCGCTGGCGCCGGACGTGGACCCGAAGATCATTGCCCGTGGCACCCCCGGCTTCTCCGGTGCGGATCTGGCCAATCTGGTCAATGAAGCGGCCCTGCTGGCGGCCCGTGCCGGCAAGCGCGTCGTTGGCATGGCCGATTTCGAGGCGGCCAAGGACAAGGTGATGATGGGGGCGGAACGCCGCTCCATGGTGATGAGCGAGAAGGAGCGCAAGCTGACCGCCTATCACGAGGCAGGCCATGCGCTCGTCTCCCTGATGGTGCCGGAATATGATCCGCTGCATAAGGTGACGATCATTCCGCGTGGTCGCGCCCTGGGCGTGACCATGAACCTGCCGGAACGCGACCGCACCAACTATACCAAGCGGGAGATGGAGTCGCGTCTGGCCGTGCTGTTTGGTGGTCGCGTGGCCGAAGAAATCATCTTCGGGCCGGAAAATGTGACCACCGGTGCCGCCAGCGACATCCAGCAGGCCACCCGCTGGGCCCGCGCCATGGTGGCGGAATATGGCATGAGCGATAAGCTGGGCCGTGTCCGCTACAACGCCAATGAGCAGGAGGTTTTCCTGGGTCATTCGGTGGCGCAGCAGCAGAATGTCTCTGAAGCCACCGCCCAACTGATCGACGAGGAAATCCGCCGGCTGATCGAAGAGGGCGAGGTGCAGGCGCGTACCATCCTGACCACCCATCTGCAGGATTTGCACAAGGTTTCCGAAGCGCTGCTGGAATTCGAAACCCTGTCGGGTGACGAGGTTCGGGCACTGCTGCGTGGGGAAGAGGTGGTGCGCACCGATCCGCCGGCCCCGCGTCCGCCGGCGGTGGAACCGCCCAAATCCACCGGCGGCCGCCGCTCCTCCGTGCCCACCACGGGCGGCGGTGAGCCGGAGCCCCAGCCGGGCCTGTAAACCGGATGAGTTTATGTTGAGCTGCAGGCCCCCGGCATGGAAATGCCGGGGGTTTGTGCTTTGGTTGCCCCGTCAGACGAAGCTATCGCCATGCATCATCGCCCGCTCGCCCTGCTTTCCGGCAGGGCTGCCTGTGCCGCTGTGGCCGCTGGTACAGCCCAGCCGCTGGCAGGGGGGCCGTTGGCCTTTTCATTGGTTGAAACGGCCGATGGTATCCAGCCGGCCACCGCGCTTGCCGCTGGCCATCCGCTGATCAAACCCCGCCCGGCCTGGGCCGGGTTTGACCTGTCGTGGCCTTTGATCATGGGTATCGTCAATGTCACGCCGGACAGTTTTTCCGACGGCGGCGACCATGCCAGCGTGGCGGCGGCCATCGCCCATGGTCGCCGGCTGCTGGCGGAGGGGGCGGATATCCTGGATATTGGCGGGGAGTCGACGCGGCCTGGTGCGGAGCCGGTTCCGGTGGATGTGGAGATCGCCCGGGTGGTGCCCGTCATTGCGGCCCTGGCGGCGGATGGGGCTGTCATCTCCATCGATACCCGCCATGCCGCCGTGATGCAGGCCGCTGCGGCGGCCGGTGCCAAGATCATCAATGATGTGACAGCCCTGACCGGTGACCCTGACAGCTTGTCGGTGGCGGCAGCCAGCGGCCTGCCCCTGGTGCTGATGCATATCCAGGGGGAGCCGCAGACCATGCAGCTGGCCCCCCGCTATGCGGATGTGACGGCGGCGGTTTTTGACTGGCTGGCCGCGCGGATCGAGGCAGCGAGGGGGGCGGGCATCGCGCGGGAGAAGATTGCCATCGACCCCGGCATCGGGTTTGGCAAAGACCTGTCCCATAACGTCGATCTGTTGGCCCGCACGGCCGGCTTGCACGGGCTGGGCTGCCCCCTCCTGATCGGGGTCAGCCGCAAGCGATTCATCGCCGCCTTGTCGAAAGGGGAGGCGCCGAAGGATCGGGTGGCGGGTTCCATCGCCGCTGCGTTGCACGCGCTGGGGCAGGGGGCACATATCTTGCGAGTGCATGATGTGGCGGCCACCGTGCAGGCGGTGGCCGTCTGGCAGGCGCTGCAATCGGCCTGATAGAACGCTGATCGTCATTGCCGTCGCTGCCGTCGAGCGTGCTATAAAGTGACATACACCCCGGCGCTCACAGGGATTTTTGATCGATGTCGCGTAAATTATTCGGCACGGATGGCATCCGTGGTACCGCCAATACCGAGCCGATGACGGCCGAAACCGCCCTGAAAGCCGCCATGGCGGCGGCCTTGCAGTTCCGGCGTGGCGACCATCGCCATACGGTGGTGATCGCCAAGGATACGCGCCTGTCGGGCTATATGCTGGAGCCGGCGCTGACGGCCGGCTTCATCTCCATGGGCATGGATGTGATCCTGGTCGGTCCGCTGCCCACGCCCGCCGTTGCCATGCTCACCCGTTCCATGCGGGCCGATCTGGGGGTGATGCTGTCGGCCAGCCATAATCCCTATCATGATAATGGCATCAAGCTGTTCGGGCCGGACGGGTATAAGCTCTCCGATGAGATTGAGCGGGGGATGGAGGCGCGGATGGCCCAGCCCTTCGCCGTTGATCTGGTCAATCCACGCGATCTGGGCCGTGCCCAGCGGATGGAGGATGCCTCCGGCCGCTATATTGAGGTGGTGAAGAGCAGCTTCCCGCGGGGGTTGCGGCTGGACGGGATGAAAATCGTCCTCGATTGCGCCCATGGGGCCGCTTACAAGGTGGCGCCGCGCGTGCTGTACGAACTGGGGGCCGAGGTGGTGACCCTGTTCAACCAGCCCAATGGCTTCAACATCAATGATAAATGCGGCGCCACGGCGCCGGCGGCCATGCGCGCCGCCGTGCTGGAACATCAGGCCGATATCGGCATCGCCCTGGATGGCGATGCTGACCGGCTGATCCTGGCCGATGAAAATGGCAGTCAGATCGATGGCGACCAGATCATGGCCCTGATCGGGGCCAGCTGGGCGGAAAGCGGCCGGCTGCGCGGCGGTGGTGTGGTGGCCACGGTCATGTCCAACATGGGCATGGAACTTTATCTGAAGGGGCTGGGCCTCAGCCTGGCCCGCACCGCCGTTGGTGACCGCTATGTGGTGGAACATATGCGGGAACATGGCTTCAATGTCGGCGGTGAACAGTCCGGCCATGTGGTGCTGTCGGATTTCGCCACCACCGGTGACGGGTTGTTGGCGGCCTTGCAGGTGCTGGCCTGCATCCGCAAGGCGGGGCGTCCGGCGTCTGAGGTGCTGCGCGTGTTCCAGCCGCTGCCGCAATTGCTGAAGAATGTCCGCTATGAGGCCGGTGGCGGCGTGCAGCCGCTGGAGGATGTGCAGGTCAAGGCCGCCATCGCCGAAGGGGAGGCCAGGCTGGCCGAGCGTGGCCGTGTGCTGATCCGCAAATCCGGCACCGAACCGCTGATCCGTGTGATGGCGGAAGGGGAGGATGAGGGGCTGGTGAAGCACGTGGTGGATGATATCTGCGCCGCCGTACAATCGGCGGCGGCCAAGGTGGCGGCGGAGTAAGGGCAATGCAGGGACGGGTTCTGATCGTCGCCGGCTCGGACAGTGGCGGTGGGGCGGGCATTCAGGCCGATATCAAGGCCGTCACCGCCCTTGATGGCTATGCCATGACCGCCATTACCGCGCTGACGGCGCAGGACACCCATGGCGTCCATGGCATCCACACGGTGCCGGTACCGTTCCTGGTGCAGCAGATGGAACTGGTGCTGGCCGATCTGGGGGCCGATGCGGTGAAAACCGGGATGCTGGCCACGGCGGAGGTGATCCATGCCGTGGCCGACACGCTGACGGCGCGCGCACCGGGCGTGAAGCTGGTGGCCGACCCGGTGATGGTGGCCAAGGGGGGGCACCGGCTGCTGGATATGGACGCCACCGATGCCGTACTGACCCGCCTGCTGCCGCTGGCCAGCGTGCTGACCCCCAATGTGCCGGAGGCCGAGGCACTGACCGGGCTGGACATCCGCACGATTGAGGATATGCGCCGCGCCGGGCGTGACCTGCTGGCGCGCGGGGCCAGGGCCGTGCTGATGAAGGGCGGCCATATGGAAGGCCCGGTGCTGACCGACCTGTTGCTGACGGCGGATGGGGAGCACGCTTTCCTGGGCGAACGGCTGGATACCCGCCACACCCATGGCACCGGCTGTACCCTGGCCTCTGCCATCGCCACCGGGCTGGCCCAGGGGCTGGATGTGGTGGCGGCCGTGGCGCGGGCGCGTCGCTATGTCGATATCGCCATCCGCACCGCGCCGGGTTACGGCCAGGGGCATGGCCCCTTAAATCACAGCCATACCGTGGGGGCCTTCGCATGAGCCGGATTGACGCCAAATTGCTGGATGCCTATCAGGCGACATCCTATGTCGTGCTGGAGGGCAAGCGCAGCGCCACTGCCCGCGTGATGGCCCTGAATGGGGAGATCGACGCGCTGCTGGAAAAGCGCGGATCGGCGGAAATTGTCTTCGTCACCGCCTGGAACCCGAAATCCAAGCCCGCCAGTGCTGAGGCCAATGAGAAGGCGACCGCCAAGCTGCAGGATATTCTGGAAGAGGAAGAGCTGGATTACCTGCCGGCGGAATTCCGCCCGGCATCAAAGGATTGGCCGGTAGAAAAGGGCTTTGCCATTTTCGATCTGGCCCCGTTCGATGCGCTGCAACTGGCGGAAATGCTGGGGCAATATGCCATTGTCTGGCAGGGCCAGGGCCAGCCGGCCCATCTGATGTTCACCACACTGGCCGTTTAAACCAGTGCCGCGCTGCTGGCCACCGGGTGTTCAATCAGGGTGGAGAGAATATCCAGCCCCTTTTCCAGGGTGCTTTCCTGTTCAACCCCCAGTAGGCAGATGCGCACCGCATTGGCAATCTCCCCCCGGCCGGCGGCGAAGGCATCGGCCGGGGTAATTTTCACGCCGCGTTCCAACGCCACCCGCACCAGATCTTCCCGCCGGATATGGTCGGGCAAGGGCAGCCAGAGGTGGGTGACATCCGGGTCGGAATAAGCCAGCCGGTCGCCATCCAGGATGGCGCGGGCCAGATGCTGGCGGTTGGCCACCTGCTGGCGGCGGCGGGCGGCGATGCGGCTGGCCTCACCACTGTCGATCAGTTCCGCCGTCACCACCATGCCCAGATGGGCTGGCGTCAGCACGGTCGCCCGCAGCACGGTCGCCAGCCGGTCCAGCAGCGGGCGGGGGGCGACGACATAGCCGGTGCGCAAGCCGGGAAACAGGCTTTTGGAGACGCTGGAGACATGCAGCGTTACATCCGGCCCCAGGCTGGCCAGGGTGGGCAGCGGGGGGGATTTCAGGAAGCCATAAACATCATCTTCCACCAGCATCAGGCCGATGCGCCGGGCCACATCCACCAGCGCCCGGCGGCGTTCCAGCGGCATGGTGATGGTGGTCGGGTTCTGCAGGGTCGGCATACAATAGAGCACATGCGCCCCATGGTTGCGCGCCGCCTGTTCCACCGCATCGGGCAGCAGCCCGTCCCCATCCATCGCCACCGGGATCAGCCGCAGCCCCAGATGCAACGCCAGGGAGCGGATGCCGGGATAGGTCAGCTGTTCCACCAGCAGCGCGTCACCCGGATGGGTGACGGCGGCCAGGGCAGCGTGCATCGCCCCCTGGCCGCCAGTGGCCAGCAGGATTTGATCATGGGAGCATTCCAGCCCGGCACTTTCCGCCAGCCAGCTGGCGATGCTGGCGCGCAGGCGGGGATGGCCCATCGGCGTCTGATAGGACATCAGGTCCAGCAGGTCCGGCTGCTGTGCCACCGCCATGGTGGCCGAGGTCAAAGCCGCCCCATCATTCCACAGCGCCGACGCATTGACCGACAGATCGATCAGGCCCCCCAGCGCCAGCAACCCGCCCTGCTCTGAAACCGGTTCCAGCAGGCGGCGCGGGTCGCGCACAAAGGTGCCGCGCCCGACCTCCCCCCCGATCAGGCCCAGCCGCTCCGCCTCCTGATAGGCGCGGGTGATGGTGCCCACCGTCACCTTCAGTTCCCAGGCTAGATCGCGGTGGGTGGGCAGGCGGGTGCCCGGCGCCAGCCGACCGGCGGCAATATCATCGGACAGGGCGGTGGCAATGGCGCGGTAAAGCGGACCAGACCGGCCTTCCAAGGCGGGGCGCCAGGCGATTGTCGCGGGCTGGTTCATGATTTTCGTCCGGTCCGGATAATTGTAACAGATACAATCTGTCGATTGCTTGAAGATTGTCCTGATATTATGCCGATGACCGGATGGTTTCAAGGGGCATAGGGCTGGCTTGCAGGAATGTCGCAGCGCTGTGCCGGTGGATGATGAAAGGATTGTACGGTGACAATCAGGGGGTTGAGATGAATGAACCTGTCACCGGCGGTCTTACTGAGCATATCGTGGCGCTGGCAGCCTATTGTATCGCCACATCCATCACGCCCGGCCCGAACAATATGATTTTGGCGGCCAGCGGGGCCACCTTCGGCTTCCGTCGGACCCTGCCCAACATGGCGGGCATTATTGTCGGCTTCATTGGGTTGGTCTTCCTGGCGGGGATCGGTGGCGAAAGCTTGATGCGCGCCGTGCCGCTGCTGGCCGTGGTGCTGAAATGGGCTGGCATGGCCTATCTGCTGTATCTGGCCTGGAAGATCGGTACGGCAGGGCGGGCAGAGGCGGGAACGCGGTCGCGCCCGCTCAGCTTCTGGCAGGCGACGGCCTTCCAGTTCATCAATCCCAAGGGGCTGGCTATGGCGATCTCATCCCATGCCACCTTCCGCATTCCGGAACTGGGGGAATGGGGCAGCATCCTGACGGTGACCGGCATGTTCCTGTTCGTCGGGATGCCCTGCACCCTGGTCTGGGCGCTGTTCGGGCAAGGGGTGGGGCGCTGGTTGCGTGATGACAGGCGGTTGCGCCTGTTCAACGCCGGCCTTGGGCTGGCCACCGCCGCCAGCGCCCTGTTGCTGTTGGTGTCGTGATGGAGGTTCAGAAGATGCAACCCAACGTCCTTTATGCCATCGAAAGCCGTCTGCGCACCGCCGAATTCATTGATGTGCTGCGCCGCTCCGGTTTGGCCGAGCGGCGTCCGGTGGATGATCCTGCCCGCATCGATGCCATGCTGCGCCATGCCAACCTGATCGTCACTGCCCGTGCTGATGGGCTACTGGTGGGTGTGGCGCGCGCCGTCACCGATTTTTCGTTCTGTTGCTATCTCTCTGATCTGGCGGTGGATAAGGCTTGGCAAGGCAGGGGCATCGGTCGGCGCCTGATGCGGGAAACCCGCGATGCCGCCAGCCGCGACATTGCCGATGATGGCGGGCGGCCGCTGCGCTGCCTGCTGCTCTCCGCCCCCGCCGCCATGGGCTATTACCCCAAGGCGGGCTTGGCCCGGCTGGAGAATGCCTTCGATTTCACCAACCTCTGACCCGCTGAGGTCCCAAGATGCGCTTGCCCCTTTATCAGGTGGATGCCTTTACCGACCAGCTGTTTGCCGGCAATCCGGCTGCCGTGGTGCCCCTGTCGCAATGGCTGCCGGATACGGTGATGCAGAAGATCGCGGCAGAGAATAATCTGGCCGAAACCGCCTTCATCCTGCCCGATGGGGATGATTGGGCCATCCGCTGGTTCACGCCGGAGGCGGAAATTGACTTGTGCGGCCATGCCACGCTGGCCAGTGCCTTTGTCATTGCGCATTTCCTGAAGCCGGGGGCAGGGCTGATCCGCTTTTCCACCCAGGTGGCGGGGGAACTGCGCGTTACCCGCCAGGGGGAGCGTTTCAGCCTGGATTTCCCGGCCCGGCCGGGGGCGGTGGCAGAGGTGTCGGCGGATGTGCTGGCGGCCTTGGGCGTGGCAGCACCAGAGGCCGCCTTTGCCGCCCGCGACCTGATGCTGGTTTATGACCGGGCGGAACAGGTGGCGGCGGTAAAGCCGGACTTCGCCGCCCTGGCCCGCACGGGCCGGAAAATCATCATCACCGCCCCCGGCGACGATGTTGATTTCGTTTCCCGCTTCTTTGCCCCCAGCGTTGGCATTGCGGAAGATCCGGTGACGGGCTCCGCCCATTGCACCTTGATCCCCTATTGGGCGGATCGGCTGGGCAAACCTGAGCTGACCGCCCGGCAGATTTCCGCCCGTGGCGGCCAGCTCTGGTGCCGGATGGAGGGGGCTCGGGTGCAGATTGCCGGCCACGCCGTGCTGTATCTGGAAGGCACTATCCATGTCTGAGGGCGGCTTCTCACCCGCCGGCTGGCATTGCCGGCGGGACGACGGCCATGTCATTTCCAGCGATCGGGAGAGACTGGATTTCGACTTCATCCACCGCTCCCTGGCGGCCAGCTACTGGTCGCCAGGGATCAGCCGGCAGGCGGTGGAGATGGCCGCTGCCCATAGCATTCCCTTTGGGCTTTATGCGCCTGATGGAAGGCAGGTGGGCTATTGCCGGGTGATCACTGATCAGGTGTCACTCGCCTATCTGGCCGATGTCTGGGTTGAGCCCGGCTTGCGCGGCTTGGGTCTGGGCAAGTTCCTGGTCGGCACCGTCACCGGCATTCCAGCTTGGCGGGCAGTGCGGCGCTGGCTGTTATTTACCGCCGATGCCCATGGGCTTTATCAGCAATTTGGCTTTTCCGGTCTGGTGGAGCCTGACCGGGTGATGGCAAGGCTGCCCAGCCGCGCATGACAGCAAAATAGCCCAGCCCTGAGCGGCTGGCCGAAATGCGTATTACCTTGTTTACCTTGTCTGAGGAATTGAGCAAAATGCTTTCGGTTTTCCGCTGACACTTCGCGCCCTGCGCGTAAAGCGGTTATGCGGTCCGATGGACGGTTATTTCTGGGCATTGTCTGTGGATAAGGACAAATTAATCGGAACCGTCCGTACGGTCTTCGAGCTGCATAGCTTTCACGGCGACACCTGGCTTGTCGTGCGGGAATCGCCTGACCTGCGTCAGCTGGAACCGTCCGCCGCCATGCTGGTGCAGCGGGCGGAGGTGGATGGCATCCGTCTGGTGCGGCGCACTGACTATATCGATCATGAATTCACCACCACCGTCACCATGGTGAAGCGGCTGCGCGCCGGCGTGCAGGAGGCTGATCCGCTGGCGCGGGCCAATCCGGGCCGCGATGCATCCTGGTGCGACCAGCCTGATGATGTGCTGGGTGATGTGCAGCGACAGGTGATGCGCGTCTTCTTCGCCAAATATCTGGATGAAAAGCGGCTGACCCCGTTGGAAGTGCTGACCTATGAGGTCCATGCCAAGGCGCTGGACGGGGCGGGCACCGTGGTGCAGGGGGCCTTGCAACGTCTTGCCTCCATCCAGGTGCGCGGTACCAAGCAGACAGCCGTGTCGCGGATGAAGGAACTGATGGCCCTGGCCGACAATGGTCTGGCCCGGCTGCTGCGCAATGCCAAGACCGGGCCGGCCCTGGCCATTGGGCCCGGCGGCTTGGCCGCCCTGTTCGATGCCTATAAGGGGCCGGCGGATCAGCTGGTGCCGGCGCTTTACCGCGCTTTGGCCGCCTATCTGGCGGATACCAAGAACTGGGTGGAAAAGCTGGATCGGCTGTTCCAGCTGGCCAACCCGGCACTGAGCAGCCGGGAAATGCGGCTGCTGGACAGTCTGGCAGCGGAAATCCTGGCTTCCCCCTTTGCCTTGAAGGAGTTGGCGGGGCAGGAGACGACGCGCCTGGATCTGGTATTGAAGGCCATTGATCTTTATGTCGGCAATCTGGCCCGCGAAGGCGGGGTGCAGTTGCCCGGCGTGCGCGCCCTGTCCACCCTGCTGGCGGATGGCGCGCTGCCCCGCACCCTGGCGGAGCTGCGGCTGGGCCTGTTGCGGCACTTGCACGCAAGATTGCCGCTGCGCAGTGATCGCGGCATCCGGGATGAGATGCAGGCCACGGTGGAGGTGTTGACTCATCTGCGGCGCAAGGCCCCGGCGCTGGCGCGGGATGAGGAGGTGCTGGAGGCTTTGTCCCAGCGCGCGGATCGCCTGATCCAGCCCGAGGCCATGTCGGAACTGATCGGGCCGATCCGCAGCACGCTGACCCGCGCCGAAACCGTGTTGAGCCTGGCGGAAAGCGCGCCGGGTGACGCGCCCAAGGCCAAGATTGCGACATATCTGCGCCCGCTGATCGCCCCTGAGGATATTATCCGGGAAGAGGGAAGCCGGCTGGAGGCAATCAAGACGCTGGCGACCCTGGCCCGCCGCGTCGCCATGTCCGGGATGCCGGTGGGCTTGCGGCGGGAGATGCTGGATATTCTCGACACGGCGATTTTTGAGAATATCCGCACCGAAATCCTCAGCAGCCAGACGATGAACTATACTGACCGCATCCTGGCTATCATCCGCCTCTGTGGCGGTCTGCCGGAGGGGCGGGCGCGTCAGCTGGCGGGGGACCAGTTGACCCAGGCGCTGAAACGGCCGGAATTCATCCTGAACTATCTGGAACGTTTCCCCGGCGCGCAGGAACGGCGCGACGCTTATTTCAAACTATGCAGTGCCATGGCGGAGTCGGGGCTGGTGGATAAATCACTGGTGCCGCAGGGCTGAATGCCCCCCTTGTTCGTTTTATACCAATCTCCCTTGATCGTGACCGATCCAGGGAGATTTTGCGTTCCCTCATCTGCCGGGCGGGCGCATCCGCGCTCTTGGCTTGCGCCGCACGTGCGGCGGGCCGGCGGCCGCAGCATTACCAACGGTCATGAATTATGACTGGGCCTGTTGAACAATCCGCCCGCTGATCTGATGATTTGCAGTCTGGTCAGCGGGTGAAAGTGTTCAGCGTTCTGTTTGGCAGGAGCCCCCAGCGCCAGAACAGCAGCAGACAGGCGGCCAGCCGCTTGAGGTTGACCGCGGTGGCGGCGAGGTATGCCTGGATTTGCATGTTATCGAGGCCACGGCGAACGGCGCGGCCCAGTCCGTGCCAGGTCTTGGCCTCCCCATGATAGCCTTCGACGCGGATACGGTGGCTGCGGTAGAGAGCTTTTTCATGGTCGCCCCATCGGGCATGTTTGCGGCGGGCACGCAGCAAGGCGTCGTGGTTCTTGTGCAGCAGGATGGCGCGGCGCTTCATGGTCGGGCTGAAGCATCGGGAGCGCAGGCGGCAGGCTTGGCAGTCGGTCGCCCGTGCCCGGTAATGCTGGAAACCGTCGCTGTCGGGTTTGCCATGGGGCCTCAGCCACTTTCCGCCGGGACAGCGGACGATGCGGTGCCTGGCGTCGAGCTTGAAACGGCGCACGGGGATGACACCCTTCTTGGGGGCTCGTTCGCTCTTGGTGGGAATGATCGCTTCGATGCTGCGCGCTTCCAGGTCGGCAAAAATCCGCGTGATGGCGTAGCTGGCATCCATGGTCGCCACCTGGATGGCGACCCCGGTGGTGGCCGTGATGGCATCCAGTTGGGCCTCGGCCATCTTGGTGTCATGGACGGCACCGGTGGTCACCGCCACGTCGAGCACCACCCCACGTTCGGCATCCACCGCCGTGTGATGTTTGTAGGCGGGCTCGCTCCGGCGGCCGGTCTTGTTGGTGGTCAGCGTGGCATCGGGATCGCTGGTGCAGATGGTGGTCTGCTTCTTATTCTTCTTAGTCTTCTTCGCGTCCTTCGCCGGCGGCGGCGGCGGGCTATCGCCCCGATCTTCCCCGCTCTCCTGCGGATTGGCGGTCTCAACGGCGTCGACATGGCGCCGCGCGATGGCATCCCAACTGACATTGGCCCGGATCAACGAACTGTCGATATGGACGATCTCGCCTTTGGCGATCCGGGCGGCGATACAAGATTGCACGGTGCGCACGAAAATCCGGCGGAACCGATCGGCACCCCAGCGCTGGCGGATGCGGGTCAGGCTCGAATGGTCCGGCAATGGCTCATGCAGCCCATAGCCGATGAACCAGCGGATCGCCAGATTGACCTGTGCCTCCCGCATCAGCCGCCGGTCATGAACGATGCCCAGCAGCATACCAGCCAGCATCAACCGAACCGCAACCTCCGGCGCAATCCCAGGGCGGCCCGTCTGAGCGCTGTAAAGATCGGCGACCTCCGCCTCAAGCCAATCCAGATCGAGAACCTTGTCAACCCGAACAAGCACATGGTCCGCAGGCAACAGATCCCGCAACGACCCCGACACAAACAGCTCAGGCTGACGACGATCCTTCTGTCCCAACATGGCGATGCCTCCCGTGACATCGCCATCGAATCAAAATGTTAGGGCTTTTTCAACAGGCCCTGACTGTTGATATTATAATAAATCGCGCAGCCTGTACCAGGTCATGGCCAGGACAAGGGCTGGCATCCGCAGGGCCTGACCGCCAGGGAAGGGCAGGTGAGGGATGCGGGCGAAAACATCAAACCGTTCGGCCTGGGTGCCGATGGCTTCCGCAATCACCCTGCTGGCCATGGCCGTCAACGCCACCCCATGGCCGCTATAGCCATGGGCGAAATAGGTGGTAGGGCTGAGCCGGCCCAGATGGGGCAGGCGGTTCATGGTGATGGCGACATGGCCACCCCAGAGATAATCGATCGCCAGGTCAGCCAGTTGCGGAAAATACTGCAACATGGTGCGGCGCAGGCTTTGCTTCAGGCCCGGCGCATCAAAGCCGGAATAGCTGACGCCACCCCCGAACAGGAAGCGGTGGTCGGGTGAGCGGCGGTAATAATTCAGGGCGAAATTAATATCGGCTACGGCAATGCCGCTGGGGATCAGCGCCTCCGCGCGGGCCGGGTCCATCGGTGCTGTGCCGATAATATAGGTGCCGGCGGGCATGATCCGGCTGCTGGCAGACCCGGCCAGCTCGCCCAGATAGGCATTGCCGGCCAGCACTAGATAACGGGCAGAGACCTTGCCGGTGGCCGTGGTGGCGAAGGGCTGATCGCCCGTCTCCACACGCACCACCCGGCTATCTTCATGGATGCGCACGCCCAGGCTTTCAGCGGCGCGGGCCAGCCCCAGCGCATAGTTCAGCGGGTGCAGCTGGCCGGACCCCGCATCATAAAGGCCGCTGAGATAGGCTTTGGTCGCCACCATCTCACGCATTTCTGCCTGCCCCATCAGGCGGGACTGGCCATAGCCCAGCCCTTCCAGTTCCGCCTGATGTTCCGCAAGCGCACTGACATGGCGCGGCTTCAAGGCTGCCAGCAGATAGCCCCATTTCAGATCGCAATCGATCTGATGCTGCTCCACCAGCCCAGCTAAAATCTGCTTGGCTTCCTCCGACATGTCCCACAGCCGCCGGGCATCGGCCTTGCCCACCAGCTGTTCGATCTCGGTAATGGACTTGTTATAGCCGGTGACGATCTGGCCACCATTGCGGCCAGAGGCCCCCCAGCCGACTTTTGCCGCCTCCAGCACCACCACGGACAGGCCCCGTTGGGCCAGCTCGATAGCTGTCACCAGCCCCGTATAGCCGGCACCGACAATGCAGACATCTGCCACCCTGTCCCCCACCAGCATCGGACGGGCAGGCGCGGGATGGGCGGTGTCGACGTACCAGGACGGGGCATGGCGCATGAGGTGTTACCGATTTGTTTCCTATAAGCAGCGGCGTCATGATACCAAGAGCCTTGGATCATGGCTCTTAAGATTTGGACCACCCCGCCTAAAGGTTGACCTTATAGGCGGGGTGGAGGCCGGCGACCGTCGTCACAGCGCCTAGCGACTGATGGAGCCCGAAAACTCCCTTGGTTGTCACCAGTCCCAGGGAACTGATAATTACCCACAGCGATGATCCATCGCTGTGGGTGTTAGGCACTGATCAATAACCCATTTTCAGGGCCATACGGAAATCGCGGCCCGGCTGGGGCAGACGATCCTTCAGGAAGGAGGTGGAGAGCCGCACTTCCTCGTTGGTGATATTGCGCACCTCGAACAGCATGGTCACGTCGCGGTCCGCGATCGGGTGCCAGTCGAGCGAGGCGTTGAACAGGGTATAGCCATCGGTCGGCAGTTCAAAGGCGCTGGTCTTGTTCTGGCTGTCAGCCCAGACCATCTCCACCCGAGTGGAGAAGCTGGACTGGGCATATTCCAGACCGGTCTTGAAGGTCAGCGGCGGAATGCGCGGCAGGTCGGTCTTGGTGGTCGTATCTTCCGCCCGCACGTAATCCAGGCCGGCATCCAGGGTCACGCGCTGATCCTGCTGGCGGAACAGGTCCGTCGCCGCTTCCAGTTCAAAACCCCAGAAGCGGGCATCGGTGGCGCTGAAGGCCGCCACGGGCACGCCATTCCGCTGCTCACCTGTGTAGCGCTCATAGATATATTTGTCGTAATCGGTCAGGAACAGGTTGGCCGATCCGGTGATCGGGCCGCCGGTCTTTTTCAGGGTCAGTTCCCCGCCCAGCCCGGTTTCCTTGCCCAGCGTACGATCTCCCAGCTCATAGGTGCCGGTCGCCAGATGCGCGCCGTCGGAGAGCAGTTCTTCGGCATTCGGCGCCCGCTCGCTGCGCGACAGGCTGATGCCCGCCAGCCAGCCATCCCCCAGCTTGTAGGAGGCGCCGGCCGACAGGCTGACCATGGTGAAATCACGGTCGTAATTAATGCTGTCCGCCTTGATATTCTGCTGTTCCAGCCGTAGGCCGCCTTCCAGCGCCCAGGGGCCGAAATCCAGCCGCTGCACGGTGAAGCCGCCCACCTGCACGGTCTTGCTGGGCGGGAGGAAGGCTTCTTCGCCGATGGCCTGGAAATCGCGCTGGCTGGCCTGCACGCCCACCGCACCCGACAGGGCGCCATATTGGTGCTGCACCAGCTCCAGCCGCCCTTCCCAGCCCTTGTTCAGGAACTGCGTACCGGGCGCACCATCCTCCAGCTCGGTATGTTTGTAATCAGCCCAGCCGAAGCGGACGCGCGTGGTGTCGAACACCAGGAAGGGCTGGTTCACCTCTCCCATCAGGTCGACCCGGGTCTGGCCCAGATCGATCCGGACCGGGCCTTCATCTTCGCCACCGTCACCCCCGCCGGCATCGGGGGGAACGCCATAGTTGGATTCCAGCCGGCTGACACTGGCCCCCAGGAAGCCCCAATCCGCCACATAGGAGAGGCCACCTGTGGCCCCCTTCTGCGTCAGGCTGCTGTTGGGAACCTTATGGCCGTCTTGCCCGTCCGCATCGGTTTTCCCCTGCGCCACCTCCTGCGCCCGCAGACGGGCCGATTCCAGGGTGCCGGGGAATTTGTAATTGTCGGTTTGGCGCCAGAACCCATCGACATGCACCACCAGCGGGCTATCCAGCTTGGCATCCATGCCGGCCGCCAGGGAGCGTTCATGGGCATTGCTGCCGACGCCGATGCGGGCGAACCCATCCACCCCATCTTTGGGGGCGGCAATGGGGATGCGGCCATCCAGCACATTGATGACGCCGCCCACAGCGTTGCTGCCATACATCAGCGTGGCGGGGCCACGGACCACCTCCACCCGCTTGGCCGTGGCCAGATCCAGGGCCGGCGCATGGTCGGGGCTGGTGGTGCTGGCATCGATGCTGCCGATACCGCCGGACAGAATGCGGATACGGTCACCGCCCTGGCCACGGATGATCGGACGCGACGCGCCCTGGCCAAAGCCCGTCTGGCTCATGCCCGGCAGATTGGCCAGCGCGGCACCCAGCGTGGTCGAAAGCGAGCGTTCCAGCGCCTCCCCCGAGAGCACAGAGGTGCCTTGCAGCACGTCAAACTGGCGGGCACCCAGGGGCGAGGCGGTGACGACGATCTCTTCCACATCATCATGGGAATGCGGGTTGGCCGCCGCGACCTGAACATCCTGCGCCATCGCCGGCAGGGCGGATGCCATCAGCCCACCCATCAGGGCCGCCGCCAGCCAAACCTTCGCCTTTTCCTCGCGCATCACGATTCTCTCAAATTACGTTATAACGTAACTCCTGATAGGCGCGTGATGGCGAACGGGTCAAGTATCGCAAATGGGTACTGTTGTCGCAGGGTCGGCAAATGGTTGGGAAAGCACCCTGATTAATCGTGCCGGGCCTGGGTGAAGATGGCCCCTTCCAGATCAGCGCCATCCAGCTTGGCCCCCCGCAGGTCCGCACCGGTGAAATCCGCCCCCCGTGCCACCGCACCCCGCAGATCGGCATTGCGCAGGTCGGCCTGTTGCAGGTGCGCCCCGGAAAGCCGGGCCGGCCAGCGCCGATCGGACATTTCAGCGCTCACCAGCGGGGACAGGTTAACCCCCTGCATCTGCGCACGGTTGAGATGCGCGCGTTCCAGATTGGCGCCGCGCAGGTCGGCCTGGCTTAACTCCGCCTCCCGCAGGTCAGCACATTCCAGGTCAGCCATCACCAGAACGGCATTGGACAGCAGCGCCCGCCGCGCCAGCACAAAGCCCAACCGGGCCGCCGTCAGATTGCTGCCGCGCAGGTCGTGCCCGGCCAGATCGCGCCCATTGAAATCGCCGCGCAGGCCGCTGCGGCCGGCATTGGCAATCCATTCGGCGTGGCGGGCCAGCAATTGCCCTACCGGTTCCCCTTCATCGGCGGCACCGGGCAGCAGCGCGCCGCCCCGGCGCAAATCCGCCAGCGCGCCACTGTCCAGAATGGCGCCGCGGAAATTGGTCCCGTCGGCCAGGGCGCCGCGCAGCAGCGCGTCCGTCAGCACGGCTCCGGCGAAATCAGCTTCCTGAAGCTTGGCGTCCTGCAGGTTGGCGCCTTCCAGCAAAGCGCCCTTGAAGTTGGCCCCGCGCAGATCAGCGCCCCGCAGATCGACATGGCGCAGATTGGCGTCGGTGAAATCTGCCTTCAGGGTGATGGCGCCATTCATCTTGGCGCCGGAAAAATCGGCGGAATTGGCGATGACGGCGGCCAGATTGGCAATGCGCCCGTCAAAGGCCTGTGGCAACGGCTTGCCGCCGCGATAGACCGCCAGCACCGCCTCCCGCACATCGGCATCGCGCAGCTTGGCGCGGCTGAGATCGGCCCCGCGCATGGTGACCCCGCGCAGGTCCGCCTTGCTGAGGTCTGCCTGCTGAAGGTTGGACAGGCGCAGATCGGCGGCAAACAGATTGGCCCCGGTCAGCCGCGTCTTCACCAACTGTGCCTGATCAAAGCGGGAACCGGTCAATTCAGCCGCCCGCAGGTCGGCGCCGGACAGATTGACAGCACGCAGATCGCAGAGCACGAAAATGGCCCGCTGTCCGCCCAGCCTGCCTTCCATCAGCTTGGTATGACGCCGCAGCGCCTCCATCAGCTCCTCCGGGGAGGGCCGGCGCCAGGTCATCGCCTCTGCTTTTGGCTGGGCCTCTTCTGCCATGCCGCTGCATTCTCCGGGATAGGGCCCGCCGATGCGCCGATGGCGCGGAACCAGGATGCTGAAACATCCGAAGTAGATATGATGAAAGTACGGGCTTGCCGGCCCAGGGTCAACGTGACGTCTGCGTCAACTGACGAACTTCCGGGCGTTGGCCACCATGGTGGAATACATGGTGCGGATGAAGTCGGTGGGGCGCAAGCGACCGAAGGGGATATTCTCCGATGCGTAGGTCACCAGGGCATCAGGCGGGGTGATCGGCACCACCTCCAGCCCCGCCTTGCGCAGCCCGTCCACCACCGCCTTGGCCTGCTTGATATAATCTTCGTTGAAGAAGCTTTTATCCGCATTCTTGATGGATTTGGCGATGATCTCCACGATCGGTTCCGACACGCGAATGCCCCCTTTTGGTTAACAGCCACACATCGGCATTCAGCCGGAAATACCGGCGCGGCGCAACTCCGGCCCCAGCTTGCCGGCCAGGAACAGAAAGAACATGCGGAAATCGGCGATCAGCGACCAGAGCGGATAGGTGAAAGTGGCCGGCCGGTTATGCTCAACGGCAGCATGGGCCGCCCAGGCAAAAGCATAACCGGCCAGCAGCGCTGCCAACAGCAGCCTTGCATCCAGCAGCAGGATCGCCGCCGCCAGACAGGCCAGCGCCAGGGCGCTGCCCACGTAATGCAAGGCCCGCGTGCGGGGCCGGCTATGCTCCCGCAAATAGAACGGCCAGAACTCGGCAAAGGTGCGATACTGGCGCTGTGCCATGGTTGCATTCCTCCCGCAACATGGGCGCACGTGTCATTTTCTTGCCATGCGGGCGCCCTTTCAATAAGTCAGAATAGCGTTTGAAGCTGTCGCAATGGCAGCTTCTTTCGTCATATCCTTTCAACATCATCATCTGAGGACCGGGAAAATGGGTTACAAGGTCGCCGTCGTTGGCGCTACGGGCAATGTCGGCCGTGAGATGCTGCAGACGCTTGCCGACCGGAACTTCCCGGTCTCCGAAGTGGTGGCCCTGGCGTCGGAACGCTCCACGGGGCAGCAGGTCTCCTTCGGCGAAGATCAGGTGCTGAAGGTGCAGGATCTGGCCAAGTTCGATTTCAGCGGCACGGATTTCGTGCTGTCCTCCCCCGGCGCCAAGGTATCGGCCCAATTCGCCCCCCGGGCCGCCGCTGCCGGTGCCTGCGTGATCGACAATACCAGCCATTTCCGCATGGACCCGGACGTGCCGCTGGTGGTGCCGGAAGTGAACCCGCACCATCTGGCCGGCTGGCGCAAGAAGGGCATCATCGCCAATCCCAATTGCTCCACCATCCAGATGGTGGTGGCGCTGAAGCCGCTGCATGATCTGGCCAAGATCAAGCGCGTCGTCGTCTCCACCTACCAGTCGGTTTCCGGCGGCGGCAAGGAAGCGATGGACGAGCTGTTCACCCAGACCCGCGCCATCTATGTCAACGATCCGGTGGAAAAGAAGAAGTTCACCAAGCAGATCGCCTTCAACGTCATCCCCCATATCGACAGCTTCATGGATGATGGGATGACGAAGGAAGAATGGAAGATGGTGGTGGAGACGAAGAAGATCCTCGACCCCGCCATCAAGGTTACCGCCACCGCCGTGCGCGTGCCGGTGTTCATCGGCCATTCTGAATCGGTCAATATCGAGTTCGAGAACCCGATCACCGCCGACGAGGCCCGCCGCGCCCTGCGCGCCGCCCCCGGCATCTCTGTCGTCGATCACCGCGTTGACGAGGGCTATGTCACCCCTGTCGAAATTGCCGGCGAGGACAATGTCTATATCAGCCGTATCCGCGAGGATGCGACGGTTGAGAATGGCCTGAACCTGTGGATCGTGGCCGACAATCTGCGCAAGGGCGCCGCCCTGAACGCCGTGCAGATTGCCGAAGTGATGATCCGCGACGGCCATATCGGTCCGGCTGACTGATCTGGCTTTCAAAGCCCGATAAAAAGCCCCGGAGGGTTCGCTCTCCGGGGCTTTTTTGTACCGATGGATCGGGGTATTGGGCCAACGGCTTGGGCCTATTGAAAAAGCCCTGACATATCGCCGTCGTACCATCGGTCAAGAATTTTTACCGATGGTATAAATGAGAAATATCAGACAGATATTTATTCTCTAGCCACCTACCCGGCGCTGCACCGCCACGCGCACCAGATCGGCCGTGCGGCGCACGCCGAACCGGTTGCGCAGGCGGACCAGCGTATTGGCTACCGTCTTGTAACTGATGCCCAGCCGGCGGCCGACATCATCCAGGTCGGCTGTGTCGGCCAGCAGATCCAGTATCTCCGCCTCCCGCTCCGTCAGATCGTTTTCGCGGTTGAGCAGGGCCAGGGCGCGGGCAATGTCGGCCGACAGCCAGCGCGCACCGCGCAAGGCCGCCTCCGTCGCCTCCACCAGGGCTTCCGGCGCGTCGGACTTAGTGACATAGGCGGCGGCCCCCAGCTCAATACAGCGGCTGGCAATGCCCGGCGTTTCATGCATGGACAGAACAACGACACGCCGTCCCATCTCCGTCAGTTCCCGTACAAGGTCCAGCCCGTTGGGCGTGCCCGGCAGGTTCAGGTCGGTAATCACCAGATCGGGATCATGACGCGCCACCTGGGTTCGCGCGGCCTGCCCGTCGGCCGCTTCCACCACGCGGAAGCGGGACAGCGGCGGCTCCAGCAATTGCCGGCAGCCGCCGCGCACGATGGCATGGTCATCCACCACCAGAATCAGCGGAGCGGCAGCCTCAGCCATGATGATGCAATCCTTCTGCTGTTACGGCGGGCACGGGAATATGGGCCTCCACCAGGGTCTGCCCGTCCACGCCGCTGGCGATGCTGAAGCGCCCGCCCAGCGCGCGCACCCGTTCCCGCATCCCGGTGATACCGTGGCCCGGCGGGGCATCCGGCTTCATACCGCCGCCATCATCGCTGACCCGCAGGGTGATGCGGTCGGCATGGGACTGCACCTGCAGGCCGATGCGGCTGGGCTGGCCATGGCGCAGGGCGTTCAGGATTGCCTCATGTGCGATGCGGTACAGCGTCAGGTCGGCGGCCTCGCTGCGGGCGAAGGCCGCGCTGTCCAGATCGACGGTGAAAACGGTCTGCGGGTGCTGCCGCGCCAGCCCCGCCGTCAGGTCGCGCAGAATCTCCGCCGTGTGCAGATGATCCAGCCCCATCGGGCGCAACCGGTTCAGGATGCGGCGGGACAGGTCGCGGATGGCGGCGGCGGCATCGGCGATGGCCCCGGCCCGGCCCGCCGCATCCGCCCCCGGTACCGGCCCGGTGGCGGCGGCACGGCTGATGGCATGGGCATCCACGCGGATGCCGAACAGCAGCGGCCCCAGCTCATCGTGCAGGTCGCGGGCCAGCTGCGCCCGCTCCTGATCCTGCAGGGCGATCAGGCTGTGTGACAAAGCGGTATTCTCCGCCCGTGCCGCCGCGAGTTCCCGGTCCAGCCGGGCGATCCGCCGGCCGATGGCGGCCAGTTCGGGAATGGCAATGGCCGCAGCCGGCCCCGCCTGCCGCCCCTCCGTCAGCCGGTCCAGCGCCAGGGCAAAGTCATTCAGCGGCGCCAGCGCCCGCCCCACCAGAACCGACAGGGCCAGCAGCATCAGCACCAGCATGATGGCAGCCGTCACCGCCAGGGCCAGCGTATCCGCCCAGACCTCCGCCACCTCATCCGCCGGGTCGGCGCGCTGCAGCCAGACGCCGCCTTCCACCGGCAGCAGGATATCATCCGCCCCATCCCAGACCAGGGCGGCGAACCAGCCCGGCACCCCCGGATGGTGCCGCTGCGCCGGGGGCAGGGGGGTGCCATTGGGCACGAACTGGCGGGTGACATGGCGGACATGAGTCGGCAGTGCTGCACTGGGTGGCTCTGCCCGCGCCAGTTCCAGGGCCGCCATCATCTCCATCCGCACAGAAACGCGGGCACCGGCCACGGTGACCGCCAGCCCGGCCAGGGCCGACAGGGTCGCCGCCAGCGTCACCAGCAGAATGATCCGCCACCGCAGCGACAAGCCCTTCCTCCTTCCCGTCCAACGGGCGTGATAAGTCAGCTTAAACCGCGACGGCAGCACCGGCCATAGGTCGAAGGTATCAGGATAAATGTCACGCCGATGGCGGGATAAATAACTGCCCCGATGGTACAATTGTCCGCATCGACCCTGGCTTGGCATTTATGGCGATGCCCAGGAACTGGGCTTCGACGACCCGCGTTTCCTGTCCCCAGTCACACCCCGCCGCTTCATCGCCGGCACGTCCGCCCGCTTGTGATCGACGATTTATCTACCCCCGGCGGCAGCGGCCAATGCCGCGCGGACACTGGCCGCGATGGCATTGATCGCCTTCGCGCGCGCCTGCCCGGCCGCGCGCCCCAGAAGGACAATGTTCGACGCGGGAAGCCGGGGCAGCCCCAATAATGGCCCGACATCATGGCTGGCAGCGCCGAACTGTCCCATCGGCGCGATCCCAAATCCGGCCGATATACCAGCCAGCAGGGCGCTGCTGCTCCCGGCAATGAAACTCTCGTACCAGGGAATATTGTCCCGTTCCAACGCCCGTAGCGCTGTGGCACGCACCCCGCAGGGCTCCCCCAAAGACGCAATGGGTAAAGGGGAAGTGCCGGGAAGGGTGGTTGGATCGCCACACCAGATCAACGGTTCGCTGCCCAAGACCTCGCCGTCGCCGCCCCCGGCCTCCCGGCGGATAATGATGCTGTCCAGTTCCCCTTGCTCGAACGCCGTTCGCAAGGGCTGCGACAGGGATACTTTCAGTTCCAGGCGTAGATCAGGCGGCAATACGGCGCGCAGCCGGCGGAGAAGCGTGCCAGCGGCCGCCCCCATCACATGGTCGCTGATCCCTAGCCGCAGATGCAGGGCTGGCGCCTCCCTGAAGCCGATCGCCGCGTCATGTGCAGCCAGCAGCGCCCGCGCCCGTGCCAGAAACGCTGTCCCCGCTGCCGTGGGGCGGACAAAGCGGGGGGAGCGTTCCAGCAGTTGCGTTCCCAACTGCCCTTCCAGCGCCTTGATCCGCTGGCTGACCACCGGCTGCGTGGTTCCCACAGCCTCCGCCGCGCGCGTCAACCCGCCCAGATCGACCGTCAACACGAACAGGCGCACCGATTCAAGATCAAGCATCAGCACACCATTAAAATTTACGATCTTGAATATCACAATTCATGCGGTTATGAAATGATAGATACCGCTCCATAATCTCGTCATCGCCATTGGAACATGGGAGCAAGCGATGCCGATGATCACTATTCGTTATGTTGAGCCAGAGATCGGGGGGCCAGATCGCCGGCCTGCCATTGCCAAGGCTGCGGCCGCTTGGGCTGCCGAATATCTTGGAAAGGACAAGGGTGTTACCGCTGTCCTGGTGGAGCCGGCCGACCCCGGCGGTTGGTGCATCGGCGGCCAGCGCCCCACGGATGCTGGTCTTGCCGCCTTCTGGCTGGATATCAAAATCACGGCCGGCACCAATCTTAAGGGAGAAACCACGCGGTTTGTGCAGGCAGCCTTCACCGGTATGGCGGACCTGTTGGGGCCTCTGCACCCGGAAAGCTATGTGCTGGTCCACGCTGTCGATGGACATGCCTATGGCTATGGTGGTTCGACCCAGGAACAGCGCTGGGCTGCGTCGCAGGTGAATACCAGCGCATGAGTAACGCGGCATTGGCGCGGCGGGCGGGGGGCAGGTCCACGCCCGCCGCAAGCGCCACAGACTGGACAGCCGCACCCGGAACAGCCTAACTAGCGACCAAAGAAAAACAATCCGCAAAGACCCTCCGTTACGGTTGCTGGGAGCAAGTTAGGAAATGACCGACGCCTTTCGTGATGCGGCCCTTGATTATCACCGGTTGCCGACGCCCGGTAAGATTGCCGTTACCCCGACCAAGCCGCTGGCCACCCAGCGCGATCTGGCGCTGGCCTATTCGCCGGGCGTGGCCCATGCCTGTGAGGCCATCGTTGAGGACGAGGCCAACGCCGCGAAATATACCAGCCGTGGCAATCTGGTGGCCGTGATCACCAACGGCACTGCCGTGCTGGGCCTGGGCGATATCGGGCCGCTGGCCTCCAAGCCGGTCATGGAAGGCAAGGGCGTTCTGTTCAAGAAGTTCGCCGGCATCGATGTCTTTGATATCGAGATCAATGAGAAAGACCCCGACAAGCTGGTCGATGTCATCGCCGCGCTGGAGCCGACCTTCGGCGGCATCAATCTGGAAGATATCAAGGCGCCGGAATGCTTCTATGTGGAGAAGCAGCTCCGCGACCGCATGAAGATTCCGGTCTTCCATGACGATCAGCATGGCACCGCCATCATCGTTGCCGCCGCCATCACCAACGCGCTTAAGCTGACGGGGCGGGATTTCTCCACCGTCAAGCTGGTCTGCTCCGGTGCCGGTGCGGCGGCCCTGGCCTGTCTGGACCTGCTGGTCGATATGGGCCTGCCGGTGGAAAATGTCTGGGTCAACGACATCAAGGGCGTGGTCTATGAAGGCCGCACCGAGTTGATGGACCCACGCAAGGCCCGTTACGCCAAGCCCACCAATGCCCGCACCCTGGACGATATCATTGGCGATGCCGATGTGTTCCTGGGTCTGTCCGCCCCGCGCGTGCTGACGCAGGATATGGTGAAGAAGATGGGGCCGCACCCCATCGTCATGGCGCTGGCCAACCCCACCCCGGAAATCATGCCGGATGAGGTGAAGGCCGTGCGGCCCGATGCCATCGTCGGCACCGGCCGGTCGGATTTTCCCAATCAGGTCAATAACGTCCTCTGCTTCCCCTTCATCTTCCGGGGTGCGTTGGATGTGGGCGCCACCACCATCAATGAGGCTATGAAGATCGCCGCCGTCAACGCCATTGCCCGTCTGGCCCAGGCGGAGGTGCATGATGTGGTGGCCATGGCCTATGGCGAGGCACCGCCGAGCTTTGGCCCGGAATATCTGATCCCGCGTCCGTTCGACCCGCGCCTGATCCTGGAAATCGCCCCGGCTGTGGCCCAGGCTGCCATGGATAGCGGTGTCGCCACCCGTCCGATCCAGGATTTCGACGCCTACCGCGAACAGCTGGGTCAGTTCGTCTTCCGCTCCGGCCTGCTGATGAAGCCGGTCTTCGCCAAGGCCAAGGCCGATCCGCGCCGCATCGCCTATGCCGAGGGCGAAGAGGAACGGGTGTTGCGCGCCGCGCAGCAGGTGCTGGAAGATGGTATCGCCCAGCCGATCCTGATCGGCCGCCGCGAAGTGGTGGCCCGCCGCATCGAAAAGCTGGGGCTGCGTCTGCGCCTGGGCGAGAATGTGCGCCTGATCGACCCGCAGAACGACCCCGCCTATAACGATTATTGGCAGACCTACCATCGCAAGATGGAACGTAACGGCGTTTCCCCCGACCGCGCCCGCCAAGTGGTGCGCACCAACACCACCGTGATCGGTGCGCTGATGGTGGAGAAGGGGGAGGCGGATGCCCTGGTCTGCGGCACGGTCGGCCTTTATGACTGGCACATGAAGCATGTGAATGACGTGATCGGCAAGAAGCAGGGGGCCCGCGTCATGGCGGCCCTGTCGGTGCTGATCCTCAATCGCGGTACCTTCTTCCTCACCGATACCTATGTGAATGCCAACCCGACGGCCGCCGATCTGGCGGAAATCACCGAGCTGGCAGCGGAAGAGGTGCGGCGTTTCGGTCTGACGCCGAAGGTGGCCCTGCTGTCGCATTCCAGCTTCGGCAGCCATAATGATACCGCGGCCCTGAAGATGCGTGAAGCGCTGCAGGCCATCCGCGCCCGTTGTGGCGATCTGGAGGTGGAAGGCGAAATGCACGCAGATGCGGCAATCAGCCCGGAAATCCGCAGCCGTATTTTCCCCAACAGCCGCCTGCAGGGCAGTGCCAACCTGATGGTCATGCCCGACCGTGACAGCGCCAACGTCTCCTTCAACCTGTTGAAGGTGCTGGGCGATGGTCTGGCCGTGGGGCCGGTGCTGCTGGGGGCGGCCAAGCCGGCCCACATCCTCACCCCGTCGGTGACGGTGCGCGGTATCGTCAACATGTCGGCCCTGGCCGTCATTGATGCGCAGGTTCATAACCCCGCAGGTGCCGCATGATGTCTCCGGCCGATCGCCCACCTTCAGATCGGCCGCATGGTGACCCCCGGCACGTCATCGCTGATGATGGCGATGCCGGGGAAAGTGAACGGCTGGCCGTCATCGCGTTGATGGAGGCTGGCGATATGCAGGGTGCTGCCACATTGCTGGCGGACCTGCACCCGTCCGACGTCGCCGACCTGCTGGAGCAGGCCGACGATGAACGGCGTGTCGAGCTGGTGGCGCTGCTGCGCCCCAGCTTCGACGCTGAAATCCTGGCCTATCTCTCCGTCGATCTGCGTGAAGAGGTGGTGGAGCAGTTGGAGCCGAAGGCCCTGGCTGCTGCCGTTGCTGAACTGGATACCGACGACGCCATCGACGTCATCCAGGATCTGGACGAGGAGGCGCAGGCTGAAATCCTGGCCAACCTGCCGCCGGAGGCCAGGGCACTGGTCGAGGAAGGGCTGACCTATCCGGAATTCTCCGCCGGTCGCCTGATGGGGCGGGAATTTGTTTCCGTCCCGGAATTCTGGACGGTCGGTGGTTTGCTGGATTATCTGCGCGCCGCTGCCACCGCCGATGACAGCCATGTACCCGAACAATTCTACGATATTTTCATCGTCGATCCGATGCATCGGGTGGTGGGTACAGTGCCCCTGTCACGCGTGCTGCGGGCCCGGCGCGGGGTGAAGCTGAACGAAATCCTGCATGAGGATATCCACCGCATCCCCGCCACCATGGACCAGGAAGAGGTGGCCCGTCTGTTCCGCAATTACGGACTGGTGTCTGCCCCTGTGGTGGATAAGGGCGGCCGTCTGCTGGGTGTCATCACCGTCGATGACGTGGTGGACGTGATCGAGGAGGAGGCGGAGGCCGACATGCTGGCCATGGGCGGCGTCGGGGAGGATGATTTCTACCGCGCCGTGCTGGGCACCGCGCGGTCACGCTTCCGCTGGCTGGCCGTCAATGTGGTGACGGCGCTGCTGGCGGCCATGGTGATCAACCTGTTTTCCGTCACCATCTCGCATCTGGTGGCGCTGGCCGTGCTGATGCCCATCGTTGCCAGCATGGGCGGCAATGCCGGGACGCAAACCCTGACCGTGGCGGTCCGCGCCTTGGCCACCAAGGAACTGACACCGGCCAACGCCACCCGCGTGATCGGCAAGGAAGTGCTGGTAGGCTTGTTGAATGGCTGTGCCCTGGCGATTATTATCGGCGTCATCGCCTATATCTGGTTTGGACAACCGCTGTTGGGCGTGGTGATTGCCTGCGCTATGGTGGTCAACCTGTTCTGCGCCGGCCTGTTCGGCGCCCTGATCCCCTTTGTCCTGGACCGGATGCGCGTTGACCCGGCTGTCGCATCCGGCGTCTTCCTCACCACCGTGACCGATGTGGTGGGGTTCCTGGCCTTCCTGGGGCTGGCAACGCTGATGTTGCTTTAATATCCATCTCCCTTGATCGTGACCGATCCAGGGAGATTTTGGGTTCCCTCAAGTGCCGGGCGGCGGCATCCACCGCCTTGGCTCACGCGGGCACGCGCCCGCGGGCCAGCAGTCGCTGGCCTCCAAGGGTCGTGTTCCACGCCCCTTGGTTTAACCTTTAGCCAGGGGACCGCCATTGCGGATATAGGCGGCGAAATCCTCGGCCGGCATGGGGCGGGCGAACAGATAGCCCTGGCCTTCCTCCACCCCCAGCCGCTGCAGGATTTCCCACTGCGCCTGTGTCTCAATCCCCTCCGCCACCACCTTCAGATCCATCGCCTGGGCCATGGCGACAATGGCCTCCACAATATGGCGGGTGGATTGGTCATGCTCCATATCCATGACGAATTGCCGATCCACCTTCAGGCAGTCCAGCGGCAATTCCCGCAGATAGGAGAGGGAGGAATAGCCGGTGCCAAAATCATCCAGCGCCAGCGCCACCCCGCGATCGGCGATCCAGCGCATCTGCTGCAAGGCACCGTCAAGATCGGCCGGCAGGATGGTTTCGGTAATTTCCAGCTGCAGCAGATGCGGCGGGATACCGCTTTCCGCCAGCAACACATCAATCAGGGCCGGCAGATGCCCCCAGCGGAACTGGCGTTCCGACACATTGACAGCAATCTGGATGGGCGGCAGCCCCTGGTCCAGCCACGCCTTGATCTGGTTGATCGCCTGGCGCAACACCCATTCGCCGATGGGGACGATCAGGCCGGTTTCCTCCGCCGTAGGGATGAAAGTACCAGGCGGGATCATGCCCCGCACTGGGTGACGCCAGCGCAGCAGCGCCTCCCCCCCGATGGCATGGCCGCCGGCGATGGCGACCTTGGGCTGGTAATGCACACTCAGCTGGCCTTCCTGCATGGCCACCCGCAAGGCATCCTCCAGATCCAGCTTGTCGCGCAAATCATCCTGCATGGCGCGGGTGAAATGCAGATAGCTGGTGGTTCCCGATGCCACCGCCTCCCGCAGGGCGACACAGGCATTGCGGATCAAGCTGGCGCCATCGGTGGCATCATTGGGGGAAACCGCGACCCCCATCTTGGCCGAAACATGCAATTGCCGGCCTTCGATGATGATCGGCGCGGCCATATTATTGGCAATGGCCGAGGCCGCGAACAAGGCCTTGCCGGCATGATCCAGTCCGGGAAGGAAAATGGCAAACTGGGTCTGGGCGAAACGGCAGATCAGGTCTTGGGGGCCACAGGCCGGCAATAACCGCTCCACCAGCAGGGCCATGGCATAATCCAGCGCGCCCTGGCCATGCACCTGGAACAGCTGATGCATCCGTTCGATTTCAATGACCAGCAGGCCGGCGATCAGCCGCCCCTGATGATCATGAAGGATTTGATCAACTTGGGAAATGAAGGGCCGCATCTCCCACAGGCCCGTAACCGCATCACGGGCGGAAGATTTCACGGCCGGAGTTTCCGCCGGCGTCATGATGTTGGGTAATGTCACGACGTCAATATTCCGAAAAACGGGCAACGGTATAGATGGGGTGGCAAGGGAAACATGGCTCCATGTTAGACCAGTATATCAATGTTTCCGGTTCAGCGCCCGTGACGAATATGTTCCAAAATTCGCTGAACATACCGAACGCTTCCCCCATCCCCATTGGGAAACACATGGCAACCCCACACCCCTGACTCTCATCAGGTTATCCACAGCATATTTTCACAATTGCCATCGATTTGGAACCAGGATTAGGGACATTTGCTTCAATTCTTTGGCAGCGGTGCGGTATGGGCACGGATCATCTGAAAGCAGGGAAGGGCATTGGCGATGGGATTTGAGCTGGGGAAACTGCTGGCGGCACTGACGGCGCCGGGCAATATCATCGGCTTGCTGGCCTTGGCCGGCTTTCTGCTGATGCTGGCCGGGCGGGCGCTGGGACGGTGGTTTCTGGCCCTGGCGGCGCTGTTGCTGACCCTGATCATGGTCACGCCCTTGGCAACCTGGGTGCTGCTGCCCCTGGAACAGCGCTTCCCGGCGCCCGGCACCCCGCCGAGCGGAATCGATGCCATCATCGTGCTGGGGGGGGCCGTCGGCCCCATCGGCTCAATGGAGCATGGCGCCCCCCAGCTGAACCAGGAGGCGGAGCGGCTGACCGTGGTACCGGGGCTGATGCGGCATTATCCGGATATCCCGGTGATTTTCAGCGGCGGCAGTGGCGACCCGCGCGAACCCGACGCGCGTGAAGCCCCGGTGGCCGCCGCCCTGCTGGCCGATTTAGGCGTGGATATGGACCGGGTGCGGCTGGAAGGAACCTCGCGCAATACCTGGGAAAATGCCGTCAACAGCCAACCATTGCTGCCGCCGGGCGGCCGCGTGCTGCTGGTCACCTCGGCCGCCCACATGCCGCGTTCCGTGGGCATTTTCCGCAAGGTGGGCATCGATGTCGTGCCCTACCCGGTCAGCTATGGGGCCAACCGGTCGGAACGATGGCGCTTCGGCTTGAACCTGTCCGATAATCTGTCGATGCTGGAACGTGCGGCCTATGAATATCGCGGGCTGATCGTCTATTGGCTGTCCGGCCGTACCTCCGCCCTGTTCCCGGCCCCCTGACCGTCTTACCCCCTCTTGGTCCGCCGCACCCCGGTTGCTTTTGCGTGCAGCCGCGTGCCAAAACAGAGGGCCGAAGGCAGAATTGGAGCCAGCGCCTTGACCGACAGCATATCCACGCGCCGCACCGGGCGGGCCGCCGTATGGCTGCTCGCGCTGGGTCTTTCGCTGCTGCCTGTGGCGGGCAACGCGACACAGACGGTGGACTTCCCGCAATGGTTGGAGGCGCTGCGGCAGGAGGCGGCGACCAAAGGCATCTCTGCCCCTACCCTTGAGCTGGCACTGACGGGGATTGCGCCGATTCCCCGCATCCTGGAACTGGATGCCAAACAGCCGGAACGGACCATCAGCTTTGATACCTACCTTTCCCGCACGGTGACAAAGCAGCGGATCGCCAAGGCCCGCGAACTTTACCGCACCCATCATGCCCTGCTGGAGAAGGTAGGACGGCACTATGGTGTGCAGCCCCGCTTCATCGTGGCGCTCTGGGGCATGGAGACGGATTTCGGCCGCAACATGGGCGGCTTCAAGGTGGTCGATGCCCTGGCGACCCTGGCCTATGATGGAAGGCGCAGCGCCTATTTCCGCAAGGAATTGCTGGAGGCGCTGCAGATCATCGACGAGGGCCATATCACGGCCGACCGGATGCTGGGTTCCTGGGCCGGTGCCATGGGGCAGAGTCAGTTCATGCCCAGCAGCTTTCTGCGCTATGCCCAGGATTTCAACGGCGATGGCCGGCGCGATATCTGGGGCACGCCGGCCGATGTCTTTGCGTCTGCCGCCAATTATCTCTCCAAGGTCGGCTGGCGGATGGATCAGACCTGGGGGCGGGAGGTGAAATTGCCGAAAGGCAATGCCGCTGCCGGCTGGACCGGATTCGACAAGGCCCAGCCCCTGTCCGTCTGGGCCAAGCGCGGGCTGCATCAGATGAATGGCAAACCACTGCCAGCAGCCTCCCTTTCCGCGTCACTGGTGCTGCCCGATGGCCCCGGCGGCAAGGCCTATCTGGTCTATGAGAATTACCGCACCATCATGGACTGGAACCGCTCGACTTATTTCGCAACAGCGGTGGGAATTCTCGCCGACCATATTGGCGCGGGCGTTTGACTTGATGTAGTGTGCCGCCACAATCGGTTGGGGACAGAGCGGCATGTCGCGGGCAAATGTGGTAAAATGGGTGTTGTTTGGTGTGACGATGGCCGGCCTTTCGGCCTGCGCCTCCAAGCCGCCGCCCGCCGCACCCCAGCAGGCAGGTGCCCCCGCCGCAGCCGCCGGCCCGACACCGGGCGGCACCTACAAGGTCGGCAACCCCTATCAAATCGAAGGGGTCTGGTATTATCCGCAGGTCGATTACAGCTATAACCAGACCGGCATTGCCAGCTGGTATGGCCCCGGTTTCCACACCAAGGCCACCGCCAATGGCGAGGCCTATAATGAGAATGAGCTGACGGCGGCCCACCAGACGCTGCCCATGCCCAGCTTGGTGCGCGTGACCAATCTGGAAAATGGCCGTTCCATCGTGGTGCGCATCAATGATCGCGGGCCCTTCGTGCCCGGCCGCATCATCGATATGTCGCGCCGTGGCGCCCAGTTGCTGGGGTTTGACCAGAAGGGCACCGCCAAGGTGCGGGTGGAGATTCTGGCCGAAGAAAGCCGCGCCATTGCGGCAGCGGCGATGAATGCCGGTGGCACTCAGGTGGCCGGCTCCCCTGATGGCGGCCCGGTGCCGCAGGCCGCCCCCCGTCCCAAGGTGACGGTGGAAGGCGCCCCCCTGCCGCCGCCGAAGCCAACCCCATCGCGCAATGTTGCCCCGCCGGTTACGGTTGCTGGCACCACCACGGATGATGGCCGCTTCATGCCGGCCCCCGTCGTGGAACAGAAGCCGGTGCCGCCGGGCCCGCAGCGCATCTATGTGCAGGCGGGTTCCTTCACCATCTATGATAATGCCAACAAGCTGCGGGCGCGCTTGAACTCCATCTCCCCCACCAACATCTCGTCGGCGATGGTGGGCGATACGCAGTTCTTCCGCGTCCGCGTCGGCCCGTTCGAGAATGTGGACAGGGCTGATCAGGTGCTGGCCCAGGTGCTGCAGACCGGTACCAATGGTGCGCGCATCATCGTCGATTAAGCGGTAACCCCAAGGGTCATGCCAAATGACCCTTGGAGGCCAGCGACCGCTGGCCCGCGGGCCCATGCCCGCGCAAGCCAAGGCGGCGGATGCCGCCGCCCGGCGCTTGAGGGAACTTGTAATGACCAGGAGCCATGATCCATGGCTCCTGGTATCGGCAGGCGCGACGCTTGTATCCACCCCTGCGGCGTTCTAGGGGTGGCATTCACCGTGTTGTGCCGTCATTATGCCGGTACCGGGCGCATGAAGCGCCCCCGGTGTCGCTTTACGCAGACAAAGGGTTAGCGGATTACCATGGAATTTCGGTTCGCACGTCGGATGAAGGGCGCTGTCCGCCGGGTGGCGGTGGCCTTCCTGTTCACCGCCGCAGCCACGCCGGCAATGGCGGCCAGCCTGGACACAATCGCCCGGGAGGCGATTCTGCTGGACGCAGATACAGGCACGGTCCTGTTTGAGAAAAATGCCGACGAGCAGATGCCGACCTCCTCCATGTCCAAGGTCGCCACGGCCTACATGGTATTCGAACGGCTGAAGGAAGGCCGGCTGAAGCTGGACGATACGCTGCCGGTGTCGGAACGCGCCTGGAAGGTCCAGGGCTCCAAGATGTTCGTGGAGCTGGGCAACAGCATCAAGGTCGAAGACCTGATCCGCGGCATGATCATCCAGTCCGGCAATGATGCCTGCGTGGTGCTGGCCGAGGGCCTGTCCGGGACGGAGCAGGCGTTCGCCACCGCCATGAACAAGCGGATGAAGGAACTGGGCATGAACAACACCAACCTGACGAACGCATCAGGTTGGCCGGACCCAGATCATCATTCCACCGCGCGTGACCTTTCCACCTTGGCTGTCCGGCTGATCCGGGACTTCCCAGAATATTTCCATTATTATTCGGAACAGGAGTTCACCTATCACGGCATCAAGCAGGGCAACCGCAATCCGCTGCTCTATCGCAATATGGGTGTGGACGGTATGAAGACCGGCCATACCGACATTGCCGGTTACGGCCTGATCGCCACCGGCAAGCGCAATGAGCGCCGGCTTGTCCTGGTGGTGAATGGCCTGCCCAATATGCAGGCCCGCGCCGATGAAAGCGCCCGTCTGCTGGAATGGGGCTGGCGCGAATTTGACAATTACACCCTCTTCAAGGCGGGGGAGGTGGTGGACAACCTGCCCGTCTGGCTGGGGCAGGCGGAAACCGTGCCGCTGACCGTGCAGAGCCAGATGAAAATCACCCTGACCCATGAACAGCGCCGCCTGATGAAGGTGACGCTGGTGGCTGATGCGCCGGTGGCGGCACCGGTTGCCAAGGGCACCAAGCTGGCAACCCTGAAGGTGACGGCACCGGATTTCCCGACGCTGGAGGTGCCGCTGGTGGCGGCGGCTGATGTGGAACGGCTGGGCCTGTTCGGTCGTGTGGCCGCTGCCGCCTCCCATATGCTGTTCGGGCCGTCCAAGCCTGCTGCCGCGCCGGCGGCGGAACCGGCAAAGGCCCCGTAACATGGCTGAACGCGGCCGCTTCATCACCCTGGAAGGCGGCGAAGGGGCAGGCAAATCCACCCAGATCCGCCTGCTGGCCGAGGCGTTGCGCGCCGATGGCCGGCAGGTGGTGACCACCCGTGAACCCGGCGGTTCGCCGGGGGCGGAGGCCATTCGCAACCTGCTGGTCAATGGCGATGTTGGCCGCTGGCTGCCGGTCAGCGAAGCTTTGCTGCTGTCTGCCGCCCGCTATGACCATGTGCAGCGGACCATTCTGCCGGCATTGGAGCAGGGGCAATGGGTGCTGTGCGACCGCTTCGCCGACAGCACCAGTGCCTATCAGGGCGATGGGCATGGGCTGGACAAGGCGTTGCTGGCACAGTTGCGGGGGATTGCGGTCGGGGAGACCCAGCCCGACCTGACCCTGATCCTGGATATTGATCCCGCCATCGGTCTTGCCCGTGCCGCCGCCCGCAATGGCGGGGAAGACCGGTACGAGCAGATGAAGCTGGATTTCCATCGGCGTCTGCGCGCGGGATATCTCGCCATCGCAGCGGCCGAGCCGGAACGCTGCGCCATCATCGACGCTGCCCAAGGCATTGATGCTATCCAGGCCGCCATCCGCCAGACCGTGCGGGACCGGCTGGGGGGCCTGCGGTGAGCGCGGAAACCCCGTTCGACGCGGAGACCTATCATCCGCGTCGCAATACCCATCTGGAAGGCCATGCCGCTGCCCAGGCCTTGTTGCTGGAAAGCTGGAATTCCGGTCGGATGCATCACGCCTGGCTGATCGGCGGGCCGCCGGGTGTCGGCAAGGCGACGCTGGCCTATCGCATGGCCCGCTTTGTCCTGGTCAAGGGTTTGCCAGGGGAGGTCGATGGCGGCCTGTTCGGCCCGCCACCGACGCCGACCAGCCTGAATGTCGATCCCGAGCACCCGGCCTGTCGCCGCATCGCCGCCAGCGGCCATGCCGACCTGCTGACCATCCAGCGCACCTGGGACGAAAAGCGCAAACGCTACAAGCGTGACCTGCCGGTGGATGAGGTGCGCAAGATCGCCCCCTTCCTGCACCTGACCTCGGCAGAGGGCGGCTGGCGCGTGGTGATCGTGGATGGCGCTGACCAGTTGAACACCAGCGGCCAGAACGCCATCCTGAAAATTCTGGAAGAGCCGCCGCCCAAGACTTTGATCCTGCTGGTGGCGGATAATGTCGGCGCCATGCTGCCGACCATCCGGTCGCGTACCCGCAAGCTGATGCTGGAGCCGCTGAGCGAGGCGCAGGTGAAAAGCCTGCTGTTCCGCTATCAGCCTGACATGGCCGATGGTGACCGCACGGCCCTTGCCCGCTTGGGCGAAGGCTCGGTGGGCAAGGCGCTGGAGCTGCATCATGCCGGTGGCATGGATCTCTACAAGGCCATGCTGGGCGTGTTCGACACGCTGCCCCGGCTGGATATTCTGGGTGCCTATGCCTTCATTGATGCCGTGCTGCGCGGCAATGATGAGGCCAGTTGGGCCGCCATTTCCGAACTGATCGGCTGGTGGCTGGGCCGTATCGCGCGCGCCGCCGCGCGCGGCACCATCCCGCCGGAGGTGGTGCCGGGGGAAGCCGCCCTTGTCCACCGCCTGATGCAGGGGAGCCTTCGGGCCGGGCGCCTTGATCGCTGGGTGGAGGTGTGGGAGAACACCAACCATCTGTTCAGCAAGGCGGATCATGCCAGCCTGGATCGGCGTCAGACCCTGATGGGTGTTTTGATGCAGATTGAAGCGGCGTCTGCCTGAAAAAACGTTTCCGATTTGCCGTTTTTTACGGAGAAGCACCATGTCCGGGCGCGCGCCTTACTACATCACGACGCCGATCTATTACGTGAACGACGCCCCGCATGTCGGCCACGCCTACACGACGATCGCCTGCGACGTGCTGGCCCGCTTCAAGCGGCTGGACGGGTTTGATGTGAAATTCCTCACTGGCACCGACGAGCACGGGCAGAAGGTGCAGAAATCGGCGGAGAATTTCGGCACCACGCCCCAGGCGCTGGCCGACAAGAATTCCCAGAATTTCCGCGATCTGGCGGCCCTGCTGAATATCAGCAACACCGATTTCATCCGCACCACCGAACCGCGCCACATCAAGGCCGTGCAGGCCGTCTGGCAGAAGCTGCTGGATAATGGTGACATCTATCTGGGTAGCTACAAGGGCTGGTACTCCGTCCGCGACGAGGCCTATTACGGTGAGGATGAGTTGACGGAGCGCAATGGCCAGCGCTTCGCCCCCACCGGCGCCCCGGTGGAATGGGTGGAGGAGCCGAGCTATTTCTTCAAGCTGGCGTCCTATGGCGAAAAGCTGCTGAAGCTTTATGAGGAACAGCCGGATTTCATCATGCCGTCCGGCAAGCGGTCGGAAGTGATCAGCTTCGTCAAGACCGGTCTGCGCGACCTCTCGGTCAGCCGCACCACCTTCGATTGGGGGGTGAAGGTGCCGGGCGATGAAAAGCATGTGATGTATGTCTGGCTGGATGCGCTGGTGAATTACATCACCGCCATCGGCTATCCCGACACGGGCGAGGGCACGGATTTTGCCCGATATTGGCCGGCCGACCTGCATATGGTGGGCAAAGATATTCTGCGTTTCCACACCGTCTATTGGCCGGCCTTCCTGATGGCCGCCGGCCTGCCGCTGCCGCGCCGTGTGTTCGCCCATGGCTGGTGGACCGTGGAAGGCGAAAAAATGTCCAAGTCGCTGGGCAATGTGGTGAAGCCGCAGGAATTGCTGGACACCTATGGTCTGGACCAGACCCGCTATTTCCTGCTGCGTGAAATCCCCTTCGGCAATGATGGCGATTTCTCCAAGCGCGCCATGATGCAGCGGATCAATGGCGAATTGGCCAATGACTACGGGAACCTGTGCCAGCGCGTGCTGTCCATGATCCAGAAATATCATGAAGGCAAGGTGCCCCAGCCGGATGCGCTGACAGAAGCCGACAACACGCTGCTGGGTGCTGCTGCCGGTATGCTGGATAGCGTGCGGGCAGAACTGAACAACCAGGCCTTCAACAAGGCGCTGGATGCCATCTGGCGCGTGGTCGGCGATGCCAACCGTTATGTCGATGAAATGGCCCCCTGGACGCTGCGCAAGACCGATCAGGTCCGCCTGGGCACCGTGCTCTATAATCTGGCCGATGTGATCCGCCAGTTGGCGATCATGACCCAGCCCTTCATGCCCGACAGCAGCGCCCGCATTCTGGATCAACTGGTGGTTCCGGCCGATCAGCGTGGCTTTGGCGATCTGCTGACCGCCAAGCTGGTGCCCGGTACGCCGCTGCCCGCCCCGCAGCCGGCCTTCCCGCGCTATGTGGCGCCGGAGGGGGAGGAGGCCAAGTGATGCTGGTCGACAGCCATTGCCATCTGGATTTCCCGGATTTCGCGCCGGAGCGCGATGCCGTGGTGCAGCGCGCCCGCGATGCGGGCGTTGGCTTGATGCTTTCCATCTGCACCCATGTCAGCAAATTCGGGCAAGTGCTTGATGTTGCTCAATCCTATCCCGATGTTTATTGCACCTTGGGCATCCATCCGCATCAGGCGGCGGAGGAATTTGCCCTTTGCGATGTTGAAAAACTGATCGAACTGGCCAGGGAAAATCCCAAGGTGGTCGGCATCGGTGAAACCGGCCTGGATTATTTCTACGATAAGAGCCCGCGCGACATTCAGCAGGAAGCGTTCCGGCGCCATATCCGGGTGTGCCTGGAAACCGACCTGCCGATCATCGTCCATACCCGCGATGCGGATGAGGACACCATCCGCATCCTGCGGGAAGAGGGGCAGGGGCGGCTGCGCGGGTTGCTGCATTGCTTCAGCTCTGGCCGGCAACTGGCTGAAGAAGCGCTGGAATTGGGCTTCTATATCTCCTTATCCGGCATCGTGACCTTCAAGAAGTCGGAGGATTTGCGCGCCATTGCCGCCGATGTGCCGCTGGATCGCATTCTGGTGGAAACCGATGCGCCCTATTTGGCCCCGGTGCCGATGCGTGGCAAGCGGAACGAGCCGGCCTTCGTTGCCCACACCGCCCGCCATGTGGCGGAGGTGAAGGGCGTTGCTGAGGCCGAACTGGCACGGGTGACGACGGCGAATTTCCAGCGTCTGTTCACCAAGGTGCCCGCCGTCGCCCTGTCGCTGGCGGCGTGACGGCGGGGGAAAAAGGGGCGGCCATGCGTGTCACCATTCTGGGCTGCGGTGGCTCTTCCGGTGTGCCGTTGATCGGCAATGTCTGGGGCAAGGCCGATCCAGCCAACCCGCGCAATCGCCGCCGCCGCCCCTCCATCCTGGTGGAGAATGCGTCCACCGCCATTCTGGTCGATACCGGACCGGATTTGCGCGAACAGTTGGTGGATGCCGGGGTGCAGCATCTGGATGGCGTGCTTTATACCCATGCCCATGCCGACCATGCCCATGGCATTGATGATCTGCGGGCCATCAACTGGCTGACCGGCAAAGCGCTGGATGTTCATGCCGATGCCGACACGCTGGCGATCCTGAGCCAGCGGTTCGATTACTGTTTCAAGCCATTGCCACCGGGTGGCAATATCTATGCGCGGCCGGTGCTCACACCACACATCATCAATGAACCGTTTCGCATTGGTTCCATTGATATAATTCCCTTTGTGCAGGATCATGGCCATTCCAATAGCCTTGGTTTTCGCTTCGGGCGCATCGCCTATTCCACCGATGTGGTGCGCTTGAGTGACGAGGCATTCGAGATTCTGGAAGGGGTGGACACCTGGATTGTGGATTGTGTGCGGCTGGAGCCGCCACATCCGGTTCACGCCCATTGGGATATTACGCGCGCCTGGATCGAACGGTTGCGGCCCAAGCGCGCCATTCTGACCCATATGAACCATATGATGGATTACGACACGCTGTGCAGCCTGTTGCCGGATGGTGTGGAACCCGCCTATGATGGCATGGTGATTGAGGTTATCTGAGCGTCAGATCAAAGGGATATCCTGCAATGTTAAACGTCGCTCTTATCGGCTACGGCTATGCGGGACAGACCTTTCATGCCCCGTTGATTGCAGCGACGCCCGGCCTTGAACTGGCAGCTATTGTCTCCAGCAATGCAGAGAAGGTGAGGGGGCATTGGCCGGATGTGACGGTGTTGCCGACACCGGAGCAGGCCTTTGACGCCGCTGACATTGACCTGATCGTCATCGCCACGCCCAACGATACCCATGCCAACCTTGCCGGCCGGGCGCTGGCCGCCGGCAAGCATGTGGTGGTGGATAAGCCGTTCACCGTGGATCTGGCTGATGCCAAACGGCTGGCCACGCAGGCAAAGCACTGCGGCCGGATTTTATCTATTTTCCATAATCGCCGCTGGGACGGTGATTTCCTCACCCTGAAGCGGTTGATCAATGCCGGGGAACTGGGGCGCGTCACCCAGTTTGAAAGCCATTTCGATCGGTTCCGTCCGGCAGTGCGTGACCGCTGGCGGGAAAAGCCGGGGCCCGGTGCCGGCCTCTGGTACGATCTGGGACCGCATGTCATTGATCAAGCGCTCTGCCTGTTCGGGCGGCCGCAATCTATTTACGCTGATATCGGCACCCAGCGTGCCGGCGACGGGGCACCGGATTATTTCCATGCGCTGCTGCGCTATGCCGATGGTCTGCGGGTCATCCTGCATGGTTCCATGCTGACACCGGCCAGCGGCCTGCGCTTTGCCGTACATGGCGACAAGGCCAGCTTCATCAGCCATGGGCTGGACAGCCAGGAGGACGCGCTGAAGGCTGGCCGGCAGCCGGGCGGTGATGGCTGGGGCGCGGCCTATCAGCCGCCATCCATGACCAGCGTTGCCGAGGATGGCAGCCTGTCGAACCGGACGGTCAGCGCCGAACGCGGCAATTATCTGCGGTATTTCGCAAAGCTGCGGGACGCCATTCTGCATGGTGCGGACAATCCCGTTCGGCCCGAAGAAGCCATTCAGGTGATGGAACTCATTGAGAATGGTCAGCGGGCCGCTGACCAGAAGCGGGAAATTTCCCTGAGCTAAACGGGTTTTATGCCGCGCCGCTATCTTTAATTTCCATAATCTTCCTTATCGCGTATTAAGAATATTTTCGTATATAGAGTATTTTTACCTATTTCCTGCTGCTGGAATGACCGCCTGCAACGGGCTAAGGTCCAAACTGCCGTCAACGACCGGAACCTGATCCATGTCCAACAATCTTTCCCGCCTGCTGGATATCATGGCGAAATTGCGTGATCCCGATGGTGGGTGCCCTTGGGATTTGGAGCAGGATTTCGCCACCATCGCCCCCCACACGATTGAAGAAGCCTATGAGGTGGCAGACGCCATCCAGTCCGGCGACATGATGGCGGTGAAGGACGAGTTGGGCGACCTGCTGTTTCAGAGCGTCTTTTATGCCCAGATGGGCAAGGAACGCGGCCTGTTCGATTTTGACGCCATTGCCGGCCATATCGCCGACAAGATGATACGCCGCCACCCCCATGTTTTCGGTGAGGTGAATGTGGCGACGGCGGATGATCAGGTCCGCCACTGGGAGGAACTGAAGGCGCGGGAACGCGCCGAGAAGGCCGCCGCCAGCGGCAAGCCACCCTCCGCGCTGGACGGGGTGATTGCCGGTCTGCCCGCACTGACCCGTGCGATAAAGCTGCAAAAACGTGCCGCCCGTGTCGGGTTCGACTGGACCCGCGCCGAGGAAATCCTGGACAAGATCGAGGAGGAAATCGGCGAATTGCGGGTGGAGATCACGGCCGCCACCCCGACCAAGGAACGGATGCAGGATGAGTTGGGCGATCTGCTGTTCGCCCTGGTCAATTTGGCCCGCCGCCTGGATATCGATCCGGAAACCGCCCTGCGCGGCACCAATGCCAAGTTTGATCGCCGCTTCCGGCAGGTGGAAGCCGGCCTTGCCGCCCAGGGCCGCAGCCCGGCAGAGGCCAGCCTGGAAGAAATGGAAGCCCTGTGGGTGGATGCCAAGCGCCGTGAACGCCCGGATAACGCCTGAACGCTTGAAGGAACAACGCCATGAACCACCCTGCCCCCGCCCACCGGCCCAATATCGTGCTGATTACCGGTGCCACTGGTGAGTTTGGTGCCGCCTTTGCCCGCCGTTTCGCCGCCATCGGCTCCAAACTGATCCTGACGGCCCGCAAGCCGGAAAAGCTGCGTCCCCTGCTGGATACGCTGGATGTGCCGGTGCATGTGCTGGAACTGGATGTGCGGGACCGCAAGACGGTTGAAGCGGCGTTGGCCGCCCTGCCCGCCGAATTCAAGGATATCGATCTGCTGATCAATAATGCCGGGCTGGCCCTGGGTGCCGAGCCCGCGCATAAGGCCAATCTGGATGATTGGGAAGTGATGATCGATACCAACGACAAGGCGCTGGCCATCATCACCGGACTGGTCCTGCCCGGCATGGTGGAACGCGGGCGCGGCCATGTCATCAATATCAGCTCGATCGCCGGCAGCTACCCTTATCCCGGCGGCCATGTCTATTGTGCGTCAAAGGCTTTCGTCACGCAGTTCAGTCTGGCCCTGAAGGCCGATCTGATCGGCACGGGCGTGCGCGTCACCTGCATCGAACCCGGCATGGTCGAAACCAGCTTCAGCCTGGTGCGCTTCAAGGGGGATGCGGAACGGGCCGCCAAGGTCTATGCCGACACGGTGCCGCTGACGGCTGAAGATGTCGCTGAATCAGTTTATTGGGCGGCAACCTTACCGGCACATTTCAATGTCAACCGGCTGGAGATCATGCCCACCACCCAGGGGCCGGGCGTTTTGGCCGTGCATCGCACGCCGAAGTCTTGAGCCTGATGAAAGAACAGCGCGGGCCTGATCGCCCACGCTGAATTTAAGTTTCAGGAAAAATGAAATCGCGCAGGTCGGACCAGGTGGCAGGATCAGGTGCCATCAGCAACCCACCATCCACATCGGCGGCGCGATAGGGTGTGCCGTCGAATTTGGCGACATGGCCGCCCGCTTCGCCATAGGCCAGGGTGCCAGCGGCATGGTCCCACGGCATGATGCGGTTATACATGGCGAACTGGCCGATACCGGTCAGCAGGTTCAGATAATCATGCGCCGCGCAGAACAGCCGATAGGTATCGGCGAAATGCGGGCGCAGCTTATCAAGCCGCTGGCGTTCCTCCAGCGCAAAGAACTTGGTGGACAGCGAGCCCTGCATCTGCGGGATCGGCGCTGCCGGCTTGGCCGTCAAGCGCTGGCCCGCCATCCAGGCGCCCTCCCCCACCTCCACCATCGCCATCCGGTCGCCCACCGGATCGTAAATCCAGCCGGCCGTCGCCTGTCCACCTTGGGACAGGGCCAGCAACAGGCCGAACACCGGCTTGCCATGGGCGAAATTGTGGGTGCCATCCACCGGATCGATGATCCAGGCCGGCTCTGCGGCATGGGCCAGATGCCGCACCAGGGCGGGGTCGGCGGCGCACGCCTCCTCCCCCACCACGATGGAACCGGGCAGCAGGTCGCGCAACCGTGCCGTCAGCACCCTTTCGGATGCCTCATCCGCCACCGTCACCAGATCGCCGGGGTTCTTTTCCCGGATGTCGCTGGATTGCAGGTTACGGAAACGCGGCATGATTTCCGTGGCCGCGACATCCCGCAGGATGGCGGCCACGGCATCCATATCAACGCGGGCATGGGCCGTCAGGGAAGCCATGGCTGCCGCCCCTCCTGCCTGGCTTCCCGTGCAGAGACCTGACCGGGGCCAAGCTGCGCCTTATAGGGGAAGCGCCCCTCAAACCGCGCCAGATCGGCCGGCTCCAGCCCGACGCGCAAGCGGATATGCTCCTCCTGATCGTCACGTTCCAGAACCTCGCCCTTTTCATAAAGCCAAGCCATGGCGGCGCCATCGTCTGGCGGCAGAACAAAATCCACCACCTCCCGCCCGGCCACCATGCGGCGGTCAATGGCGTTGAACAGCGTGTCGATGCCATCGCCGGTCAGGGCTGAAATGGCGATGCCGCCGGTACGCCGGGCCTGCCGCAACAGGGTGGATTGATCCTCCTCCCCCAGCCGGTCCAGCTTGTTCAGCACCTCCATCACCCGCTCGTCGCTCTCCGCCTCAATCCCCATATCGCGCAGCACCGCTTCCACATCGGCCTTTTGCGCCCCCGTATCGGGATGCGACACGTCGCGGACATGCAGGATGATGTCGGCGGCCATCACCTCTTCCAGGGTGGCACGGAACGCCTCCACCAGACCATGCGGCAGGTCGGAAATGAAGCCCACCGTGTCGGACAGGATGATCTTGCGGTTCGACGGCAGGGTGATCGACCGCATGGTCGGGTCCAGCGTGGCGAACAGCAGATCCTTGGCGAACACATCCGCCCCGGCCATGCGGTTGAACAGGGTGCTTTTGCCGGCATTGGTATAACCGACCAGCGCCACCACCGGATAAGGCACCTTTTCGCGCGCCTTGCGGTGCAGGCCACGGGTGCGGCGCACCTCGTCCAGTTCCGCCTTCAGCTTGACGATGCGGTCGCTGATCAGCCGGCGGTCCATTTCGATCTGGCTTTCACCGGGACCACCCAGGAAGCCGAAACCGCCGCGCTGGCGTTCCAAGTGGGTCCAGGAACGGACAAGGCGGGACCGCTGATAGGTCAGCGCCGCCAGTTCCACCTGAAGCTGACCTTCACGGGTACGGGCGCGCTTGCCGAAAATTTCCAGGATCAGGCCCGTGCGGTCGATGACCTTGGCCTTCCAGTCCCGTTCCAGATTGCGCTGCTGGATGGGCGTCAGGGCATGGTTTACGATGACAAGGCCGATCTCTTCCGCCGCAATCGCCGCCCCCACCTCTTCCACCGCACCGCTGCCGAATAGGGTGGCCGGTCGCGGGCGCATCGTGCGTACGATGCGCGACGCGGCAACCTCCACCTCAATGGCGGCGGCGAGGCCCACGGCCTCTTCCAGGCAGGATTCAGGTTCACGGGCACCATTTCGGTCCTCTGGCAGGACCGGGTGCAGAACGAAGGCGCGGGTGGAAGACCCGCGCGCTTCGAGGTTACCCAACTCAGTCGTGGTCATTCTCCTTCGCCGGCGGGTCGAACAGTTGAATCGGATGCGCCGGCATCACGGTCGAGATGGCGTGCTTGTAAACGAGCTGGGAATGCGCGTCACGCCGCAACAGGACCGAAAAATTGTCGAACCAGGTGATGATGCCCTGCAGCTTCACACCGTTGACCAGGAACACGGTCACCGGGGTCTTGCTTTTACGGACATGGTTGAGGAAGACGTCCTGAACGTTTTGGGATTTTTCAGACATTGGAGCAGCCTCGCTTATGCTCAGTTTATTGGGGCACCCTGGTGGGTACCCGACTACATCGACATGATGCCAGTGTCCGGCAGTTTACCGGTCCATCCCAGCATCGCCAGATATGGTATCATCAAATGTAATAACCAAGGATGAAATAGCCGCACAGCTATCCAGCCTTAACGCAGGGGGAAAATGCCGCAACCCCTCCCCCCCTGCCGGCGTATGGCCGACCAGAATGGGGACGCAGCCGGTATGGTGGGCGCATTCCATATCAACATCCGCATCGCCGATGAACCAGACATCCGGCCCCGGTTCGATCCCCGTCCCGGCCAGCGCCATGGTCACCGGGGCCGGATCGGGCTTGTCGGCGGCGGCATCATTTGCACCCACCAGGGCGGCGGTAAAGTAGCCGGTCCAGCCCAGAACCTCCGCCTCCCGCCGCAGGAAACGGCCGGTTTTGTTGCTGACCACGCCCAGCACCACGCCCCTTTGCTGCAGCAGCGCCAGCAATTCCGTCGCACCGGGCAGCACATCCAGATAATTCAGATGATGCTTTTCGAAATGGGCATAGAAAATGTCGCGCGCGCGCGGCCATTCTTCCCCGAAGATCAGCGGAAAACTGTCGCGCAGGCTGTGGCGCACCCGTTCATAGCTTTCTTCCAGCGTCCAGAGCGGCAGGCCGAAATCAGCCAGGGCCGCATTGATGGAGGCATGGATACAACGCCAATTGGTAACCAATGTATTGTCCCAATCGAACAGAACGGCGCGCGGCAACCGGGTAGGGGCCTGTGGCGGGGTGACATTATGGCTCATCATTGCCCCTTCAGCAGCGGGTCGGCAGTACCGACTTGATCGAAGTGGACGCTGCGATCCTCACCCTGCACATGGACTTGGTCATGCAGCAGGTAGCGGCCATTGACATAAACGATGCGTGGCATGGTGGCAGGTTCCAGGGATGAAAGTTGAACCAGATGTCGCGCGTCCGGTCCAGCACGGTCAAGGGTCGGAAACGTCATTGCGGCATTTGCCTCGCTGCCATTACGCACGTGACAAGAATGACGACGCTTGTCACGAGCTTCATGACAACACAATGAAGAGATTCTGGTACATCCAGCAATACTGATTACGCCAGTGTTGCGAAATTTTACAAAAAAACTGCCGATCTATCTCACATTCTTCCAATTAACCCACAGCATCCATTGTAAAGGAAAAGCTTTATTCGAAGAACCGGTCGGCGCATTGATCGCGTGATGCTAGCCATTACCGCGGAACACTGGAAGTACCAAAAAACATTCTGGTGCTCTCATCCATCTGGTGTTTGGAGGACTGATCGCCCCAATGGTTCATGCGGGAGAACAAGGCGACCCACGCTTAACGAGTATAAATTATCTTTATTCCACTTTATTTCACATAATTTATTATAATAACGTATTAAACGAATATTCTATTATCATTAATTATTTTTAATGATAAACCTTCTAGTTTTTGGTTTTTTTCGTACTTATTTAATATACTAATGGTGGTGGCCAAATCGAGCGTGCGCTCCTTTTGAGGGCCAAAACCAGAAACAAAACCATAAAGGATCTTCGAACATGGCAACCCTGATAACAATCAACGTAACGAACAACAGTCCAACTCAACAAAACATGTTTTTCTTTCAGCAGCCCTCTATATATGTAGGAGGATCGAAAGTATACTCAAATAGCATTTTCACCTCTCCTCTATCTCCGTCTGCAAGTTCTGGTGCTGTTTTAACATTTCAGATTCTATTACAACATTATGCGGCGGTCCAGCAGCAAGTTTCTCCGCCGATAGTTGGACAGCCTTCAGGATACAGTTCCGCGATACAAGCGATCGACTTGGCCCCGGCCGATGGCGGGGCGCCTACGCTGGACACAACATACATGACCGTAAACCCACTGGGCTTATCGCCGCCCGTGAACTCCAGCGGCCCGCAGCCAGGGACGTTCCGTATTGTCACCCCGTCCTACGACCCAATTCTCGCCAAATACAACGCAGGCTCAGGTGTGCGTACGTCGACGGGTGGTGTTATCCTCTCCAACTTCGTAACCGCTGAACCGGGAAAAAACCTGGATTGTCAACCAATCTTGAAATTTTATGTCCAAACTGGCACCTACACGCCCGGTTCTGTCATGAATTTCACACAGTCGTCTATCAATGCCGCACTGTGCGACGCCACCTCTGGCTTTACGACATTCAACGTGACCTACAATCCGAACGGCACCTGGTCTGTGGTACCCTACGCCCTGGCCCGCGCTGCCAACGGCGAACGTGTGCTCATTTCCGCCGTGGAGGCGAACAACGCCACTATTCTGAACGAAGCTGGGACGGGGTCTGTTTCCTTGGGATATTGCGCCAACTTCAATGCACCGGAGGTGACAGTGCAAAACCTGACCAACCCGGCGGCAGTCATCGTGAATCACGAGTACCAGGTGGGGCCGAACGGAGGTCCGTTCGTGGGTCGGATATGCGTTGCAAAAAACGGTAATACGGCCATTTTCGCCTAAACACTTGGCCGACCGACCAAGAGTGGCGATGTCGCCTCCGGACCTTGGGTCCGGAGGCGATTTTCACAACCCGCGCCAAGAGTGCTGGACCAGCGGAGCTGAACAATCGGGCGGAGCGGCGGCTGATGCCGCCGAAGTCGGTAAATGCTGACGAGTCAGAATTTACCGACACTGGTATGATCTGGCAATTAGCGTCGATACTTCCGCCGTACATCTGGCAGGAGTGTAGTAGCGGTCAACCTGGGTGCTGCTGGGCTGGCGGTGGCTGCGGGAGCGGAGTTCCAGCTCCTGGTATCCAACGATGCCCTTTTTCCGCCAACCCCAATCAGGCGATTGGGCGCCCGTTATCGATCAGGTTGAACGCAAATTGCGGCTGCTTAACAACTTATGACCAGCCCGGTCAGAAGAATTCAAGCCTTACGGCGAACATCTTCTCAACCTTCTTCACCTGTCCAACCTCCGCCAGGATAATCACCCGGTCATTGGGTTTGATGACGGTAGAGGGGCGCGGAATAATCACCTCCTGCCCGCGCACAATGGCGCCGACAATGATGCCGGCCGGCATCTTGATATCCTTCAGCGGCATATTGATCAGGGTGGAGGTTTCCAACGCCTCCGCCTCGATCACCTCGGCGAAATTCTCCCGCAGGGCGTGGACGGCCTTGATCCGCCCGCGCCGTACATGCTGCAGGATCGATGAGACGGTGATGGAACGCGGGCTGACCACCGCGTCAATGCCCAGCGGCTGCACCAGCGGCTGGAAGGTCGTCTTGTTGATCAGGGTGATGGCGCGCTGGCAGCCATGGCGCTTGGCCAGCAGGCTGGCCAGGATATTGCCTTCATCGCTGTTGGAGACGGCGACGATGGTTTCCGATGCGCTGATATTGGCCTCTTCCAGAATGGCCGGGTCCAGCCCGTCGCCATGCAGCACCATGGTGCGGCCCAGTTTCTGGGCCACCTGGGTGGCCCGGCGGCGGTCGATTTCAATGATGCGGGCGGAAACACCGGGGTGTTTGGCCTCAATTTCTTCCGCCAGACAGAGGCCAATATTGCCACCACCGACAATCACCACCCGCCGCGCCTCCCGCTCCTCATGGCCAAAGGCGGCCATGGCGCGGGGGACATGCTTGGTGTCGGCCACAAAATAAACCTCGTCACCGGCCAGCATCTGGTCATTGCCACCGGGGATGAACTGCTGGTCACCCCGGATGATGGCCACCACCTCGATGGACAGGTCGGGGAACAGGCCGGTCAACTGGCGCAGCGGCGTATTGATGATCGGGCAGTTCTGCGAACAGACCACCCCGATTACCCGCACCAGCCCATCGGCCAGCGGGATCATGTCAAAGGCACCCGGCACTTGCAGGCGACGGGACACGGCCCGCGCCACCTCAATCTCAGGCGAGATGATGACATCGATGGGCAGATGCCCACGCGAAAACAGGTCGGCCCAGATCGGTTGCAGATAGGATTGGTGGCGGACGCGGGCAATCTTGGTTGGTACGTTGAACAGGCTGGCCGCCACCTGGCAGGCGACCATATTCACCTCATCCGCCAGGGTGACGGCGATGATCATGTCGGCATCCGCAGCGCCCGCCGCCTCCAGCACATTGGGGTGGGAAGCAAAGCCCACCATCGCCTGCACTTCCAGCTGGTCGCTGATCTTCTGGATCAGTTCCTGTGACTGGTCGATGACGGTGACATGGTTGCCCTCCGATGCCAGATAGCGGGCAATGTTGGAGCCAACCTGACCGGCGCCGCAGACGATGACCTTCATGGGCTTACTCCACGATCAGTTTGGAACCATGGACACCCAGCGACTTCAGCTTGCGGTGCAGGGCTGACCGCTCCATGCCAACAAAGCTGGCGGTGCGGGAGATGTTACCACCGAAGCGTGTCACCTGGGCCAACAGATATTCGCGTTCAAAAACTTCACGCGCCTCCCGCAGCGGCAGGCCCATGATCTCCCCGCCCTTCTCCCATTTCAGCACCGTCGGCGTGATGGCGCCGATTTCCGGCGGCAGCATGTCGGCGCGGATCGGTTCCGAGGCATCGCCGGACGCCATGATCAGCAGCCATTCCACCGTATTGCGCAACTGGCGCACATTGCCCGGCCAGTCATAGGCCTGAAGTGCTGCCATGGCATCCTCGCCAAAGACGCGGATGGGCAGGCCGGCGGATTCCGACGTGCGCTGCATGAAATGGCGGGCCAGCAGGGGTATATCCTCCCGCCGTTCGCGCAGGGCCGGCATTTTCAGCGGCACGACGGAAAGACGGTAGAACAGATCCTGCCGGAAGCGGCCCTGTTCGATTTCCGCCGTCAGGTCGCGGTTGGTGCTGGCGATGACGCGGACATCCACCTCCACCCGGGAGGTGCCGCCCACCCGCTCGAACGTCTGTTCCTGCAGCACCCGCACGATCTTGCCCTGGGTTTCCAGCGGCATGTCGGCCACTTCATCCAGATAGAGCGTGCCGCCATGGGCCTGTTCAAAGGTACCCACCTTGCGCCCGCCACCCTCGCTGGCATGTTCGGTGCCGAACAGCTCCACCTCCAGCCGGTCGGGCCGCATAGTGGCGCAGTTCAGCGCCACGAACGGCCCGTCGGCCCGGCGCGACCGGGCGTGCAGCATCCGGGCGGCCACTTCCTTGCCGCTGCCCGGCGGGCCGGAAACCAGCACCCGGCTGCCGGTGGGGGCCACCTTTTCAATGGAATGGCGCATCTGGTTGATCGGCAGCGACCGGCCGATCAGGTCCAGTTCCACGCCCGTGCGCAGGCGCAGTTCCCGATTTTCCCGCTTCAGCCGGGCCGCCTCGATGGCACGTTCCACCAGCAGCAGCAGCCGGTCGGCCTTGAACGGCTTTTCGATGAAATCATAGGCGCCGGATTTGATGGCTGAGACCGCCGTTTCAATATTGCCATGGCCGGAAATCATCACCACCGGCACATCCGGATGGTCACGTTTCAGTTCCGCCAGGATCTGCAGGCCATCCAGCCGGCTGCCCTGCAGCCAGATATCCAGGATCACCAGGCTGGGGCGGCGCTGTGCCACGGCGGCCAGGGCCTGATCGGCATCCGCCGCTTCGCGGGTGCCCATGCCTTCATCCTCCAGGATGCCGGCAATCAGCATACGAATATCGGCTTCGTCATCGACGATGAGAATGTCGTGCATTTTTCCTCAACCCCTCCGCCCGGCGGCGGTCATCGCGTCACGGTCGGCGGCAGCATCGAGAACGGGCGCGCCCGTGGCTTCGATGCCGCGCGGCACCACCAGGGTCACCCGGGCACCACCGCCCGGCCGATCCTCCAGCAGCAGCGCACCGCCGTGATCTTCCATGATCTTCTTCACAATCGCCAAGCCAAGGCCGGTGCCCTTGGCCCGCGTGGTCACATAGGGCTCGGTCAGCCGGTCACGTTCCTCCGTGACCGGCAGGCCCTTGCCATTATCTTCCACCGCCAGCAACACCCGCTCATCCTCCACCGTCAGGCGCAGGGTGATTTCACCGGGCAGTGCATCGGTGCCGGCGGGCGTTTCCTCAATCCGGCCTTCGATGGATTCACCGGCATTTTTCAGCAGATTGGTCAGGGCTTGACCAATCTGCCGGCTGTCACAGGTCAGCAGCAGCGGCGCTTCCGGCAAGGCTGCCTGGAAGCGGATCGCCGGATAGGCGGAGCCCTGCAGCACCACCGCTTGTCGGCAAAGATCCTGCATCGCGGTTGGCTTCATCACCGGCTGCGGCATCCGGGCGAAGGCAGAGAATTCATCCACCATGCGGCCAATATCATCGACATGGCGGACGATGGTGTCCGTCATGGTGCGGAACGTATCGGGATCGCTGGTGATTTCCTTCAGATATTTGCGGCGCAGCCGCTCCGCCGAAAGCTGAATGGGCGTCAGCGGGTTCTTGATCTCATGCGCAATGCGGCGGGCCACATCGGCCCATGCCGCCTTGCGCTGGGCGGACAATAGTTCGGACACATCGTCAAAGGTGACGACATAGCCCTTCACCTCCCCGGCCACGATCTCTGCCGCCAGCCGCACCAGCAGAGTGCGCATCTGGCCATTGCGGCGGATCTGTACCTGCCCTTCCACCTGCCGGCCGGCGCGGCGGCGGATGCTGGCCATCAGCTCCGCCATTTCCGGCACCACTTCCAGCAGGTCATGGTCGATCAGGCTGGCCGGATCCCCGACGCCCAGCAATTGCGCCGCCGACAGGTTGGGCAGGTTGATGCGGCCCTGATGGTCCAGCCCCAGCACACCCGCCGAGACACCGGCCAGCACGGCCTCGGTGAAGCGGCGGCGCAGGTCCAGTTGCTTGTTTGCCTCCACCAGCTCGCCGCGCTGGCTTTCCAACTGGCTGGTCATGCGGTTGAAGGCGCGGGAGAGGGAAGCCAGCTCATCCTCTGGCTCCAGCCCGGTATCGGGCACGCGCGCTGTCAGATCGCCGGCGCGGATACGGTCGGCGGCGGCGATCAGGGCACCGATGGGGGCCACCAGATATGTTGCAAAGTTCAACCCCATCCAGATGGCGGAAAGCAGCAGCAGCACGGCAATGCCGACGAAGATCACCGTCATCCGGGCCTGCAGCGCAAAGCGCTGGCCCTCCATCTGGCGATATTCCTGAACCGCACTCTGCGTCGTGTCCATATGTTCCAGCACCCGGCTTTCCACCGGGCGGCCCACGAACAGGAAACGATCGAAATCGGCATCCAACAGAATGATGGCATTCACCCGGTTGCCGCTTTCGCTGACAATCAGCACCACCTCACCCTTGCGGGCGCGTTCCAGATCGTTGGTGTTCACCGTGGTGAAATCGAAGGCGAACCCCAGGCCGAACACAGCGTCCACCCGGCCGGTACCGTCAAAGATCACCGCTTCCGTCACGGAGCGCTGCAGCGCCTGCATCTGGAAGAACTGGCGGAAACGCGGCGGATCCCAATAGATCGAGGGCGGCAGGCGGGCAATGTCGTTGCGCATCACCTCCGCATCGCGCGACAGGGTCTGCTGGTGTTCCTTCAGATATCCCTCGGCCACGGCCAGGGATTCATTCACCACCAGCCGCACCCGGTCGCTGAACCAGCTTTGCAGGCCGACATAGAAGAACAAGGCGGAGAAGATAGCCATGATGATGGCAGGCAGCACCGCCAGGATGGAGAAGACGGCCACCAGTCGCATATGCAGGCGCGACCCCGCCATGCCGCGCCGCCGTTCCACCCACAGCGCCACGATGCGCCTTGCCACCACCGCCCCCAACAGCAGCAGCAGCACGCCATCCAGCGTCAGCAACAGGGTGACGGTGTTCTGATCATTGCCGACGGGCAAGGTCTCGGTCAGTGCCGCATAGGTGGCGGCACCGGCAGCAATGGCGGCAATGGTCAGCGCCACCGCCGCAATGGCCGACAGGTGCCGCCCGCGTGACCAGCCGAAAATGCGCCGCCACAGCCCTTGCGACGGGGGCGTCAGGTCGGGTGCCACATCAGTCATGCGGCACCGAAGGAAGGGTAATGGCGTCAAACAATCCGGTAGGGAGCAAAGCGTCTGCCTTGGCTGGACGGAACCTGCGCGAAGCAGAACTGTTACCAGAAAGCTACACTATGCGCCAGCCCGCAACGTGACAAAGCTGCCACAAGGTGTGGTTGGACAGGGTGAATGTGAACAGCTGTCGATAGCACTGATCGGGAAGCCCTGCTCCCCCTCCAAACTGCCGGGGTACAGGATGTTCCCTGTACCCCGGCAATCCGGCTTTTACTTCAACCCGCGCACCACCTGGATATCCAGGTCACGGATCTTCTTGCGCAAGGTATTGCGGTTCAGCCCCAACATATGGGCGGCCTTGATCTGATTGCCCCTGGTCGCGGTCAGCGACAGGGACAGCAACGGCCGCTCCACCTCCCGCAGGATGCGGTCATAAAGGCCGGCGGCGGGAATGCCGTCTTTATGCGCCGCGAAATATTCCCGCAGATGCCGTTCAACAGCGGCACTCAAGCCCTCATTCACCGGTTCCTGTGTGGGGGCAGCGGCCGGGTTGGTTTCCGCCAGCTCGGTGTCGATGACATCCAGGCTGATAATTTCCTGGGAATAGAGTGCCGCCAGCCGCTGCACCATATTTTCCAGTTCACGCACATTGCCCGGCCAGCGATAGCGTTTCAGCCGGTCCATGGCGGCGTTATCGACGCTTTTGTGCGGCAAGCCCTGCTGTGCGGCCTGGTTCAAGAAATGCCGTACCAGGGCCGGCACATCCTCTGTGCGTTCACGCAGAGGCGGCAGGCGGATCGGCACGACATTCAGGCGATAGAACAAATCCTCCCGGAACAGGCCCTGACGGATCAGGGTACGCAGGTCACGGTGGGTGGCCGCCACGATGCGCACATCGGTCTTGATCGGGGTGCGCCCGCCAACCGTGGTATATTCGCCCTCCTGCAACACGCGCAGCAGGCGTGTCTGCGCCTCCAGCGGCATATCGCCGATTTCATCCAGGAACAGGGTGCCGCCCTGGGCCTGCTCAAACCGACCGGTTGACCGCATGGTGGCGCCGGTGAACGCCCCCTTCTCATGCCCGAACAGTTCAGATTCGATCAGTTCACGCGGGATGGCCGCCATATTGATGGCGACGAACGGGCCGCCCCGCCGCTTGCCATAATCGTGCAGCGCGCGCGCCACCAGTTCCTTGCCGGTACCGGATTCCCCCGTGATCATCACCGTCAGGTCCGTGCCCATCAACCGGGCCAGGACACGATAGATTTCCTGCATGGCCGGCGAACGGCCAATCAGGGGAAGACTCTCCTCCTCCTCTTCCGGCTGCGGTGCAGGGGCTGGCTGGCTGGCTGGTAACGGGGCCGACAGCGCCTTCTGCACAATCGCCATCAAGTCCTTCAGATCGAAGGGCTTGGGTAGATATTCAAAGGCACCACGCTCCGCTGCCTTGACCGCGGTCAACAGCGTGTTCTGTGCGCTCATGACAATGATGCGCAATTCCGGTCGCAGCTTCTTGATGCGCGGGACCAGATCAAGCCCATTCTCATCCGGCATCACCACATCAGTGATGACCAGGTCACCTTCCCCTTCCTGCACCCACCGCCACAAGGTGGCGGCATTGCCTGTCGTTCTCACTTCGTGCCCCAGGCGGGTCAGCGCCTGTGTCAGCACGGTCCGGATCGCCCGGTCATCATCCGCAACGAGAATGGTTGCGCCCATTTTTTAGGCACCCTCTCCGTTAACCCCAGCACCGGTGACCGGGAGGGAAACCTTGAAGATCGTGCGTTTCGGCACGCTTTCAAAGTCGATCACCCCCCCATGGTCACCGATGATCTTGGCGACCAATGCAAGACCCAGGCCGGTTCCATTCATCTTGGTGGTGACGAAGGGATCGAACAGGTTGACGCGCAGGTCATCAGGGATGCCAGGGCCGTTATCCGCCACACAGACCAGCAGGGGCAGATGCATCCGGCTGTCTGATCCCGCCACGGCCAGCCGCACCCCATGCTGATAGGCGGTGGAGAGCATGATCTCCCCCCCCTGTTCCGGGCAGGCCTCGGCCGCGTTCTTCACCAGATTAAGGAAGACCTGGACCAACTGGTCGCGGTTGCCCAGCACCGGCGGCAGGGAAGGATCATATTTCTCAATAAAGCGGATATGGCGGGCAAAGCCGGTCTGGGCGATGCGGCGCACATGTTCCAGCACGGCATGGATGTTCACCGCCTGGCGCTCCAGCGGACGCCCATCGGTAAACACCTCCATCCGGTCCACCAGCGCGACGATGCGGTCCGCCTCGTCGCAGATCAGGCGGGTCAGTATCTGGTCATCTTCGTTGGCATTTTCTTCCAGCAACTGGGCCGCCCCCCGGATGCCGGACAGCGGGTTCTTCACCTCATGCGCCAGCATGGCCGCCATGGCGACGACGGAACGGGCGGCCCCGCGATGGTTCAGCTGACTGTCGATCCGCCGGGCAATGGAGCGTTCATGGATGGTCAGCACCACCTGATCGGGCGGATCGCCCAGGGGGGCCGCCTGCATGGTCACGCTGTGCGGACCGATGCGCTGGGTCTCCACACTGATCCCGTATTTGCAGACCGTTGAATGGGTCAGGCGGGCCTGATCCAGCAGGTTGAAGACGGGGCTGTCCTCCGGGATCAGCTCGCTCAGCGGCGTCCCCATGACGCGGGTGGCGCTGACATCAAAGAATTCCTGGGCTTCCAGATTGATGAAGCGGATCAGCCCCTCGCCATCCACCACCATCACCGGGTCCGGCAGGGCAGCCAGAATGGCCGTCGGATCAATATCGCCGCCATTGCGGCGGGGATAGACCGGGCTGCGCGCCATCAGGCGGCCACCCGCGCGATGACGCCCCGGTCCATGCTCGCCTTATAGAAACCGGCAATATGCTGCTTCATCACGTCCGGGCTCTCCGTGGTCATGATGGCGTTGCGGTAATCGGCGGAACCGGGCAGGCCCTTGGAATACCAGGCGACATGTTTACGGGCGATCTTCAGCCCGGCATCGATGCCGTAATGGGCCAGGATCGCATCATAATGTTCCAGCACGATCTGCATCTGCTCGGCCAGCGACGGTTCCGGCAGAATCTCGCCCGTGCGCAGATAATGCATCACCTGGGCGATGAACCAGGGCCGGCCGTAAGTGCCGCGCCCGATCATGATGCCGTCGGCCCCGGATTCCTCCAGGCAGCGCACGGCATCGTCAAAGCTGTTGATATCGCCATTGGCGATCACAGGGATCTTCACCGCCTCCTTCACCTCGCGGATGAATTTCCAGTCGGCGGTGCCGTTATACATCTGGCAACGGGTGCGGCCATGCACGGTCAGCATCTGAATACCGCATTCCTCGGCGATTTTCGCCAGACGCGGGGCATTCAGATTATTGGCGTCCCAGCCCTTGCGCATCTTCATCGTCACCGGCACGGAAACGGCCTTGACGGTCGCCTCCATGATCTTGCCGGCCAGCGGCTCATCCTTCATCAGGGCGGAACCGGCATAGCCGTTGACCACCTTCTTCACCGGGCAGCCGAAATTGATATCGATGATATGGGCGCCGCGATCCTCATTCAGCTTGGCGGCTTCGGCCATCACATCCGGCTCACACCCGGCCAACTGCATGGAAATCGGCGCCTCATCCAGGCTCCATTCCGTTTTCAGCAGGCTTTCGCGGGTGGCGCGGATCATTGCCTGGCTGGCAATCATCTCCGACACCACCAGCCCGGCGCCAGTGCGTTTCACCAGCCGGCGATAGGGCATGTCGGTGACGCCGGAAAGCGGCGCCAGGATCACCGGATCCTCAATGCGCACGGGGCCAATCTGGATGGGGTTGAGACGCTTCGCCATATCGCTGATACCTTTGCACCGATTTGATGCACTGCCCCGATATGGGTGCAAAATCGCCTAAAAAACAGGCATATTTCGCAGATGCATCAAAATTAGGCGAGACGCTATCATATCGTTTGAAAATTGCAATATTGCGCAGCCGCATGTCCGCTGCTGCGGTGACGCAAACCGGCCGGTGCGGCACGGGTTGGCGAAGCCGTCGAAGCGCGCTAGGTTCCGCCATCCCACCCATTGCCATGGTCGCCCGATGCCAAGCTGTGTTGCCCTGATCGTCGCCGCCGGACGCGGCACCCGTTTCGGGGCCGATCTGCCCAAGCAATATCTGCCACTGGCGGGCAAGCCCGTGCTGCGCCGCACGGTGGAGGCGTTTTTACGCCGGCCGGAGATTACCGCTGTCCGCGTCGTCATTGATCCGGCCTTCAGCGACCTTTACGAACAGGCGGTGGCGGGGCTGGACCTGCCACCGCCCATCACCGGCGGGCCGACGCGACAGGACAGTGTGCTGAACGGGCTGGAGGCCCTGGCCGGCCAAGCGCCCGATCTGGTGCTGATCCATGATGCCGCCCGCCCGCTGGTGGATGGGGCTGCCATCGCCGGGGTGATCGCCGCATTGGAACAGGCACCGGGTGCGATTGCCGCCACGCCCTTGGCCGACACGCTGAAGCGCGGCGGGGATGCGGGTGGTGCCAAGGTTACCAGCGCCGGCACGGTGGACCGCACCGGCCTGTGGCGGGCGCTGACACCGCAGGGCTTCCGCTTCCCCGATATCCTGATCGCCCATCGCCGCGCCGCCGGCCTGAACCTGACCGACGATGCCGCCGTGGCCGAACAGGCCGGCCTGTCCGTCACCCTTGTCCCCAGCAACCCGGATAATCTGAAAGTGACCACCAAGGACGATCTGGCCCGCGCCGAACGGCTTTATCTGGCGGGCCTGGGCGATGTGCGTACCGGCACCGGTTTTGATGTCCACAAGTTCCATGATGGGGATCATGTCTGGCTCTGCGGTCTGAAAATCCCGCATGATCAGGGGCTGGAGGGGCATTCGGATGCCGATGTCGGCCTTCATGCCCTGACCGATGCCCTGCTGGGTGCGATCTGCGCCGGCGATATCGGTCAGCATTTCCCACCCACCGATCCGCGCTGGAAGGGGGCGGACAGCGCGCAATTCCTGCGCCATGCCGCCGATCTGGTGGCGGAAAAGGCTGGCGTGATCGCCCATGTCGATGTCACCCTGATCTGCGAGCGGCCCAAGGTCGGCCCGCACCGGGCCGCCATGGTGGAACGGATCGCGGAGATTCTGGCCATCGATCCTTCCCGTGTCAGCGTGAAGGCGACGACGACGGAAGGGCTGGGCTTCACCGGCCGCCGGGAAGGCATCGCCGCCCAGGCCGCCGCCACGGTGCGCCTGCCGCTGGTGCTGGATTGATCGCCTGACAGGGGGATGGCCAATGTTCCCGGAACACCTGACCAAGCGGGCCGATGATATCCGCGATGCCTATCAGGCGGCGGGCCTGTGGATCGCCACGGCGGAAAGCTGCACCGGCGGGCTGATTGCCGGCTGCCTGACCGCCGTGGCCGGATCGTCCGCCGTGGTCGACCGGGGCTTTGTCACCTACACCAATGAAGCCAAGACGGCGATGCTGGGTGTCCCTGCCCCGCTGATCGCAGATCATGGCGCTGTCAGTGAGCCGGTGGCCTGTGCCATGGCGCTGGGCGCACTGGCCCATTCCCGGGCTGACGTTACGCTGGCCGTCACCGGCATTGCCGGACCGGGCGGCGGTTCGGTGGAAAAACCGGTGGGGCTGGTCTATATCGCCCGCGCCCGGCGGGGCGGTGCGGTACTGGTGGAACGCCATGTCTTTGCCGGCGACCGCACCGCGGTTCGCCTTGCCACCGTTGAACGCGCCCTCACCCTGGCGCTGGCCGTCACCCAAGGGAACGCGGCATGAGCATCACGCCCACCATTGAAATCGCCGACACCATCCTGCGGGAATGGACCGATCAGCCCGATGTGATCGCCGCCTTTCTGGCCGGCTCCGTTGCCAAGGGTAATGCCGGGCCGGGATCGGATATTGATGCCGTGCTGGTCTATCACCATTTGCCCAGTGCTGTGCGGGAGACGCATGAACGGCTGGGCATCACCGTGGAACTGTTCCTGCACGATCCCGATACGCTGGCCTATTTCTGGGAGGCGGATCGCCAGATGGGCAAGCCCTCGCTGGCCCGCATGGTGGCCAATGGCCTGCCGGTGGCGGGCGATCCCGGCCTGATTGAGGAATTGAAGCGGCAGGCCCAGGCCGTGCTGGATGGCGGCCCGCCCGAATTGCCGGAGGAAGAAAACCGCTCCCGCCGCTATGCCATCTCCGACCTTGCCGCCGATCTGGCCCAGCCGCGCAGCCCGGCTGAGCAATTGGCCATCGGGGCGCGGCTTTACATTGATCTGGCGGATTTCACTGTGCGCGCCGCCGGCGCCTGGACGGGCAGCGGCAAGGGGCTGGCCAAAGCCTTGATGCGGCTGGACCCGATGCTGGCCGCCACCTTCGAACATGCCTTTGGGGAGCTGTTTGCCAATCAAGACCCATCGGAGGTGCTGGCGCTGGTGGATCTCTGCCTTGCCCCCTATGGCGGCCGCTTCATGGCCGGCGACCGCCGGCCGGCCCCGGCGGACTGGCGGTTGGGGGATTAATAGCGCCCTAGCAGCCCCGCCCAGGCCAAGCTGATCTGCCGCCCCACCTGTGGGCGCAGCAGGTCGCGGTGCAGCGGGTCATAGCCCAGCTTGGCGATCCGCCCCAGATAATGGTCGCCCAGCTTCGCCGGCAGCAGGGCCGGCAGGGCCGCCTTCGCCACCTGCCCGCGCAGGGCGCGGGCGCGGCGCAAATGGTCGGCAGCACTATCGGCCACCACCTGCACCACCTTGGCCAGCCCCGCTTCCGGCTTCATCTCATAGAGTGCCGGTTCGGTCACGCCATGCTGGATCATCAGATTGGCCGGCAGGCGCGACCGGTGACCGCGCGCCAGAAAGGGCACGGCACGGATGATGCCGGTCAGGGCCCAGCCGGTGCCGACCAGCCGCGCCGCCTCCTGGCTGGCCGGATCGGTCGCCCCCAGTATCTGGGCCGCCAGTTGCATCACCGGGGCGCCGGTGACCTGGGCATAGTTGATCAGGCATTCCAGATCGGCCGGCGCCTCATCATCCATATCGGCTTCGCGCCCGTCGATCAGCCGGTCGAACAGGGCGCGGTCCAGCCCATGGCGGGTGATGGCGGCGGCCAGCGGCTCCACCACCTCATGCCGGCGGGGCTGGCCTTCATAGGCACCCTCGATGCTTTCCCGCCACCATTGCAGGCGGATCTGACCCAACATAGGCTCGCTCACCACCTCCCGCGTCTTGGCGACCTCCAGATTGAAGGCATAGAGCGCGAACAGGTCTTCGCGCCGGTCGGCGGGGGCGAACAGGGCGGTCAGGTACCGGTCATGGTCGTAGCGGCGCACGGAGTCGGCGCACGCGCTCAGGATCGGTTCGGCCATATCGGGGGTCTCTGGCGGCGGCGGAACGGGATTGGAAGCATGGCTTATAGGCGCTGGTGCGCCCCTTTCCTAGAGTCCGTTCATCCTGTGGAGATGATTGAACCTTTGCCACCGCAGCGGGTTGACCATATGTCACCGCGGTCGTATCTCTCAACCCCGTGTCAGGCCGTTCCAATCATTGGGGCGGTGCAACATTCAGCCACAGGAGCCGTCCATCATGGCGTTCACCCTGCCGGAACTCAGCTACGACACCGCAGCGCTGGAGCCGCACATCGATGCCCAGACCATGGGTCTGCATCATGGCAAGCACCACCAGACCTATATCACCAATCTGAACAATGCCCTGGCTGATCACAGCCAGTTGCATGGCCTGTCGCTGGAAGACCTGCTGGCCCGCCTGGGCGAGCTGCCGGAAAGCATCCGCACCGTCGTGCGCAACAATGGTGGCGGCCACGCCAACCATTCCATGTTCTGGTCCATCATGGGCCCGAATGGCGGCGGCGAGGCGACCGGTGAGGTTGGTTCCGCCATCGTCCGCGATTTCGGTTCGTTTGAGGACTTCAAGAAGAAGTTCAACGAAGCCGGCACCAAGCAGTTCGGTTCCGGCTGGGTGTTCGTCACCGCCGACACCGCCGGCAAGCTGGCCATCGTTGCCCAGCCGAACCAGGACACCCCGCTGTTCAACCGCACCCCGGTGCTGTTCGGTAACGACGTGTGGGAACACGCCTATTACCTGAAGTACCAGAACCGCCGCGCGGACTATCTGGCTGCCTGGTGGAACGTGGTGAACTGGGATGCCGTGAATGCCCGTCTGGCCAAGATCAAGGCCGGCTCGGTGATCTAAGGTCATCCTTAAAGTCTTAACCCAAAAGGTTGAGCAAGCCCCGACCGTGTTAACCGGTCGGGGCTTTTTTATGGCTTTTCGCCACAGGGGAACTTAAGGCGCTGAGGTGGCTTCTCCCCCGTCCCATGATCTGGCAGAGTAGTGCCGACCGTCCTCCGCGAGCAGCACCCATGGCTGATTTCCGCACCGCCCATCCTGCCGCCCAACCGGGGATACCCTCCGGGGGCCCGAGCCTGCGCAAATCAGCGGCGGGGGAAAATTTCCCCGTTGCTTCCCGCTTGATTCCGGCCCCGCTGCGGCCGCATGTCATGGCCTTCTATGCCTTTGCCCGTCTGGCCGATGATATTGCCGATGACCCGCTGGCTGAACCGGACATGCGCATTGCCCAATTGGACGCGCTGGAACGGGCCCTGGTCAGCGGGGTGGGCAACCAGCCCTGGCTGGCCCCTGCCCTGCAATTGAAGGCCAGCCAGGCGGCGACCGGTGTATCCGGCCTGCACGCCCGCCAATTGCTGCAGGCGTTCCGGCGGGATGCTCTGGGCAGCCATTGCCGGCAATGGGATGATCTGCTGCTTTATTGCCGCTACTCCGCCAACCCGGTCGGCCGCTTCCTGCTGGAACTGCATGGCGAAAGCATGGCCGCCGCCCCGGCTGCCGATGCGCTGTGCACCGCCTTGCAGATATTAAATCATGTTCAGGATTGCCGGTCCGATTGGGTGGATATTGGCCGCTGCTACATGCCGCTCAACTGGTTTGATGAGGCGGGGGGCAGTGCCGAACAGCTGGTGGAACGGCAGGCCACGCCCGCCGTGCGGCAGGTGATCAACCGCGTGCTGGACCGGGTGGATGAATTGCTGGTGCGGGCGGAGGCTTTGCCCGGCCTTGTCGTCAGTACCGGCTTGCGGCTGGAGGCGGCGGTGATCGTCTCCCTGGCGCAAAGCCTGTCGCGCCGGCTGCGCCTGCATGATCCGCTGGCGGCACGGGTGCAGTTGGGCAGCTTTGCCCGGCTGGGGTCGGTGGTGAAAGGGGTGGCGCGCGGCATTGCCCACCGCCCGGCCCGGCGCGGCCCCTGCCCCTCCTTATCCAAACAGGCGGGGGAGAATTCCACCTTCTATTGGCCGCTGCGCTTTCTGGCACCGGACAAGCGGCAGGCCATGTTCGCCATTTATGGCTTCTGCCGGGCCGTGGACGACATTGCTGACGGTCCCGGTACGGCGGAGGCCAAGCGCGTGGCGGTGACGGAATGGCGCCGCCGGGTCGATGCGCTTTACAGCCCTGCGGCGGCAGGGACGGAACGCAATGGCCCCTTGCGCGATCTGGCCGCCGCCATCGACCGCTACAAGCTGCCGCAAGCGGAGCTGCAGGCAGTGGTCGATGGCATGATGATGGATATTGACGGGCCGGTGCGGGCACCGGAACCGGCCGCTCTGGAGCTTTATTGCCGGCGGGTCGCCGGTGCCGTCGGTCTGCTCTGTGTCCGGGTATTCGGGCGCAATGACCCGGAGGCCGACGCCTTCGCCGTGGCGGTCGGCCATAGTTTGCAGCTTACCAATATCCTGCGCGATCTGGCGGAAGATGCCGCCATCGGCCGCTGCTACATGCCGGCCGACATCTTGCGGCAGGTAGGGATCGATCCGGCCATGGCCAGACGCGACCCACAGGCGGTGTTGGGCCACCCGGCCTTTCCCGCCGCCTGCGAGGCATTGGCCCTGCGGACAGAGGATGCCTTCCGCCGCGCGGCCACGCTGTTGAAGGGCGATGTGCGGCCGCTGCGCCCGGCCATCGCCATGATCCGGCTTTATTACCGCATCCTGCGCCGACTGCGGCAACGGGGGTGGAGCCCGGCGGCCTTGCTGCGTCGGCCAAAGCTCAGCAAGCTGGAAAAGATCCGCATTGCAGCGGGCAGCGTCATCGGCCGGCCACCGCGCCCCTGATCTCCCCCTTGCCCCAGCCCATCACCCATATTATCGGGGCCGGTCTGGCCGGTTTGGCCTGCGCCGTTGAACTGGCGGCATCCGGTCGGCGTGTGACGCTGCATGAAGCCGCCGGACAGGCGGGCGGGCGCTGCCGGTCCTTCCATGACCCGCTGCTGGATCGCTTGATCGATAATGGCAACCATCTGCTGTTGGGGGCCAATCATCATGCGCTGGCCTATCTGGACCGGATCGGCGGGCGGGCCGCGCTGGAAAGCCCGGACCGGGTGGAAATGCCCTTTCACGATCTGGCCAATGGGGAAAGCTGGGTATTGCGTCCCGGCGACGGGCCGGGCTGGATTTTCAATCCCGCCAGCCGGGTTCCCGGTACGCGCTGGTGGGATTATCTGCGCCCGCTCACCCTGCCCTTTCATGGTCAACGGGCGCGGGTGGCCGATGTGCTGGCGATGGACAGCCCGATCGGCCGGCGGCTCTGGCATCCATTGACGGTATCCATCCTCAACACAGCCCCGGCCGACGCCTCCGCCCCTCTGCTCTGGTCTGTTTTCCGCCGTACCTTGTTGAAGGGGCCGGCGGCCTGTCGCCCCTATATTGCCGGACCATCGGGGTTGTCAGGCGCCTTCATTGACCCGGCTTTGGCTTGGCTGCGGGCAAGGGATGTGACCATCCATTTTGGGCATCGTCTGCGGGGCTTGACGATTCAGGACGGGCGGGTAACGGCATTGGATTTCAGCGCCGGGCCCCTGGGCCTGGGGCCAGAGGATCGCGTGGTGCTGGCGGTACCCGCATCGACGGCGGCGGAACTGCTGCCGGGCCTGACGGTACCGCTGGACCATGGCGCCATTCTGAACGCCCATTTCCGCCTGCCTGCGCCGGTACCGTCACTTCCGCCCTTCATCGGGCTGGTGGGCGGGGTGGCGGAATGGCTGTTTCGGCGGGGCGATGTGCTGTCGGTCACCGTCAGCGCCGCCGACCGGTGGATGGACCAACCGTCTGACGAACTGAGGGAAATTCTGTGGGCGGATATTGCCCGCCTGTTGCAGACCCCCAACGCCCCCTGCCCGCCCTGCCGTATCATCAAGGAACGGCGGGCCGGTTTCGCTGCCACGCCGGCCAACGCAGCGCGTCGACCCGGTTCGCAGGTGAAGGGCCTGAATAATTTAGTACTGGCAGGGGATTGGACCGATACCGGCCTGCCTGCCACTATTGAAGGGGCGGTTCTATCGGGACAGCGCGCCGCCCGGCTGGTACGGACTTAAACCGGCAGCAGGGCCGCCGCTACGCGCCGCCCTTCGGCCAGCAGTACATTATAGGTGCGGCAGGCGGCGGGGCTGTCCATCACATCCACCACCACGCCGGCCTCCCGCAGCGCCTTGCGCAGGGCCGATGGCAGCAACTGCATCTTAGCCCCACAGCCCAGCAGCAACACCTCCACCTTCGGGTCGGCCTGGGTGATCAAGGAGAAGCTCTCCAGCGTCAGGCCGGCGAATCCGCTGACATCCCAGGGGTGGGTGACGTCCGGCTGCACGATCACCGGCTCCTGATACAGCCGGTTGGAAACGCGGAACATGCCGGGCCCATAGGTGTCGATCACCTGACGGTCGGCGGGGATGATCGGGGTCACATCCATCGGATACCTCGGCTGTGTATGTCCGATATAACAAGGCCCGCGTTACCCCTGTTCCCAAGGGCTGCGCGGGCCTTTCAGGCACAACAAGCGATGATATTACTTGTCGTCGCCCTTCACCGGCTCGGTCTTGCTCAGCACGCTGGTGATGGTGCCGCGCATGACGCGGACGCGCACGCCCTCGGCGATTTCCACCGTCACATCATCATCGGTACCCACCTTGATGACGGTGCCGACAATGCCGCCGCCAGTGACGACCTTGTCGCCCCGGCGCAGGGCGTCCAGCATCGACTTATGTTCCTTCATCTTCTTCTGCTGCGGACGGATCAGCAGGAAATAGAAGACGACGAAAATCAGCACCAGCGGCGCCAGCGACATCAACTGTTGCATCCCGCCCCCATCGGTCGGGGCTGCGGCAGCCTGGGCATAGGCCGTGGAAATGAACATCAACTGCTCCTCAAAGGACGGATCTTTTCAGGCGAAACGCCAGACGCGGGGACTATACAAGGGGACGGGCGGGTTGCAACCGAAACTCACCCCAGCCATGCGGCTGAACCGGGTTTGATGGCCGCTTCCACATGCTACCGTTCCGGCCCCGCACAATTGGGGTGGGCGCTTGCCGCCCGCAAGCCCCCATCTTGCCCGAAAACCGCGACAGACGCATGACCATGACCGACACTTCCCATCCGTTGCTGCCGATCCTGTCCCGCATTGCCGACGCGCTGGACCGGCTGGCCCCGCCCGCCACGCCGCGCGCTGATCTGGCGGCGGCCGACGCCTTTGTCTGGCGCGCGGCGGAACTGGCCCTGGTGCCGGTGGAAAAGGTGTCCTTCGTGGAGCTGGAACTGTTGCAGGGCATCAACCGGCAGCGCCAGCAATTGCTGGAAAACACCCAGCGCTTCGCCCGTGGCCTGCCGGCCAACAATGCCCTGCTGTGGGGAGCGCGCGGCATGGGCAAAAGCTCCCTGGTGAAATCCATCCATGCCCGCATCAACCGTGATGCGCCGGGCCTTCTGGTGTTGGTGGAAATCCACCGGGAGGATATTCCCACCCTGCCCAAGCTGCTGGATGTGCTGCGCGCCAGCGACCGCCGCTTCCTGCTTTTCTGTGATGACCTCTCGTTCGGCACCGATGACGGCCAGTACAAATCCCTGAAAGCCATGCTGGAAGGCGGGATCGAGGGACGGCCGGAAAATGTGCTGCTCTACGCCACCTCCAACCGCCGGCATCTGATGCCGCGCGACATGATCGAAAATGAACGCTCGACGGCCATCAACCCAGCGGAGGCGGTGGAGGAGAAGATCAGCCTGTCCGACCGGTTCGGCCTGTGGCTGGGCTTCCATTCCTGCGATCAGGATACGTTCTTCGCCATGATCGAGGGCTATGCCGCCGCCTATGGCCTGAGCATCCCGGTGGAGGAATTGCACGCCGCTGCCGTGGAATGGTCGGTCACACGCGGCAACCGGTCGGGCCGCGTCGCTTGGCAATTGATTCAGGAGCTGGCAGGAAGCCAGGGCCGGCGCCTGGGTTGAGCCGCTGGGCCTTTCCGATAAAATCCCCATCTGTGGCACCCACATTTCCCCCGAAGGGTCGGAGGCTGCATCATGAGTACGCTGGCGGCGGATAACGCCCTGATCTTGCAGCAGGCCGCCGACTGGCTGGCGGCGGGCAAACCGGTGGCGCTGGCCACCGTTATCGGCACCTGGGGTTCCGCCCCCCGCCCGGTCGGCAGCCTGATGGCCATTGCCGGGGACGGCGCCATGGCCGGATCGGTTTCCGGCGGCTGTATCGAAGGGGCGGTGGCGCTTCAGGCGGAAAAGGTGATGCAGGAGGGGGAGCCGCGCCTGCTCTCCTTCGGCATCAGCAATGACATGGCCTGGGAAGTGGGTCTGGCCTGTGGCGGCAAGCTGGAGATCTATCTGGAGCCGGTAACATGAAACGCCGTGTATTCGAGGCGCTGCGCCGGGCCCAGCAGGCCGGCCAGGCGGTCGCCCTGGTCACCGATATGGGCACCGGCTTCCAGACCCTGGTGGGCGGCGATGGGCGGCAGCAGGGCGATGTGGGGCTGGAGGATGAATTCCTGCCCCAGGTGCTGGATGCCATCCGCCATGATCGCAGAGGCATGGTGGAATTCTATGAGGGCCGCTTCTTCATCAATATCTTCGCCCCGCCTTTGCGGCTGTTCATCATCGGTGCGGTGCATCTGGCCCAGGCATTGGCCCCGGCGGCGCGGCTGGCCGGATATCAGGTGGTGGTGATCGACCCGCGTGCGGCCTTTGCCACGCCGGCGCGGTTTCCCGACATCGACCTGGTGCCGGAATGGCCGGATGAGGCGCTGGCGACCTTGCAGCCCGATGCACGCAGCGCCATCGTGACGCTCAGCCATGATCCCAAATTCGACGATCCGGCCCTGAAGGCCGCCCTTGCCACTCCCGCCTTCTATATCGGTGCCCTGGGTAGCCGGAAAAGCCATGCCAGCCGCCGCGAACGGCTGTTGGCCGATGGGGTGACAGCGGCGGATTTCGCCCGCATCCGGGGGCCGGTCGGGCTGGATATCGGGGCCGTCAGCCCGCAGGAAATCGCCCTTTCCATTCTGGCGGACATGGTGCTGCAGCGGCGCGGCCCGCGCCAGAAGGCGGCGAAGGAATAAGGTGGATGCGTTTCGGTTCCGTACCGACCCTTATGGCGGCTGGCCATATCCTGGCCCATGCGCTGTCATTGCCCGATCAACGCCTGCGCAAGGGTCATGTGCTGACGGTGGCGGACCGGGACCGGATCATTGCATCCGGTATCGAAATGATCATTGTCGCCCAATTGGAACCCGATGATGTGGTGGAAGACCGGGCCGCCACCCGCGTTGGCCAGCCGCTGGCCGGGCCCGGACTGACGCAGGGGGCAGCCTTTACCGGCCGGGTCAATCTGTTCGCGGCCAGCGATGGTTTGCTGGTGCTGGACCGGGCGGTGATTGACCGGGCAAACCGGATTGATGAAGGGGTGACCATCGCCACCCTGCCCCCCTTCACGCCGGTGGTGGCGGGGCAGATGGTGGCGACGGTGAAAATCATCCCCTTCGCTGTCCCTGAAAGCATCATTTCGCAGGTGGAACAGGTTCTGGGGGAACCGTCGATCCGGCTTTCCCCCTGGGCTGGCCTGTCGGTGGGGCTGGTGCAGACGCTGCTGCCCGGCACCAAGCCCGGCGTGCTGGACAAGACAAGGGCCGTGCTGGCGCAGCGGCTGGCGGGGATTGGCGCCGGCTTGGCCTGGGAACAGCGGGTGGCGCACGAGGAAACGGCCCTGGCCGCTGTGCTGGCGGCGAACAGGGCCGATCTGCTGTTGATCGTGGGTGCCTCGGCCATTACCGACCGGCGCGATGTCATCCCGCTGGCGCTGGAACAGGCGGGTGGCACCGTGCGCCATCTGGGGATGCCGGTTGATCCTGGCAATCTGTTGATGTTGGGGGAACGGCAGGGCAAGCCGGTATTGGGCCTGCCCGGCTGTGCCCGCTCCCCCAAACTGAATGGGGTGGATTGGCTGCTCTGGCGGTTCGGTGCGGGATTGGATGTGGCACCGGACGATATCATGGCGATGGGGGTCGGCGGCCTGCTGGCAGAGGTGGCGGAACGCCCGGTGCCCCGCGCCGTGGGTGCCCGGCAGCCGCGCATCCATGGGCTGATCCTGGCCGCCGGCAGCAGCCGGCGCATGGGCCAGAAAAATAAATTGTTGCTGCCTTTGCAGGGCAAGCCCCTGCTGCGCCATGTGGTGGATGCGGCGGCCGCGTCTCAGTTATCCGGGCTGACGCTGGTGACGGGCCATGATGATGCGGCGGTACGGGCGATGCTGGACGGCCAGCCGCTCCACATCACCCATGCCGCCGATCATGCGGCGGGGATGAGCGCCAGCCTGAAAGCCGGGCTGGCCAGCCTGCCCGCCGACCTGGATGGGGTGATGGTGCTGCTGGGGGACATGCCGCTGGTGAGGGCGGCGGATATTGATCGGCTGATCGCCGCCTTCTCCCCCGCCGATGGGCGCGGCATCTGCGTGCCCAGCCATGGCGGGCAGCGCGGCAACCCCATTCTGTGGAACAGCACCTATCTGCCGGAAATGCAGGGTTTGAGCGGTGACAGGGGCGCCCGTGACCTGTTGCTGCGCCACGCCACCGCCATCTGTGACGTGCCGATGGATCATGACGGCGTGCTGCGCGATGCGGATACGCCCGAAGCGCTGGCCGACCTGATCGCGCTTACGGGCGAACGATAAGCGACCGGCCACCGCTGCGAACCTGTTCCATCTCCACCGGTGAGGGCTTTCCCGCCTCGCCACCCAGGAAGGCCAGCACCTGCGCCATGGCGCCATGGGCCATCAGATCGGTATGGGCGCCCGCTGCCGGGCGCCAAGCGGTGACCGTGGTGGTCGCCAATGCCTCCAGCGCCTCCCCCAACGCCACCGGGATGGTGCGGTCGGCGCGGCCATGCAGGATCAACACCGGGGCGTGCACCTCCGCCATGAAAGCCGCACTGTTGAAAGGGTGACGCAGCAGGGCGCGCACCGGTATGAATGGGTATCGCTGGGCCGCAACATCCGACAGGCTGGTGAAAGGTGCCTCCAGGATCAGGGCGGCCAGCCCGCGTTCGACGGCCAGTGGCACGGCGATGCCGGTTCCCAGGCTTTCGCCCCAGATCACCAGCTTTCGGCCCGACACCCCCTGCCCGACCAGGAAATCCAGCGCGGCCCGCCCGTCAGCCATCAGCCCCTTTTCCGACGGTTCCCCCTCATTGCCGGCATAGCCGCGATATCCGGCGATCAGCACGCCATAGCCGGCATCGGCCAGCGCCCGCGCCTTGTCCGCCCGCAAGCCGGGATGGCCGGCATTGCCGGGAAACAAGGCGATCGTGGGCTTGGTCAGCCCATCGGCCGGGCGATACCAGCAATCCAACGCCAAGCCATCGGCCGTGCCGGCCTGTACCACGCGAAAATCAGCCAGTCCCCAATCGGATGGGCTCACACGGCCCCGGTGCGGCCGGAAGATCAACTTTTCCTGCTGTAGGGTCAGCATGGCGAGAAAGGCGACATACAACAGCGCCAGGATCGCCAGCAACCAGCCCATCAGCCCTCCAGCCCCGCCTGCAGGGCGTAATAGCGGGCATAGGCACCACCGGTCGCCAGCAGCTCCTCATGCGTGCCCTGTTCCACCACCTTGCCTCTGTCCATCACATAGATACGGTCGGCATCAATGATGGTGGACAGCCGGTGGGCGATGACCATGGTGGTGCGCCCGGCCTGCAACCGCCGCAACGCATCCTGGATGGCCCGTTCGGATTCACTGTCCAGGGCCGATGTCGCCTCATCCAGCAGCAGGATGGGGGCGTTCTTCAGCATGGCGCGGGCAATGGCAATCCGCTGGCGCTGGCCGCCGGACAGTTTCAGCCCCTGTTCGCCCACCACCGTGTCATAGCCCTGGGGCAGTTGGATGATGAAATCATGGGCCGCCGCATCGCGGGCGGCCTGTTCCACCTCTGCCTCTGACGCGCCAGGGCGGCCATAGGCGATATTGGCGCGGATCGTATCATCGAACAGGGCCGTTTCCTGGCTGACCAGGGCGATATTGGCCCGCAGGCTGGCCAGCGTGACATCGCGTATATCCTGTCCGCCCACCAGCACCCGCCCCGCATCCACATCGTAAAAACGTGGAATCAGGTTCAACACAGTGGTCTTGCCAGAACCGGAGGCACCCACCAGGGCCACGGTGCGGCCGGGCGGGATATCAATATCGATGCCATTCAGGGCAACGGTATCCTCACCATAGCCAAAGCGCACCTGATCCAGCCGGATACCATGCATGGAGACCGGCAGCGTTTTGGCATCGGGCCGATCCTGGATGGCGGGCTTGGCATCCAGCACCGCCAGCACCCGCTCTGCCGCCGCCAGCCCCATCTGCAACTGGGCATTCAGCTTGGTCAGCGCCTTCATCGGCTGGAAGGCCAGCATGAAGGCGCCGATAAAGGCCACCAACTGGCCCGCTGTGCTGTCACCCGTGCCGATCGTATAACCGCCATAAAGGATGATGCCGACCACGGCCACACCGCTGAAAACCTCATTGATCGGCATGGTCGACGCGGCGGTGCGATAGCTTTTGGCCGTCAGCTTGCGCAACCGGTCGATGGTCACGCCGACGCGCTTTTCCTCATATGCCTCCATGCCATAGGCCTTCACATGGCGGGCACCCTGGAAGGTCTGGCTCAATACGGCGGAGAAATTGCCCAGCTCTGCCTGCTGACGGGCGGCGATGCGGCGCAGCCGCTTACCCAGCCGCGACAGGAAAAGCCCGGAAAAGGGGAAAACGGTGAAGGCGATCAGGCCCAGCAACCAGTCCTTTTCAAACATCACCGCGATCAGCACGATCAGGGTCAGCGCATTATTGACAATACCGGTCAGGCATTCCGACACCGCCATGCGCATCTGGTTCACATCATTGACCAGATGCGAAATCAGCTCGCCAGAGGCGCGGCCATGCAGATAGGCCAGATCGGACCGGATCAGGTGGCTGTAAACCTGCCCCTGAATACGCGCCACCACCCGCTGGCCGACATGGTTGACCATGACCGAATGGCCATAGGAGGCGCCGCCCCGCACCACAAAGGCCAGAAAGATCAACCCGGCGAAGGGCAGCAGATAACCATGGTTATCCGGCTGAAATACCTTATCCAGAAGGGGCTGCAGCCCCTGGGCGATGGTGCCTGTGCCGGCTGCCTCTGCCACCATCAGCACCAGGGCCATGGCCAGCCGCAGCTTGTACGGCCCGAGATAGGTGCGCATCAGGCGACGGACCAGCACGAAGGTGGGCTGGCTGCGCTTGTTATCCGCGGGCTGCGGCACGATGATTTTGGATAAAGGCGGGGTGGCCAAGGCGGGCTGTTTCCATCAACGGGCAGATAATCCGGGCAACGGTAATGCCCGTCACCGGCTGCGAAGAGTTAGCATATTGACGGATGGGGGGCATCCGGCAATGAGAACCGGCGCAAACCCGCCATTCCACGTCGCCGTCAGGCCGGTTCCACCGGGCTCTGCCCCCGCAGCCAGCCGGCAATGATCGCCCCCACCCCTTCCTTGGTAAAGGCCACCCCCATCCCCTGGTCTGATTGGCGGACCACGCGGGCATCGGCCCGCACCCCCACCGCCGGCACTTCCAGCACCAGCAGCGTGCCCACCGGCAAGGAAGGTGCCCCGGCCAGCAGGGCACCGGAGGGGGAAACATCGCTGATCCGGCATTCGAACCGATCCGATCCGACATGCAGATGGATGGGGGCCGACACCAGCCGGCGGTCATAGCGGCGGCGGTTCGGCTTCACCAGGGCGGCGATGGCGCTGAAAAATCCGGTTCCCGACATGGCTTACAGCCTGCTGATGCAGATGGCGGTCAAATCATCGGCCAAGGGCCGCTGCACCACAGTGTCAAAGGCGGCGAGCAAACGCGCAAGCCGCTTTTCATCGGTACCGAAGGTTTCATCCACCAGCCGCAACAGCCCCTCTTCCCCCAACAGATGGCCGTTGCGATCCTCCGCCTCCGTCACGGCGTCGGAATAGACCAGCAGGCTGGCGCCCTGGGGGAACGCCACCTCATCGGCCGTCAGCAGCGGATTGTTGGAAACGCCCAGCATCAGGCCGCTGGCATCCAGCAGGGTGCTTTTGCCCGCGTAATAAAGCAAAGGGCTGGGGGCACCGGCCGCCGCGTAACGCAGCGTGCCCGCGGCCCGGTCGATGATGCCATAGAAGCAGGTGGCAAACTGCCCCACCGGCAGCAAATCCTTCAGCGGCCGGTTCAGCATGGTCAGCCAGGCCGCCGGCTCGTACCCATGCGGGGGAATACGCTCGATCAGCGTATGGAACCGAAATGTATTGATGGCAGCGGAAATACCATGGCCGGAGAAATCAGCGGCCAGAATGCCCAGCCGGTTTTCATCCAGATCAAACATGGTCCAGAAATCGCCGCCCAATTCGTCCGACGGCTCAAACCGCCCTTCGATGGACAGGCCATGGCGCAGCCCGGCCGCCGTAATCGCCCGCTGATCTGGGATCAGCGACAGCTGCATGTTGCGGGCCAGCTTCAGGTCGCTTTGCAGCCGGCGATGGAAATCAGACAGGTTACGGAAGAAAAACTGCTTTTCCAGATGCAGCCGCACCCGGGCCATGCACTCACCCGGATTGATCGGCTTGGCCAGAATATCCGATGCCCCAGCCTCAAAACACTTCACCCCCGCCGGGTCGGAGCGGGAGGATGTCTGCATCAAAACGGGCAAATCAGCCCAAGCCGGGTTGGCGCGAACCTGCCGGCACATGGCCAGCCCATCCATCACCGGCATGTCGATATCCAGCAGCACCAGATCATAATGACGGGCCGCCAGCTGCTGCAGCCCTTCCTGGCCATTGGTGGCGAAGTCAACGCCACCAATGCCCACCCAATGCATGAAGCGCGAGAGGATTTCCCGGTTGAACCGGCTGTCATCCACGATCAGCACGCGGAAATCGCCAAAGGCAATCCGCCGGGGTGCGCCGGGGAAGGCGCCCTTCTCGATATCCGCTCCACCGCTCATCGTTTGAACATCATGCTGATACGGGAGCCGCCGGCGGTGACATCCACCGCATCGGCCAACTCCCGCAGGAGACGCAGTCCCCGGCCCGATTTGGCATCCGGTGCCACATCCGGACTTGCCGCCTGATATCCCTCCCCTTCGTCACTGACGGCAACCACGGCCTGATCAGCCTCATTGCTGATATCAATGGAGACGCGGCGGCGGGCATAGTCCCGCATGGCCATGCGGCTGTGAATTTCGCGATGGAAGCGGTCAAACGCCTCCCGGTCGCCGCCGGGGCCGTTGCGGATACCCAGATTGCCATGCACCACGGCATTGCTGACCGCTTCGTGCAGGCACAGCTCCAGATCATGCACCCGGTCCGGACGCAGCCAGCCGCGCGCAATCATTTCCCCCCCCAGGATGGGGGGCATGGCCATGCTGAAACAGCTGGCCGTCGTCACCGAAACATGCAGACGATCAGGGGCGGCCAAGCCGCGCAGAGCGGGCGCCGGCAAACCCAGATCGCTCTCCACCTCCACATACCCCCGCGCGCCCCCGGCAAGGCACGCCTGCAGCTCCCGATCCGTGGCGCGCAAGGTCATCATGATGGTGCAGGGCGCGCCCGGCGGGGCAATGCCGAATCCATGCAGAACCGCGATACGCCGCAACATCGCCGGCGCCAGATCACCACCAATATTGATGGCGCTTTCTGGCGGCCGGTCAGAGCCTGCTGGTGGGGTTGGCGGCAGCGCGGTCACGGCTGGCGTTTCCCCGTCTGGTCAAGGCGTGACGCGGAAAAGCGTCTGGAATTTGGCGATCTGCAAAATGCGGCGCACCGATTCCTGTGCCCCGAACAGCTCAATCTCCACATTCTTCGGCAGGGCCACATCACGGGCAATCAGGAACATGCCAAGGCCGGAACTATCCACGAATTCCAACCCGCTGAGGTCGAACACGCAGCGTTCACCCTGCATCCGCTCGATTGATTCCACCACAGCGCGGAACTTCTCATGATCCACCAGCGTCATGCGGCCCGCGAGGGTGACGCGTAACCCGTCGGCAGCGGTCTGGACGGCGTAATCCATCGAAAGTCTCCGTGATTCAGTCGAACAGATTGTCGATTTCAGATTGGTCCAACGGATTGGGCGGTTCGTCAACAGCACTTGCGGGTGCTGGCGACGGGGAAGGCTTTGCCGCCGGTGCCGGTGTGGCAAAACCGGACATCAGCGCATCCACCTCATTCTGGTCCACCCCATCGGATCGCGGCCCGCCCAGCAGATGGGCATCGGGCCGCTTATCCTCCGGCTCCTCCGGGGTGGTTGGTTTCACCCCTTCGATATTCCAGATGGCGATCATGGCATTGACGCGCTGTTCCACATAGCGCAGCGCATTCACCACCTTGCTGGTGCGCTGGCCCGTCAGATCCTGGAAGGAACAGGCGGTGAAAATATTGGTGACTTCATTTTCGATATCGGCGCAAAGGTCAGGATCAGCCCCGCCGCGCTTCAACCGGCCGGCCACTTCCATCAAACGTTCGGCCGATTGCAGAATTTCGATGGAGGCCCGTTCCGTGGTGGAGACGATGGCATCCAGCTCATTGGTGGCGATGTCGAGTCGGTTGTTTCCCGTCTCTTTCGGGCGCAGGGCCGCGATCTCCCGGCGGGCCTGTTCGATGGAGGCCGCCATCTCCATCAACTCACCGCGCAGCGCCTCTGCACGGCCGGCGGTCTGATAAAGGTTGGCCTGCTGGCTGTAAAGGGTGCGCATTTCGCGCAAGGCGACATCAAGCTGCGCCTGCCCCGTCTCGCCCGCACGCCGGGCATGTTCACGCAGGAAGGCAACACCCTGAGGGGACGCGGCGATTCGGTCGAACAGGGCTGTGTATTCTTCTTCCGACAAGCCCCGGATGATGCCCATTTCGTTCAAGATACGCGCTCTTCCTCATGAGGGTCAGAACAGTCAGGTGCGCTGGCGACACCTTTCCCGTCCGGCCGGGCTTTCCCGCTAACCTATTGCTACCACCAATGGGGCAACACCAGCAATTGCCGAACAGCCAACCTGATCTTTTGCTTCAATCTTCAGCCCTGGTTGCGGTGAAAATGTCCAAACTGGACAATCGACTGACAATCGTTATGCTTGTCCAAAATGGACGGAGACATGATGTTGGACGTGGCGAAACTGGCCAAGGTTCTGGCATTGGCCGACAGCGCCAATGCCGGGGAAGCGGCCACCGCGATAGAAACCGCGCGCCGGATGCTGGCCCGGGAGGGCAAGCGGCTGGTTGATCTGGTTTCCGGTCTCGCCCCTGCGCCGGCAGCGCCCGCCCCCCCTCCGGCCCCGCCGCGTCCCCATCAGCAGCAACCGCGCCATTCCCCGCCACCCCCCCGGCAGGGGGATGCACCGATGGAGGTGGCGCAGGTCATCGCCCGCTATGGCAGCCGGGAGGCCGCATTGGCCCCCTGCAGCCGGGAAAAACTGCTGCGCGCGGCCGTGGCCCGCTGGGCCCGGCCACAGGAAGCGCCGTTGGACCGCTGGACCCGCAGCCTGGATGGCTGGACGACGGCCAGCCTGCCCCGGCATATGCCCCCCGATATCCGCCGCGCCGTGGAAACGGCCTATTCATTGCCCACCACCATTGCCGGTGCCCTGGCGGAGCTGGAATATTGGGAACGGCGGGACCGGGAACTGGCAGCACTGGTGCCGCATCGGGCGGAAGGCAATGACGGTCAGACCCATCTGGACCTGCCTGCCCATGCCCGTGCGATTGTCATTCGCCGGCTGATGGAACATGGCCTGCGCGCGCAGACGGCGCAGGATGCCCTGGCGCGTGCTGAATATTGGCGGGCCCGTGCCGGCCGTGGCAGCTGGATGGAAGCAGCCTTGCTTGAGGATTTGCGCCATCTGGCCCGGCTGGAAGGGGCCGTGGAACAGAATGATGAGGATAAGGGCAAACCCAGCCATTTCCGCACCGCGTCGGAGCGACGCGAGGAGGTGGTGCGGATGTTGACGGACCCGGAAACCGCCAGCCTGTCGGATCGGGAAATCGCCCGCCGGGTGGGCGTGTCGCCGCAAACAGTGGGGAACCTGCGCCGCCGGACAGGCGCTGGTGAGTAAGGCGGGTGGGCCTTACTTCACCCAATAGCCAGCGGCCTTCAACCAGGCGGGGTTCGCGGCGCGTTCGGTTTCCAGCCAGACCCGCACGGCACGGCTGACACCAGCCTCGGCAGCAATCCAGCCGAACCATGCGCCCGGCGGAAAATCCAGCCCGGCCAGGGCTGTCAGGAACGGGGCGGCATCGTCACCCTGCGTCAGGGGCCGATGAACCCAATGCAGGCTGAGATCGGCGGCACTGGTCAGGGGCAATTGATCTTCCGGTCCCGCCACGGCGGCCACGACGATGGCGCGGGCGCCAGCGGGCAATTCTTCCAGCCGCCGGGCAATCGCCGGCAGCGCTGTTTCATCCCCCACCAACAGATGCCAGTCGAAGGCCAGCGGAATCAGCATCGATCCGCGGGGCCCGCCGATGCTGAGCGGATCACCCGGCTGCGCTGACCGCGCCCAATCGGAGGCGGGGCCGCTTTCATGCAAGGCGAAATCAATGGCCAGTTGGTTGGTGGCGGCATCGTAATGGCGGGGGGTGAAATCCCGCATGATCGGCTTTTCCTCCCCCGCCATTGCATCGGGCGCCGGCGGCCGCACCGGCACCGGTTCACCCGGTCGGGGAAAGAACAGCTTCACATGATCGTCAAAACCGGGGCTGTAGAATCCCTCCAACTCCGGCCCCGTCAGGGTGATGCGGCGCATGGAAGGGGTAAGGTCGGTGACGGCGGAAACCAGCAACTGGCGGAAGCGCAATTCGTGGCGCACACGGCGTGGGGTCCGTTCATCCCCGTTCGCATTTTCCATGATATGATCTTTCCTGAATTTATGTACGTAACGATCAAACGATATATCGTTTGTAACGTCAAGAGTAATTCAGGGACAGACCATCCGGTCACTTAACGTTGGAATTTGGGATCATGCGCGACGGAATGCGGGGGCGCGGCCATGGCCGCCAGGGGGAACGGGGTGACCATCACCCGGATGGCAACGGGCTGGGGCATGGTCGGCATGGGCGCGGCGGTGGCGGACGGGTCTTCGGTCCGGGCGACCTGCGACTGGTCTTGCTGGCCCTGCTGGCTGACCAGCCGCGTCATGGTTATGAGCTGATCAAGGCGATCGAGGCCATCTTTCACGGGACTTACAGCCCCAGCCCCGGCTCGGTCTATCCGATCCTGACCATGGCGGAGGAGTTGGGCCATATCGCCCCGGTGGAGGGCGATGGCGCCCGCCGCCCGCTGGCTGTTACCCCGGCAGGGCGGCAATGGCTGGCTGAAAATGCCGATGCGGTGGAACTGGCGCAGTCGCGGATGCAGTTCGCCGCCCGCGCCATGGTCAAGCGCACGGTGCCAGAGCCGGTAATGCAGAGCATGGAAAAGCTGAAAGCGGCCCTGGCCTTCCACGCGGACCAATGGACAGCGGCGGAGACGGCCAGGGTAAAGGCCATTCTGGAGCAGGCGGTGAAAGAGATTGGGGGCCTGCCGGAGACGGCGGCCCCCTGAACCTCAACCCTCACCGGCGTCGGGTGGTCAATGCCCTGCCCCGGCCCCACCGGCCAGGGCATTGCCGATGCCGATGATGATGGTGGAGCCCACCAGGGCGCCGATACCCGCCCAGACAAAGCTGCGGGTCCGGCGGGAGGTGCCGGCCCATTCCTTCAGCGCGAAGCCCCACAGGGTGGAGAACAGGATGATGCTGGCCATATGCAGCGTCCAGGAGGAGAAGCCATAGGCCCCCATCTGGCTTTCACCCATGGTGTAGAAGAAAAACTGCAGATACCAGAGCGTACCACCAAAGGCCGCCAGCAGATAGTTACGCAGCAGCGGCGGGCGTGCCCCGCCGTCGCGTACACGGCCCACCAGTTCCCCCAGGCTGCCATTGCGGAAGATCAGCCAACCGCACCAGAGGGCATTGGTGGTAAGGCCACCCACCAGCACCACACACAGCACCGGCAGCCCCTGCCACAACACGTCGGTACCAGCGGCCAGCGTCAGGTCACGGATCGGCTGGCCAGCGGCGAGGCCAAAGGCAAAGCAGCTGGACATGACACCGGAGAAGACAGCGACGGCCAGCCCCTTACGCAGGTCGAATTCGGCCACGCCGCCGCCCTGCCCGCCGGCCCCTTCCGCCTCCTTGGATTTGCCGGCCTTGGCCACCAGCACAATACCCACCAGTGTCACCAGAATGCCGGAAAGGGTGGCCCCGCCACTGGCCGTCTGCGCCAGATGCAGCAGGGAACCATCGAAAATCGGCGGCCCCAGCGTGCCGATCACCGTTGTCAGACCCAGCACCACGGCCATGCCCAGGGACAGGCCAAGATAGCGCATGGTCAGGCCGAAGGTCAGACCGCCGAAACCCCAGAGCAGGCCCCAGAACCAGCACCAGAACAGCGTGTCAGTCGGCGTTGCCCCCAGCACGCCGAACAGGTCGTTGGTGCGCAGGCCAGCAACGATCCAGGGCGCGATGGCCCAGGAGAACAGGCCGCCAACGATCCAGAAAATCTCCCAGGACCAGCGGTTGATGCTTTTATAGGGAACGTAAAAGCTGGCAGACGCCAGGCCGCCCAGCCAATGGAAAAGCAAACCAATCAATGGATTGGGCATTGGTACCATCCTCCCGTCAGGCCGCGTGTGTCGCGGCTCTTGCTTCTTGTCGGGTTGTCATGAATGCAAAAGGGGCGGTGCTGTTCGCACCGCCCCCAGAATATTTTCAATAGGTTGTACGTCCGCCGGAAATGTCGAAGGTGGACGCGGTGGTGAAGCTGCATTCCTGGCTGGCCATCCAGCAGATCATGGCCGCCACCTCATGCACCTCCCCCAGCCTGCCTGCGGGGATTTTGGAGAGCATATAGTCAATCTGGCTCTGCGGCAGCTGCTCCAGGATCGGGCTTTTGAAGGTGGCCGGGGTCAGGGCGTTCACCCGGATGCCGGTCTTGGCCAGTTCCTTGCCCAAGGACTTGGTGAAACCGATCACGCCCGCCTTGGAAGCCGAGTAGGCCGAGGCGTTCGGGTTGCCTTCCTTGCCCGCCACGGAGGAGACATTGACAATGCGGCCGTAATCGTTCTTCAGCATGTGCGGAATCACCGCGCGGCAGCAATAGAACAAGCCGTTCAGGTTGATGTCGATCACCCGGCGCCAGCTGTCCAGGGGGAATTCCTGCACCGGCACCGTAGCCCCGGTGATGCCGGCACTGGCCACCAGCACATCCAGCCGGCCCAGTTTGGCCGCCACGGCGTCGGCCGCTGCCTGCACGGCATCGGCATCCGTCACGTCCAGCTGCACGGCATCCACGGCACCCGTGGCCGCCTTGGCAGCGGCCAGCGCATCCAGGTTCATGTCCCAGATCACCACCTGGGCCCCTTCCTGCGTCAGCCGGGCCGCCACGTCGCGGCCCACGCCCGACGCACCGCCGGTGACGATGGCGACCTGTCCCTGGTAGCGGTTGGCATAGATGGTGCTGCTCATGCCACACCTTCCTGGGTCCAGGCCACCACGTCCTGGCGCTGTTCGCCCAGCTTGGAGATGCCCAGGCGGATGACGTCACCAGCCTTCAGGAATTTCGGTTCCGGCTTCAACCCCATGCCCACGCCCGGCGGGGTGCCGGTGGTGATCAGGTCGCCCGGTTCCAGGGTGATGAACTGGCTGATATAGGAGACCAGCTGGCGGCAGGTGAAAATCATCGTCCGGCTGTTGCCGTTCTGATAGCGGTGGCCATTCACTTCCAGCCACATATCCAGATCCTGCGGATCACCCACCTCGTCCGAGGTTACCACCCAGGGGCCGACCGGGCCGAACGTGTCACAGCCCTTGCCCTTGTCCCAGGTGCCGCCACGCTCGATCTGGAAGGCGCGCTCGGAGACGTCGTTGATCAGCACATAGCCAGCGACATGATCCAAGGCCGCCTCTTCGCTGACATAGCGCGCACGGCTGCCAATGACGATGCCCAGTTCCACTTCCCAGTCGGTTTTCACCGAATCCTTGGGGATCATCACCGGGTCATTGGGGCCGGTCAGGCAAGAAATGGCCTTGGTGAACAGAACCGGTTCGGACGGCACCGGCAGGTTGGATTCGGCCGCATGGTCCGCGAAATTCAGCCCCACGGCGATGAATTTGCGCACGCCATTGATCGGAATGCCGTAACGCGGGGAACCTTCCACGGCCGGCAGGCTGGCCGGGTCGATGGCGGCGATCTGGGCCAGACCGGCCGGTGTCAGCGTGTCGGGCGTGATATCGGCAATATGGCCGGACAGGTCACGGATGGTGCCGGATGCATCCAGCAGACCGGGCTTTTCCTGCCCCTTGGGGCCGTAACGCAGCAGTTTCATGGGTTTTTTCTTTCGTGATCGGAAATGGATGGGGGGCAGGCGCTGCGTCGAACATCCGGTGAGGCACCGTCCGTCCTTCCCCTTCTCCCGTCACCCATGCTGCGGCCGGGGTCCAGTTTCGTAGAGCAAAGCGCTTGTGACCCTGGACCCCGGCCTGCGCCGGGGTGACGGTTAGAAAGTGGAGTGGCGTCAAAAACGAAAACGTAGTCGACACAGCCCCCCCAGGCGTCTGTTACTTTCCCGCCCCCACATAGGGCCGGTGCAGGGCGACCTCGCGGTTCAGCTCCACACCAAACCCGGGCTTGTCGGACAGTTTCAGTTTGCCATTCACCGGCACCGGCTCACCCAGCAATTGCGGGTGGAACATCGGCACTACCTTGTCGGCCTTGGGCGCCATCATCAGGAATTCGGCGAACGGGCTGTTGTGCCGGGTGATGACGAAATGGTACGAATAAACTGACGAGCCGTGCGGAATGACCATGATGCCCCGGCTGTCAGCCATGTTCGCAATCTTGGTCAGTTCCGTCACGCCGCCACACCAGCCGACATCGGGCTGGATGATGTCGCAGCAATCCATTTCCATCAGCATCCGGAAGCCCCAGCGGGTGGCTTCATGCTCACCCGTGGTCACCAACATGCCCGGCGGGGCTGCCTTCTTCAGCGCGGCATAGCCCCAGTAATCGTCGGGCGAGAGCGCCTCTTCGATCCATTTCAGGCCGTATTCCTGCGCCTTATGGGCCAGCTTGGTGGCGTAATTCAGGTCCAGCGCCATCCAGCAATCGAACATCAGCCAGAAATCAGGCCCCACCCGCTCCCGCATGGTGGCCAGTTCCTCGATATTCTTGCGCAGGCCTTCCTCGCCCTCGGCCGGGCCATGATGCAGGGGCATCTTGCCGCCGATGAAGCCCATTTCCTTGGCCAGATCGGGCCGGGCACCGGTGGCATAGAAGGTCAGCTCATCGCGCACGGCACCACCCAGCAGGTGATAGACCGGCTCCTGCCGCAGCTTGCCCAGCAGATCCCACAAGGCCAGGTCGACGCCGGAAATGGCGTTCACCACCAAACCTTTGCGGCCATAATATTGGGAACCGAAATACATCTGGTCCCAGATCTTCTCCACTTCCACCGGGGAACGCCCGATCAGGAAGCGGGAGAAGTGCTTTTCCACCAGATAACAGGCGGGCTCACCCCCGGTGGTGACGGCAAAACCGACCGTGCCGTCGGCCGCCTCGATCTCCACCACCAGCGTGCCCAGCACATTGATGCCGAAGCTCTGCCGGCTTTGACGGTATTCGGGATACCGGCTCATCGGCGTGGCAATATGGTCGTCGATCCAATGGCCGTCGCCCTGGTCATGATAATCGGCACCGCCACCCCGCACCACATAGGCACGAACGTCGCGGATAAGGGGAAAGCCCATGATGCTGTCCACTCCCTGGAGGGGCGATCATCGCCCGTTCTCATTTATGGGATACTGTTCTATAAAATGGGACTTCGCCTGTCAATGATGTCGATGGGTGGGGTGGTTTGACAGGAGCGAGGGTGGGTAAAGCTCCCCCTTGCTGTCTATTTTGCTTTATGAGAGTTATGTCCGCAATATGGGACTCGCAATCGGAGGAAATGATGCTGCTTGAAGGCAAGACGGTGCTGGTGACGGGCGCTTCGCGCGGGATTGGTGCGGCGGTGGCGGTGGAATGCGCCCGCCATGGCGCCAATGTGGCGATCAATTATGCCAGCAGCCCGGATGCCGCCGATGCGGTGGTGGCCGAGATTGAGGCTTTGGGCCGCCGTGCCATCGCCGTGAAGGGCGACGTGGCCGACCCTGCCGCCGCCACCGCATTCGCTAAGGCGGCCGTCGATGCCTTTGGCAGCGTGGATGTGTTTGTTTCCAACGCCGGCATCTGCCCCTTCCACAGCTTTCTGGACATGCCGGCGGAGGTGGTGGACCGCACCATCAAGGTGAATCTGAACGGCGCCTTCTACATGACTCAGGCGGCAGCCAACCGGATGAAGGATCAGGGCAAGGGCGGTGCCATCGTCGCCATCTCCTCCATCTCGGCCCTGGTCGGTGGCGGGATGCAGACGCATTACACCCCCACCAAGGCGGGTGTGCATTCGTTGATGCAGAGCTGCGCCATCGCGCTGGGCCCCTATGGCATCCGCTGCAATTCCGTGCTGCCGGGTACCATCATCACCGACATCAACCGCGATGATCTGGCTGATGAGGCCAAGCGCAAATATATGGAAGGCCGTATTCCGCTGGGCCGCCTGGGCCAGCCGGAGGATATTGGCGGTGCCGTGGTCTTCCTGGCCTCCGACATGGCCAAGTATGTCACCGGTGCGGCCATCCTGGTGGATGGCGGTGCGTTTGTGAACTTGCAGTAAGCCTGCCAAAAAGAATGGGCCGCCGCTCTGGTCTGGAGCGGCGGCCCTTCTTGTATCAGGCCGCGCGGCGGTGGAACAGCCGCCGCAACCAGATGACGAAATCATCGACATAGGTGAAGATCACCGGCACCACCAGAAGGCTGAGCCCGGTGGAGGTGATCAGGCCGCCAATGACCACCACCGCCATCGGCTGGCGAAAGGCCGGATCAGCCCCCATGCCGATGGCGGTGGGCAACATGCCGGCCCCCATGGCAATGGTCGTCATCAGGATGGGCCGGGCGCGTTTATGACAGGCATCCACCAGCGCCTCAAACCGGCCCATCCCATGTTCACGCCGCGCCATCACCGCATATTCCACCAGCAGGATGGAATTCTTGGTGACGATGCCCATCAGCATCAGCAGGCCGATCACCGTCGGCATCGACAGGCTCATGCTGCAGATCAGCAGGGCGAAGATGGCGCCCCCCAGTGACAAGGGCAGGGCCGACAGGATGGTGACCGGCTGTAAGAAATCATGGAACAGCAGCACCAGCACGGCATAGATGCAGAAGACGCCGATGGCCATGGCCAGGCCGAATCCGCTCATCATCTCCGCCATGCGTTGCAGCTCCCCCTGCTCCACAATACGGATACCGCCGGGCAGATGGGCCATGGTAGGCAGGGCGCGTACCTCTTTCATCACCTCACCGATGGTACGGCCATTCAGTTCCACCGACAGGGTGATGTTGCGCGACCGGTCCAGCCGGCGGATCTGTGACGGGCCGCTGCCCATGGACAGGTCGCCCAAGGAGGCCAGGGCCACCTGACCATTGGCCCCCTTCACCCGCAACTGGCCAATGCTGTCCAGGTCGGTGCGGGCGGCCGGGTCCAGACGGACACGGATATCCACTTGCCGCTGTGACAGGTTGAGCTTGGCCAGTGCGGCGGAATATTCGCCATAGGTGGCCACGCGCAGCATGTCGGCAATATTCTGGCTGGACACACCCAGGGCGGCAGCGCGGGCATAATCGGGGTGGAAATGCACCTCCGGCCTTTGCAGGGCAGCGCTGGAGGTGACATTGCCGATCCCCTTGATGGAACGGCGGATTTCTGATTCCACCGTCGCCGCCGTCCGTTCCAGCAGGGCGCCATCATCGCCGGCCAGCACCAGTTCCAGCTTCTCCCCATTGCCGGCCCCGCCGACGGAAACACGCACCCCCGGCAGACCACGCAGCAACTGGCGGATATCGGCCTCAATGGCGCTCTGCTTGCGATGGCGGTCGCTGCGTTCCTGCAGGTCGACCGTCAGGGTCGCGGCACCAAAATCAGCGGTGCTACTGGAAATCAGCGCCCCGCCACTGACCGATGTACCGACGGAACTGAACACCCCCACCACCTCCGGCACTTGTTTGATCAATTCGGCGGCGCGGTGGGTCATTTCCGTGGTCTGGTCCAGGGTGGTGCCCGGCGGCAGTTCCAGGCTGACCCGGGTTTGCCCGCGATCCTGCGCCGGCAGAAAGCCCGATGGCAGCATTGGCAGGCAAAGCACCGCCACGATGAAGAAGGCCAAAGCCGCCGCCACGGTGCGCTTGCGCGCACCCAGACAACGATGCACCCAGGCCATATAGCGGCGCATCACCGGCCCGTCATGTTCCTCATGGTCGGTCGGTTTCAGCATATAGGCGGCCATCATCGGCGTCAGCAGCCGGGCCACCAGCAGGGAAACCAGCACCGCCACCGCCGCCGTCAGCCCGAATTCCCGGAAAATCTTGCCCGGAATGCCGCCCATGAAGGCAGTGGGCAGGAAGACGGCGACCAGGGTAAAGGTGGTGGCGATCACCGCCAACCCGATCTCGTCCGCTGCCTCCATCGCTGCCTGATAGGGGCTTTTGCCCATGCGCAGATGGCGGGCGATATTCTCCACCTCCACAATCGCGTCATCCACCAGGATGCCGATCACCAGCGCCAGTGCCAGCAGGGAGACGGTGTTGAGGCTGAAGCCCAGCAGATACATCAAGGCAAAGGTGGGGATGATCGACAGCGGCAGGGCGGTGGCGGAAATCAGCGTCGCCCGCCAGTCGCGCAGGAACCACCAGACAACCAGAATGGCCAGCACCGCCCCTTCATAGAGCAGATGCAGCGACCCTTCGTAATCGCTGATGATGGCGCTGACGCCGTTGGTAATTTCACTGATCTGCACACCCGGATGCTGGGCGGCAAACGCCGCCACCGCCGCCCGCGCCGCCTGCGCCACCGCAACATCGGAGAAACCCAGCGAACGGCTGACCTGGAACGCAATCACCGGCTTGCCATCGCGGAAGGCACGGCTGGACCGTTCGGCATAGCTGTCGCTGATGGTGGCGATATCGGCCAGCCGCACCGTGCGCCCGCCGGCCAGGGGGATGACCACCTGGCGCAGATCCTGCGGATCATCCAGGGCGGCCAGCGTGCGCAGCGACTGGCGCTGGCTGCCAATTTCCCCCAGGCCGCCGGAATTATCCTTCTGCATCGCCTTCAGGCCGCTGGCCACATCGGCGGCCGACACGCCCAGCCCCGCCATCAGCGTGGGGGAAAGATCGACCTGCACTTCCCGGCGGACACCGCCAACGCGGCTGACCTTGGCGACACCCTTCACCGCCTGCAGCGCCTTGGCCACATCATTATCGATGAACCAGGAAATCGCCTCCTCATCCATCCGGTCGGACGCCACCTCATAGGTCAGCAGAGAGCCGGAACTGGTGGTGATTTTGGAGACGACGGGGGTGCGCAGGGCCGCCGGCAGTTCCGGCATGGCCCCGTCCACGGCGTTGCGCACCTCATCCAGTGCCTCGTTGGTGTCCTTGTCGATGGTGAAGCTGACGCTGATATTGACGTTGCCGTCGCTGATCGTGGTGCTGATATGGTCCAGCAGCCGCAGGGAGGTGAGCTGATCCTCAATCTTGCGCGCCACCTCCGTTTCCAGCTGCTGCGGGGCAGCCCCTTCCAGGGTGGCGCTGATATTGATGGTGGGAATGTCCATATCCGGGAAGTTCTGCCCCCCCAGACGCTCAAACCCCAGGAAACCCAGCACGGTCAGCAGGATGAACAGCAGGACCGCCGGCACCGGATGCCGGATGGACAGGGCGGAAATATTCATCATTTCGCGGCCTTTCCATCATCGGCCATGCGCACAGGCATCCCATCGCTGAGGAAGGCGCCGCCGCTGGTGACGATGCGGGCCTGCGGGTCCAGCGGACTGGTGATTTCAACCCGCCCGTCACGCCGGCGCCCCAGACTGACCTGCTGCTGGCGCACCTTCATGTCATCCTGCAGCAGATAGACGTAAGAGCGGCCATCGCGCAGCACGATGGCCGTATCCGGCACGGTGATGGCGTTGCTGGGTGTCAGTTCCACCTGTCCGCTGGCATACATGCCGGCCCGCGCCGGGCTTTCCAGCGGCAGGCGGACATAGACGATGCCCCGGCTGGTATCGGCATTCAGGGTGGGAGAGACCAGCCGCACCAGCCCTTCCACCACCTGCCCGTCGGGCAGGGTCAGCACCGCTTTCAGACCCGGCTTGGCCTGGGCGAGCTGGCGGCTGTCCAGTTCCGCCCGCCATTCGATATGTCCCTGGCGGACCAGCCGGAACAGTTCCGTCCCCGCCGACGGCACCTGCCCCAGCAGGGCAGAGCGGGAGGAGACGAAGCCATCATCGGCCGCCACGATGCGGGACTGGCGCAGCTTGATGCGCGCCGTCTGCAATTGCGCCTCTGCCGAGGCGACATTCGCCTGCGCGGTCAGCTTGGCGATGCGGTACTGGTCCAGTTGCTGGGCGGACAGCGCCCCGCTCTGCCCCACCTTGGTGGCACGGGCGGCATCGGCCGTCGCCTGTTCCAGCGTTGCCTTGGCCGATGCCAGTGCTGCGACCAGCCGGTTTTCCTCCGCCAGCAGGGTGGCATCGTCGAACTGGGCCAGCACGTCGCCCCGCTTCACCCAATCGCCGACATCCGCCTTCAGGCTGTCGATACGCAGGCCGCCGACCTCCGCCCCGATGATCACTTCCTGCCAGGGGGCGATGGCACCGTTGGCGGTCAGCTGCATCGGCCAGGACAGTACCTGCGGCGGCGTCACGGTAACAGCCAGACTGCTGGCCGCGGGTGCCGGTTTAGCCGCCGCACCATCCGCCTTTTCCGGCGGCTTGCCACAGGCGGACAGGGCCAGCAGGGCGGCCAGCGCCAGCAGGGGCAACGGGCGGGGGCGGGTCGGGACTGTCGGCACGGGGAAGCTCCACCCATTAATGAATTGATGTTTCGGGGACATTATTGGCCGCCCTCCAGCTGCCAGCCGCCACCGGCTGCCTTGTAGAGCGCGATCCAGGAACGCACCTGTTCCTGGCGCAGATTGATAAGGGAAATCTCGGCATCCAGGGCGCTGCGCCGCGCCTGTTCCCGGTCCAGCAGGCTGGCATTGCCGGCCCGCCAGCTGGCATCAATGGCCTGGAAATGGCGCTGGTAACCATCGGCCGCACGGGCGGCATCGGCCTGCCGGCGGGCGCTGGTATCCAGCTTCACCAGGGTCTGCTCCACTTCCAGCACCGCACTGCGCACCTGGACGCGATAGCTGGCCACCGCCTGGGCATAGGCCGCCTCTGCCCGGGTGACGGCGGCGGCGCGGCGGCCGGCATCGAACAAAGGCAGCGACAGGCTGGGACCATAGGACCAGGTGGTGGCGCTGCCATTGCCGCTGTCGGCAATGCCGATGCTGCCGGTCAGGCTGAGGCTGGGCAGACGGTCGGCAATAGCCGCCCCGATCTCCGCATTGCTGGCCGCCACTTCGCGTTCCAGGGCCGCCACATCGGGGCGCTGGCGGATCAGGTCGGCGGGCAACTGGGTGATGGAAAGCTGGGCCGGCTGCGGCAAAGCCCCCTGCCCCTCTGCCAGCATCTGCCGCACCGCCGGTTCATCGCCACCACTGAGGGAGACGAGGCTTTTGACAAGCAATTCGCACTGGCCCCGCTGCTGGGCGGCCTGCGACCGGCTTTGCGCGGCGCTGGCATCGGACAGGGCGCGGTCACCGGGGGCGGTGAAGCCCGCCTCTTCCTTGATGCGGGTCAGATCAATGGTGGATTGCTGGGATTGGGCCTGCTGGTCATAGGCAGCGGCCAGCAGGGTGCAGCCGCGATATTGCACATAATAATCCGCCACCTCCGCCGCCAGGGAGACGCGGGCATCGTGCCATTCATCGGTGCGGGCCTGGATACGGGCATCGGCCGCCTCTGCGGTGCGGCGGTTTTTGCCGAACAGGTCCAGTTCCCAGCTGGCATCCAGCCGGCCGCTGCGGTTTTCACTGATCACCCCGTTGCCGGCCACGGCCTGCCGGCTGCGCGTATCGCCGGCTGTGGCATTGACCGCCGGGAACAGGGCGCTGCGGCTGCTGGTCAGGGTGGCCCGCGCGCTGTCAATCCGGGCCAGCGCGCGGTCAAGCGTGGGGCTGTCGGCCTCTGCCATCCGCTGCAGGCGGGTCAAAACCGGATCATTGAACTGACCCCACCAGCCCAGCAGGCTGCCCCCCTGGCCGCCATGGGGTTGCGGGGCCGCCCAGGCGGGGGCCAGTTTGGCCACGGGTGGCGATTGGTAATCCGGCCCCAGGGTACAGCCGGACAGGGCCATACCCGCACCCAGGACAAGATAAAGGGAACGTCTCATTCTTATTTTCCCCTGCCGGCCGCTTCGGGCCATCACGCTGCATGGCTTAGCGCAGGTGAATGTTTATCGGGGTATCGAAAGGGTAAAGTTGGGTAAAGTTGGTGTGACACCCGGCCAGGACCGGCGCAACAAGGGGCACTTGCCCCGCCGGCCCCGGCCGGGTTTTGCAATCATGATGGCCCGGCCATGACGCATGTGCTGCTTGTTGATGATGACCGCGAACTGACGGCGATGCTGGCCGAGTACCTGACCCGTGAAGGGTTCGAGGCGCGGGCCGTGCATGATGGCCAGCAGGGGGAGACAGAGGCGCTGTCCGGCCGCTATGACATTGTGGTGCTGGATGTGATGATGCCGCGCCTGTCGGGGATTGAGGTTTTGCGCCGCATCCGGGCGCGCAGCCAGATCCCCGTGCTGCTGCTGACCGCGCGGGGCGATAATGTGGACCGCATCGCCGGGCTGGAACTGGGGGCCGATGATTATGTGCCCAAGCCCAGTTCACCCGGTGAACTGGTGGCGCGGCTGCGCGCCATCCTGCGCCGCACCGGTGTACAGCGGCCGGAAAATGGGGCAGCCGAAACCCTGGTCTGCGGGGCTTTGGCAATCAACCCCGGCACCCGCACCGCCCATTGGCAGGGCAAGGCGCTGGAACTGACTGGCACGGAATTTTCGCTATTGGAGGAGCTGGCCCGCCATGCGGGACAGTTGGTCAGCAAACAGCAATTGTCGCTGAATGCCCTGGGCCGGCCGTTGACCCGGTTCGACCGGCGGATCGATGTGCATATCAGCAGTATCCGGCAGAAACTGGGGCTGCGCGGGGATAACCAATCATGGATCGTCAGTGTGCGCGGCCAGGGCTATCAGTTGGTCAGCGAGTGAGGCCAAATTGTCGAAGGCCAAGCCTTCGGCAGTTTGGCGGCCAGCGACCGCTGGCCCGCGCACCCATGTGCGCGTGAGCCAAGCCAACGGATGTTGGCGCCCGGCGATTGAGGGAACCTGAAATCTCCCTTGGTCGGTGACGAGCAAGGGAGATGGGTATGAGACCCGGGCGTCTTTTTTGGAAACTGTTCCTGTGTTTCTGGCTGGCCACCACCCTGTCCTTCACCGTGCTGTTCGCCATTTTTGAATATAAGGAGCGCAACGGGCCGGAAAGTGGTTCCTGGCTGCGCACGGCCCTGTTCATGACCATATCCAGCATGGTGGAGGCGCAGGGACCGGACGCCGTGTCGCCCATCATCCGCCATGCCAACCGGGAGAATGAGCAGTTCAGCTTCACCGAACTGACGCCCGGTACCCGGATGACCACGCCGCCGGAGGGGGCGAGCAAGCTGTTGAAAAGTCCGGATGGCCGGCTGTTCCTGCTGCAAAGCCGGCTGCCCATCTGGCAAAAGCCGAACCATCGGCTGCCCTTTGCCATCGGCACCATGTTCAGCATCCTGTTCAGCGCCCTGCTGGCCTGGCACCTGTCGCGGCCCCTGCGCCGGCTGGGGGAGGCGGCGCGGGCTGTGGCGTCCGGCCAGCTTTCCACCCGTGTCGGCCCGCTGATGGGCCGGCGGCGGGACGAGATTGTTGATCTGGTGCGGGAATTCGACCGGATGGTGGCACAGTTGCAGCAGACGCTGGAGGCGCAGCGCCGTCTGCTGCACGACATCTCGCACGAGCTGCGCTCCCCACTGACCCGCCTGCAGGCGGCCATCGGCCTGTTGCGCCAATCCCCCGATGAACAGCAGGCCATGCTGGCCCGGATCGAACGCGAATCTGAACGGCTGGATGAGCTGATTGAGGAATTGCTGACCCTGGCCCGGCTGGAATCCGGCCAGCAGAACTTACCTTACGAAAAGGTCGATCTGATCGAACTGCTGGGCGCGATTGCAGAGGATGCGGGATTCGAAGCGGCGGCCAAGGGCGCGCGGGTCTGCCTTGCCAGCGATCCCGCCTTTGTCTCCTGGGTCAGCGGGGAAATGCTCTACCGCGCCTTTGAAAATATCGTGCGCAACGCGGTGAAATTCACCGATCCCGGCACGGAAGTGCGGATCGAGGCACGGGTGAGCGGGGAGCATCTGCACCTGACCGTCAGCGACCATGGCCCCGGCGTGCCGGCGGACATGCTGGACAGCATTTTTGAACCCTTCAAGCGGCTGGAAACCACCGGCGATGTGCCGGGCCTGGGCCTGGGGCTGTCCATCGCCCAGCGTGCCGTGCAGATGCATGGCGGCCAGATCAAGGCCCTGGTCGGCTCACCCCGCGGGCTGATCATCCGGGTGGAATTGCCCCGGCGGGAGGGGTGAGGCAGGGGCAGGCCACGGCCCGCCCCTGCCCGCACCTGATCGTCAGATCAGCCCTTCGGCCTTCAGCGCCGCCTGCACCGCCGGACGGGCGGCAATGCGGGCACGGTAAGCGCTGAGATGGGTGAAGCCGGCCAGATCGATGCCGACAAAGCCGGTCCAGCCCAGCACGGTGAACAGATAGGCATCGGCCGGGGTGAAGCTGCCCCCCACCAGATAGTCACGGCCATCGGCCAGCAGCTTTTCCGTGAAATCCAGCCGGCGGGTCAGCAGACCCTTGGCGGTTTCCTTGGCCGCCGCGTCAAAGCTGGGGTTGAACAGCGGGGAGAAGGATTTGTGCAGTTCGGTGGCGATGAACAGCAGCATTTCCGTCACCCGCGCCCGGCCCAGCGCATCGGCGGGCAACAGACCGGCGGCCGGGTTCTTTTCCGCCACATAAAGGGAGATGGCGGCCCCCTCCGTCAGCAGACTGCCATCATCCAGCAGCAGGGCCGGGATATAGCCCTTGGGGTTGAGGGCTGTGAAGTCGGCGCCGCTGGCCGTCTTCTTGGTCGCCAGATCGACCGCCTCGATCTCGAACGTCTCACCGGCCTCACGCAGGACGATATGGGGGGCCAGGGAGCAGGCACCGGCCTTGTAATAGAGCTTCATCGTTCCAACCATCTGCAACGGATGCGGAAAGCCCGGAAATGGGCGGCGCAGCATCGCAGAGCCCTTTACCCGTTGTACAGGGGCCAGATGAGGCCACCACCGCAGACCGGACGCGGCAGGTCGCCGCAAGCGGTTTATGATCGGATTATTCAATCTGACGCCAATACAGCCATGCGGGAACGCCGGGCGAAGATGCTATGTTGTTTTCTCCCCAGCGAGCGAACAAGGAGAACCGTAATGGCCCAGTTGAAGCGCACCGCCAAGGCCGTCTGGCATGGCACCGGCAAGGATGGCGACGGCACCCTGACCACACAGAGCGCCACGCTGGACAATGTCCCCTATTCCTTCCTGGCCCGGTTCGGCGATGGCAAGGGCACCAACCCGGAAGAGCTGATCGCCGCCGCCCATGCTGGTTGTTTTTCCATGCAGTTGGCCTTCATGCTGGCCGGTAACAATACGCCAGCGGCGGAGATCAACACCGGCGCGGTGCTGATCATGGAAAGTGACGGGCCGGGCTGGAAGATCGCCACCGTGGAACTGTCGCTGCAGGCCAGCGTGCCCGGCATCAGTGCGGAGAAATTCGCCGAGATCGCCAATAATGCCAAGGCGAATTGCCCAGTCTCCAAGGTGCTGAATGCCGAGGTGAAGCTGACTGCGAAGCTGCTGTAAGAGGGGGGGCCGGTGGCGGTTACAGGCCGCCGCCGGCAACCTTGCCATCCTTGCGGCGGGAGATCTGTACCTGCCCTTCCACGCATTTCACATAGGTAGTCTTGCCCGGCACCAGCCCGTCACAGATGGTGATCAGGGCGCGCGGCAAAGCCCCAAATTCCTTGGAACCGCGCACACCGGCATTATAGGTTTCCAGATATTGTTTCAGCGCCGGCTTGGTCACCGGCTTGCCATTCTGGTCGATCATCATTCCTCCAGGTCCAAACCCGGCAAAAATGACCGACACCGGCAGATTGGGCAAGCCATTGTTACCCGGCAGTTTTTACCCGATCCAGCATCTGCGACCGTTCCATCACCTCAATACCGGTGAGGCCAGACAGACGGCCGCCGAGACCAGGGTTCGGGAGAGGTTTTGATTGCTGACCATCTTTTTTCAGAAATGCCTTGAGGACTTCTTCTGTATTGGTTACTTGATCCTTTATAATTGGACCATTTTGTTTTTCACTAAAATCATAAACAGTGAAACTACCATTTCCAGCCTCCCTTAAGAAGGTTGATAATTTTTCTTTTGTTGTCATTGATTGTCTTATTACGTTTTCTTTTACTAAATTCGCATACTTTCCCGCTATTGGATAGCCAGCATCTTTATATATTGTAAATGCTGGAAGTCCACCTTCATAAATAACAGCATCAATTTTTGTATTTTCACCACTGTTTCCAACAGGTTCTTCAATTTTATCTTTTAAATTAAGCGACTCTTTGAACATTTTTAGTTGCTCAGGATCATCCCGAACATCCAGAGATTTTTGATTGAGCAACTGTACCTGTCGTCTGATAACCTGATCACCTTCTCGGAAGCCGAGATATACAAAGGATACATCAGACATTTTTCCCTCCATTAATTAAATCAACATGGAAACCTCTTAAGTTTTAAACCATTGTTACCCGACAGTTTTTCCCCGATCCAGCATCTGCGACCGTTCCATCACCTCAATACCGGTGAGGCCAGACAGACGGCCGCCGAGACCAGGGTTCGGGAAGGGTAGATCGTTTAGAAGGGCTCTTCAAAAACTCTTCTAAACCTTCCTCTGTAACAACAGATAAGCTATCGCGTACACGTGGACCATTTGAGTTGTGGCTGAAATCATAAGAACCAAAATCGGATTCTTTTAACCCAAGCTCACGAAGGGTGAGGGACATTTTTTCTTTAGTTGTAATTCTATTATTATTTAAAATTTCAGCCGCCGCACTACTCAATTTTGAAGAAAACGCATTTGGTATACTCATAGAGCCATCTTCATAGAAGAAAAATAGCGCACGATTATTCTGATATATTATTCCATTAATTTTTTGTTCTTCCGAAGCTTTTCGTGCAGCCTCCCCCCGTTCAGTCATTTTTTTGTAAAATTTTTCTAATTTATTATATTCATTTAACGCTTCGGAAGCCTTTTCGGGATCATTTACCAATGCGAATTTAACGACACTGTCCAAATTTACTTTAATTCTCTTGACGAATCTCTCATCTGCTTCATAATTTTCTTTTGAAGAAACACCAGAAAATGAGCCAAAATTTGATATAGACATGCTAACCTCCTTAAAATGCAGATCAATTTCAAAAGCTGGATTATCGTTAACCTCTAATACCAAGTTGTGATGAGGTGAACTCATTGCAACTTGGCGCGGCGGCGGCCGCCGCGCGGCCCATGCCGCCTGAAGCCAAGCCAGCGGATGTTGGCACCGGCGATTGAGGGCCTTGATCAGAACCAATTGGTTCTGATCAAGGCAAACGAGTATAACGTCCAGCTCGTTTGGTTAAAATATCAACAGCAATTTATATGCCAAAATAAATAAAATCATGACAACAGATACAACTTTAAAATTTTTGTTCGTGACACTCACCGACTGTTCAAGCGAAATGGTGCGGCCTTCAATCGACCGCACCAGCCATCACCGAAACACCACCGTCCGAGAGCCATCCATAATAATCCGGCGTTCCAACTGCCAGCGCACGGCGCGGGCCAGCACGGCACATTCCACGTCGCGGCCCATATTCACCAGATCTTCCGGCGTATGGCTATGGTCCACGCGCTGAATGTCCTGTTCGATGATCGGGCCTTCATCCAGCACATTGGTGACGAAATGCGCCGTGGCGCCGATGATCTTCACGCCGCGATCATGGGCCTGGTGATAGGGCTTGGCGCCCTTGAAGCTGGGCAGGAAGCTGTGATGGATATTGATGCAGCGCCCAGCCAGCACGCCGCAGAATTCCGGTGACAAAATCTGCATGTAGCGGGCCAACACCACCAGATCGGCCCCGCTCTCCTGGATGATCTTCGTGAACTCCGCTTCCTGCGCGCCCTTATTATCCTTGGCCACCGGCAGGTGATGATAGGGAATGCCGCTCCATTCCACGAAGCTGCGCATATCATCATGGTTGGACACCACGGCCGGAATATCCATGCGCAGGATGCCGGAGCGCTGGCGGTGCAGCAGGTCATAGAGGCAGTGCCCGAACTTGGAAACGGCGATCACCACCTTGGGCTTCACCGTCAGATCGTGCAGTTCCCATTCCATATCATAGGCGGCGGCCACCGGGGCAAACCCGTCCTTCAACGCCGCCAGATCGGGGAAGCCGGCCCCATCAGGCCGGAAGACGACGCGCATGAAGAAACGGTCATTGATGGCGTCGTTGAAATGGTTGGATTCGGTGATCGAGGCATCGTGCGACGCCAGATAGGTTGATACCGCCGCCACGATGCCCTTCCGGTCCGGGCAGCGCACCACCAGAACGAAACGACCCTGCTCACCCTTCATCATCATGACCCAATCACTGGCTTATAAGAAAGAAACTGTCGGGCGGGGAGATTTGCGGCTGGCATAGGCCCTTGTCCACCCCCATATTGTTCTCTGCCATCAATCGGATGGCGGCCATGCAAAAACCACTTGACGCGCGCGTAAGGTTAATCTAACTATTACGTAAACGTAAGGCACTCTTACCCCACCGGGTTAAGGCACAGTGCCCTGTTGGCTAAGCAGGAACGGTCGGATGCTGAACAGCGCGGAAATGACCCGGTCCAACCCCCAGACGGAACGGACCTATTCCATCGGCCAGCTCGCGGAGGAGTTCGGGCTCACGCTGCGCTCCTTGCGTTTCTATGAGGATGAGGGGCTGATCTCCCCTGCCCGTGTCGGGCAGACGCGGGTGTATACTCATCGTGACCGGGCGCGGCTGAAACTGATCTGCCGTGGCAAGCGGCTGGGCTTCTCCATCGGGGAGATCAAGGATTTCCTGGATCTTTACGATACGGACGAAGCGCAGGTGGAGCAGATGACCTTTCTGTTGAAAGGGGCCCGCAACCGCATCGTCCATCTGGAACAGCAGCTGCGCGATGTGCAGCAGACCCTGAAGGAATTGCGGGAGATCGATGATCTCATCGTCTCCCATCTCCAGGCCAAGGGGGTTTCGGTCCAGTCGGACTGAACCCCCTTGGCCCATTGGTGCCATTACCCCAATCAAACCCACCATCGGCACACCGGGCTTAACCGGGGCCGAAGCCACACCAGGCGAGGAGCGCGGAAGATTATGAAGAATGTCGTGATTGCCGGTTATGCAAGGTCGCCTTTCCATCTGGCCAACAAGGGCGAGCTGACGAAGGTGCGCCCGGATGATCTGGCCGCGACCGTCGTCAAGGCCCTGCTGGAACGTACGGGTGTTGACGGTGCCGCCGTGGAAGATCTGATCGTCGGCTGCGCCTTCCCGGAAGGGGAGCAGGGCTTCAACGTCGCCAAGCTGATCGCCATGATCGCGGGCCTGCCGGCATCGGTCGCCGGCGCCACGGTCAACCGTTTCTGCGGCTCCTCCATGCAGGCCATTCATCAGGCCGCTGGCGCCATCGCGCTGGGGGCCGGTGACTGCTTCATCGCCGCCGGTGTGGAAAGCATGACCCGCGTGCCGATGATGGGCTTCAACCCGATGCCCAATCCGGCCCTGCACGCTGCCAACCCCGGTGCCTATATGTCCATGGGCATCACGGCTGAAAACCTGGCCAAGAAGTTCGGCTTCACCCGCGCCCAGCAGGAAGCCTTCGCCGTGGAAAGCCATCGCAAGGCCGCCAAGGCCCAGGCCGAAGGCAAGTTTGAGGCGGAAATCGTCCCCATCACCACCCCGTCCGGCAAGGTGATCAGCCAGGATGGTTGCATCCGTGGTGACAGCACGGTGGAAGCGCTCTCCACCCTGAAGCCGGCCTTTGATGCCGCCGGCACCGTGACCGCCGGCACCTCCTCGCCGCTCACCGATGGTGCATCGGCCACGTTGATCTGCTCGGAAGATTTCGCCAAGGCCCATGGGCTGAAGGTGCTGGCCAAGATCCGCTCCATCGCCGTTGCCGGCTGTGATCCGACCATCATGGGCTATGGCCCGGTGCCGGCCACCACCAAGGCGCTGGCCCGTGCCGGCCTGAAAGTGTCCGATCTGGACATCATTGAAAGCAACGAAGCCTTCGCCGTGCAGGCCATGACCGTTTGCCAGGAACTGGGCTTCGACCCGGCCAAGGTGAATATTGATGGCGGCGGCATCGCCATGGGCCATCCGCTGGGCGCCACCGGTGCCCGCATCACCGGCAAGGCCGCCAGCCTGCTGGTGCGTGAAGGCAAGTCGCTGGCGCTGTCTACCCAGTGTATCGGCGGCGGCCAGGGCATCGCCACCGTTCTGGAAGCGGTCTGATCCGGGCTGGACGGGAGGAGCAACCATGACAATCAAGAAAGCCGCCGTCATCGGCGCGGGCGTGATGGGCAGCGGTATCGCCGCCCATATCGCCAATGCCGGCATTCCGGTCTATCTGCTGGATATCGTACCGCAATCCGTGAAGGATAGCGGCGGCGACCGCTCGGTGATCGCCAAGGGCGCCATCGAGAAGATGCAGAAGACCGACCCCGCCCCTTTCATGCACAGGAAGGCGGCCAGCCTCGTCACCCCCGGCAATATCGAGGATGACCTGGAAAAGCTGGCCGATGTGGATTGGATCGTGGAGGCCGTGCTGGAAAACCCGGCCATCAAGCATGATCTCTATGCCAAGCTGGAAAAGGTGCGCAAGGACGGGTCCATCATCTCGTCCAACACCTCCACCATTCCGCTGAACATCCTGTTGCAGGGCCAGACGGAACGGTTTGCCGCTGATTTCTGCATCACCCACTTCTTCAACCCGCCGCGTTACATGCGCCTGTTGGAAGTGGTGAAGGGTCCGAAAACCCGCCAGGATGCCTTTGATACGGTCAGCGCCTTCTGTGACAAAGTGCTGGGCAAGGGCGTGGTGGAGTGCAAGGACACACCGGGCTTCATTGCCAACCGCATCGGCACCTATTTCATGGCCGCCGCCGTGAATGAGGCGATCGATGGCGGGCTGACGGTGGAAGAGGCTGATGCCATCACCAGCCGGCCCATGGGCATCCCGAAGACCGGCACCTTCGGCCTGATCGATCTGGTCGGCCTGGACCTGATGCCCCTGATCTCCAAGTCGCTGCTGGCCACCCTGCCGGCGGACGATGATTACCGCCGCATCCACCGTGACAGCCCGATGATCACCAAGATGATCAGCGAAGGCTATACCGGTCGCAAGGGCAAGGGCGGTTTCTATCGCCAGACCAAGGCCGCCGATGGCCGCCGCGTCAAGGAAGCCATCGACCTGACGACGGGCGTCTACCGCGCTTCGGAAAAGGCGTCGCTGGTGTCCGCTGCCGCCAAGGGGCTGAAGGCCCTGGTGGAAACGGGCGACAAGGGCGGGGCTTATGCCTGGCGCGTGCTGTCGCAGGCGCTGTCCTATGCTGCCGATCTGGTGCCGCAGATCGCCGAACAGATCACCGCCGTCGATGAGGCGATGCGGCTCGGCTATAATTGGAAGGCCGGCCCGTTCGAGATGATCGACCAGTTGGGCGCCGGCTGGTTTGCCGAGAAGCTGAAGGCGGAAGGCAAAAAGGTTCCCCACATGGTGGAAGTCGCCGCGGGTCGGCCCTTCTACAAGGTGGATGGGTCCAAGCTGCTGTTCTTGACCACCAGCGGCGACTATGCCGAGGTGAAGCGCCCGGACGGCGTGCTGTTGCTGACCGATATCAAGCGCGGCTCCAAGCCGGTGGCCAAGAATGGCTCGGCCAGCCTGTGGGATATTGGCGACGGCGTGTTGTGCCTGGAATTCACCAGCAAGATGAACGCGCTGGACCAGGACATCATGAACCTGATCCGCAAGGCCATCGGCATTATCGGCGACGGCAAGTCCGGCCCGTACAAGGCGCTGGTCGTCCATAATGAGGCGCCGAATTTCTCCGTCGGTGCCAATCTGGGTCTGGCCCTGTTCGCCATCAATATCGGCCTCTATCCCCAGATCGAGGCGATGATTGCCGAAGGCCAGCAGACCTATAAGGCGCTGAAATACGCCCCCTTCCCAACCGTGTCGGCCCCGTCGGGCATGGCGCTGGGTGGTGGGTGCGAAATCCTGCTGCACAGCTCCGCCGTGCAGGCCCATGCCGAAACCTATACCGGTCTGGTAGAAGTGGGTGTGGGTGTCGTTCCCGGCTGGGGCGGCTGCAAGGAAATGGTGGTGCGCCATCTGGCCAACAAGAAGCGTCCGGGCGGGCCGATGCCGGCCTTGTCCGCCGCGTTTGAGGCCATCAGCACCGCCAAGGTGGCCAAGTCAGCGTTTGAGGCCAAGGATATGCTGATCCTGAAGCCCACCGACGGCATCACCTTCAACAAGGATCGGCTGCTGGCCGACGCCAAGGCGAAGGCGCTGGAACTGGCGGCCAATTACACGCCCCCGACCGCCCCGGAAATCCGCCTGCCCGGCCCCACGGCCAAGGCGGCCTTCGATCTGGCGGTGGATGGCTTCGCCCAGCAGGGCAAGGCCACGGCGTATGACGTGGTGGTCTCCAAGAAGGTCGGCCATATCCTGTCCGGCGGCAACACCGACATCACGGTGGTGATGAACGAGGATCAGTTGCTGGACATGGAACGGGAAGCCTTCCTGGAATTGACCAAGACCACGGGCACCATCAACCGCATCGAACATATGCTGGAAACCGGCAAGCCGCTGCGGAATTGAGGGTGAGGGGGAGAGCGCCACGCTCCGCCCCCTTTCCTCAACAGTAAGCCTGACCTTTTACCGTCACCCCGGCGAAGGCCGGGGTCCAGAATCACAAGCGCTTTGCTCTACGAACTGGACCCCGGCCTTCGCCGGGGTGACGGTTAAGTATAGCTCCATCCTACCACTCCCCCCCCTTCCGTCCACCCTATCGACGCCCCGAGGTGCCCCATCTTCTTTCCCGTCTGAAACCGATAATCCATCCATCGGTGCCGGGCGTGTCAGGGGGTGCGGGTCTGCCGCGGTAGCGGTCCACACGGAGAATTCAGATGCCGATCTACAAGGCCCCGCTGGAAGACATCAATTTCGTCCTCAACGACGTGCTGAACGCCGCCCAACTGGCGAACCTGCCGGGTTATGAGGATGCGACCCCCGACCTGATCCAGTCGATCGTGGAAGAGGCCGCCAAGCTGTGTGAGAACGAGCTGCAGCCGATCAACCTGTCCGGCCACGAGGAAGGCTGCCATTACGAAAATGGCGTCGTCCGCACGCCCAAAGGCTTCAAGGCAGCCTATGACAAATATGTCGAAGGCGGCTGGCAGGGCATGGCCTTTGATCCCGATTACGGCGGCCAGGGCCTGCCCCACACGGTGGGCGTGGTACTGGAAGAGCTGCTTTGCTCCGCCAACATGGCCTTTGCCATGTATCCGGGCCTGACCCAGGGCGCAATGAACGCCATCCGCGCCCACGCCAATGATGAGCTGAAGCAGCGCTATCTGCCCAAGATGGTCAGCGGCGAATGGTCCGGCACCATGTGCCTGACGGAGCCGCATTGCGGCACCGATCTGGGCCTGCTGAAGACCCGCGCCACCCCCAATGAGGATGGCAGCTACAACATCACCGGCACCAAGATTTTCATCTCTGCCGGTGAACATGACCTGACCAACAATATCATCCATCTGGTGCTGGCCAAGCTGCCGGACGGCCCGCCGGGCATCAAGGGCATCAGCCTGTTCCTGGTGCCGAAATTTCTGCCGACCGAGGATAACGAACCCGGCGTGCGCAATGGCGTGATGTGCGGTTCCATCGAGCACAAGATGGGCATCATGGCCAACGCCACCTGTGTGATGAATTTCGACGATGCCAAGGGTTGGCTGGTGGGCGAAGCGCATAAGGGGATGCGCGCCATGTTCACCATGATGAACACCGCCCGTCTGGGCGTGGGGATGCAGGGGCTGGGCATCGGCGCCGTCGCCTATCAGAACGCCGTTGCCTATGCCAAGGACCGTATCCAGGGCCGCTCGCTTTCCGGCACCAAGTCACCGGAAAAGGCCGCCGACCCGATCATCGTGCATCCCGATGTGCGCAAGAACCTGATGCAGGGCAAGGCCTTCTCCGAAGGGGCGCGCGCGCTGGGCTATTGGGTCGGCATGATGATCGACCTCTATGAAAAGCACCCGGACCCGACCGTTCGCCAGGAAGCGGAAGATTTTGTGGCCCTGCTGACCCCAGTGGTGAAGGCTTATTTCACCGACATGGGCTATGAGGTCGCCACCAACAGCCAGCAGATGTATGGCGGTCACGGCTATATCCGTGAATGGGGCATGGAACAGTTCGTGCGCGATGCCCGCATCGCCATGATCTATGAAGGTACCAACGGCATCCAGGCGCTGGATCTGGTGGGTCGCAAGATGCCGCAGAATATGGGCCGCCTGCTGCGCCGCTTCTTCCACCCGATGCAGGCCGAACTGGAGCAGAGCCAGGAAGACGCCACGCTGCTGGAATTCGTGCTGCCGCTGGCAAAGGCGTTTGGCAAGTTACAGCAGGCAACCGCTGTCGTCGCGCAGAAGGGCATGGCGCGGCCGGATGAAGCCGGTGCTGCCTCCACCGACTATCTGCGCATCTTCGGTCTGGTTGCGCTCGGCTGGATGTGGCTGAAGATGGTGAAGGTGGCGCAGACCAAGCTGGCCGAGGGTACGGACGGCAAGGAAGGCTTCTACGACGCTAAGATCAAGACCGCCCGCTTCTTCATGGACAAAATGCTGCCGGAGGTGGATTTCCGCTTCAAGAGCCTGATGGCGGGCGGCAAGAGCATGATGGAAATGCCGGTCGACCAGTTCTGATCGCTGACTTTTCCTGAAAAGCATATAGGCCGCCGGAGCGATCCGGCGGCCTATACTATTTCATCCTTACCTTGCGAAAGAAAGGATCAGTTATATTCAGCCCAGGTCTGGTCTTTTTTGCGGTCATAGAAGATCGAAATGATCGAAACCTCGCAAAGGTTGAATCCTTCCCATTCCGCCGGGGTCCCGTCGTCGTAGACAACCTTCAAATCCCAGATGCAGCTTTTTTCCTTGCGGCTGAAGGTAATGTCAACCCTCTCCCCGTCGGACAGCACATCGCGGCCTAGAATATCTTCCTCCCAATCATCAGATTTTGCAGGAGAGACATAGACTTCGGAAATGGTGTAACCGGTACGGTTCTTTAGCGTGAAGTTCTGCTTTGCTTCAGCCCAAGCGTTACCAACCAGCGCCGTCAGCACGAAGGCAGACATCATCAGACGTTTGAACAAGATTTCCCCCTTATCACTATGACTGCTGAATGCAGTGTAAGCAGTCATAAGGCGCAAGGCGGATCTCATTCAACAACTAAATTGTGTTTCATCTGCCAAATAGCGGGGCGTTTAAACCACCATTGCACGGTAAAGGTGCCATGTTGCATGGCCGAGGATGGGCATTACCACCGCCAACCCAACGAAAAGCGGCAAACAACCCAGCAACAGCAGGCCGGCAACCATCAGGCCCCAGAGCAACATCAGCGCGGGATTGCAGCGCACCGCAAGCACAGACACCTTAATGGCACGCCAGATCCCGCCATTGCGATGCAGCAGAAAGGGAAAGGAAACAACGGTCAGGCAGAGCACGGTGAGCGCAAAGACGAACCCCACCGCATTGCCAATGATGATCATGGACCAGCCTTCCCGTGTGCTGATCAGCTGGCGCAAAAACTCCATCGAATCGGCAGGGGGCAATCCTCCCATGGTGGCGCCATAAATCCGTTCCGCCACCGCCAGCCAGCCGACAAACAGCGTCAATAACAGGGCACCCAGCCAAGCGACAGACCCCAGGGCCGGGGAATGACGCACATCGAAGGCGTTGCGCCAAGTCACCGGCCGCCCCATCTCCCGCTGCCGACTCACCTCATACAGTCCGACGGCCGCCAAGGGCCCCATCAGGGTGATGCCGGCGATCAAGGGATAGAGCATGGGGATCACGTCGGTCTGGGCGGCGAAGGCAGCCGCCGCCCCGCCGACCACCGGATAGATCAATCCCAGAAACAGAAGCTGAGTCGGGGCGGCCAGAAAATCCTCCACCCCTTTCCCCAGGGCCTGGAAAAGATCGGCCACACTGATCTGCCGGATCATCGGCATGGATGGATCACGGTCGGCAATGAAAACCGCCCCGCCACTGATACGCTGTGCCATATCGCCTCCTTCACCGGATAAAGTTCAGGCTGCGACGAATTGTATCAGATTGATATGCCAACCGAACCAATCAAGAACGGGGGGCTGAGGCCACCGGCCCCGGCGAATTCACATGGAACGGGGGATCAGCGGCGACGTTTGGTATTCTTGCCGCCAAACTCGATCCCCCCCACTTCCAGCCCGCCATCCTTGGTTTTGGCCGCCCCCTTGGTGCGGCCACCTGCCTTGCGTTCCGGCTTGGCCGGGCTGCGCGGGCGTTCCCCCTGGGCGGACGCGCGGATGGGGGAGGCACCGGGCGCCAGCCCCAGATCGATGGCTTCCAGCCGGCGGATTTCATCACGGATGCGGCCGGCTTCCTCAAACTCCAGGTCCGCCGCCGCCGCGCGCATCTTCTTTTCCAACTCGGCGATGATGGTCTTGATGTCCTTGCCGGCCAGCCCGATGCCTTCGGCCGCACCGGTATCCACCTCCACCCGGTCGCCGCGCTCATACACGCTGCCCAGAATATCGGCGATATTCTTCTTCACCGATTCCGGGGTGATGCCATGTTCGGCATTATATTCCAGCTGCTTGGCTCGGCGGCGGGCAGTTTCCTCCAGGGCTGCCTTCATGCTGTCCGTCTCCCGGTCGGCATAAAGGATGGCGCGGCCCTCAATATTGCGGGCCGCGCGGCCGATGGTCTGGATCAGGCTGGTGCGGGACCGCAAATAACCTTCCTTGTCGGCATCCAGAATGGCGACAAGCCCGCATTCGGGAATATCCAGCCCCTCGCGCAGCAGGTTGATACCGATCAGCACATCGAACACGCCCAGCCGCAGATCGCGGATGATCTCAATACGTTCCAGCGTCTCGACATCGGAATGGATGTAACGGACCTTGATGCCCGCCTCCATCATGTATTCCGTCAGCGCCTCCGCCATCTTCTTCGTCAGGGTGGTGACCAGCACGCGCAGGCCGCGCGCCACCACCTCCCGCACCTCCGCCATCACATCATCCACCTGGGTATCGGTGGGGCGGATGATGACCTGCGGATCGACCAGACCGGTGGGGCGCACCACCTGTTCCACGAACACCCCGCCCGTCCGCTCCATCTCCCAGTTACCAGGGGTCGCGGACACGAACACGGTCTGTGGCCGCATCGCCTCCCATTCCTCAAACTTCAACGGGCGGTTATCGGCGCAGGATGGCAGGCGGAAACCGAAATCCGACAAGGTGGATTTACGCATAAAGTCGCCGCGATACATGCCGCCGATCTGCGGCACCATCACATGGCTTTCATCGACAATCAGCAGCGCTTCCTGGGGCAGATATTCAAACAGGGTCGGTGGCGGTTCCCCCGGATTGCGCCCGGACAGGTAGCGCGAATAATTCTCGATCCCGGCGCAGGAGCCGGTGGCCACCATCATTTCGATATCGAATGTGGTGCGTTGTTCCAGGCGCTGCGCTTCCAACAGCTTGCCCTGGGCCATGAACTCCTCAAGCCGGATTTTCAGGTCGCGCTTGATCTGCTCCACCGCCTGGAACAAGGTCGGCTTGGGCGTGACATAGTGGCTGTTGGCGTAAATCCGCACCTCCTTCATGGAGATGAGTTTCTCACCCGTCAGCGGGTCGATCTCATGGATCGCCTCCAGCTCATCCCCGAACAGGGAGAGCCGCCAGGCGCGATCTTCCAGGTGGGCGGGGAACAGTTCCACCGTATCGCCGCGCACCCGGAACGATCCGCGCCCGAAACCCACATCGGTGCGGCGATATTGCAGCTCCACCAGCCTTTGCAAAAACGGCTGCCGGTCCAGCCGCTGCCCCACTTTCAGCGGCACGGTCATTTCCGTGTAGGTTTCGACCGAGCCGATACCATAGATGCAGGAGACCGAGGCGACGATGATGGCATCCCGCCGTTCCAGCAGCGCCCGCGTCGCCGCGTGGCGCATCCGGTCGATCTGTTCGTTGATCGAGCTTTCCTTCTCGATATAGGTGTCGGTGCGCGGAACATAGGCTTCCGGCTGGTAATAATCGTAATAGCTGACGAAATATTCCACGGCATTATTGGGGAAGAAGCTCTTCATCTCCCCATAAAGCTGGGCCGCCAGCGTCTTGTTCGGCGCCAGAACCAGGGTCGGCCGCTGCACCCGCTGGATGACATGGGCCATGGTGAAGGTCTTGCCGGAACCGGTGACGCCCAGCAGAACCTGATCCCGCTCCCCGTTATTCAAACCCTCGGTCAGTTCCTCAATCGCCCGTGGCTGATCGCCGGCGGGCGTATAGTCAGAAACAACCGTCAACGGCTCCAGAAACGGCCGCTCCTCCAGCCTCACGCGCCAGGGCAGCGGGTTGGAAGCGTCGGGAAGGGCGGCGGTGGGGGCGGCTGGCTTGCTCATGCCGGCTAATTTATGCCGAGCATGGCCGCTGTGGAAGGGGTTTTGATCCGTTTTTGTTCACGGGCGTCAGGGTTTGGCCCGCTTGCCGCGTTTTTTCTCCGGCAGGGCGTCGCCGCCCTGGCTCTGGCTGCTGCTTTTCTGGCCCAGGGCGGCGGATATGCTTTCCCAGGCGGCATCCATGGCCTGGTTGGGCACACCATCTTCTGCCGCCATTTCCCGGATGATGCTGGTCATGTTATCGGGCGTGCAGCAGCCGCGCGGCGGGCGGCTGCCAAATTCCGCCGTCCGTGGAAAGACGCACAATACCCGCACCCGCACCAGCGGAAAACGGGACCGGATGGCGCTGATCAGCGGATGCAGCTGCACCACGGGGTTCAGGAAGGCCCCTACGGAATGGTCAGGCTTCACATATTTCCACTGCCCGGCATTCTGGCTGCAACGGGGGGTGCCCACCACATCCGGCGGGGAAGACACAATCAGCAGGATGCTGGCCGGCAGCCGCATGACCTGATCAATCTTTGTCGGTCCCGCCTTGCCGCCGCCGATCTTCACCTCATTCAACATCGGATAGGAAAGCTCTTCCAGTTCCATCCGGCGCTTGAACAGTTCGGCATTATATTGGCGGGTGCTGACCGGCTTGAATTTGCGGGGTTTCACCGACAGGGCGAAGGTGATCATCAGCACAATCACCACCACCGTGATCACGGCGATGGTGATCAGGTCCACAATGGAAATCCCGATCCAGGAGGCAAGTTCGCTCAGCATAAGATTTTGGATAGCCGATGCGGGCGGTTTTGTCACCCTTCCGCCCCCACCGCCGCCCTGGGCAAGCTGTCACGCCACCCTTGCCCAAAACGCGCCCGTCCCATCCAAATCGGGTGCTTGATGCGCAATGACAGGGGGCTTTAAGGTCCGTGCCCGGTCATAAACCGTCCCAACCAGGGGAATATAGATGTCGTTCCTTGCCGACCGCCTGTCCCGCATCAAGCCGTCACCGACCATTGCGGTGACAAGCAAGGCCCGCGCGCTGAAAGCCGCCGGCCGTGATGTGATCGGCCTGGGTGCTGGCGAACCCGATTTCGATACGCCGGAAAATATCCGCGCCGCCGGCATCCGCGCCATCGAAGGGGGCCAGACCCGTTACACCGATGTGGATGGCACGCCCGAACTGAAAAAGGCGATCTGCGCCAAGTTCCTGCGGGAGAACGGCCTGACCTACACGCCCGATCAGGTAACGGTCGGTGTCGGTGGCAAGCAGGTGCTGTACAATGCCCTGATGGCCACCCTGAATGCAGGCGATGAGGTGATCATCCCCGCCCCCTACTGGGTCTCCTACCCGGATATGGTGCAGTTGGCCGAGGGCACGCCGGTTTCCGTCGCCTGCCCGGCCGAAAACGGCTTCAAGCTGCAGCCGGCTGATCTGGAAGCCGCCATCACGCCGAAGACCAAGTGGCTGATCCTGAACAGCCCGTCCAACCCGACGGGTGCGGCCTATACGGCGGATGAGCTGAAGGCCCTGGGTGCCGTGCTGCTACGCCACGCCCATGTCTACATCATGACCGACGATATGTATGAACATCTGGTCTATGATGATTTCAAGTTCACCACCATCGCCCAGGTGGTGCCGGAACTCTATGACCGCACGCTGACGGTCAATGGCGTTTCCAAGTCCTATTCGATGACCGGCTGGCGCATTGGTTATGCCGCCGGTCCGAAGGCGTTGATCAAGGCCATGGGCGTGATCCAGAGCCAGTCGACCAGCAACCCGACCAGCATTTCCCAGGCCGCCGCCGTGGAAGCGCTGAACGGCCCGCAGGACTTCATCAAGGAACGCGCTGCTGTGTTCCAGAAGCGCCGCGATCTGGTCGTCTCCATGCTGAACCAGGCCAGCGGCCTGCACTGCCCCAACCCGGAAGGCGCCTTCTACGTCTATCCGTCTTGCGCTGGCACCATCGGCAAGACGGCCCCCACCGGCAAGGTGATTGAGACGGACGAGGATTTCGCCTCTGAACTGCTGGAAGCCGAAGGCGTGGCCGTGGTGCATGGCGCGGCGTTCGGTCTGTCGCCGTTCTTCCGCATCTCCTATGCCACCAGCACGGAAGTGCTGGAAGAAGCCTGCACGCGCATCCAGCGCTTCTGCGGCAGCTTGAAGTAACAATAAAAAACAAAAAATAACGGCCACTACATACAATGTAGTGGCCGTTATTTTATTTAATAAGTAATAAAAACACAAAAGAATGAATTATCAAAAAAAAATAAAAACCAATATTATTTGGAAAGCCCAAAAAATATATAACAAGATCCAAATACTAGAATAAGCATGAAAATTTTCATATTTTTCGCTTGACCGCGCACATTCAATGATTAATAAGCATTCATGCAACCCTAAGGTCAAGCCACACCAACACATGGAGACTAGTATGAAAAACATGAAAACAGCACTACTTTTATCATTTTTTCTATCGAGCACTTTTTCTTTTGTCGCCAATGCGCTGGAGTGCACAGAATATGTAAATCAAAAATTAGCAAATGCTGGAAAAGTGCAATTAAAAGGAGACGCAAAATACTTTGCCGATTCCGTAAAGAATCCAGGAATTACGGTTTCCTCTACCCCTTCCGCATCATCAATTGTTGTTTTCGACGGAACTAGGGTCAACTCCGAAGGAAAGACTATAAATTTTGAATCGAGAGGTCATGTTGGCTGGGTAAGCTCAGTAAATGGGGGGGCATTTTCATACTCAGATGCCAATTGGAATAGAGATGGAAAAGAGGCTTCACACACAGCAAGTCGCGTCAATAATAATTGGACTAAAATCAAAGTTGATTCTGGCGCTAGCACTTATAACGTGATTGGCTATGTAACTGCACCAACAAAATAATTCCAATCTGCCTTGATTGTGACCGATCAAGGCAGATTTCGCGTTCCCTCAAATGCAGGTCCAGCGCTCACTGGCCTCCGACCCGCCTAAAGTTCAACCTTTAGGCGGGTCGGAGCAATATAAGTGCAGTTTCTTCAGCTTCATCCGAATAAACTGTACATTAAATGGAGAAGAATATGAAGAGAATCATTGCTATTTTTTTTGCACTTCTGATCACGGAAAAATCAAATGCAACTGACGAGATAATTAAAAATAATGGAGAAAAAATTTCCATAGTTATCATCAATGATGACGGATATAACATAAATTACACAGATGATGGGAAATTAAAAAAAATATATAGAGGAGATGTTATTGCTATGAAAACGGAAGAAAAAGTTTATTTACATTTAAATGACGGATCAATTTTAAGTGGCGTAATTGATTATACTTATGAAAATGACCAATTTAAACATTTTATTAAAACTGATTTCAGTGAAAAAATACCCCTGAAATGGGAAAAAGTGACTCATATAGAAACAAAACAAAATGATGAAAATGAGCCAATTAATAAAATTATTACCGAAAATGATATTAATTATGATCAGTTCACTGGCGCGACAAAAACGCTAAATAGTTCCTTTTCTCTAGAAGTTGGGATTCAATATACTGGAGAATCATCATATAGCTATGCATATGATTACAATGGAAATTACACAGACATATTTTATTATATGTCGTACAATCAAAGTGAAAAAATTTCCATCAGTGTTGGTACATCGGGAAACTACTCTAGCAATAAAACATCCACTTTTATTGATGGGAAAGAAAGCAATTCTTCTATTGATTTAAATAGCGTAACAACAAAAATAATTTACAGGCTGATTGATGAAAAAAATAACGATATTAATATATATATAGGATCAAGCTTAATTATCCCAACCTCATCGCCAACGTTGAATGATGGGGCGCTAGTTTCATCTAATGGATTCTGGGGAGGAACGGTTGATTTTTACATGAATTACTCTATAGATATGGTAAAATTTTTTATGTCTACCTCATACGGTGATTTTATTTCAAAAAAAATGGAGGGATTTTCAACAAAACCAGGTAGATTCATTCGATACAATGCGGGTATGGCTTACCGAATTTCTCCAAGCATCACGTTTGCTTCTTCATTTGTGGGCCAACATGTTAATGCATCTACTTATAATGGCGATGATTTCGATCAAATATCAACACACAGGAATCATTATAGGCACGATATTTTTATTGATTCTATCCCGAACATATCAATTCAACCATTTACTGAATTTGGCATCGACGGGAGGAACAATGATTATACCATCGGAATATCATTAAGAAAATACTGGTGAGTTGTGTAGAGAAGAATATTCTTCTCTACACAATCGAACCAAATCAGGCCAGCACGTCCAGCAACCGCTGAAAATTCTTCTGGTCGGTCTGCATGATGGCGGCACTGATCCCAGCCTTCACCTCCGCCCCTTTCAGGTCCAGAATGACCGCCGGGCCTGCCCCGCTGGTGGCAACCGCCTCTGTTGCGGCCTGCACTGTCGCCTGCACATCCGCAAAACCGCTGGCGGCGGTGCGGGCCACATCAGGGCTGCTGCTGGTGACGCTGCTGATCATGCTTGCATCTTAGCATGGCGGGCATCCGGGCGGCAGGGGTGAAATATGACGAATGAACGGTTAGCATCCGCGTAACAATTCACCGGGTGGAACCATGACCAGCACCGACAGCCAGGATATTGCGCGCCTTATGGATGATCTCGGCCGCCGCGCCCGCGCCGCCGCCGGGGAAATCGCCCTGGTGCCAGGCCCGGTGCGCGACCAGGCGTTGCGTGCGGCGGCACAGGCCATCCGCGCCAATGCCGACAGCATCCTGGCCGCCAACGCCCAGGATATGGCGGCGGGTGAGGCCAAAGGCCTGTCAGCCTCTCTGCTGGACCGGCTGCTGCTGAATCCGGCGCGGCTGGAATCAATGGCCAACGGGCTGGAGGAAATCGCCGATCGGCCCGATCCGCTGGGGGCGGTGCTGGAGGAATGGACGCGCCCCAACGGCCTGCGCTTTACCAAGGTGCGGGTGCCGCTGGGCGTGATTGCCATCATCTTTGAAAGCCGGCCCAATGTGACGGCGGATGCCGGCGCGCTATGCCTGAAATCCGGCAATGCCGCCATCCTGCGCGGCGGGTCGGAGAGTATCCGTTCCGCCCGCGCCATCCTGGCCTGTCTGCATCAGGGGCTGGATGCGGCGGGGTTGCCGCGCGATGCCATCCAGATGCCCCCCACCACCGACCGCGCCGCCGTGGGCGAATTGCTGACCATGACGCGCTGGGTGGATGTGGTGATCCCGCGCGGCGGCAAGTCGCTGACCGGGCGCGTGGCCGCCGAAAGCCGGGTGCCGGTGATCTATCACCTGGATGGCATCTGCCATGTCTATCTGGACAAGGATGCCGACCCGGAAAAGGCCCGCCGCGTGGTGTTGAACGCCAAGATGCGGCGTACCGGCGTTTGCGGGTCGGCGGAAACCCTGCTGGTGCATCAGGCTGTGGCGGCAAACCTGCTGCCCGCCATCCTGGACGATCTGATCAAGGCCGGGTGTGAGGTGCGGGGCGATGCCGGGGTGCAGGCGCTGGATGCCCGCGTCGTGCCGGCAACGGATGAGGATTGGGACACCGAATATCTGGATGCCATCCTGTCGGTGAAGCTGGTGGCGGATGTGGATGCGGCCATCGCCCATATCGGCCGCCATAGCAGCCACCATACGGACAGCATCATCACCGAAAATGCCGACGCAGCGGAGCGGTTCCTGACGCGGGTGGATAGCGGCATTGTGCTGCACAATGCCTCCACGCAGTTCGCCGATGGCGGTGAATTCGGCTTCGGGGCGGAGATCGGGATTTCCACCGGCAAGCTGCACGCGCGCGGGCCGGTGGGAGCCGAACAGTTGACCAGCTACAAATATGTGGTGCGGGGCGATGGGCACACCCGCCCCTGATGCACGCACGCCCCACGCGACCGACCTGACCGCCACGCATGGCACAGCCCTTCCCACGCCCCCCCGTCCCCTGGCGGGGGGGCTGTGGCGGGGCCTGCGCGTGGGGCTTCTGGGCGGGTCGTTCAACCCCGCCCATGGGGGGCACCGGCACATGTCGCTGATGGCCCTGCGGATGCTGGGGCTGGATGAGGTCTGGTGGCTGGTCAGCCCCCAGAACCCATTGAAATCATTGGATGGAATGGCACCGCTGGCCCAGCGGATGGCCGGTGCCGCGTGGGTGGCCAACCACCCGCGCATCCGGGTCAGCGATATCGAAACCCGTATGGGCACACGCTATACGGTGGATACGCTGGCGGGGCTGAAACGGCATTTTCCAGGCACGGATTTCGTCTGGCTGATGGGGGCGGACAATCTGGCCCAGATGCCGCGTTGGCGGGGATGGACGCGGATATTCGGGATGGTCCCCGTTGCGATATTTCCGCGTCAGCCTTATTCTGTCGGCGCGTTGGGCGGAAAGGCCGCCCGGCGTTTCGCCAAAGCGCGATGGCAGATGTCGGCGGCCAAGCACCTTGCGGGTGCAAAGGCCCCGGCCTGGGTGTTCCTGGAAGCACCCCTGCATCCCGCTTCGGCCACGGCGATACGGTGCCAGGGTGGTGCTGGCGGCGTGGATCATCAAGGACGGATTATTCGGTGAATACGACAGCGAGCGCAGAGATCAATACCTCCACCCAGACCGGCCACCTGGCCGCCGCCGACATGCCGGAACGCACCCGCGATCTGGTTCTGACGGTTCTGGATGAGAACAAGGCAGAAGACGTCATCACCATCGACCTGCGCGGCAAGACCACGATGGCGGATTATCTGGTGGTCGCCACCGGTAACTCGGCCCGTCAGGTCGGTGCCATGGCCGAACAGCTTATTTCCAAGCTGCGCGATATCGGCGTCCATGCCGGCAACGCGGAAGGCTATCCGCAATGCGACTGGGTGCTGGTGGATGCCGGCGATGTGATCGTGCATCTGTTCCGCCCGGAAGTGCGCGCCTTCTACAGCATCGAAAAGATGTGGGGCGTGGAACTGCCGGCCTCGCTGAACAGCCTGGCCCCCGGCTACGACATGCTGCCGGCGCAATAACCCGCGCCGTTTATCAGGGCTGGTTTGCGACAGGGCGCCGGGCAACAGCCTGGGCGCCCTTGGCTTGTCCGCCTTCCCCCTTGCATCGCTGCTGTTCCGCCGCTGCCTGTACCTTAAAGGACACCCCCATGCGCCTGTGGCTTGCCGCCGTCGGGCGGGCCAAGCCCGGCCCGGCGCGCGATCTGTTTGAAGAATACAGATCCCGCCTCTCCTGGCCCTTCACCCTGCGGGAGGTGGAGACGAAAAAGCGGCTGGAGGGGGAGGAGTTGAAGAAGGCGGAGGCCGAATTGCTGCTGGCAGCATTGCCCCCGTCCGCCACGCTGGTGGCGCTGGATGAACGCGGCCGGATGATGGGGTCGGAGGATTTCGCCGCCCGTGTCGGCCAGTGGCGCGACACCGGCATCAGCGATCTGGCCTTCGTCATTGGCGGTGCCGACGGGCTGGACGCCAGCATCCGCCAGCGCGCTGCCCTGGTGCTGGCCTTCAGCCCAATGACCTGGCCGCACATGATGGTGCGCGGCATGTTGGCCGAACAGCTCTACCGCGCCCAACAGATCATCGCCGGGCATCCGTACCATCGGGCGTGAGCCCCCTTCCCTGTTGCCCTCCCCCGCCTTTCATGTCTACACTCAAACAAGCGTTTGACACGCCGGGGCGGTGCACCCGGCGGCAGGGGAGGAAAAGATGGCTGGCAGAGTGCAGGATCGAATCATCCTGGTAACCGGTGGTGCCTCAGGCATCGGGTTGGCGACGGCGCGGGTGCTGCTGCGCGAAGGGGCGCGGGTGGTCATCACCGACCGCAATGTCGCCGGTGGGGAGGCTGCTGCCGCCGAACTGGGCGAAGGTGCCCTGTTCCTGCCGCAGGATGTCACCAGCGAGGCCCGCTGGGTAGAAGTAATATCCGAAATCGGGGAACGGTTCGGCAAGCTGGACGGGCTGGTGAATAATGCCGGCTGCGGGTCGCTGCGCAATATTGAGGAAGAAACCCTGGAAAGCTGGCGGCTGGTCCATGCGGTGAATACCGAATCCGTCTTCCTGGGCTGCAAGCACGCCATCCGCGCCATGAAGCACACCGGCGGCGGGGCCATCGTGAACGTTTCCTCCGTCGCCGGGTTGCGCGGCGCGCCGGACCTGCCGGCCTATTGCTCTGCCAAGGGGGCGGTGCGGCTGCTGTCCAAATCGGTGGCCCTCTGGTGCGCCCAGAACAAGTACAATATCCGCTGCAATTCCGTGCATCCCAGCTTCCTGAAGACGGCGATGGTGCAGCAGATGCTGGACCTCTCGCCCGACCCGGAACGCCTGCGCCGCCGGCTGGAACGTACTGCCGCCCTGGAACGGATGGGGGAGCCGGAAGATGCGGCCAACATGATCCTGTTCCTGTTGTCCGATGAAAGCAGCTTCCTGACCGGCGGCGAATTCGCCGTCGATGGCGGCACCACAGCGCGGTAAGGGAGAGACGCCAACATGACCCATCCATTGTTCGACCTGTCCGGCAAAGTGGCCCTGATCACCGGTTCGTCGCGCGGCATCGGCCGTTCGATTGCGGAGGAATTTGCCCGCGCCGGGGCCAAGGTTGTCATCTCTTCCCGCAAGCTGGATGCCTGTGTGGCCGTGCGCGATGCCATCATCGCTGACGGGGGGGAGGCCATCGCCGTCCCCTGCAATATCGGGCGCAAGGAGGAACTGCAAAATCTGGTGGATACCACCATCGCCCAATGGGGCCGCATCGATATTCTGGTCGCCAACGCCGCCATCAACCCGGCCTATGGCCCCTTGGGCAGCCTCAGCGATGAGACGTGGGACAAGATCATGGGCAGCAATCTGCGCAGCACCTGGTGGCTGTGCAACATGGTGCTGCCCGCCATGGCAGAACGGCGCGACGGGTCGGTAATCGTACTCTCCTCCATCGCCGGGCTGCGCGGCAATCCGGTGATCGGGGCCTATGGTGTGTCCAAGGCGGCAGAGGCGGCCCTGGTGCGCAATCTGGCGGTGGAATTCGGCCCGTCCAACATCCGCGTCAACGCCATCGCCCCCGGCATCGTCGAAACGGATTTCGCCAAGGCCCTGACCGACAATCCCGATATCGCCCGCGCCGTGCGTAAACGTGCGCCGCTGGGCCGCTTCGGCAAACCGCACGAAATTGCCGGCGTGGCGCTGATGCTGGCCGGCCCGGCGGGTGCCTTTGTTACAGGACAGTTGATCGTGGCCGATGGTGGGGCGACAATAGCGGACCCAACAGTCATCTGAAGGGGAGTGACCACCATGACGGATGCCCGCCAGACCAGCGCCAGCGTGATTGAGGTTCTGCCCCAGCACCGGTTTGATGAGGCGGCGCTGGCCGCCTTCCTGGACCGCCACCTGCCGGAAATACCCGGCCCCTGGCAGGTGGGCCAGTTCCAGGGCGGGCAATCCAACCCCACCTTCCTGCTGACTGCCACAGATGGCACAAAGCTGGTGCTGCGTAAGAAGCCACCCGGCAAGCTGCTGCCCAGCGCCCACATGATTGAGCGGGAATATCGCATCATGCGGGCGCTCGCCGGTTCCGGCGTGCCGGTGCCCAATGCCCGCTTGATCTGTGACGATCAAGAGGTGATCGGCACGCCCTTTTACCTGATGGACCATATTGACGGGCGCGTTCTGTCCGATGTGGCGCTGCACGGGCTGAGCCCTGCGGAGGCCGCCGCCACCTATGATGCGATGAACGCCACCCTGGCCACCTTGCATAATGTGGATTGGCAGGCAGCGGGCTTAGGCGATTTCGGCAAGCCGGAAAACTACATCGCCCGGCAGGTCGACCGCTGGTCCAAGCAATTCATTGCCGCACGCGGGGAGAGCGACATCCCCGCCATGGACCGGCTGATGGCGTGGTTGCCAGCCCATGTGCCTGCGGGGGATGAAACCAGTATCGCCCATGGCGATTTCCGCCTGGGCAATCTGATGCTGCACCCCAGCGAACCGCGCGTGCTGGCGGTGCTGGATTGGGAATTGGCCACACTGGGCCATCCCCTGTCCGATCTGGCCTATAATTGCATGGCCTATCACCTGCCGGCCGGCATCAAACAGTTTCCCGGTCTGGTGGGCGTCGATCTGGTGGCCAGGGGTATCCCGACAGAGGCGGACTATGTCGCCGCCTATTGCCGGCGCACCGGGCGTTCCGGCATTCCCGACTGGCCCTATTTCATGGCCTTCGCCTTTTTCCGTATCACCGCCATCTGTCAGGGGGTCTATGCCCGTGCCTTGGCGGGCAATGCGGCAGACAGGCGGGCGCTCGCCTATGGGGAGGTGGCACGCGCGGCGGCGGAGACGGGCTGGAAATTCATCTCCGACAAATAATATACCCTGAATCCGGGAAAATTCCTGAGACGGGTTTATAGGTTTTCTGATTCGTTAGAGTTCTGAACAAGGCGGATCGGGTTTATTTTCGAGCGATGATGCGGCGTCAAATCAACAGCGCCTAGCATCGCCGGATGAACCCTTCTATCCCCCAGGCAAGTTTTTCAACCCGGCCACCATCGCCTGCCCGCCCCCAGCGGCCAGCAGGGACTGGGCGCGGGCGGGATCGCTGGCGGCAATGGCGGTGGAGAGGGCATCGGCCAGGGTGGCCGTGCTGGCGGCGACGCTGACCTGCCGCCAGCGATCGGCCGGCAGCCCAGTTGCCGGGTCCAGGATATGGCCATAACGGCCAGCCGCATCGATCAGGCTGCCGCGCGGGGCGGAGGTGGCGACGGCCCGGCCGGAAACGGGAATGTGAGTGGCGATCCGCGTGGCATCGGCTGGATCGGCCACCCCCAACTGCCATTCCTGCCCGTCATCACGCCGGCCGATGCCGCGCGGTTCCCCCATATCCACAAGCATATGCCCCACACCCTGGGCCAGCAGCAGATCGGTCACCCGGTCGGTGATATAGCCCTGGGCAATCCCGTTCAGGGTCAGCGCCATGCCTGGCGGCAGCCGCACCCGGTCGCGCCGAACCTCCACCCGCTGCCAGCCGACCGCCTGGCGTACCGCCCCAAAATCAGCCGCCCCATCCCGGTAGAATTGCCAGAGCGGCTGGACCGTGGGATCAAAGGCGCCAGCGGTGGCGGCTGACAGGGCCAGGGCCTGGCGCAGCAGATCGGTGAAGGCGGCGGGCGGATCACCCAATTCCCCTTCCCGGTTCAGGCGGGACAACAGACTGTCCGGCCGATGCAGGCTGAACAGCCCCTCCAGGGCGCTGATCAACCGGACAACATGGCCGATCAGCGCCCTGGCCGCCCCTTCCTCCACCCCATGCAGGGTCAGGCTGGCGGGGCCGCCCATGGCCTGGCCCTGCCATGTCACCGGCGGTGGTCGGCGGGGCCAGAGGGCGAGCGCACCGCCCGCCAGGGCCAGGGCGGACAGGCGCAATACCCGGCGGCGGCTGGGCAGCAGCATGGTTTCAGGCGGCATGGTGACCGCTCCCCTTTCTGGGCTGGATGCGGGCTGCGGCCCCTTCCCCATGGCGTGCCGCCACCACCAGCGGCACGCAGCGTCCCTTGTCGGCGTAAATGCCGACGCAATCCAGGCACTGGAAACATTCGTCATAGCGGATGGAGCCATCCCGCCGGATGGCCTTGTACCGGCAGCGGCTGGTGCAAAGCTGGCACGGGCTGCCGCAGGCCGGCCGCCTGGGTATCCAGTCCAGCAGGCGCAACCGGCCGGCCAGTGCCAGAAAGGCACCCAGCGGGCAGAGATAGCGGCAGAAGGGCTTGAACATCACCAGCCCCAGCAGCAGCCAGAACCCGGCATAGAGCACGAAGGGCAGATCGCGGATGAAACCCAGCGTGATGGCGGTTTTGAACGGTTCCACCTCTGCCGCTTTCTCCGCCTCCCCCGGCAGAACCAGGGCCGTGACCAGCAGCAGCGACAGCACGGCATATTTCACCAGTACCAGCCGCTGATCCAGCCAGCCCGGCACCCGGATACGCCGCAGCCGCAGCAGCCGACCCAGTGCATCGGCAAATTCCTGCAGCGCGCCGAAGGGGCAGAGCCAGCCGCAGAACGTGCCCCGCCCCCAGATGATGGCGGTGACCGCGACATAGGCCCAGAGCAGCAACGACACCGGATCATAGAGTAGAAAGCTGAAATTCATGCCGTTCACCGCCCCCTTCACCACACCTTGCACGGTGACGATGGAGAGCTGGCCCTGGGCCTGAATGCCGATAAAGCCCAGCGTCGCCGCCAGAAAGCCCATGCGCGTCCAATAGAACTGCCGTTCGCGCCGGGACAGGCGGGTCTGCGCGATCAATCCCGCCGTCAGCGCCAGCAGCAACAGCCCGAGAATGGCCAGTTCCGGCAGACGGCTGCCCCAGGCCAGGAGCCATTCCGGTGGGGCTTCCACAATCACCGGGTCGGTGAACAGGCTGGCCGGCAGCGTATAATTCAGTGTGAAATCGCGCATCTGCCGGTCGGGCAGGATCAGGCCCTTTTCCCGCACCGTGCGCAGCGACAGGGTCCAGGGGCTGGCCGGATCGAAGGCGGCGGACCCGTCGATACGGAACAACCGCACCTCATCCACCGCCGGCAAGCCGGCAGGCAGCACATAATCATGCACCATGTCGCGGATATTGACCGGAAAGCCGGCCTGGCTGACCGCCAGCCGGTCCGGCACCGTGGCCGGCACGAAATCCGGCCCGGTATAGGAATAACGCCCGCTGGACAGCACCAGCAGCACCTCTTCCCCCGGCTGCAGCCGGTCCATCACCTGGGCATACTGCGCCTCCCCCAGCAGGGAACGGCCGATGGTGGGCACGTTCAGATAGGCGACCCAGAGGTCGATGAAAATCCCCTGTGTATCGGCCAGCCCCGCCGCATCCAGGCCAGCGAAGGGGGTGCCCTGGAATGCCTGTTCAACCATGGCGTTGGTCAGGGTAAGACGGCGAACATAACCACTGGCGACCAGGGAATCCCAGCCCCTGATCTGGTCCATATCTGGACGCGGGATGGATTTCGGCTTGGGTGCCAGGGCCGCCATCTTGGCCTGCGCTACCTTGGTGGCGGCCCCCAGAATGGTCAGGTTGGCGATGCGCAGGCTGGCCGTCGCCTTGGCCACCCCGTCCAGGGTGACCGAACTGCTGCCCGCCCGGTCGGAGGCACCATACTGGCTGCCGATCTTGATATTCTGCCGGATGGTCAGGCCGCGATATTGCGTCAGGAAATCCGCGAAGGGCTGCGGCCCCAGCCCATCGACAAAGACCGGCTCATGCTGGGAGAGGATCTGCACATCCAGAAAACGGCCGGCATCATCCATCGCCACCAGCAGGTTCATCGGCGTGCCGGAAAAGCCGGGAATGGACGTCAGCGATCCGGTTTCAAAAATATACCCCGCCACCATGCCGGCCTTGATCAGCGGCCAGGCCGGCACCGTCTTTTCCTTCTGCCCCAGGCTGTACCCATCAGGCAGCAGACGGGCCAGTTCCTCCTCCGTCAGCGCGGCGGCGGGGGCCGGGGCGGCGAACAGCATAAGCATCAGGAACAGCATCAGCAGCCGCAGCATCACACCCCCTCCGGTTGCCGAAAAGGCTAGGCGGCATAAGGGGCGGCGGGTATTGGACTTTGGTTCGACGGCTGGTGCGAGATCACAGCGGGCCTCGACCGGCAGAGGCTTGATGCTGCTGCGCACCGCCGGGCCTGCAGGTCAGGCAGCATGGCTCCATCTCCCGCGTCATGGATGCGGACAGGCATCACACCGGATAGACTGATCGTCTGTCGCGTCACATTGCACTATCGTCTAAGTGATTGGTGAAAGCCGGCATCTTGGCAGCCCGCCCCGCTGGCCTTACCATTCGGGCAACCATGCCCCGGTCCCCCGGCCGGGGCGATGCCGAGCCTGGATCGAGGGGCGCATGTCGCCACAGCCAAGCCGGCCGCTGGTCCGTGCCTGCAGCCATCAGGCGGACCCGGCGGCGGCCATTGATGAGCTTTCCCCATCGCTGCTGGCGGCCGACCCGGTGCTGGTGGTGCTGTTCTGCTCGTCCCATCATGATCTGCCGGCTGTGGCCGCACAGGTGCGCGCCCGCCTGCCGGGCGTTCCCGTCATCGGCTGCACCACGGCCGGGGAATTGACGCCGTTCGGCTATATGGATGGGGCGATCAGCGCCGTCGCCTTCCCCAAGGGTGATTTCGCCGCCACCATCGGCCGCTTTGATCATGTCAGCCGGTTTGAAATGGGCGATGCCCGCCCCCGCGTGCGGGAATTGCTGGCGGAAGCGGAGGATGCGGCCATCGGCATGGGCCCCGATGCCCGCAATGTCGCCCTGTTTCTGGTCGACGGGCTGTGCGTGAAAGAGGAACTGATCATCAGCGCCCTGCATGATGCGCTGGGCGGCCTGCCGCTGATCGGCGGGTCGGCCGGCGATGACATGCGGTTTGAGCAGACCCATGTGCTGCATGACGGGGAATTCCATGTCGATGCCGGGGTGTTGCTGATCCTGACCACGACGCGGCCCTTCAAGGTGTTCCGCAACCAGCATTTCGTGCATTCCGACGAAAAGATGGTGGTCACCCAGGCCGATCCCACCCGCCGCATCGTCACCGAAATCAATGCCGAGCCGGCGGCCCGCGAATATGCCCGCATGGTGGGGTTGGAGGGGGAGCCGCTGACCCCGATGATCTTCGCCTCCTACCCCGTGGTGGTGCGGGTGGGCGGGGAATATTATGTCCGCTCCATCCAGAAGGTGAATGAGGATGAGAGCCTCACCTTCTTCTGCGCCATTGATGAAGGCATCGTGCTGACGGTGGCGACCGGCGTGGATATTGTGCGCAACCTGGAAGAACTGTTCGAGGGGCTGACGGCGGAGATTGGCAAGCCGGAGCTGATCCTGGCGTTCGACTGTGTGTTCCGTTCGCTGGAACTGGAACAGAAACAGTTGAAACATGCCGCCTCCAAGGTGCTGGCCAGCCAGAATGTCGTCGGCTTCTGCACCTATGGTGAACAGTTCAACGCCATGCATGTGAACCAGACCTTCACCGGTCTGGCGATAGGTCGCCGATGACAGCCCTGCTTGACCCTGCCAACGACCTGCCCAGCCCGGAACAGGAGCGTATCGCCATCCTGGAGCGGGAAAACTGGAAGCTGCGGCGCATCAACAAGGCGCTGATGGACCGGGTGGAACGGTCCATGGATTATCACGGCAACGCCTTTTCCCTGTTCCAGACGGCCATCGTGCTGGAAAGCCGGGTGCGCGAACGCACCCAGCAACTGGAAGAGACCCTGCGCAAACTGGAGGCCTCCAACAGTGAATTAGCCACTGCCAAGGAACTGGCGGAGACGGCCCAGACAAGGCTGGCCGAAGCCATTGAAAGCGTCAATGAGGGCTTTGCCCTGTTCGATGATGATGACCGGCTGGTGATGTGCAACCGCACCTATCTCAGCCTCTGGCCCGCCATCGCGGAGATGATCCGCCCCGGCATCAGCTTTGGGGAAATCGCGCGGCTGGCGGCGGCCCGTGGCTCCGTGCTGTCGGACAGCAGCGGCCCGGACCGCTGGGTGCGCGACCGGGTGGCCCAACATGCCGGGGCTGACGGTACCCATGTCCACGCCCTGGCCGATGGCCGCTGGATTCAGATCAATGAACGGCGGACCCGCGATGGCGGCATTGTCGGCATCTATACTGACATTACCGATGTGAAGGAGCGGGATGCCCGCGACGGGCAGGAACGAATCCGCCTGATCACCGATGCCATGCCGGCCCTGATCGCCTATGTCGATGCAGACGAAACCTATCGCTTCGTCAATCGCCGCTACGGTGAAATCTTCCGCCGGCCCCGGCACGAGATTGTCGGCTCCACCATGCGGGAATTGCTGGGGGAGCCGGCCTATCTGCTGCGCCGCCCGCACATCGCTACCGTGATGGCGGGCTTTGAGACCCAGTTCGACCTGGAATTCGATACAAGGTCCGGCAAACGCTACTCCCAGGCAACCTATGTGCCGCATTTCGCCCCCGATGGGGGGGTGCTGGGCTTCTTCTCCCTGATCCAGGATGTCACCGAACGGCGCAGCGTAGCTGAGGCCCTGCGGGAAGCCAATGAGGGGCTGGAGCGGCGAGTGGCCGAACGCACCGCCGCCCTGCAGCAGGAAATTGCCGAACGCCAGCAGATCGAGGCCAAGCTACGGGAGGCCAAGACGGCGGCCGAGCAGGCCAACCTCTCCAAAACCAAATTCCTGGCCGCCGCCAGCCACGACCTGCTGCAACCACTGAACGCCGCCCGCCTGTTCGTTTCCGCCCTGACCGAGACGGAACAGGAAGCCGGCGCGCGGGTGCTGGTGGAAAAGACTGACGCCGCCCTGCTGTCGGTGGAAGATCTGCTGGAAGCGCTGCTGGATATTTCCAAGCTGGATGCCGGGGTGGTGCAGCCGCAATTGGATGATTTCCCGCTGGCCATGCTGCTTTCCTCCATGCAGGCGGAATATGCGCCGGTGGCCAAGGAGCGCGGGCTGGACCTGCGGGTGCTGCCCAGCCGGGCGATTGTGCATACCGATATGCGGCTGTTGCGCCGCATCTTGCAGAATTTCGTCTCCAACGCGCTGCGCTACACCCGCACCGGGCGGGTGCTGGTCGGCTGCCGCCGGCTGACCGATGCGGTGCGGATCGAGGTGCTGGATACCGGTCCCGGCATCCCGCCCGACAAGCTGGAAGCCGTGTTTGAGGAATTCCGCCGCCTGGAAGGTGACCGGCCAGCCGGACGCGACCGGGGCATGGGCTTGGGTCTTGCCATTGTGCAGCGGGCCGGGCGCATGTTGGACACGCCCATCGGCCTGCGCTCCCATCTGGGACGCGGGTCGGCCTTTACGGTGACGGTGCCGCTGGGCAGCAAGCAGCGCCCGCCGCAGATCAGCAGCGTCCGCATGTCCCCACCGGCCAGCCCGCTGACCGGTGCGCGCATTCTGGTGATCGATAATGAACAGGCAATCCTGGACGGGATGGGCGCGCTGCTGCGCGGCTGGGGCTGTCAGGTGCAGGTGGCCCCCAGCGCCCCGGCCGCCATGGGTGTTCTGCCGGCACTGGGCGGCTGGCCCGATGTCATTATCGCCGACTACCATCTGGAAGATGGTGAACTGGGCGTGGATGCCATCGCCCAGGTGATCCAGGCCCGTGGCCGTGACATCCCCGCCATCGTCATCACCGCCAACCGTACCACCAGCGTGCATGAACGGGTGCAGAATGACGGCTATGCCCTGCTGACCAAACCCGTCAAACCGGCCCAGTTGCGGGCGCTGGTGACGCAGTTGATCGGGTAGCGTTATCCGCATCCGCTTGCGCCGCGGCTTTCAGCTTGTGCCCAACCTCAACGATCGCATCCAGCGCTGGTATCAGCTCCCGCCCTAGCGGCGTCAGGGCATATTCGACCGACGGGGGCGAGGTCGGTTGCAGGGTACGGGTCAACACCCCTCTGCCCTCAAGCTCCCGCAGACGCTGCGACAGAACCTTGGCGGAGACCGGTGGAATATCCAGCCGCAATTCGTTGAACCGGCGCGGCCCGGCGCGCAGATGCCAGATTACATTCGGGGCCCAGGCTCCGGCAATAATGGTCATGCACTCGGTCAGCGCGCAGGGCTCGGGCGGACGCGCGCTGCGGTTCTTGCGAAGCTTGAGGCTCATGCCGGAACTTGAGGTTACTGCGGGGAAACCGGATAATCCAGTAACTGTTAGAAACTTGGTTGGCAAGGGAAACCGCGCTGCATAACTTCCCGTTATCAGCAGCAAGGAACCTCGTCATGAAACTCTACTTCAAGCCGGGCGCCTGTTCGATGGCGTCGCGGATCGTGTTGAATGAACTCGGGCTGGCCTTCTCTGCAGAGAAGGTTGATACCCAGTCCGGTCTGACCGAAACCGGGGCTGATTACCGCCAGATCAATCCGAAGGGCTATGTTCCAGCCCTGGAATTGGCCAGTGGCGCGGTGTTGACAGAAAATCCGGCCATCCTGCAGTTCCTTGCCGATCGCCGGCCGGATGCCGGGCTTGCCCCCCTGCCGGGTACGGTGGAACGGGCACGGCTGCAGGAATGGTTGAACTTCACCGCATCCGAACTGCACAAGGCATTCAGCCCCTATTTCGAGGGACGAGCCCTTGATGACGCGGAAAAAGCGACCATCGAAGCCAGGCTGACCAAGCGTATTGGCGATGTTGAACGCGGATTGGCTGATGGCCGCAGCGTCATCCTGGGTGACACGTTCAGTGTGGCGGATGCTTATCTGTTTGTGGTGCTGAACTGGTCGCGCTTCATCGGGCTGGACCTGTCGCCCTGGCCGCATGTCGGCGCCTATCTCGACCGTCTCTCGCAGCGCCCCTCGGTGCAGCAGGCGATGCAGCAAGAAGGTCTGATCGTGGAGAAGGCGGCATGACACAGGCGTTCACCGACATTACCGCCATCCTGCAGGACTATTTCGATGCGCTTTACTTCTGCGATACCGAGATTCTGCAGCGCGTCTTTCATCCAAAGGCGATCTACGCCACGGCCGACGAAACACCCATGCTTTATCGCACGATGGCGGAATATGTCCCGGTGGTGGCGGCCCGCCAGTCACCGGCGTCACGGGGGGAGTCACGCCGCGACCATATCGATGCCATTGATCTGGCCGGGGAAAACACGGCCGTCGCCCGCCTGCGCTGTTCCATCGGGCAACGGGATTTCGTGGATTTTCTCACGCTCGTCCGCACCGAGGGGCAGTGGCGCATCATCGCCAAGGTCTTCCAGATTATCGAACGCCAGGGGTAAGGAGCGACCATGCCCTATGTGAACATCAAGATCACCCGCGAAGGTGCCACACCCGAACAGAAGTCCCGCCTTATCAAGGGCGTAACCGATCTTCTGGTGGCGGTGCTGGACAAAAATCCTGCCACCACCTTCGTTGTGATCGACGAGGTCGCAATGGAGGATTGGGGCATCGGTGGCCTTGCCGTCGCGGATTACCGCAAGTCACTGTCTGCCACGGCGGACTGCTGAAACAGGAGGATTCAGACCTGATCGCCCCGTAGCGGCGGCCCTGCCGCCTGCAACGCTGCCGCTTCCGCATCGGTGAAAACGCGGGAGCGGGTGAGAAAGCGCAAGCCCTCCGGACCTTCGAGGGAGAAACCCGCCCCGCGTCCCGGCACGGCATCGATGATCAGTTGGGTATGTTCCCAATACTCAAACTGGGCGGCACCGATGAAGAAGCGGGCGCCGTGAATGTCGCCCAGATAGACATCCCGGCTGCCGACCTTGAATTCCCCCGCCTGATAGCACATCGGCGCCGAACCATCACAGCAGCCGCCGGACTGGTGGAACATCACCGGCCCATGCATGGCGCGCAGCCGATCAATCAGCGCATCGGCGGTAGCAGTGGACAGAACGCGCGGCACCATGGGTTCGCTCCATCACGTGGCAGGGGAAGACCAAAAAGGAAGGGCGGATGGCGCCTCCGGACGCCATCCGCCTTCACACCCATCACACAACAGGACCGGCTTAGAAGAAGCCCAGCGCCTTCGGGCTATAGCTGACCAGCAGGTTCTTGGTTTGCTGATAATGGTCCAGCATCATCTTGTGCGTCTCACGCCCGATGCCCGACTGCTTATAACCACCAAAGGCGGCATGGGCCGGGTAGAGATGGTAGCAGTTGGTCCAGACGCGGCCGGCCTGGATATTGCGGCCAAAGCGATAGGCACGGTTGCCATCGCGGCTCCACACCCCGGCACCCAGGCCATAGAGCGTATCATTGGCAATCGCCAGCGCCTCTTCCTCGCCCCGGAACTTGGTGACAGCCAGCACGGGGCCAAAAATTTCCTCCTGGAAGACGCGCATCTTGTTATGGCCTTCCAGCACCGTCGGGGTGACGTAGTAACCATTGGTCAGATCCCCGCCCAGATCGGCGCGGCCGCCGCCGGTCAATACCTTGGCCCCTTCGTCGCGGCCGATATTGATGTAGGAAAGGATCTTCTCCAACTGGTCGTTGGAGGCCTGGGCCCCGATCATGGTGGAGGGATCGAGCGGGCTGCCCTGCTTGATCTTCTGCACGCGGGCAATGGCCTTTTCCATGAAGCGGTCATAAATCCGCTCATCCACCAGGGCGCGCGACGGGCAGGTGCAGACTTCGCCCTGGTTCAGGCCGAACATGGCGAAGCCTTCCAGCGCCTTGTCCAGGAAATCATCATCTTCCGCCATCACGTCGGCAAAGAAGATGTTGGGCGACTTGCCGCCCAGTTCCAGTGTCACCGGGATCAGGTTTTCCGAGGCATATTGCATGATCAGCCGGCCGGTGGAGGTCTCCCCGGTGAAGGCGATCTTGGAGATGCGCTTGTTGGTGGCCAGCGGCTTGCCGGCCTCAATGCCGAAGCCGTTCACCACATTCAGCACGCCGGGCGGCAGCAGGTCACCGATGACATCCATCAGCACCATGATGCCCATCGGCGTCTGCTCGGCCGGCTTCAGCACCACGCAATTGCCGGCGGCCAGCGCCGGGGCCAGCTTCCAGGCGGCCATCAGGATGGGGAAGTTCCAGGGGATGATCTGGCCGACCACGCCCAGCGGCTCATGGAAATGATAGGCCACCGTGTCATGGTCGATTTCCGCCAGGCTGCCTTCCTGGGAGCGTACACAGGCGGCGAAATAGCGGAAATGATCAATGGCCAGCGGGATATCGGCGGCCGTCGTTTCCCGGATCGGCTTGCCATTATCGATGGTTTCCGCAAGCGCCAGCAATTCCAACTGCGATTCCATGCGGTCGGCGATGCGGTTCAGCACGCCGGCGCGATCGGCGACAGAGGTACGACCCCATTTTTCGCGGACCTTATGGGCGGCGTCCAGCGCCAGTTCGATATCCTCTGCGGTGGAGCGGGCCACCTTGCAGACCACCCCGCCGGTGATGGGGGAGATATTATCGAAATACTGGCCCCGGACGGGGGCAACCCATTCACCACCGATGAAATTATCATAGCTGGAACGGATGGTGACGCTGGATTTCAGCTTTGCGATGGCCTGGTGCAGCATGGGGGCGTCTCCCTGGAAGAAGTTTGGGACCCCGATGCCGTGGGGTCCAGGATCAGACCCAAGAGTGCGCCCCACCGACCTAGCCGTAAATTAGACTTTGTGCGAAGAAACACGTCCCAGATGCGCCCTTGCACCACCATGGTGCAATTGCGAAACGGCCAGGACGCGGGATTCTGATGGGGAAATTCACCGGCAAAACAAAGGGGTTTCCCAATGACGATGCGCCCGCTTCTTCTGGCTGCCATGGCGGCCCAGTTCCTGATCGCCGGCACGGCCGATGCCGCCACGCATGAAGTAACGATGCGCAACCAGGGAAGCACGGGCACTATGGTGTTCGAACCCGCGATGCTGACCATCGCGCCGGGTGATACGGTGCGCTTCATCCCCACCGACAAAAGCCACAATGCCGAAGCGATCAAGGGCATGTTGCCCGAGGGCGTGGAACCCTTTGTCGGCAAGATGAATGAAGAGATCAGCGTCACCTTCGACCAGCCGGGCCTCTATGGTTTCAAATGCAAGCCGCATTACGCCATGGGCATGGTGGGTGTTGTGGTGGTGGGCCAACCGGTCAATGCCGATGCCGCCGCCCTGGTGAACCATCCGGGCAAAGCCAAGGAGATGCTGAGCCAATTGCTGGCCAAGCTGCGGGGGTGAAGCCCCCTCTTCCGGACCGGCCGTGTTGCCCCGGCGCGCAATGCACGCCGGGGCCAGACGTCATGGGGTGGCCGCCGCCCGGGCCGAGGCCTGGGCCGTGCCGGGGGACGGGGCGAAATTCACCTTGTTGGCCAGGATCACCGCCTGCGTGCGGCTGAAAACCCGCATCTTCTGCAAGATGGCAGAGACATGGGCCTTCACCGTCGTCTCCGTCACATCCAGCTCAAAGGCAATTTCCTTGTTCAGCCGGCCCGCCACCACCAGTTCCAGCACCTTGCGCTGTTGCGGCGTCAGGGTGTCGATGCGGCGCAGGATTTCCTGATCCTCCCCCGATTGCGTGGGGGGCGGTGCATCCGTCAGGTCAGACGGGATATAGATATCCCCTTCCAGCACCTGGCGCAGCGCCTGGGCAATCTGCCCGCGCGGCAGCGATTTGGGCACAAACCCCGCCGCCCCATGGCGCAGCGCTTCATGCACCAATTGCCGGTCGCTGGTGGCCGAGACCATCACCACCGGCAATGACGGATAGCGTGCCCGCAGCGTGGACAGCCCGGCAAATCCATTATTGCCGGGCATATTCAGATCCAGCAGGATCAGATCGAAATCCCCTTCCCGATCGATGATGCGGATCACCTCATCCAGATCGGACGCCTCAAACAGCTCGCAACGGTCCAGCGCCACGGCCAGCACCGTGCGCAGCCCGTCGCGTACCAGCGGATGATCATCCGCGATCAGCACCTTGCCCATGCCTATCCTCCCGTCGCCCTGTCGGGCCTGCCGACGCTTGATTTTTTTGTGGGCGGTTTCAAAGCTACACGCAGGAAGAAGGTCGGACAATCACCGGCCCGACCGGGAACACCCTTCTTTAGTATAAGCCACAGCCTGCCCTGACGAAATGGCGCAATGCCATGGTTTCATCCCTGATTTGGGATATTTTACCCTGTCTGACCGGGATAAAAATCCCGATCAACAAGGATGTTTCTCACGAGAAAAATTCAGGAAAATCCCGCGCTGTCCCAAGTCAAAACCACCTGTCGTCAGAAAGCATCATTTTCCTTATTCGCCGCTGGTGCCAGTGTTTTCTCATAAGCAGCGGGTCATGGCTCCCGTTACGCATGGGCCTTTACCCCGATAATCCTGATAATCGGCGAATAGGGAGAGAATGATGCTGAGAAATCCATCGGCACGCACCTGGCGTGCCCTGTTGTCCGGGGTCAGCCTGGTTGTCATGGCGTCGATCACTTCCAGCGGCGCCATGGCCGATGCGCCGCGCCCGGTTACCTGGGAAGACATCGCCAATGATGCCAAGACCACCAGTGACGTGCTGATGTATGGCATGGGCCTGGATGCCAAGCGGCACAGCACGCTTTCCCAGGTGAATGACAAGAATGTCGGCAATCTGGTGCCGGCCTGGTCCTTCTCTTTCGGGGATGAGAAGCAGCGCGGGCAGGAAACCCAGGCCATCGTGCATGATGGCATCATCTATATCACCGCCTCCTACAGCCGGATGTTTGCGCTGGATGCGCGCACCGGCAAGCGGCTCTGGTCCTATACCCATCGGCTGCCTGACGATATCCGCCCCTGCTGCGATGTCATCAATCGCGGCGCCGCCATCTATGGCGACAAGGTCTTCTTCGGCACGCTGGATGCCAGCGTGGTGGCGCTGGACCGGCACACGGGCAAGCTGGTCTGGAAGAAGAAATTCGGGGAGCATGAGGCCGGTTATACGATGACCGGCGCCCCCACCATCGTGAAGGATCAGAAGACCGGCAAGGTGCTGCTGATCCATGGCTCGTCGGGTGATGAGTTCGGCGTGGTCGGCCGTCTGTTCGCCCGTGATCCCGACACGGGCGAAGAAATCTGGATGCGGCCCTTCGTGGAAGGCCATATGGGCCGGCTGAACGGCAAGGACAGCACCATCACCGGCAATCCCAAGGCGCCAAGCTGGCCGCGCGACAAGGATGGCAAGCTGGTGGAGGCCTGGAACCATGGCGGCGGCGCCCCCTGGCAGAGCGCCACCTTCGACCCGGAAACCAATTCCATCGTGGTCGGTGCCGGCAATCCGGGGCCGTGGAATGGCTGGGCCCGCTGGCCGGGTGACAGCCTGTTCACCTCCGGCCAGGCCTATGTCGATCCGACCACCGGCGAACTGAAGGGCTTCTACCAGCACACGCCCAACGACACCTGGGATTTTTCCGGCAATAACGAGATCATCCTGTTCGACCTGAAGAAGGACGGCAAGACCATCAAGGCCGCCGCCCATGCCGACCGCAACGGCTTCTTCTTCATCACCGACCGCACCAAACTGGCGGCGGCCGGTGGGGAGATCAACCGGCCCAAGGCGCTGATCGCAGCCTATCCCTTCGTGGACAACATCACCTGGGCCAAGGGCTTCGACCTGAAGACCGGCCGCCCGATCGAGGTGGAAGGCCAGCGCCCGCCTTTGCCGGAAAAGGGGGAGTTGAAGGGCAAAGCGGTGGAAGTCTCCCCCCCTTTCCTGGGTGGCAAGAACTGGAACCCCATGTCCTATAGCGAGGAAACGGGCCTGTTCTATATCCCTGCCAACCATTGGAAGGAAGATTACTGGACGGAGAACATTTCCTACCAGAAGGGCAGCGCCTATCTGGGCATGGGCTTCCGTATCAAGAAAATGTACGAGGACCATGTCGGCATCCTGCGCGCCATGGACCCGGTGACCGGTAAGATCGTCTGGGAACATAAGGAAAGGCTGCCGCTCTGGGCCGGGACGATGACGACATCGGGCAATCTGGTCTTCACCGGCACCAGCGACGGCTATCTCAAGGCGTTTGATGCCAAGAATGGCAAGGAACTTTGGTCCTTCCAGACCGGCTCCGGCATCGTCTCCTCTCCCATCACCTGGGAAATGGACGGGGTGCAATATATCGGCATCGCCTCAGGCTATGGCGGGGCGGTGCCGCTCTGGGGCGGCGACATGGGGCCGTTGACCAGCAATGTGCCGCAGGGCGGTTCCTTCTGGGTCTTCCGCCTGCACCAGGACCGCAGCACCACAGCCGCAGCACCGTAAAAAGCCACGCCCCCTCCCGTCCGTCTGGCGGGAGGGGGCGCTGATCCGGCCACCCGTTCGCCCATGGAGTCCCCCCGATGCGCCTGCTCTGCTCCCTTTTGCTGGCCAGCCTTCTCGCCTTCCCTGCCGTGGCGCAGGAGGAGGAGGCCGACAGTCCCCGCAAGGTGGGCGATTGCCTGCTGGTGAAAGGGGCGAAATGTCCGGGTGTCGATCTGCGCCATCAGAATCTGCGCGGGCTGAACCTGTCAGGGGCCGACCTGACGGGGGCAAAGCTGGCCCGCGCGGATCTGCGGGACACGGATTTGCGCGGGGCCATCCTCGATAACGCGGATCTGGAGGCAGCCGATCTGCGCAAAGCCTTCCTGCAGGGGGCCAAGCTGCGTGGCGCCAGCCTGCGCGGGGCGAACCTGGAATTCGCCCGTGCCGCCAAGGCGGATTTCAGCCGCGCCGATCTGACCGCCGCCAATCTGGAAGCCGCCTGGTTCTCCGGCGCGCAGTTCCATCAGGCCAAACTGGTGAATGCCGGCCTGCAGGAGGCGAAATTCTACGAGGCCAACCTGATCGGCGCCGACCTGACCGGGGCCCATTTTCCCTATGCCATCTTCCAGAACACCTACATGCAGGATTGCACCGCCTGCCCGGTGAATTGGTGAAACGCATTAGGTCACATTACGCTTTGAATAGCTTGAACGCCGAGAAGAAGCCCCGCTGTCCTGGCGTTGGACGCCTGCAGGTAGCCTTACGGCGTGCCCTGGCTGTAATTTTGGTTGCTTCAGTCCATTAATCCACGCCTCCCTCATTGGTGGGGACATAGAAGCAGGTTGTCTTTCTGAGAGCCCGTCCGGAAAGTTTCACTCTATCTCAACGTCTTACACATCTTATCCTTAAACGCTACCGTCACCCCGGCGAAGGCCGGGGTCCAGACTCAAAGGGCGCTTTGCTCTACGAACTGAACCCCGGCCTTCGCCGGGGTGACGGGATTAAAACATTAGCGTATTGAAAAAGAAGAAAAACTTTTCAGACGGACACTGAGCAAGGCCGGCGCCAGGACGGAATGTCTGGGCACGGCCATTGGTGTTTCCGCCCGCAGCTTTTCAACCGGGGGGGCGACCAATTTCACCCTTGTCCAGCGGGGCTGGCCGAACACGAAAACCCTGCCGCAAGCGGCAGGGTCACGATGAGGGCCAGCAGATGGCACCTGTTCATTGCGGAACCGTTTCCAGCCAGGCGCGGATGGCCCAGCCGGCTTCCTGGCCCAGCACTTCCCCAAAGGCGGGCATATAGACCTTGCCATCGCGCGATGCGCCCTTGCGGAACCGTTCGGAGAACCATTCATCGCCGGTATCGCCCATCTCCAGAAAGCGCAGGTCCGGGGCAATGCCACCAGAAATGGCACCCAGCCCGTGACAGCGCGCGCAATTCTGGTTATAGGCCGAAGCCCCGATCTCAATGGCCCGTTTGTTCCCGCGATAGGGGTTGCTGGGCCGCCAGTCGGGCCCCAGCTTCTCCAGCCCTTCGATATTCACAGGTTGCGGGGTGACATCCCCGTGCGCCAGCACTGGCAGGGAAGAACTGGCGAACAGCAGGGCAACGGCGATCAGGCCGGCAGCGATGCGGGCGGACGACGGCATAGTGATTTCCTCGGGGAAGAATGGTCGATGGCGGGCTGGCAACCCAGCCTTTCAATGGTTGGAAGCGTAACCTTTTCCCCCTCCACACCTAATTGGACTTTGGTGCCAAAACGCTTTCCATGGGCTTTCGGGAACATGCTGCCATGGTCTAATGGCTGCGCGTATGGCGGTCCGATAGGCTTGCTGTTCAAGGGCTGGAAAAGGCTGCCGAGGTGAGAGGCATGATTGCACCGGATCGCGCGCCGCCCCCCACCCGGGAGGATCAGAAGAACAGGATTGCACCGATGGCGATGGTGTCGGACTTGGCCTTGTTGCCGCCATGGGCCTCCGCCTTGGTGTTGATATATTCGCCCACCAGCGTCACCCAATCGGTCAGGGCGTAATGGGTGGCGGCCACCCAGGACTTGTTGGCGGACAACAGGGTCGGGTTCACTTCCCCCTTGGCCAGATCGAGACGGCTTTCACCATAGGAGGCGGCCAGTGTCACCTTGTCGATCTTGTAGGTGCCCTGGACATAGAAGCCGTCGCTGTCGCGCCGGTTGCCCTTGGCATCGGCTGAGAGAATGAACAGCCCCGTCGTGCCGACCCCCTTGCCGGTATAGTAATAGCCCAGCAGACCTGCATCGCCGATGCCCAGCTTGCCGCCGACATCGAAGGCAGTCCCCTTGTAATCCGGCCCACCAGGCGTGGCCGGGTCGTGATCCTGGCTCAACACCCCGGCCCAGATCCGGCCGCTGACAGTGCCATTCTTCACGTCATAGCTCGCCTTGGCCTGGAAACCGGGCGTGTCGTTCAACTCGCTCTCCCCCGCGGTGGCCAGCGGCTGGAAGATACCGGCCGACAGCTTGAACCCGGCGAATTCGGGCGTCGTATAGGTGATCTGCGGCTGGAAATCCGTATAGATATAGCCAAGCCCGATGCGCCCCAGCGAGGTGTTGGAGGGGGCGGCATTGCCGGCCGCCGTCCCCACCCCCAGCAGGGTGATATCGGACAGGATGGCATCGGAGCCGAACAGGCCGATATCACGCCCCACCTTCACCTCACCAAAGCCAGCGCGGGCGAAGGTCAGATAGGTCTGGCGGAAATCAATGCCGGAGGTCGTCAGCGCCGTCGGCTGGCCGGCGGAATTGGCACCGCCGCCCCAATTGACACTGTTGATGCCGGGATACATGCCGAAATGCGCCCCGACATCCCAGCCGCCCTGTCGGGTGGTGACATCGAATTTCAGGAAGCCGGGCAGCAGACCATTGCGGATGGCACTGGTATCATTGCCGCCGACACTAGCCAACCCGCCCACCACATTCTTGCCCGCACCGGGGCTGTCGGCTTTATCTTTGACGTAGAAACCGTTGACGGAACCGGAAATCTGCACATTCACCGCCCCGACCTTGAAGCCGATGCCGCTGTCACTGGCCTGCAGCAGGCGGCTGGGATCAGTCGGGGCGGCAGCCACGGCGGCCGGGGCCGGCTTTGCCTTCTCCTCCTCCGCACGGCGGGCGGACAGGGCCTGATATTCCTGTTCGCTGAGAATGCCTTTGGCCTTCAATTGTTTCAGCAATTCCTCCGTCGTGTCGGCCATGGCGGGGCCGCTGAGCCCGAAACCCAAAGCAAAACCGCACGCCCCCAGCCGCAGAACCTTGCGCAGTTGCATTTTTACCTCCCATTTTGATGATTGGCCCGGCTCGCGGGCAAGTTATCCCCTGCCCCGCCACGAATATTCGCGGCGGGTGGAACAAAAACTGTCAGATTGAAAAGATTTCACGGCGACACTTTAGGAAGCATCGAGCCGGCTTGATATTGGACGTTGGTTTATTGAACTTTGGGGGGAGAGTATTTTCAGCGGAAATGCCCCTGAAACCATACTCCACAGCGCCGGAAAGGGCATGATCACCTGTCCCCAGGACATGCAGGGCCGGCCCATGCTTCCTTGGTCTAATATGGCCGACTTAGCTGGGGCCGTAGCATGGGGCAAAGATAAATACTTCCCAGGAGGAGCGGCCGGATTGCATGGCGATATCAGCCAGATCCCCGGACAGATAAACCTTGCCCAGGGGCGTGCCCCGACCCTTATAGATCAATGAATTGCCGAAGAACGGCCGAAGCCGGAGAAGCCCCAAGCGATGAAACACAGCCATTCCACCGCCCTGTCCCCCAGGCATCTTGTCTCCCTTGGTATCATCAGCCTTGCCATGGTCCCCCCGGCCCTGGCCGCCGATACCAGTCAGGTGGCAGAGATCGTCGTCACCGGGCGGCGGGAGGGGGTGCCCGCCTATGAGCGGGCCTATGGGCCGACCGTGATTGATGCCGCCACCCTGGCCACCGCGCCGCAGCGCCGGCTGGACGAGGCCTTGCGGGCGGTGCCGGGATTCAGCCTGTTCCGCCGTGCCGGCTCGCGCACCGCCAACCCGACGGCCCAAGGCGTCAGCCTGCGCGGCATCGGCCCCAACGGGGCCGGGCGCACCCTGGTGCTGGTGGATGGTGTGCCGGTGAATGACCCGTTCGGCGGCTGGGTCTATTGGTCCCGCCTGCCGACCGCTGCGGTCGACAATGTGGTGCTGACCCGTGGCGGGGGGGCCGGCCCCTGGGGCAATGCCGCCCTGGCCGGCACCATCCGGATTGAAACCAAACAGCGTGACGGGTTGGATCTGGAACTGGCCGGTGGCAGCAACGGCACCTGGATGGGGCAATCGTCCGTCGGGGGCTCGGCCGATGGCTGGCATCTCGGCCTGTCCGGCAGCGCCTTTCGCACCGATGGCGTCAATCTGGTGGAACCGTCACGGCGCGGCCCCATCGATATCAAGGTCGACAGCGATGCCTATGCCGTGGATGGCACCCTGTCCACCCAACTGGGCAGCGTCACGGCGACAGCGAAACTAGCCGGTTTCAAGGAAAGCCGGGGCAATGGCACGCCCTACACCAACAATTCAACCGACGCGACAGAGGCCAGCCTGCGGCTGGTCGGCACGGGGGAAAAAATCGATTGGGAAGCCGTGGCTTATTGGCGGGACTGGTCCTTCGCCAGCACCTTTTCCGGGGTGAATGCGGCCCGCACGGCGGAAAACCCGTCGCTGGACCAGTATGATGTGCCCGCCACGGCCAAGGGTGGCATTCTGCAAGTCGCCTTCTCCCCGGCGGACGGACACCAGACGGACATCGGCGCCGATATCCGGGAAACAGAGGGCAAGACCCGCGAACTGATGACCTATAGCGCCGGCCGCTACACCAGAATGCGGGATGCTGGCGGCAGCCAATCTGTTGCCGGCCTGTTTTTCGAACATGCCTGGACCGGCATTCAGGGCCTGACCGTTTCCGCCGGCGGCCGGCTGGATGCCTGGCGCAACAGCGATGGCCGCCGGATTGAAAGCGACATTGCCAGCGGTACCTTGTTGCGCAATGACCGCTATGCCAAGCGCGATGGCACCGTCGCCAATGGCCGCGCCGGCATCGACTGGCAGGCCAGCGACCTGCTGGGCCTGCGGGTGGCCGCCTATACCGGCTTCCGCCTGCCCACCCTGAACGAGCTTTATCGTCCGTTCCGGGTCGGCAATGACATAACAGAAGCCAACCCCGGTTTGCAGCCGGAACGAATGCGCGGGGTGGAGGCCGGGCTTCGTCTAAGCCCTGGTGCCGGGATCACGGCCAATGCCACCCTGTTTCATGTGCGGCTGAAACATGCCGTGGATAATGTGGTTATCCAGACCAGCCCCGGCACCAACGCCGAACTGGGGATCTTCGTTCCAGCCGGCGGCAGCCTGGCCCAGCGTCGGGGCCTGCCCCGCGTTGAGGTGCAGGGGCTGGAGGCTGAAATCGGTTGGCAGGCCGCACCGACTTTACGTTTTGGCGTTGCCTATCTCTTCAGCGACAGCGAGATCACCGATCCCGGCACGATGGCGGCGTTGCGGGGCAATCAACTGGGCCAGGCACCCCGGCATTCCGGCACGGTTGACATGACATGGACGCCGCGCCCGGAACTGACCCTGCGCGCCCAGGTCCGGGCTGCGGGCAAACAGTTCGAGGATAGCCGCAATCTCGGCACCCTGGACGGCTTCATTGTTGGCGATCTTTATGCCGCGTGGCGGGTGGATCAACAGTTGGAATTCTACGCCACGGCGGAGAATGTCACCGGCGAACGGGTTGAAACCGGCCGCCGCAGCGACGGTCTGACCAATATCGGCCCGGAGCGCCAATGGCTGGCCGGCGTGCGCGTCCGGTTGTGATGGTGACAAACGAAAAGGCCCGGAACAACGTCCGGGCCTGCTTTGAACTTTCTGGGTTATTCAAGCAATCGCATTGCAAGTATTAAGCATCTTAATCTCCAAGATTAATGTAATGAACTCCGGGAAATTCACTTTTAAACTGATCTCCGCAGCCTATTCTATCAAAATACCTAGAAACATCGTTCCAGTTATTTAACTCTACTTTGTCTATTGTCTCTTTACAGTCAATTTTTTCAATTGAATATGATATTGGTCCATTTTTCCCAGGTATATATATTTCTTCATCTATTATTTTGAACCAGGGGTCAACATTCTCCCCATAGGGCCTAAATATTCTTACTTTTCTTGGATCGACAATTTTAAACACATCACTTCTCCTACTTATAGAAAAGACAATTGGAGAAATTACTACCGTATTCAAACATTGCGAAGACTGAACCAGCCCGATAGTGAAAAATAGTGTCACCATGCGAATGAAGTTCAGCCGCGCGATACACGAGCATAAGCTATAAGGAAAGACATAGGGTACTAATTATAGTACCAGAAAAATACACGTCATCCAAGCAGCATTACCAACAAGAATGCATTAGAGGTATTTTAACGCTGTCTAGATGAAGAAAATGAACGTAGTTTTCTCGCCTGATACCTGACCGGAACACGTGTCTGCGTAGGTCGGTATGGGGGAGTTGGTATGTTCTCTCCTTGTTCCCAACATCAAATCAAGCTAAGTCGTTGATTTGATTGTCTTTTCGATGGTGATTCCGGTGGGATTCGAACCCACGACCCCATGATTAAAAGTCACGTGCTCTACCGACTGAGCTACGGAATCGCTCCTCGAAAGTGGGGCGGACCATAAGCAGATGAAGGCGGTTCGTCAACTATTACAATTGCCTGCAAACCACCCTTGCATCATCCGCCGGTCAGATGGTCAGCCGACCTTGCCCTGCTGACGCTCCTCTTCGAACTTGGCCTTCAGGCTGGCAGCAATCCGGGGGCTGACGAAATGGTTGATGTCACCACCCAGCCGGCCAATCTCCTTCACAAAGCGCGAAGAGATGAACTGGTGACGGTCGGAGGCCATCAGGAACACCGTATCCACCGACGGATTCAGGCGCGCATTCATGCCGGCCATCTGGAATTCATATTCGAAATCCGAAACAGCGCGCAGCCCCCGGATGATCACCGAAGCGCCGCAATCCACCGCAAACTGCATCAACAGCTTGTCGAACGGCCGGACCTCAACGCTGATTCCCTGCTTGGTCAATTGTTCCAGCTCGCCAGCCACCAGTTCCACCCGCTCCTGCGTGGTGTAAAGCGGGCCTTTGCCGGCATTGCTGGCGACACCGATGATCAGATGATCCACCGTCCGCGCAGCGCGCTGGATGATGTCAAAATGACCATTGGTGATCGGGTCGAAGGTTCCCGGATACACACCGATCCGACGCTTGCCCGTCATCTCAACTCCCCTCCCCGGTACGGTGACGCCAAGACAAGGGCCAGCCCCCAGGGGGACTGGCCTGTCACCTGCAATATTGTTACGGTTGATCAGTTGCCGCCACGGGGGCGGCATCGTCGCCACCCTCCGTACCGGCATCGCCGCCATCATCTTCCAGACGGGCGACGGAGACGACGCGTTCATCCCCCGACAGACGGAACAGGGTGACACCCTTGCTCTTGCGGCCGGTCAGGCGGATATCGTGCACCGGCATCCGGATCACCTGGCCCGAATCGCTGACCATCATCAACTGGTCGGTGTCGTTGATCGGGAACACGGCGGCGATGGCCTTGTTGCGATCACCCATATCCATGTTCCAGATGCCCTGGCCACCACGGCCCGTCAGCCGATATTCATAAGCCGAGGTCCGCTTGCCGTAACCCTGTTCGGAAACCGTCAGGATCATCTGTTCGCGTGCCTGCATCTCAGCGAACTGTTCGGGTGACAGTTCCGCCGTGCCTTCCACGGGTTCGGCCTCGACATCCACTGCGTCATCCGCCTCCTCACCCTCGACCCGGCGCAGCTCACGCGCCTGCTTCAGATAGGCGGCGCGTTCATCGGCGCTGTAATCCGTATGGTGCAGGATCGACATGCCGATCACCTCATCACCATCGGCCAGCTTGATGCCGCGCACGCCGGTGGAGGTACGGCCGCTGAACACGCGCACATCCGACACATCAAAGCGGATGCAGCGGCCGAGGCGCGTGGCCAGCAGCACATCGTCGCTTTCACCACAGGTGCGCACGGCGATCAGGTTTTCGCCCTCTTCCTCCAGCTTCATGGCGATCAGGCCATTGGCGCGGATATTCTGGAAGTCCGACAGCTTGTTGCGGCGGATGCCGCCCTTGCTGGTGGCAAACACGATCTGCAGCGTGCCCCAGGTACCCTCATCCTCCGGCATCGGCATGACGGTGGAGATGGTTTCCCCCTCCTCCAGCGGCAGCAGATTGACCAGGGCCTTGCCGCGGGTCTGCGGCGTACCCTGCGGCAGGCGCCAGACCTTCAGCTTATGCACGATGCCACGGCTGGTGAAGAACAGCATCGGCGTGTGGGTGTTGGCAACGAACAGGTCGGAGACATTATCCTCCGCCTTCAGGCTCATGCCCGAGCGGCCCTTACCGCCACGCGCCTGCGCCCGGTACGTGGAGACCGGCACGCGCTTGATATAGCCGCCCTGGGTGACGATGACGACCATATCCTCCCGCTGGATCAGGTCTTCAATGTCGCTTTCGAACTCCGATTCCTCGATCATGGTCCGGCGCGGGGTGGCGAAGCGTTCCTTCATCTCCCCCAGTTCGGTGCGGATGATATCCAGCAGCATGGCGCGATCGGACAGCACGGCCAGGAAATATTTGATCTGATCGGTAACGCCGGTCAGTTCCTCGCCGATCTTGTCACGCTCCAGCCCGGTCAGGCGGTGCAGGCGCAGGTCCAGAATGGCGCGGGCCTGCACTTCCGACAGCTTGTAGGTGCCAGCTTCCGACAGGGTGCGGCCCGGCTCGTCGATCAGGGCGATCAGCGGGGCCACATCACGCGCCGGCCATTCGCGCGCCATCATCTGTTCGCGCGCCGTCGCCGGGTCGGGCGCGGTGCGGATCAGCGCGATCATGTCATCCAGGTTGGCCACGGCCACGGCCAGACCAACCAAGGTGTGGGCGCGTTCGCGCGCCTTGCCCAGCTCGAACTCGATCCGGCGGGTGACAACCTGTTCGCGGAAGCGGACGAAGGCGGCGATAATCGCCTTCAGGTCCAGCAGTTCCGGCCGGCCGCCATTCAGCGCCAGCATATTGACGCCGAAGCTGGTCTGCAGCGCGGTGTGGCGGAAAAGCTGGGCCAGCACCACGTCCGGCACGGCATCGCGCTTCAGTTCCACCACCACGCGCACACCGTCGCGGTCGGATTCGTCGCGGACGTCGCTGATGCCTTCGACCAGCTTTTCATTCACGCATTCGGCAATGCGTTCCAGCAGCTTGGACTTGTTGACCTGATAGGGGATTTCGGTGGCAACGATGGCCCAGCGATCCTTGCGGATCTCCTCCACCTCCGTCTTGGCGCGCATGATCACGCTGCCACGACCGGTATGGAAGGCGGAACGGATGCCGGACCGGCCCAGAATCAGGGCACCGGTGGGGAAATCCGGGCCGGGGACGATATCGATCAGCTCATCAATCGAGATATCCGGGTTCTCGATATAAGCCAGACACGCCTCAATCACCTCCCCCAGATTATGGGGGGGGATGTTGGTGGCCATGCCCACGGCGATGCCGCCGGCACCATTGACCAGCAGATTGGGGAACTTGGCCGGCAGAACCGTCGGCTCTTCCAGCGATTCGTCATAGTTGGCCTGGAAATCGACCGTTTCCTTGTCGATATCATCCAGCATGAATTCCGACACCTTGGCCAGACGGGCCTCGGTGTAACGCATGGCCGCCGCAGCGTCGCCATCCATGGAGCCGTAATTGCCCTGACCATCGATCAGGGGCAGGCGCATGGAGAAATCCTGCGCCATGCGGACCATGGCGTCATAAATCGCGCTGTCGCCGTGCGGATGGTATTTACCCATCACGTCACCGACGATACGCGCCGATTTCTTATATGGCTTGGTGCTGTCGTAACCGCCTTCCTTCATGGCGTAGAGGATGCGGCGATGCACGGGTTTTAACCCGTCGCGCACATCCGGCAACGCGCGACTGACGATTACGCTCATGGCGTAATCGAGATACGAACGCCGCATCTCATCTTCGATGGTGATGGGCGAGATATCGGACGGCAGAGCGGGCGTGGAAGTCACCGAGCGGAACTCGTCATTACGTGTCGGAAAATGAAGCCGCTGGTTGGCCAGCGGCTTTCACGCTCTTGTAGCACCATTCGCGGATGCGAACAATGAAAGCACCCACCTGCATTCACACGCGGCGCGAAAGCCACCAGAACCGGGCCGCCAGCACGGAAACGGAGAAGACGCTGGCGATGAAAATCCCCTCAAACAGACCCAAGACCCCGCGCCCCAGCGGGAAGGCCAGCAGCCAGCCCAGCGGCATCATCACCGCGTAATAGCTGACAAAATGCAGGGCGGTGGGCACCCAGGTATCATTGCGCCCGCGCAAAGCCTGGGCCATCACCACCTGCCCACCATCGGCCACCAGCAGCCAGGCAGAAAAGGCGATCAGCGGCGCGGTCAGCAGCAGCACGGTGGCATCATGGGTGAACTGCCCGGCAATCCAGGCGGGGGCGGCAAAGAAAAACAGCCCGACAAGGGAGAGAATGAAGCTGGTCACCCCCAACCCGGTCCAGCCGGCCACCACCATATCGGCCTGATCACGCGCGCCATAGGCATTGCCCACCCGCACCGCCGTAGCCGAGGCCAGCCCCAGGGCACACATGAATGGCAGGGCGATCAGGTTCAGGCCGATTGTATAGGCCCCCACCGCCGCCGCCCCCAGCCAGCCGGCAAACAGACCCAGCCCGGCAAAGGCCGAACCTTCCAGGGCGTTGGACAGGCCGGCGGCATAGCCGACCCGGCGCTGGGTGACAGAATCACGCCACCAGCCCCGGAAATCGCCGCGCACGCCCCAGGCGTCGCGCAGCGGATGCCACCAGACATAGGCGATCATGCCGATAGCCCCCAGCCAGCGCAGGCTGGTGGTGGACCAGGCGGCCCCTACAGCCCCCAGCGCGGGCAGGCCGAAATGACCGCCCACCAGCAGCCAGACCAGCCCGGCATTCAAAACGTTGCCGATCAACATGGCGACCATGCCGGGAATCGGCCGCTTCAACCCTTCCAGATACAGGCTGCAGGCCAGATGCAAGGCGGCGGCCGGCATCCCGAACGCCATCACCGCCATCACATGCCCGGCCCCCTGGGCAAGGTCTGGTTCCTGCCCGGTCAACAGCAAAAACTCTTCCCCGAACAGGCTGGCGGCGGCGATGATGGTGCCGATCAGCACGGCATAGGGCAAGGAACGGCGCCAGATCACGCCGGTACCGGCCAGATCGCCCTTGCCCACCGTCTGGGCGGTGGCCACCACCACCCCCAGCAGCAACCCCACCTGCACCCCCAGCAGCACGGCAATGGGCGAATGGCCCATGCCCAGATAGGCCAGTTCCTGCGCGCTGTAACGCCCAACGATCAACGTATCCGTCAGGGCCATGACGATGATGCCGGCCCGCGCAATGATCACCGGGATGGCCAGCCGAACCAGATCGTCGACATGACGGCGGATACGATCGGACATGGTTTCGGCGGTGACAGCAAGGGACGACATGGGAAATGCTCACGGATCAGGCAGAATTACCAAACCATCCCATATCGGAACTATTCCAGCGTCTCAAGAACCATCCGCGCATGGCGGGAACGCATGGGCGCCCCTGGTGTTGGAGTAACAGGCCCACCCTGATTTTAAGGAGCTTGTCCCATGGGCATCATACCGCCCCTGCCCGGTTCACCGACGCCCGGCAATACGGAAATCCCCCCGCCGGGCGAGCAGCCAATTCCCGGTCACGATCCCGGTCGCCTGCCGCCCGGCACGCCCGAACCGGATGTGCCGCTGCCGCAGCGGGAACCGGAGCCGCCGCAACCCCAACGGCTGTAACCGGCCACCCTGTCGTATCAGGATTCCTTTGCCAGATGTTGCTGGCCTTCCTCCCACAGGGCCTGCCCTTTCTCATCATAGAGGAAGGGCAGGAAGGCGTAGCGGGTACCGGATGTCACCGGCAGCGCCTCATGCAGCAGGGCGCAGGAGAAAACCACTGCCCCACCGGTGGGCGCCCGATAGGTGCGGCTGCCAAATTCAGGGAAGCAGAGTTCACCCCCGGTAAAGCCGTCGGCGTTCAGATTGATGGTAACGGCGAAGCGGCGATGCGCCGTGGCCTTGGTGGTGTTGTCGCGGTGGCGACCGAAGAAGCCGCCCCGGTCCCCATCATAACAGGCAACCAGGAAGCGCTCGATCCGGGTGGCCTGGAACTGGAAAGCCTTCTGGATTTGCGGCACCAGCCGGCGTTCAATCCGGCGCTTTGCCCCTTCCCGCAGCACGCCATCCACTTCCACATCATAACGGCGCTTGAATTTCGGATCGAGGATGCCGACCGTCTTGCCGCCGACATCCCGCATGAAGCCGGAATCGACCGGGGTGGAATTCTGGTAATGCGCGATCATCTCGGCGCAGAATTCCGGTTCGAATACGCGCGGCAGCACCAGCACCGGGGCCGGTATTTCCATCCCGGCGTGAAGATCGACCGGTGGCAGCCGGGCGACAAAATCCAGCGCCTGATCGGTTTCATGCAAGGCAAAGCGGGCCATCACCCGCAGGAACGGGTCCATCACCAGCCAGAAGGGACGATAATGCCGCCCGCCACCCGCCGCAGCGTCCCCCGGCACCAACGCGCCATAACGCTGGGAGATCGCCCCCTGGGGATCCCAGAAATAATGGATGCCCGGCTCCTCCGCTGTGGCCGACAGGGAGGCCTGGTCGGCCGGGTCCATGCTGACCGCAAAGAAGCAGGCCTTGGGGCTAGTGAACAGCGCCCGGCGCTGCCGCACCAGCCCCAAGGCTGCCTGTACCGGCTCGGGCGACAGGCTTCCCAGAAACAGCAGGGCGACATAGCGGCCGCCCAACGAACTGAAATGAAATTGTTCACCCCGGGATGATGGGGCGACAAACCAGGGTGCGGGCTCACCTGGCAGCAGGGAGGGAAGCGACATGGAAAATCCAGTTGCCGATGTGGAACTGGCAGGCGAACGCCCCAGGACGATGTTTCATCCATCATGGGTGCTTTTTTATCTCTCCAAGCCCGATGCGCCCGGCCCATGCATGGGCCGGGGCTTGACGATCAGGGGGCCGCGCGCCAAACCCTTATCCCATGACACAGCACAGCCCCATCCATGTGATCGGCGGCGGTATGGCGGGCAGCGAAGCAGCCTGGCAGATCGCACAAGCCGGTATCCCCGTCGTTCTGCACGAGATGCGCCCGGTGGTGAAAACCGACGCGCATCAGACGGAGCATTTTGCGGAGTTGGTCTGCTCCAACTCCTTCCGCTCCGACGATGCGGAATATAATGCCGTCGGCCTGCTGCATGAGGAAATGCGCCGCGCCAAATCGCTGATCTTGGCGGCGGCGGATGAACATAAGGTGCCGGCCGGCGGGGCGCTGGCGGTGGACCGCGACCATTTCGCCGAAAAGGTCACCGCAACCCTGATCGGCCATCGGCTGGTGACGGTGGAACGGGGCGAAGTGGCCGGTATCCCGCCGGAAGCATGGGACAATGTGGTGATCGCCACCGGCCCGCTGACCAGCATGAAACTGGCCGAGGCGATCCGGGCCTTCACCGGCGAGGAGCAGTTGAGCTTCTTCGACGCCATCGCCCCTATCGTGCATACCGACAGCATTGACCTGTCCAAGGCCTGGTTTCAGTCGCGCTATGACAAGGTCGGCCCCGGCGGCACGGGCAAGGATTACATCAACTGCGCCATGGACAAGGAGCAGTATGAGGCCTTCATCCGCGCCCTGATCGAGGGGGAGAAGGGCGATTTCAAGGAATGGGAAAAGAACACGCCCTATTTCGAGGGCTGCCTTCCCATTGAAGTGATGGCGGAACGCGGCGTGGATACGCTGCGCTATGGCCCGATGAAGCCGGTCGGCCTGACCAATCCGCATACGGGCAAGCGCCCCTATGCCGTGGTGCAGTTGCGCCAGGATAACGCGCTGGGCACGCTCTATAATCTGGTCGGCTTTCAGACCAAGCTTAAATATGCCGAGCAGGTGCGGGTGTTCCGCATGATCCCCGGTCTGGAAAATGCGGAATTCGCCCGGCTGGGCGGGCTGCACCGCAACACCTTCATCAATTCCCCGCGCCTGCTGGATGGGGCCTTGCGCCTGAAATCCATGCCGCGCCTGCGCTTTGCCGGCCAGATCACCGGTTGCGAAGGCTATGTGGAAAGTGCGGCCGTCGGCCTGCTGGCCGGCCGCTTCGCCGTGGCCGACCGGCTGGGGCAGGAACCGGCCCTGCCGCCACGCACCACGGCCCTGGGTGCCTTGCTGGCCCATATCACCGGCGGGGCGGAGGCGGAGACCTTCCAGCCGATGAACGTCAATTTCGGCCTGTTCCCGCCAGTGACGGAACGCCAGCCCAATGGCAAGGAACTGCACGGCAAGGACCGCAAGCTGGCCTATAGCCGGCGGGCCCTGGCCGATCTGGCGGTTTGGCTGGGTTGATACAGGAAGGGGGGCGCGGCGAAGAAAGCCACGCCCCCCTTTTTCTGTCAGGACCGGCTGCCGCCATAAGTGACATAGCGCAGCAGATATTCCACCGGGCCATTGCGGAAGCGCGACAGCCAGAACCGGCTGAGCACCAGTTGCAGGGCGAAGATGCCCATTGCAAGGGCCACGACCAGCGGCGGCGACACCTGCCCCATCAGCCGCAAACCATAGGCATGGAACAGCAGGGCACAGAGCAGCGACTGGAACAGATAATTGGACAGGGCCATGCGCCCGGCCGTCGCCAGCATCGCCACCCAGCCCCGATCGGCCGCCGCATTTAGCAGCAGGGCCATACCGGCAATATAGGCCGCCGCCAGGAATGGCGCCGTCGCCAGATCAACCACGACCGCGACAAGATCGCGAACCGGATCATAGGGTTGAATGGCGGTCCAGCCATAGAATATTCCGCCCGGCAACCCGACCAGCACGCCGATCAGGATGATACGCCGCAAAAGCGGCTGTAGGGCCGTAATATCAGCCAACACCCGCCGCCGCCCCGCAATCAGCCCCAGCAGGAACATGGCCAGCGCGCAAGGCCCCTGCATGAAGCCCAGGACAATCCAGAGGTTGGAGAGTTCCGAGAGGCGCTGATTCAACAGGCTGGAAACACCACCGGTAAAGGCTGCCTGCGCCTGACGCACATGTTGCAGCACCAATGCTTCCGGTACCTGCGGCAGCAGATAAATCTGGGCCAGCAGTATCAAGAACCAGATCAGCGTGACAAAGAAGATCAGGCCGGCGGCGATGCACAGCAGGCTTTTATCGTTGCGATGCCGTAACGCATAAAGCGCCAACCCCAGCACCGCATAGGTGGTGAGGATGTCACCATGAAACAGCGCCAGCGCATGAAATACGCCAAGGCAGAACAACATGACCTGGCGGCGCAGGAAACGTGGCCGGAATGGCTGGTCATCGCGTTCCGCCGCCGCCATCTGCAAGGTCAAACTGTAACCAAACAGGAAGGAGAAGATCAGGTAGAATTTGGTTTCAAACAACGCCGTCACCAGCCACGACGTCCCCTGGGCCACCGGGCCCGCGAAATCCGGGTTGGGCAGCCCCATGGCATAGAACGGATTGGCAAAAACCTCGATATTCACCAGCAGGATACCGAACAGGGCAAAGCCGCGCAGCGCATCGACGGTCTGTATACGACCGGCCTTGGCCGATCCCGTCATGACAGCACCCGGCCGCCAGTCAGCACCATGTCCAGGAGTTGCCGCATCAACGGCAGTTGATCCATCGGCTTGAAAGCTAGATCGACAGAAGCGCGGGAAAACACGCCGTCGATCCAACTCATCAACCATTGGGCGACAAGGGCCGCATCCACCGTGTTGCTTACCTGTCCCCGCGCGATGCCTGCGCGGATCAGCCCCTCCAAACCTTCACGCAACACGGTGTCATTATCAGCTGCAAGGGCGCGAACATCCGGGTCGCGGCGGGATTCAGCGGCAATCTCAATGGCCAGCGCGTTGGCATCCCCATCTGCTGCCAGTTCGGCAATCAATTGCAGCAGCAGGTTCAAGGCATCCCGGCAGTCGGCGATTTCTGCCAACTGGCTCAGACACAGCGCTACCTGCTCCCCCTCCGACGCCACGATGGCCAGCACCAGGGCCTGCTTGTTGGGGAAATAATGGAACAAGGTGCCGCTGCTGATGCCGGCCGCGGTTCTGATGTCCGCGATGCTGGACTGGTGGAAGCCATTTCGGGCGAAGCATTTGCGGGCCGCCACCATGATCGCCGCCCGGCGGCTGGCGTGAAGCGCCGGATTGACTGTGCGCATAGATTAAGGATCCAATAATAAACCGATTGCTCGATCTATAAATAGGCGCACAGAAATGGGCAACAAAAAAGGGGCCAAAGCCCCCTTTCTGCAATGCCATCGTACTGCGGAGCGCCGCGGCCTTCAGCCCTCCCCCTCCACCGACAGCCCCGGGATGCGGGGCATCGGGGCGGAGCGATCCAGCAGACCGGCGGCGCGCAGATCGTCCACCCCCGGCAGGTCACGCAGGGAGCCAAGGCCGAAATGGTCGAGAAAATCTGACGTGGTCACCCAGGTCAGCGGCCGGCCGGGCGTTTCCCGTCTGCGGCCGGGCATCACCCAGCCTGCTTCCATCAGGATATCCAGCGTGCCTTTGGAGGTGGCAACACCGCGAATCGCCTCAATCTCCGCCCTGGTCACCGGCTGGTGATAGGCGATGATCGCCAGTGTTTCCACCGCCGCGCGGGATAGCTTGGCTGTCACCTCAATCTCGGTGCGCAAGCGGTCTCCCAGATCGGCAGCGGTGCGGAAGGCCCAACGCCCGCCGCTGGCCACCAGATTGATGCCGCGATGGCGGTAGAGATTTTCCAGTTGCGCCAACAGCGGACGCACCGGCACCGCGCCGACGCGTTCCTGCAGTACAGATTCGGCCACCGGCTCGGCGGAGGAAAAAAGGATCGCTTCCAGCAAGCGGATCAGCTGAAAGTCACTGTCGAAAAGATCACTCATGCCTGCTCCCGCCGCGCCCGGACCTGAATGGGCGCGAATGCAGTTTCCTGCCGTAATTCCAGATGGCCGCCCTTGGCCAGTTCCAGGGCGGCCACAAAGCTGCTGGCCAACAGGGAACGCGCCTTCACCCCCTGCCCGCGCCAGCCGGCCGGCAGCAGCGCTTCCAGCTGTGCCCAGTCCGGCAAGCGGCCCAGCATGGCCTCCAGCCGGGCCACGGCTTCCTCAATCGAATAAAGCTCCGTCACCGGGATGGTGAAGGGGCTGATCCGGGCCTGGCGGGAACCGACGGCGCCATAGGCCTTCAGCAGATCGTATAGCCCCAGATCATGGCGGGAGCGGGCGAAGATGGGCAAATCCTCCGGCGCGCCGCGGGCAAACCGGTCACGCCCCAGGCGGGGCCTTGCCATCAGCCGGGCAGCCGCCCCCTGCATCGCCTCCAGCCGCTGCAGCTGAAAGGTCAGGGCCGCCGCCAACACCTCCGCCGAGGGTTCATCGGGCTGCGGATCAGGCAGCAGCAGGCGGGATTTCAGGTACGCCAGCCAAGCCGCCATCACCAGATAATCGGCTGCCAGTTCCAGCCGCAAGCGCCGCGCCTCCGTCACGAAGGCCAGATATTGTTCAGCCAGTTGCAGGATGGAAATGCGGGTCAGGTCCACCTTCTGGTCGCGGGCCAGCGACAGCAGCAGGTCAATCGGCCCTTCATAGCCATCAATATCCAGCAACAGCGCCTCTTCCGGCGCTGTGTCGCCGGTGTCCGCCGCATCTTCCATGAAAGCCATCGTGCGTCTTACCGCCCGCTCAACGGGATGAAACGGGCATTACATCAGCCCTGTCAGCCGAACGATCCAGTCCACCACCATATCCACCACTGGCAACAGTACCATCCCCAAGGGGCTGAAATCATAGCCCAGTTTGCCGGCAATAAAGGGGATCAGGAAAGCGACGCCGATCAGGATGAACATGCCATAGCGTTCCAGCCGCGCCAGTGGAAAGGCCAGCGCATCGGGCAGCAGCCCCACCGCCACCCGGCCCCCATCCAGTGGCGGCAGCGGGATCATGTTGAAACAGGCCAGCAGTACGTTGAACTGCAAGGAAATCGCCAGATTACGCATGAACCATTCCGCCATGAAATCCGGCACCAGATTGGCGGTGTGCAGCAACAGGGCGGAGACCAGGGCCAGCACGATATTCACCGCCGGCCCGGCCGCCGCCACCCAGACCATATCCCGGCGTGGGTTGCGCAGATTGCGGAAATCCACCGGCACCGGCTTGGCCCAGCCGAACATGAAGCCGGTGGTGGCAAACATCACCAGCGGCAGGATAACGGTGCCCAGTGGATCAATATGGCGCAACGGATTCAGGCTCAGGCGCCCCTGCCGCTTGGCTGTATCATCCCCGAAATGCAGCGCGGCATAGCCGTGTGCCGCCTCGTGCAAGGTGATGGCCAGCAGCGCCGGCAAGGCCATGACGGAAATCTGCAGCAGGATGTTTTCAATATCGAGCATCGGCCCTCAAGCCATCCTTCCCGCCAGCAAATCCGCCAAAGCCGCCCGCAGGCCCGCCGCCTCTGCCGCCGGGGGAACCGGCCGGCGCTGGGCCTGCGCACGTTCCCAGCGTTCACCCGCCAGCTGTGTCAGCGGGGCGGCACGGGCCACGGCGTCGCGCATTTCGTCCATCTTGCCATTGCAGTGCAAGGCAATGTCGCAGCCCGCCGCCAGCACGGCGGCCGTGCGGTCACCCACGCTGCCGCTCAGTGCCTGCATGGAGAGATCGTCGCTGAACAGCAGACCATCAAAACCAATGGCATCGCGCACGATCTGTCCGATCACCTGCGGCGACACGCTGGCGGGCCGATCTGGATCGATGGCCGTATAAACGACGTGCGCCACCATGGCCAGCGGCAGCCCGGCCAATGCCTTGAAGGGGGCAAAGTCCCAGGCATCCAGCTCCGCCAGTGGCGTGGTGACCACCGGCAGTTCCAGATGGCTGTCCGCAAAGGCCCGGCCATGGCCGGGTATATGCTTGACCACGGGCAGCACGCCGCCATCCAGCAGCCCTTCCGCCTGTGCAGCGGCCAGTAAGGCCACCCGCGCCGGATCGCCGGCAAAGGCGCGGTCGCCGATCACATCATGTGCGCCCGGCACCGGCACATCGGCCACCGGCGCGCAATCCACATCGATCCCCAGATCGGACAGCATGGCGGCCAGCAGGCGGCCATGCAGCCAGGCGGCGTGCGGGGCATCATCCCCCAGCGCACCGATCCGGGCAGCCGCCGGCAGTTCCGGCCAATGCGGCGGGCGCAACCGCGCCACCCGGCCGCCTTCCTGATCAATCAGCACCGGGGCATCCCGCCCCACGCTGTCGCGCAGATCGGCCACCAGGGCACGCACCTGTTCCGGCGTTTCGACATTGCGCCGGAACAGGATGAAGCCGAACGGGTCGGCATCCCGAAAGAACGCCTTCTCTTCCGGCAACAGCCGGGGACCGGCACAGCCCAGCACAAGGGCAAGCGGACGCTTAGCGGACAAGGACACACCCCGCCCCCTGGGCCGCCAGCGCCGTACAAATCTGCTTGGCCCGCGCTTCATCCACCGGTCCACCCTGGATACGGTAGAAAATGCCCTTTGGCCCCAGATCCACCCGCACGGTGCGCATGGACAGCCCGCCCAGCTCTCCGGGGAACTTGCGCTGCAGCCGCGACCATTCGGCTGCGGCCTTGGCCTCACTATCCACAGCGGCCACCTGCAGGCGGACCGAACCGGTGGCGGTGCTGGCCGTCGGCGCGGGGGCCGGGGTCGGCTTGGGCACCGGTGGTGCGGCAACCGGCGCCTGTGCCACCTGCGAGGTCGGCTTGGGCGGTGCGGCCGGTGCCGGCGGCACCAATTGCTGCGGCCGTGCCGTGGCCGTTGTTGCCGGCGCTGCCCCCGCATGGGCGGGCGGCACGGCATTTTGCTGCGCCGGGGCCGAGGTCGGCTGGCTGGCGGGAGCCGTGGGCTTGTAACTGGGCTGCTGCGTCACCGGCTGTTGCGGCGGCGGCAACACGGGCTCCGGCGGGGCCGCCGCATGGCGGCCACCGGCCAATTCCCCCTCACCTTCTTCCGCCATCGGCATCATCGGCTCTTCCGCCGGTGGCTCGGCCCCAGCGCGCGGCCGTTCCATCGGGGTTTCCGGTGGGGGCAGCAGCCGTTCCACCTCCCCCTCATCGCCATTGGCAGAGGGATTCAGCCGGTCATAGACCAAACGATCCTGGTGCGGCACTTCCAGCCCGCCCGGCTGTTCCGGCTTGACCTTGGTGGGGGAGGCATCGGCCCGCAGGATCGGGGCGACGCTTTCCGTACCGGCCCGCATCCCCTGATTATAGGCATAGAAGATGATGCCGCCAAACACGGCCAGACCACCGGCGACGATGGCCGCATTGATGATGCCGCGCCGCTTTGCCGGCGGCTCCCCATAGGCCTGCGGATCAGCATATTGGCCATCATCATAGCCGTCATCGGCATAGACGGGGGGCTGTGGCTGCACGCGCGGCTGATAGGGATCGGGTGCCGGCGCGCGATATCCCGCCGTGGACGGCCCGCGTGCCGGCTCCACATAATCCGCCTCGTACCCGGCATTCGGGTCATGACTGGGTGGTGGCGGTGCCGGGGATGAATAATCGGCGCTCAGCGACGGTTCGGGCGGGCGCAGTGCGCCCCCCCGCCCGTTCCAGGCCGGATCGGCCCGGAAATCAGCCCGCAAGCCCGATTGCGGACGCGGACGGCCCTGCCCCGCCGGATCGGCGGGATTGTGCAGGCCGCCTTCTTCCTCATCGTCCTGGTAAGACATGGCTTCTTCGCCTCAGCGCATTTCCTTGACGGGCTCAACGCCCAGAATGTGCAGCCCGGCCGCGATGACCTGGGCAACGGCAGTGATCAGCGCCAGACGGGCGCGGGTCAGTTCCGCATCACCTTCGATCAGGAAGCGCATGGATGCGTCATCCTTGCCCTTGTTCCACAGCCCATGGAAGGCCGAGGCCAGATCATAGAGGTAGAAGGCAATCCGATGCGGTTCATGCGCTTCTGCCGCCGCTTCCACCGTGCGGGGGAAGGACAGCATCAGCTTGACCAGCGCCACTTCCTCATCCGCGTCCAGTCGGGACAGCGGGGCGGCGGCCAGCCCGGCCGCATCCAGCACATAGCCTGCCTCTTCGGCGTGGCGCAGCACGGAATGGCAGCGTGCATGGGCATACTGCACATAGAAAACCGGGTTTTCCTTGGACTTTTCCGTGACCTTGACCAGATCGAAATCCAGCGTCTGGTCATTGCGGCGGGTCAGCATGATGAAGCGGACGACACCCGCCCCCACTTCCTCCACAATGTCGCGCAGCGTGACGAAGCGACCGGCGCGCTTGGACATTTTCACCGGCTGGCCATCATCCAGCAGGTTGACCAGCTGGCAGATCTTCACATCCAGCGCGCCCTTGCCACCGGTGATGGCCGTGACAGCGGCCTGCATCCGCTTGACATAGCCACCGTGGTCAGCACCTAGCACGTCGATCAGCAGCTCGCCAGAGCGGCGGAACTTGTCATAGTGATAGGCGATGTCGTTGGCGAAATAGGTCCAGGAACCGTCCGACTTCTTCAGCGGCCGGTCCACATCGTCACCAAACTGGGTGGCGCGGAACAGGGTCTGCGGGCGCGGCTCCCAATCCTCGGGCTTCTTGCCCTTGGGCGGCTCCAGCACGCCGGTATAGATCAGGCCCTGATCTTCCAGCGCCTTCAGCGCCGTATCCACCGCACCGGCATCCACCACCGCCTTCTCGGACGAGAAGACGTCATGTTCGACGCCCAGCAGAACCAGATCCTGCTTGATCATCACCATCATGCGGGCAACGGTGAAGCTGCGGAAATAGGGCAGCCATTCGCCCTCCTCCGCCTGCAGCCAACGGTCGCCATCCTGATCCTTCAGGGCCTGGCCGACCGGCTTCAGATAGTCACCGGGATACAGTCCTTCCGGGATCGTCACCGTCTCACCCAGCGCCTCGCGATAGCGCAGATAGGCGGAACGGGCCAGCACATCCACCTGGGCGCCGGCATCATTGATGTAATATTCGCGCGTGACGTCATAGCCGACCTTGGCCAGCAGACGCGCCAGCACGTCGCCCACCACCGCGCCACGGGTGTGACCCACATGCATGGGGCCGGTGGGGTTGGCGGAAACGAATTCCACATTCACCCGGCGGCCGGCACCCAGCTTGCTTTCGCCATAGGCGTCCCCTGCCGTCAGGATGTCCGCCATGCGGGTCAGCCACCAGCCGGCATCAATGCGCAGATTGACGAAGCCGGGGCCGGCCACGCTGGCCTCCGTCACGGCATCCATGCCCTTCAGGCGGGCCACCAGTGCCTCGGCAATGGCGCGCGGCGGCTTGCCCGCCGGCTTGGCCAGGACCATCGCGGCATTGGTGGAGACATCGCCGTGGCTGGCATCGCGCGGCGGCTCCACGGTGATTCGGGCGAAATCAAGCCCGGCCGGCAGTTCCCCCGCCGCCACCATCTGTTCCAGCGCCGTAACGATCTTGGCTTCGAAATCTTTGAAGACGTTCATTTTTCCAGGCTTGACTCAAGGTCCGGGCAGAGCGCCCACGGCCCGGCGCCAGGGCACCGGTACGGGGTCATCATGGCACCCTACACCGATCATCCCGCAACGCACAGTGTGCAGATATGAAGGGCGGGAATGTGGCAGAAGTGGTTAGGCAGGGCTGAGGCGATCAGGGGCAGAAACCTACCCCGCAATCAATTGCGCCTGCCGGATGGCGAAACGGTCGGTCATGCCGGCAATGTAATCCAGCAGCGCCCGCACCCAGCCGGCCCGATCATAGGGGATGCGGCGGATGCCCGGCACCGTTTCCAGCAGGGAGGCGAAGCGGCGCGGCAATTCCCCGGACGGCCCGATCGCTTCGCGCGCCAGCATCGCCTCCCCATAGGCTTCCAGCAAGATGGTAATGGTGCGGGCGGCAACGATATCCGTCTCGCAACGCTGCTGGCCGCGATAGATGCGGGTATAGCTGACCTCCGAAATCTCCTTCAGGGCGTCCTTGCGTTCGATCATGTTCAGCAGCGGGCCGACCGGCTTACCCTGCATGATGTCGGCCAGCTTTTCCTGAAAGGCCAGACCGGCATCATGCACCAGCCGATCAATGGCACGGGCGCGCAGATAGATCAGGCGGCGATCCTCATCGTCAATGGCGCTATATTCCTGGCGGTCCCATTCGATCAGCGGTTCCAGCAATTCCTCCGCATCGGCGAAGGACAGCATCCGCATCTTCACCGCATCCTCAATATCGACGACGGAATAGCAGGCGTCATCCGCCGCCTCCACCAGATAGGCCAGCGGATGGCGGCACCAGGCATCGCGCCCGATGGGGATCAGGCCCAACTCGTTGGCCACATCGGCCATGAAGCCGGTTTCGCTGCCAAAGAAACCATATTTGCGCTTATGCGGCCGCACCTCATCGGCACTGGCCGGGGCACTCCAGGGATATTTGCCATAGGCCCCCAGCGTGGCGGCGGTCAGTTGCAGCCCGCCGCTGGCCCGCCAGCCCTGCAGGCGCGTCAATACGCGGAAGCCCTGGGCATTGCCTTCAAAATTGCGCAGCTCGCTGCATTGCTGGCCATCCAGCCCATCCTGGATGCGCTGGCCCAGGGGGGCGCTGCGGAACCAGTCGGAGATGATATCTTCACCCGTATGGGCAAAGCAGGGCGTGCCCAGATCATGCGCCAGGGCAGCGGCAGCCACCACATTGCCAATATCGAAGGCTGTGGCCGGCACGGCATCCTGGCCATAGCGCCCGATGATTTCCGCCCCCGCCCAACTGCCCAGCGACCGGCCCACGCGGGCCGCCTCCATCGAATGGGTCAGGCGGGATCGCACATAGTCCGACCCGCCAATGCCATGCACCTGCTGCTTGTCGGACAGGCGGCGGAAGCTGGTGGAAAAGGTGATGCGGTCGATATCAATCTCAAAGGCGCTGCGGTAAGGCAGCTCCGGGGCAAGCCCTTCCTTGGCCAGACGCTGGCGGGAAAGAAGCTGGTTCCAGCGCATCATTCTGGGCGCCCTCCGTGTTATGATGCCGACCGCTTTGACGGATGGCTGTTCGGCGCTTACATAGGGTGCAAGCGTTTGTCCAGACGTTAACGGATCAAGGATCGCCTGCCATGTCGATTTTGTCGGAAAACCAGTCCGATACCCCTGCCGGCCGGGTGATGAACCTGACGGCCAGTGCCGCCGCCCGCATCGCCAAGCTGGCCGCTTTGGAGGGTAACCCCGACCAGATGCTGCGCCTCACGGTGTCTGGCGGCGGCTGTTCGGGCTTCCAGTATGGCTTCAGCTTCGACACCGCCGTGAATGAGGATGATCACCTGTTCGCCCGCGACAACGCGAAGATGGTGGTGGACGATACCTCGCTGGACCTGCTGGCCGGGGCCGAGGTGGATTTTGTCGAAGACCTGATGGGCAGCTATTTCAAGGTCAACAACCCCAATGCCGCCTCCTCCTGCGGCTGCGGCGCCTCTTTTTCTGTTTGATTTTTCTGGCTGAAAGAACATTCCCCGTGAAGATCGCTACCTGGAACGTCAATTCCGTCAAGGCCCGCCTGTCCAACGTCACCGACTGGCTGACCGCTACCAGCCCGGATGTGGTGTTGTTCCAGGAAATCAAGTGCGAGACGCCGAACTTCCCCGCCGCCGCGTTTCAGGAACTGGGCTACCACGTCCAGGCGGTGGGGCAGAAAAGCTATAATGGCGTCGCCCTGCTCTCCAAACAGCCGGCGGAAGACATCATCACCCGGCTGCCGGGGGAGCCGGAGGATGAGCAGGCCCGCTATGTGGAGGCCAGCATCGCCGGTGTGCGCATCGCCAGCCTGTATCTGCCCAACGGCAACCCGGTGGATACGGAGAAGTACCCCTACAAGCTGCGCTGGATGGAGCGGCTGCGGCTTCATGCGCGCGACCTGCTGGCCCGCGAAATCCCGGTGGTACTGGGGGGTGACTATAACGTCATTCCGGCGGCCATGGATGTCTATGATCCCATCGGCTGGGCCGATGATGCGCTGTTCCGTCAGGATACAAGGCTGAAATTCCAGGAAATCCTGGCGCTTGGCTATACAGAGGCATTCCGCGCCCTGCATCCGGGTCTGGCCCGCGCCTATAGCTTCTGGGATTATCAGGCCGGGGCCTGGCCGCGCGACAAGGGCCTGCGCATCGACCATTTCCTGCTCTCCCCCCAGGCCGCCGACCGGCTGGTGGCCTGCGAGATCGACCGGGAACCGCGCGGGCGGGAGAAGGCCTCTGACCATACGCCGGTGATCCTGGAATTGCGGGACTGAGCGCAAACGGAACCGGACCCTGCATCGGGTGTTTCCTTCAGGAAATCACTCACTACAGGAGTCCGGTTCATGCAGGAAGAAGACCGTATCCGCCAGCGCGCCCATGAGATTTGGGAGCGTGAAGGCCGTCCGCTGGGCGCCGACCAGCACCACTGGGAACGCGCGCGCCAGGAAATTGCTGAAGAGGATTTGCGCGCCCGTGCCCAAGCGGCGGGCAGCGCCACAGCACCGCCGCCCGAACAGCAGGAAGCGGGCCGGCTGTTCCAGGAGACAAACAACCCCCGTCTTATCGGCAACGCCGACAAGGGCATTGTTTCCGATGGAAACGACACCCTGATATCCACCGAGCGGCAGGGGCTGCCTGCCGAACAAACAGACTGAATACAAAGGTCAATCAACTTAGTTAATGAAAATTAACCAACCCCGCTCAACCAGAGCGGGGTTTATTTTTTGCTAATTTCACCTTTTGTCTCTGTCTTATCCCATCGGAAACCTGCTTGACGCCCCGTCCGCAATGTGAAAGATAATCCCAAATAATGAACGAAGAGTTCAGGGAACGGGATGTGATCGGCTCATCAGAGCCGGGAACCATGGGGCTCGAACCCACAAAGCAGCGATTTTCCGCCGAACCCGGCACTGACGGGGACGGAATGATCAAACCGCCCGGATGCGCCACGTACCGCCGGGAAGAGGATGGGAGAGAAATCATGAGAAGTGTTGAGTTCCGGCAGCGTGCGCGCCTGCGCAGCAGCGCTTCCACCAGCGCCCTGGCCGTGGGCGGTCTCGCGCTGCTGCTGGGTATGGCCGCCCCGGCCCTGGGCCAGAATGCCGCAGCACCCGCCGTTTCTGGGGAACCGGGAATGCTGGAAGAAATCATCGTGACCGGCATTCGCCGTTCGCTGGAACAGGCGCTCAGCGCCAAGCGTGACGCTGCCCAGGTTCTGGATGCCATCTCGGCCGAAGATGTCGGTAAATTCCCCGATAAGAATATCGGTGAGGCGCTGCAGCGCATCACCGGCGTGCAGATTTCCCGCACCAATGGCGAAGGGGCCACCGTCTCGATCCGTGGTGCCGACCCGTCGCTGAACCGCGTGGAAGTCAACGGCACCTCTGCCCTGTCCACCACGGTCGGCGGCGGCCGCGATGTCGATTTCCGTGACATGCCGGTTGAATTCATCAACCGCCTGGAAGTGGTGAAGTCCGTCACCCCGGAGATGACCGAAGGCGGCTTGGGCGGCACAGTGCGCATCATCACCCGCCGTCCGTTTGATAGCGATGAGCCGTTTGTTGCCGGCTCCCTGCAGACGATCTGGAGCGAGACCGCAGAGAAGTTCGATCCCAAGGCCGCCATCATCGGCGGCACCACGCTGGCCAACGACACGGTTGGCGTTGTGCTGGGGGCGACCTATGAAAACCGCCATGTCTCCACCCACGAGGCCCGCACCACCGGCTGGCGCCAAATCGGCGACCTGAATGGCAATGGCATCAAGGAATTCGCCCCCGACATTCCGCGCTATGTCATCAACCGCCTGGAAACGGAACGCGTTGCCCTGAATGGTGCCGTCGAATGGCGCCCCACCGACACGTTCAGCCTGGGCATTGACGGCAACTATGCCAAGGGCAAGCAGGATGTAGATTCCCAGTTCCTGCAATTTGCCACCGCCGGCAGCGAGAGCCTGGTTGACAAGTCAAAGACCACCGTTGGGCCAGACAATACCGTCTCCCATATCGAATTCGTCAATGATCCGAAGCTGGCCCAGGGCCAGCAACTGACCGGCTCCTATCGCAATATCCTGGGTACGCTGACCCGCACCCAGTGGAACACGGCGATCAATTCCAAGTGGGAAGCGACGGAAAATCTGACGCTGACGGCCCGCGGCTCCTATGCCCACGCGCGCGCCTTCAATGATGAAATCAACGCCGTCGGCGATGTGATCGGCCTCAGCCGGCTGGTGGTGGATTACACCAACAGCAAGCACGCCCCCGATATCCGGGTGAATTTCGACCCGACGACCCCGGCGGGCCTGAACCAGCTGACCCTGTCGCACAAGCCGCGCATCAATGATCAGGATGAATGGGACGGCAAGTTCGACGCGGAATATAAGTTCGATGACGGCTTCATCACCGCGGTCAAGGCCGGTGTCGAGATCCGCAACCTGACCGCTGACAGCCGTTATTACTCCTCCTCCAATGTTTTGAATGGTTTCACCAACCCGTCCCTGCTGGGCAAGATTCAGCAGATTGTCGGCAGCAATGCCACGCTGGGGGATGTGCCCTTCTTCAAGACCGGTTCACTGGGCTTTGATCCTTCCATCACCCGCTGGCTGAATCTGGGCAATGGCGTGGTGGAGGCCGGTGGCCTGCTGGACCCCTATGGCAGCCCGCAATATCTGGATAGCTGGGAGGTTGAGGACAAGAACCGCGCCGGCTATGTCCAGGCCTCGTTCGCCTTTGATGCCCTGGTTCCGGTTTCCGGCGTGGTCGGCGTGCGCGCCGTCAATACCCGGACAACGTCCAAGGGCTATAGCCAGAACAAGAGCGCAACGGGCGTGATCACCTATGCGCCCGTTGAATATAATGGCGAGTACACCAAGTACCTGCCAGCCCTGAACCTGAAGTTTGACCTGATCCCGGAAAAACTGCAGGGTCGTTTGACGGCGACCAAGGTGCTGGCCCGCCCCACACCCCAACAGCTGGCCCCGCGCCGCACCCTGGATACGGTCGGTTATACCGGTTCCCGCGGTAATCCGGACCTGAAGCCCTATGAGGCGACGCAGTATGATGCGGGTCTGGAATATTATCTGAACCGTACCGACTTCTTCTCGGCCACTTATTTCCGTAAGGAAATCTCTTCCTTCATCCAGAACACCACCGTGCCGGAAGTGGTGGATGGCTTCACCTATGGTGTTGTCATTCCCAGCAACGGAACGGAGAAGGTGACGATCAACGGCCTGGAAGCCGGCGTGCAGTATGGATTGGGCTTCCTGCCCGCACCCTTCAACAATATGGGTGTGATCGCCAACTACACCTTCTCTGATGATAGCGGCTATCAGGGGATGGACAAGTTCACGGGCGAGAAGCTGAGCTTCATCGGCCTGTCCCGCAACAGCTACAACCTGTCCGCCTATTATGAAGACGAAGCCTTCTCGGCCCGCGTTTCCTATAACTGGCGCTCGAAATACCTGATCACGGCCAGCGGCCGTGGCGGTAACCCCGAATTTGGCGAAGCCTTCGGCCAGTTGGATGGCTCCGTCAGCTATAATGTCACGGATCAATATTCCGTGTTCCTGGAAGCTGTGAACATTCTGGATGCCACCCGCGTGGAGAATGCCAACAGCGATTACCGTCGGACGATCTTCGATACGTTCGGCCGGCGGATTTACGCGGGCGTGCGCGCCCGCTTCTGAGCGGCTACCGCTCTCCTCCCATAACGGAACTGACTTTCAAGGGCGGAACGGGGAAACCCGTCCCGCCCTTTTTTTGCTATCAAGGGATAGCTCTCCCCTTGCTGAAGGCAGGTTGCCCATGCCCCGTCCCCGCTCCGCCCCCTTCCTGCTGGCCCTGTCCTTGCTGGCCGGTGGCTGCACCACCCAGGCACCGCCGGCCAGCACCAAGCCCGGCTGGGCCCTGGCTGTGCATGGCGGGGCCGGGGTGATGGATCGGGAAACCATGTCGGCAGAGACGGAGGCAACCTATCGCGCTGCCCTGAATGCTGCCCTGGATCGGGGCACCGCCGTGCTGGACAAGGGGGGTTCGGCTCTGGATGCGGTGGAAGCCGTGGTGCGCGGGCTGGAGGATGATCCGCTGTTCAATGCCGGGCGCGGTGCCGTCTTCACCGCCGATGGCCGGAACGAACTGGATGCCGCCATCATGGATGGCGCCACGCTGAAGGCCGGGGCCGTGGCCGGTATTACCGGCATCCGCAACCCGATCACGCTGGCCCGCGCCGTGATGGAGCAATCACCCCATGTGATGATGATCGGCCAGGGGGCAGAACGGTTCGGCGCCGAAAAAGGCGTGGAGAAGGCCGATCCTTCCTGGTTCTTCACCGAGAAGCGTTGGCAATCCCTGAAGCGGAGCCTGAAGGAACACGGTCTGCCCATCCCCCCGCGCCCACCGGGTGTGGGGCCGGAACCGGCCGCGCTGGCCCAGGGCGACGGGCTGCCGGAAGACCGCAAGTTCGGCACGGTCGGGGTGGTGGCCCGCGACCGGGCCGGCCATGTCGCCGCCGGCACCTCCACCGGGGGCACCACGGCCAAGCTGTGGGGCCGGGTGGGTGATAGCCCGATCATCGGGGCCGGCACCTATGCCGATGATAAATCCTGTGCCGTGTCCGGTACCGGTACGGGGGAATATTTCATCCGCCTGGGCGTGGCGCGGGAGGTGTGCAATCTGGTCGGGTACGGTGGCAAAAGCCTGCAACAGGCCGCCGACGCGGTGATTCAGAAACAACTGACGGCCCTGGGCGGGGATGGCGGGGTGATTGCCGTCGCCGCCGACGGCACCCTGGCCTGGAGCTTCAATACATCCGGCATGTACCGGGCCATGGCGGCAGAGGGGCAGAAGCCCGTGGTTGCCATTTTCAAGGGCGAACGCTGAAAGCAAAAAGGCCCGGCACCAGAGATCGGTGCCGGGCCTTTTTATTTGAGCAATCGCCCGAGGGCGGTTGCTCGATCCAGTTGAATTTGTGCAAATTTTTTTATCAAAAATCCTTATAGGAGAACGGCATGATCAATTTCCACAGAGAGACAAAAAAATACCTTCGAGACTCTTTGAAATCATATGGATTCCGCAGTGCTGAGTTCGGCGAGGGTTTCTTTTTTCCACTTAAAAAGGGCGTTATTGCATTTTTTTCAACCTATGGCATTTTGTCGGAATTAAGAATTAGTTGCGGATTGCGATTTGATAGCGTCAACAATCTTCTTATTAAATCTTCGAGATTAGCCGAATGGCCTGATCCAGCTGTAGACGGCTTTAAACTTAAGTTATATGGACTCTTTATTGAGGATCTGGGCTGCTATTATAGTGATAGTGATAGCCTCGATGCCGCAGTCAAGACCAGCTACCGGAAGGGGGCGGTGGTTGCCACAGCGGAGGAAATCAAAGATCATATTTTATCCAATCTGGATCGTCTTGCCAATTTTTCAGACCTGTCAGCTGCAGTTCCCTATGTCAAGGAACGGCAATATTTTGAAACTTTTAGCGAATATACGATTCCGGCAGCCGCAAGAATACTCAATGATAAGGAGTTATGGGATTGGGCTGTTGATTATTTTAGTCCAATTGTCGCCGAAAATAATCGGACTAAACTACCGCAAAATCGCAGAGATTACGACAAACTCTTACAAATTATGGCATGTGTTCACAAATTCGTATGAATGAACCCGCAACGTAGATCATTATTAATAAGTATAACGAAATTGTACAAATTTTGAAACAAAAATGGCCCGGCACCAGAGATCGGTGCCGGGCCATTTTATTTGAGCAAGCGCCCGAGGGCAGTCACTGAATCCAGTGGAACAGCCGGTCGAACCAGCCACCGCCGGGGCAGACAAGGCCCGGTTCCTCGTTGCAGCCGCGCCGGGCAAAGGCGACCATGGAGACACGGCCCAGCACACGCTCAATCGGCACATAGCCCACCTGATTCAGGTAGCGGCTATCCTGGGAATTGTCGCGGTTGTCGCCCATGAGGAAGACATGGCCTTCAGGCACGACATAGACCTGCGTATTGTCGTCGCGGCCATTATCGCTCTGTTCCAGGATCAGATGCTCGCGCCCACCCGGCAGCGTCTCCTTATATTCGGTGACGGAGACGACGAAGCCGCTATTGTCACGGTAGGAATAGTCCCGCAGCTTTTCGCGCGGCACCATTTCCCCATTAATGTGCAGGCGGCCGCCGATCACCTGGATACGGTCGCCCGGTAGGCCGATGACCCGCTTCACATAATCTTCCTCGATGCGCGGGATGCGGGCGACCACCACGTCGCCGCGTTCCGGCATCAGATCGGGGAAGCGCCCTTCCCCGAAGGGCAGCGGCACGAAGGAGGTGGAGAAGCGGCTGTAGCCATAGGCGTATTTGGCCGCATAAAACTGGTCCCCCACCTTCAGGGTCGGCAACATGCTTTCCGAAGGGACATGGAAACCGGCGAAGAGAAAAGTGTTGGTGGTAAAATAGAAGATGGCGACAAAGCCGATCAGCCCCGCCCATTCACGGATCAACGCGCGCAACGCGGATACTCCCTTCGCTTTGAAAAGCGGCGTTACCATGCCTGTCGGCCCCTGCCCGGTCAATGACCGGAAGGGCCGACAAGTATTTCAAAATTTTAATCCTGCGCTTCGGCTTCCGCCGGTTCGGCGGCCGTTTCGTCCGCAACCTCCACCACATCGGCGCGGCGTTCCAGCACGGCGGCGAAGAAGCCATCCGTATCATGCTGGGCCGGGGTCAGGCGCAGCATCGGCGTGGTGACCGGCGGCTTGCCCCAGGCTTCGGGCCAGGCATCGGCCACCGGCACCAGGGTGAAATCAGGATGGCTGGCCAGGAACGCCTCCACCTGATGTTCATTTTCCTCCGGCAGCAGGGAACAAGTGGCATAGATCACCCGCCCGCCGGGCCGGGCCAGCCGGGCGGCGCTGTCCAGAATGCTGGCCTGAAGCGGCATCAGTTCGGTCAGCCCCGGCCCCAACGGACGCCAGCGCGCATCCGGGTTCCGGCGCCAAGTGCCGGTGCCCGAACAGGGAGCGTCGATGACCACGCGGTCGAACTTGCCCTTGTGGCGCTTCACCCAGGGGTCACGCTCATTCTTCAGGGCGCGGGTTTCGATATTATGCAGGCCCGCGCGGCGGAACCGTTCCTTGGCGCGTTCCAGCCGGCCGGCCAGCACGTCGCTGGCAATCACCCGGCCCTTGTTTTCCATCATCGCGGCAATGGCCAGCGTCTTGCCACCGGCCCCGGCGCAGAAATCAACCACCTGCATCCCCGGCTTGGCATCGGCCAGGAAGGCGACCAGTTGGGAGCCTTCATCCTGGATTTCGATCAAGCCGTTTTTATAGATATCCATCGCCATGACCGGCGCGCGGGTGGCCAGCCGCACACCCACGGGCGACAACGGCGTTTCCACCGCCTTGTAACCGGCATCCACCAGCGCCTTCAGCGCATCGGCGCGCGTTCCCTTCACCGGGTTGGTGCGCAGGTCCAGCGGGGCTTCCCCCAGCATGGCCACCATTTCCGCCAGGAAGCGGTCGCCAAAGGCGGCGCGCATCGGGCCGGCGGCCCAATCCGGCACCTCCCCCTGCACTTCCTCCGTCTGGGACGGGTGGTCCAGCGTATGGGTATCCAGCGCGCGGATCAGCTTGCGTTCGCGGTCGGACAGCGGGGCGGGTGCGAATTTGGCACCGTTGAACAGGCCGGCCACGGCATCGGCGGTGCGCCCGCCGGCCAGGATGCAATCGGCCAGCACCAGGGCGCGGGGATCGGGCATATGGTTCACCCGTTCCAGCCACCAATGCAGCCGCGCCCAGCGCCGCATCACGCCATAGACCGTCTGTGCAATATCCGCCCTGTCCTTGGCACCGATATAGCGACGGGCACGGAAAAAGGCGCTGGTGACGGCATCGGCGGGGCGCGGCGTGTCCATCACCTCGGCAAGCAGATCGACGGCGGTGGCCAGACGGGCGGCGGGTGTCATGGGGGCAGTATTCCTGGCAACAGGCCCGTGCAGGGCCAAAGCGCGGGACTATAAGGGCCATAACCACCCCGCCACAAGTGCCGCCCCGCGATGGCTGCCCCGATCAAGCCCGCAAATGTGAGTTCCATTTTTCAGGATGATATTCCATATTTCAAGAAACCAATAGATCGGGGATGTGAAACGTGACGAAGGCCAAGAGATTTGCCACCCTGGCGCTGGGTTCCCTGCTGCTGGCCGCCCCGGCGCTGGCGGAAGGCAAGATCTTCATCGCCGGCGACAGCACGGCAGCCAGCTACAAGCCCGACCGTTTCCCGCAGATGGGCTGGGGCATGGTGCTGAAATGCAGCCTGGATGGCAGCCAGAGCGTGGAGAACCGCGCCATGGGCGGGCGTTCCACCAAGACCTTCATCGGGGAAGGACGGTTCGACGCCATCGCCAAGGACATTTCCACCGGCGATACATTGTTGATCCAGTTCGGCCATAATGACGCCAATGACAAGAAGCCGGAACGCTATACGCCCATCCCGGAATTCAAGACCAATCTGCTGCGCTTCATCGCCATGGCGCGGGAAAAGGGCGCGACGCCGGTATTGATCACCCCCGTGGCCATCCGCCGTTTTGATGAGAAGGGCGCCATCGGTGAAAGCCTGACACCCTATGCCAACGCCACGCGGGAGGTGGCGTACGCCACCGCCACCCCATTGATCGACCTGAATTATGACAGCCGCGTCTATATGCAGAAAGTGGGTGTGGAACCGTCGAAAGCCTATTATCTGCACTATCCCAAGGAAGCCGGTTACAAACAATGGCCGGATGGGGTGAGCGATGATGTGCATTTCAGCGAAAAGGGCGCCCGTGCCATCGCAGCACTGGTGGCGGGCCGGTTGAAGGCTTTAGGCCTGCCGGTGTCAACCCATGTGACACCGTTGAGCCCCGATGATCCGCCGGTGTTGGGCAATGATGCCTGTGCAGTGAACTGACAGAGTTCACCGGCGGGTATCGGGGAATAAAGGCTCCACACCCGCCGGTGCCGGGCGATAGGTCATCTTGTGGCCGGGCTTCCATGTCCCGCCATCCAGATATTCCGACGAGACATTCATGCTGCCCCCCGCGTCCAGCACAGAGACGGAGCGGACGCGGGTGATGGTGGGATGGCCGCTCACCGCCTCTTCCGCCACCAGCCGGCCCGGCGCTTCCGCCACCATGGTGCCCTGGGTATGGAAGCCGGCGGTGGTGAAATAATGATAGATCAGGGCGTTGGTGGCCTTGTCCCAGAAGATCATCGTCTCCCCGCCATAGGGGGCGCTGGTCAGGGCATGGGTGGTGCGGATCGCCTTGCCGCCCAAGGCCCAGTCCCAGCGGGTGACATCCACCATCGGCTTGCCATCCGGCCCCGAACCTTCCCCCCGCCAGACCTTGCCGACAAACGGCGCCAGGGCAGCATAAGGATCAGGCTCTGCCGCGCGGATGGCAGAGGTTGCCATCAACCCGATGGCGATGGTGACAAGCAATGCCCTGAACTGCATCCCCATGGCGCTTCCCCTCCCCTGATGTCCATATCAAGGAAGGGTCGCGCCATGGGAGGCCGGCGTCAAGCCGTTGGGATAAAGCAATCAGCCGAAGAAGCCGATCCGCTGGCTCATCGCGTTGCCGGTACGGCGGATCAGCTCATACAGGGAGGCGATGGGCTTGAAGATATGCTGGTTTTCCTGGCTGTAATCCTGGCTCTCATCGCTGACATAGGTGGCGACCTCGCCAAACCCTTCATCGACGGTCGCATCGGCACGGGCCGGGAAGATGCGGGCCAGTTGTTCCAGCGCCCATGGCACATCCAGATGCAGCAGCCGCGTCACCAGCACCTGATTGGTGATGTTATGCTGGCTGGAGAATTCCGGGATATGGATGGCGTGCTTGTAAATCTGGTGCGTCAGCGCCAGACGGACGCCGTGCAGCAGGCTGAGATGGCGATCCAGATCGGGGTTGGCGGCGGGTGCGGCCCCTGCCCGCTCCAGATTCTGCAACAGCACGCCATAATCCCGGTACAGCTTGCGGAAGATGCGGATCAGGCGCTGATGCGTCGGCGTATCTTCCAGCACGGCGGCGATGCGGCGCATTTCCTCCGCTTCGGCCACATTCTCCGTCCGTGCGGCGCGGGTCAGCCAATGGCCAGGGTCCAGCGTGTCGACATAGGCCTTCAGCGCGTCGGCGTTGGAGACGCCGACGCCATAGACCACCATGCCAATCAGTTCCCGGAACCGGGGTGAGGTGGCATAGAGGCGGCGGAACTGGTCGGGGTTGCGGTCAATCGCCTCCCCCACACCGGACAGCACATTGGCCGCCAGCCCCAATTGCAACAGGATGGCATTGTGCGGGATGGCGCGGAACTGGCCGGCCATGGTCTGGGCGGAGGCATCGGGCGCGCTGTCATGCTGGCGCTTGATGGCGCGGCTGCCGCTGGGGAACAGCAGGTTGGTGCCAAAGGCGGCCAGCAGCTCACCATAATTCGGGTCTTCCACCAGACTGACCTGGAAGGCCTTCACCGTGGTGAAGAATTCGCGGATATAGTCCCCCTCGGCATAGAACACATCATGTTCCAGATCGGGCTTGGCCGTGCCGATCATATATTCCAGGATGCGGGTGACCACGGCCAGGGCACCGGCCGGCGTGACGAAATAAAGATATCCGTCACCGCCCTGGAAGCTGACCTCCTGCTTGAAATCCACCCCATGCTTGGCGGCAAAGGCCAGCGTCGCCGGCGGGCTGACATAGGCCAGCCGGTTGGTCAGGCTGGCCGGATGGCCGCCGCGACCAATGCTTTCGCCATGGGTGTCGAAGATCACCAGTTGCACGCCCGACAGGGCATGGCGGTTGAACAGGCGCATGATGCGCAGGCGCAGGCGTTCAATACTGGCGGCGGCCGGCGTCTGGCCCAGATAACGGCCGGCATCGGAATAGCCCATCTGCACGCACAGGCGACCGCGCTTCTTCACATAATCGCGGTAATGCGGGTTTTCCAGCAACTGTTCGATGACGCGGCTGCCCACCTCCAGCGCCTTTTCCGTCTCAAACAGGGGGGAGATATCCACCCGGTCATCCACGCCGAACAGGCGGGCAAAATACAGTGCCGACAAAACGGTGAAGGCGCTTTCCGATTCCGCGATCAGGAAGCGGATCGGTACGCGGGCATCGGAATATTTCAGCATCTGCGCCACCACCATGAACAGGCGCTTGGCGCTGGTGCGTTCGGCGATGATGCTGCCGAAATTGATCGATACCGGCTGCACCTTGTCCAGCAGCTCGGTCAGGGAATTCAGATAGGACTGACGGTAGCGCGGATCATCCGCCGCCGTTTCCAGCCCCACCGCCTTACGGATGGCGTTATGCACCTGGGTGCTGTTCAGGCGGACATGGGTATGGGCCATGCCCAGGCCGAAGGCGGACAGTTCCGCCCGCAGCACGGCCAGATCCTCCACCACCGGGATGGCATCATCCCCTTCCACCGACGCGGCGAGGCGGATGGCGCGGTCAACGAAACCGATGGCCTCCCCCGCATCGACCAGCCGCAGCGGCAGCCCTTCATGCATCCGCTTGGCGATGCGCCGCAGATGTTCCACATCCTGCGCTTCCGACCCGCCAAAGGCGGCAATCTCATCCGTTACCTGATTGAGGGCCAGGGCCAGCCGGCTTTCGATCAGGGCGAGCGTATGGCGCAAATCTTCCAGCGCCGGGACGCGGCCGCGAATATCCCGCAGCATCACCAGATAATGGTTCAACTGGCGCTGCTGCACCACCAGCCGCTTATGCAGCGTGTCGGACCAGCGGATATCGGAACGGCCATCCAGGTCATAGCCGACCCAGCTTGCCACGGTCAGCAGGCGGGGCGTCAGCTCCGTCCAGCGATCCGGATAGGTGCGGCGGCCGACGCGCAGCACGGCGCGATAGAGCGTGCGGATGGCCAGCTGGATATTGGCAATGGCATCCAGCGACAGCTCATGCTCGCGCGTCAGGCTCATCTCCTCCGGCGCATGGTCGGAGGCGGCGACGCGGCGGATCAGCGCCTCGCGCGCTTCGGCCGTCAGCTTGCGGCCAGTGGCGTCATAGCCGGTGGCCAGACAGGTCAGCGCCGTCATCATGGCGCCGGACAGGTTGAAGGTCGGGTGCGCGGTGATGACGATGCCAAACACCTCCTTCTGCACCAGCTTCTGGAATTCCTCGAACGACAGGGCCGGGCCGCCATTGCCGGCGGCGGCGGTTTCCAGCAACCCTTCCAGCCGGGCGGCATTGGTATCCAGCCCCGCCTCCCCCAGATAATTGGAAAGGCGGGCGGCGCGGGCCAGGAACCCCTCACTGGACAGGTAATGGATCAACTGTTCCAGGGCACCGGGCGACAGCTCACCGGCCTGCAGGCGGCGGGAGATGTCCAGCGCCAGCAGCATCACCGGGTTGGCAAAGGGATCATGCCCGGCCTCGGCCGAAAAACGGTCGAACTGGGCCAGCAGATCGCCGGCCAATGCCCTGGCATCCAGCCCCTTCGGGGGGGTGTAACGCGCCTGTTTGGTGGACAGCAACGGCCCCTTGCCAGTGGTGGTCGCCAGGGTTTCCAGATCGGAGGGGGCGGCGGCTTTGGGCATCGTCGGGTCCAGCGGCATCGGAGCGTTTCCGTTATCGGTGAGGGCGCCATCTTATTGCGGCGCAGCGTCACAGGGTGAGGTAACGGCATTACCTCTGTCAACGCCAGATTAGGTAACGCCGACATATTCGATCCGCAATGCAAGCTTATTTGATACGATGCGTTGTTTGTAACACAGCACCCTTACATAATTGGTCGTCCATGGGGTTCGCGGATGCATGACGCCGATCAGCCGGCAGCAGCAGCAAAGGCAGATATCACGCGCGATCAGGCTCGCGCGCTGGATTTGCTTGGCCGGAATGAAACCCATGGCCTGCCGTCGGATGGCCGGGTGGACCGGATTGACACCCATGCGGCTTCCGTCTTCCTGGCCGGGGACAGGGCCTACAAGCTGAAACGCGCCGTCACCTTCCCCTTCTTCGATTACAGCACCCTGTCGCAACGGCTATCGGCGTGTGAGGCGGAAGTGGCCTTGAACCGCCGCACCGCACCAACACTGTATCTGGGGGTCGGCGGGCTGGTGGCGGATGGGGCCGGCGGCTTCCGGCTGGTGGCGGATGCACCGGTCGGGTCCGACGGCGGGCCGGCGGCCGATGTGCTGGATTATGTCATCACCATGCGCCGCTTCCCGCAGGAGATGCTGCTGGACCGGATGGCCGCCGAAGGCCGGCTGACGCCCGCCATCATGCGGCGGCTGGCGGAGGGCATCGCCCAGTTCCATGAGGCCGCCGAACCCCGCCCCATGGCGCCGGGGGCCGAGGAAATGACCGATCTGGTGGAAACCAACGCGCTGGAGATGCATCGGCATGGCCTGTTTGAGCGGGGCCGGGTGGAGGCGCTGTTACGCCAGTCACTGGCAGTGCTGGGCAGCCAGGCGGAACTGATCAACCGGCGGCGGGATGCCGGCTATATCCGCCACTGCCATGGCGATCTGCATCTGCGCAATATCGTGCTGCTGGATGGGGAACCGGTGCCGTTCGACTGTGTGGAATTCGGCGACCGCATCGCTGTGACCGACACGCTGTATGATCTGGCTTTCCTGCTGATGGATCTGGAACATCGGCGGCTGCGCAGCCTGGCCAATATCCTGTTCAACCGTTATCTGGAACTGACGGGCGATCTGGCCGGACTGTCACTGCTGCCCTTGTTCATGTCGGTGCGGGCGGCCATCCGCGCGCATCTGACCGCGGCGGCCGTGGCGGGACAGGCCGATGCCGTGAAGGCCCAGGGCCTGCGGGCGGAGGCACAAAGCTATCTGGAACTGGCCTCCCGCCTGCTTTCCCCGCCCCCGGCGCAAGTGGTGGCCATCGGTGGCCTGTCCGGCACGGGCAAAAGTACGCTGGCGCGCGTGCTGGCCCCCGGTATCGGCCCGGCACCCGGCGCGGTGATCCTGCGTTCAGACGTGCTGCGCAAGAAACTGGCCGGCTGTGATGAGCTGCAACCGCTGCCCAAGGAATTTTACGGCCCCGCCCATACCGACCGCACCTATGCCGAACTGGCCGGTCAGGCCGGGCTGGTGCTGGATGGGCGCCATGCGGTGATCTGCGATGCCGTCTATGCCAAGCCGGAGCAGCGTCAAACACTGGAATCGGTGGCCAAGGCGGCTGGTGCGCCCTTTACCGGCCTGTGGCTGGTGGCCGATCAGGCCATCCAGGTGGACCGGGTCAGACGGCGGCGCGACGATGCCTCTGACGCCGACGCCGATATCGTGCGCCGGCAGGCCGCCTATGATTTGGGCGACATGCATTGGGAGGTGATCCCCGCCAATGGCAGTGAGGGTGAAACCGCCGCCATCGCCCGGCGCCATGTGGAAAGCGCGCGGCGCTGACGGGTTTCCATGAAGGGGACGCGGAACGTCCCCTTCCCTGCCGATGTTATGATGATCAGCAAGTGTAAAGTGGCTGATCCAGGTCAATGCCGGCGGTTGCAATCCGGCCTATGCCCATAACCATGGTATCGCCCAACAATGCGAAAGGGAAACCCGCCATGGCCTACCGCAAGATCCTCAGCGTGCTGACCGGCGCCGACAGTGACGCCGCCGCCCTGGCGACAGCCTTCAGCCTGGTCGCCTCCACCAAGGGCAATGTCAGCGCCCTGTTCCTGCGTCACGATCCGCGCGACGCCATGCCGATGATCGGTGAGGGCATGACCGGCTCCATGATCCAGGACGTGATGAAGTCGCTGGAGGAGGAAAACGCGGCCCGTGGTGATCAGGCCTATCAGCATTTCAAGACCGCCAGCAACGCCGTCGGCGCCTCTGAATGCGCCCGCGCGCCGGGGCCGGACAAGGTCAGCGCCTGCTGGCAGGAGGTGGATGGCGTGACGGAGGATGTGCTGACGGGCGCCACCCGCGTTTCCGATGCCGCCGTCTTCCCGCCGCTCAGCAAGGAATTGCGCACGGCCGTGCTGGCGGGCATGGAAGCGGTGCTGCTGGAAGGCGGCCGGCCGGTCATCGTCTCCGCCGCCAACCCGCCCTCCACCCTGGGCCGCAAGGTCGCCATCGCCTGGAATGGCCGGGTGCAAGCCTCTCGCGCCGTGGCGCTGGCCATGCCGGTCCTGCAAACGGCCGACGAAGTGCATATCCTCACCGTCGGCACGCCCAAGACGGATGCCGAGGGCGGGCACCAGTTACAGGAATATCTGGCCTGGCACGGCATTCCCTCGGCGCATCACCGCCTGACGGCCAAGGGCACCACGGTGGCCGGCTGCATCCTGGCGCAATGCCGTGATGTTGGCGCCGACATGCTGGTCATGGGCGGCTATGGCCATTCCCGCCTGCGGGAACTGATCCTGGGTGGCGTCACCAAGGATCTGTTGGATCAAAATGAACTGACCCTGCTGATGGCGCATTAAGGCTTTGGCGGTTCCCTCAAGCGCCGGGCGGGCGCATCCGCGCCCCAAGCGCCGGGCAGGCGCATCCGCGCCCTTGGCTTGCGCGGGCACGAGCCCGCGGGCCAGCGGTCGCTGGCCTCCAAGGGTCATGGATCATGACCCTTGGTATTAACCATTCACCCCTTTGGCCGTTCAGTGAAACGGGCCGCCAAAGGGGTGAAGCTGGCCCACAGGGCCGGCACCGGCGCCAGGGCAACACGCCCTTGGTTGCGCATGGCATCGCCAGCCGCCGGATATCCCAACTTGTCCAGCATGGCACCACCGGCTGCCGCACCCGACGCCGCCTTCAGCGGGACCAGCAGCGCATCCACCATGTCCAACAGCGGCCGCACCCGGTCCGCCGGCCAGACAGCGCGGCAATAATCCAACGCGTAGCGCAGATATTTCATCCGGCGGGCCAGCTTGGCCGCCTGTTCCAGGCTGGGCACCTGGCGCGGGTCGGGCAGGCTGCCGACTCGCAAGGCCTTCTCGATCCGCTTGGCCAGCAACGGCCCCGCCATCTCATCCATCATGGTGCCGAAGGGGCAGCCATGGGGCTGGCGGGTCCATTCCCCCTCTTCCAGCCATTGCGCGAAACCCAGTTGCCACGCTGTCCATTCCGGCGCGTTCAACAAGTGGCGCACCCGGCCCAGCGCCTTGGCGCGGGCCTGTGATACCGCCCCCACAACGGGCCGGCGCTGATCCATCTCAAGACTGCCCAGGGCCAGGGCCAGCCGCTGCCAGGCGCGGGCCTTCTCCAGCAGTTTGGCATGGCGGCGCAGTTCCCGGCGCAGCGCGTCGCCCCGGTCGGTATGGATCAGCCGGCGGAACAGGCCATAGCCGGCATCCAGCCGCCGTGTCGCCGCCGCCAGTTCCCGCAAGGCCAGCGCATCGCCAGTGCCATCCTCCGTCACCAGCGCTTCCTGATTATCCAGCAGATGCGCCAGACCATTGCGCATGACGTGGCGGAACGCCTCCGTCACCGTGGTGATGGGCGTGATGGCCAGGGGCCGGGCCGGCGTCGGGCCGGGCCGGGCACCGGTGACCAGGGCAAAGCCGATATCGGCCTTGCTGCGGGTGGACAGGCGCAGCGGCACCCGGCCATGCAGCGCGGCAGCCAGCCGGAACAGGTCGGCGATGCTGCCGCGCTTCAGTTCCAGTTCCACCTCGCTGATGATGCGGTGCGCCTGCCCGCCCGCCGCCGCACCGGTATCGCGGGAAAGGGCCAGCGCCTGCCCCAGGTCCAGCGCCATTTCCACCTCCACCCCATCCCCCAGATGCAGCGGAATCAGGGTGCGCTGGATATCGGTGCTGAAAATACCGGCCAGCCGGGCCGTCAGGGCGGGCGGAATCATCTCCTCCAGCCCGTCACCGCGCAGCAGGGTGAAATCCGGCTGGTCGCCGGGCAGCGGCCATTCCCATTCCCGGCGGATGGCAACACCGGCCCCATCGGCCGTACCGCGCAGCCCCAAGGTCTTCACCGCCTGGATGCGCAAAGAACCCCGGCGGCGCACCCGCAGCGCCAGCCCGCGGCGGGCCAGGCTGAGGTCCGGCGCATCATAATATGTCGTATATTCGCGCCCGCGCTGCACCTCTCCCTTTATCATGGCGCGCACAAGCGCCAGATCGGCGATCCGGCCCAGATCGGCAGGCGCCGCCAGCAGCTTGATCTCGATCTCCTGCCCGCCGCCACGCCGGGCACGCGGCACCGACTGGTTGGCGGGGGTGGGGAGAGGGGCTTTGTTCAGGCCATTCACGTGCCGACGGGTCCATACCAGAAGGAAAGGAAGGGTAGTGTCCAGATAGCGCAGCCGGCGCCCTAGGTTAAGCCCCCAGTTTGGGCACAATGTCGCGCGGGCGCACGAAATCCACCAGCCGGCCACAGCCCCAGCGCAGATCGGCCCAGCCCTGCCCTGCCGGCAGATCGATCGCCACAAAGGAACCGGTCGGCAGCTTGTCCGTCAGTTCAGCCATCAAGGCCGCCGCATCGGGCTGTTCCTGCCGGCCGCACAGATCGCGGGCCAGCAATTGCAGGTCGGGATTATGCGCCACCAGCAGGACGGAACCGAGAGTGTCCGGCAGCGCCTTCAGCCGGTCCAGCAGCAATTCCTCCCCACACAGATATAACCCTTCTTCATATTCCACCGGCGGCGGGGCGGGCCATGCCGCCATCACCCGCAGCAGGGTTTCCCGGGCCCGCAGCGCGGTGGAACATAAAACAAGATCCGGTTGCGGCGGGCCACCCTTGCGCGTGGCCCAATAATTCGCCATCGTCTGCGCCGCCCGCTCACCACGCGGGTTGAGGGGCCGGTCATGATCCGCCAGTTTCGGATCGGTCCAGTCCGATTTGGCGTGTCGCAACAGGTAGAGCTTCTTCATGACGACTTCCCGGACACCCAGAACCCCGACAGGCGGTTCAACCCCACGCCGCCGCCGCGCAGCGGCGACAACAACAACGGTGTCAACCGAACCGAAAAACGTCACAGAAGCAACATATACTTTGCCGGACCGCCCGGAACCAAAGGAAACGCCGACCGTGACCGCCAACCCCGACTTTGCCCCGTCCGTGACCAGCAGTGGCGGTTTCGCCGCCCCTGCCGTCAATGCCGACAAAATCGACATGCAGAGCCCGGAACGGTTCATCAACCGGGAGCTTTCCTGGCTGGCCTTTAACCAGCGCGTGCTGGAGGAAGCCTATAATCCCGGCCATCCGCTGCTGGAACGGCTGCGCTTCCTCTCCATCTCGGCCAGCAATCTGGACGAGTTTTATATGGTGCGCGTCGCCGGCCTGAAGGCCCAGGTGGCCGCCAAGGTGACAACCCCATCGGACGATAACCTGACCCCGGCCCAGCAACTGGCCGCCATCAACCACCGGGTGACCGAGGTGATGCGCGATCAGCAGAGCTGCTGGCTGATGCTGCGCGGCCTGTTGCGCGAGGCGAGCATCGCCGTGGTGGAGATCGATGAGCTGTCGCCGTCCGAATATGACTGGCTGGAAGCCCGCTTCATCGACGATATCTTCCCGGTGCTGACGCCGATCGCCGTCGACCCGGCCCACCCGTTCCCCTTCCTGCCCAGCGGCGGCTTCGCGCTCGCTCTGCAGCTGTTCGACCCGCATCGCGGCGGGGATGTCGATGCGCTGGTGATGCTGCCGCAACAGCTTGACCGTTTCGTGCGCCTGCCGGGCAGCGATACGCGCTATGTGCTGCTGGAACAGGTGGTATTGACCTTCATCGAAAGGCTGTTCCCGCCCTTCATCCTGAAGGGTCACGGCGTTTTCCGCGTACTGCGTGACAGCGAGATGGAAATCGAGGAAGAAGCCGAAGATCTGGTCCGCACCTTTGAAAGCGCGCTGAAGCGCCGCAAGCGCGGCAGCGTCATCCGGCTGGCCGTCAATGCCGGCATGTCGAAGGAGCTGCGGGCCTTCCTGACGGACGAATTGCACGTCTCCTCAGATGATGTGTTCGTGCTGGATGGGCTGATCGGCCTGTCCGATACCAAGCAGATCATCACCGATGACCGGCCGGACCTGCTGTTCCCGCCCTATAATGCCCGCTTCCCGGAACGAATCCGCGATTTCGGCGGCGACTGTTTCGCCGCCATCCGCCAGAAGGATATCGTTGTCCACCACCCGTTCGAAAGCTTCGACGTGGTGGTGCAGTTCCTGCGTCAGGCCGCAGCCGACCCCAATGTGCTGGCTATCAAGCAGACGCTCTATCGTACCTCCAAGAACAGCCCCATCGTTGCCGCCCTGATCGAGGCGGCCGAACAAGGCAAGAGCGTCACCGCGCTGGTGGAATTGAAGGCCCGTTTCGACGAGGAAGCCAATATCCGCTGGGCGCGTGACATGGAACGCGCCGGCGTGCAGGTGGTCTATGGTTTCGTGGACCTGAAGACCCACGCCAAAGTGTCACTGGTGGTGCGGCGGGAAAGCCAGGGCCTGCGCACCTATGTGCATTTCGGCACCGGCAATTACCACCCGATCACGGCCAAGGTTTACACCGACCTGTCCTTCTTCACCTGCGATCCGGCATTGGGCCATGATGCGGCCCACATGTTCAATTACATGACCGGCTATGCCACGCCGAAATCGCTGGAGAAGATCGCCATCGCCCCCACCACCCTGCGTCAGCGGCTGGTGGACAAGATCGATGCCGAGATCGCCCATGCCCAGGCCGGTCGCCCGGCCCAGATCTGGGTGAAGCTGAACAGCCTTGTTGATGCCGAATTGATCGACAAGCTGTATGAGGCATCGCAGCAGGGCGTGAAGATCGAACTGGTCATCCGTGGCATCTGCTGCCTGCGGCCCGGCGTGCCGGGCCTGTCAGAGAATATCCACGTCAAATCCATCGTCGGCCGGTTCCTGGAACATGGCCGCGTCGTCTGCTTCGGCAATGGCCATGGCCTGCCCTCGCCACAGGCGCGAATCTTCATTTCCTCGGCCGACTGGATGCCGCGCAACCTTGACCGTCGCATCGAAACCCTGGTGCCGATTGAAAATCCAACCGTGCATCAGCAGGTGCTGGACCAGATCATGGTCGCCAACCTGAAGGACAATACGCAGAGCTGGGTTTTGCAGCCAGATGCCACCTATCACCGTATGGAGCCTTGCACTGAGGCCTTCAATGCACATACCTACTTCATGACCAATCCCAGTCTCTCCGGTCGGGGCAGTGCGATGAGCGCCGCCCGTCTGCCGCCGAAGCTGGTATTGAGTAACTTCCCGTAAATCGGTGTCATTTTTCTCGATGATATCCTTAAAAGCGGACCAAACGGCCTTGGATCATGTCCATGCGGATGATCGCCTCGCGGTGATCGATGTCGGATCGAACTCCATGCGTTGCGTGGTCTATGAACGGCTGACCCGTTCCCCTGTCGCCCTGTTCAACGAAAAGGTTCTGCCCGGCCTTGGCCGCACGGTGGAGAAAACCGGCCGGCTGAATCCCGATGGGGTTCGGCTGGCGTTGGACAACCTGACCCGCTTTCGTCGCCTGCTGGAAGCGATGCAGGTGCGGCGGGTGGATGTGCTGGCCACGGCGGCGGTGCGTGACGCCGCCGATGGCCCCGCCTTTGTGGCAGAAATCACCCGCCGGACCGGTTTCACCGTCGATGTGCTGTCGGGGGAGGAAGAGGCAAGGCTGGCGGCGCTGGGCGTGCTTTCCGGTGCCCCCGATGCCGACGGTCTGGCCGGCGATCTGGGCGGCGGCAGCCTGGAACTGGTGCTGCTGGAAAAGGGGCAGATCGGTTCGCAGGTGACCACCCCGCTGGGGCCGCTGCGCCTGCTGGAGGCGACGGAGGGCAAAGCCGGCAGTGCGGCCAAGCTGATCGACCAGCATCTGGGCAAGCTGGATTGGCTGGCCAAGGGCAAGGGCCGGTCCTTCTATCCGGTTGGTGGCGCCTGGCGCGCGCTGGCCAAGATGCATCTGGAGCAGATCAACCACCCGCTGCACATCATCCACCAATATTCGGTGGATGGCTCCGTGATGGCGGAATTCGCCGGTCAGGTGGCGCGCGCCTCGCGCGGGGCGCTGGAAAAGATGCAGGGTGTCTCCAAGCGGCGGCTGGATACGCTGCCGCTCGCCGCCCTGGTGATGGAGCGGGTGTTGAAGGCGGTGCAGCCTTCCCGCGTCACCTTCTCCGCCTATGGGCTGCGTGAAGGTCATCTTTATGATTTGCTGCCGGCCGAAGAACAGCAGATGGACCCGCTGCTGACCGGCTGTGGCGATGTGGCGGCCCGGATTGGGCGCTTTGGCCATGCGGAAATCCTGTCGGCCTGGACAGCGCCGCTATTCGCCGGGGAAGACCCGGCGGCGCGGCGGTTGCGGCAGGCGGCCTGCCTGCTGTCAGATCTGGGCTGGATCGAACATCCCGATTACCGCGCCGAACATGCCTTCCTGCGCATCCTGCGGATGCCCTTTGCCGGGGTGGACCATGGGGAGCGGGCCTTCCTGGCGGCCTGTGTCTATGTCCGCTATGCCGGCACGCTGGAAGGGGCCGTGCTGGCCCCGGCGCGCGGGCTGTTGAAGGAAAATGTGCTGGCCCGCGCCACCATGCTGGGGCTGGCCCTGCGGCTGGCTCACACCTTGACGGGCGGTGCCGCCACCTTGCTGCAGCGCACCAGCTTGCATCTGGGCGAGTCGATCCTGACCCTGGCGCTGCCCGACGATGCCGCCATGTTGACCGGCGAGGCGGTGCAGCGCCGGTTGGATGCTCTGGCCAAAGCGCTGAACCGGGTGGGTGACATCCGCATCCAGCCGGGTGCCTGAAGCCTTTCAGAACAGCACCATTTGCACCAAGGGCGGGCGCGTAAGCGGCCCGCCCTTCTGCTATGATGCTGGCAACGACTTTCTTTGGCTGGGCACCACCATGATCGACCTGACCGCGCTTGTGATTTTTGCCGGCATCTATGCTGTGGCCGTGGCCTCCCCCGGCCCTGGCGTGGCGGCCGTCGTGGCCCGCGCCCTGGCAACGGATACACGCCGCACCCTGCCCTTCATCGCCGGTATCGTGCTGGGCGACCTCACCTGGTTCGGGCTGGTGGCCGGTGGGTTGAGCGTGCTGGCGCAGAGCTTCCAGATGGTCTTTACCATCATCAAATATGCTGGTGCCGCCTATCTGCTCTACATGGCCTGGAAAATGTGGCGGGCCCCCGCCACCCTGCCCAGTGAATTGCCGGCAGTGAAGGGGGATGGGCTGCGGCAGACCATGGGCGGGCTCGCCCTGACGCTGGGCAACCCGAAGACCATGATCTTCTTCCTGGCCATCCTGCCGCAGGTGATCAACTTGCATGAGATGACACCCCTGGCTGTGCTGGAGCTATGCATCCTGATGGCCTGTGTGCTGACCAGCGTGATGACGGCCTATGCGATGGTGGCGGCCAGCGCCCGGCGCTTCATCGCCAAACCATCCCATATGCGCGTCATCAACCGCGCCACCGGCGGGTTGATGGCGGGCGTGGCTGTCGCGGTTGCCACGCGCTGACACCACGGCACCTGTTGCTGTTTAATCCGGCAATCGCTATAATTCCCTTTACGTAAACGTTAATATCAAAAGGCGGAGTTAGGGATGAACATCGACCAGATCGAAGCCCAGATGCGGGCGCGGGCGTTGAATTTCACCGGCCTGGGTGCCCTGGTTAAGTTCGATTTCGGTGGCGGCGACGCCTTGTTCATCAATGGCCGCAGCACCCCGCCGGTAGTCGGCCGCACGGGTGATGCACCGGACACCACCTTGACCATCTCCCCGGACAATCTGCTGAAACTGGCGGAAGGCAAGCTGGCCCCCACCCTGGCCTTCATGACCGGCAAGCTGAAAGTATCGGGCAATATGGGCGTGGCCATGAAGCTGGCCAATATGCTGGAAGATTAAGCGGGTCAGAAACGGGCGGCGCCACCTTGCCGCCGCCCGTTTTGCTTACCCCACGGCCTCCCCGGCCATCGGCAGCACCACGGTGACCCGCAGGCCCCCTTCTGGTCGGTTGGCCAGGCCGATCTCCCCACCATGGGCGCGGACAATATCATTGGCCACCGACAGGCCCAGCCCGGTGCCGCCCGTATCGCGCGAGCGCGAACCTTCCAGGCGGAAGAAGGGGCGGAAGACATTATCGAATTCAGTCTCCGGAATGCCCGGCCCGTCATCATCGATGGTGACGGTGACATTCTCACCCGTGATGGCGATGGCGATATCGGCCCGCTGACCATATTTCACGGCATTTTCCAACAGGTTGGCAATCGCCCGGCGCAAGGCCATCCGCCGGCCCATGATCGGCACCGCAAAGGGTGAGGGGGTTACGCTGGCCGGCTTGCCGCCATCACGCATATCCTCCACCAGCCGTTCCAGCATGGCGTTCAGTTCCAACGGCTGGATATCTTCCTGCGCCGCCTCGTCGCGGGCAAAGGCCAGGGTGGAGCCGATCATCGCCTCCATCTCCGCCAGATCGTCCAGCATCTTTTCCCGCACCGAATCATCATCAATGAACTCGGCGCGCAGGCGCATCCGGGTCAAGGGCGTGCGCAGATCGTGGCTGACGGCAGCCAGCATCCGCGTGCGATCCTCCACAAAGGCGCGCAGGCGGCGCTGCATCTTGTTGAAGGCGGCAGCGGCCAGCCGCACCTCCCGCGGGCCCGCCTCATCCAGTGAGGGGGCATTCATATCCACGCCCAGCCGGTTGGCGGCGGCGGCGAAACGGCGCAAGGGCCTGGTGGTGAAACCCAGTACCCAGGCCGACAGCAGAATGGCCACCGCCGCACTGCCAGCCAGTGAGGCCAGGAAACCCGGTTCGCGCAGCGCATCCGTGGCCGTAACCGGGGCATGGAACCGCATCCAGGTGCCATCCTTCAGTTGCCGTGACACCTCGATCACCGACGGTTCGGGCGGCGGCGGCACCGGCATCCCGAAGGGCGGGATGGAGATGGCGGGCGATTTCTCCGGCTGCCCCTCCTTCTTCGGTTCCTTCTCGTAGACATCCAGCATGACGTTGTGACCGGCGCTGGTGCGCACGGTCAGTTCCCGTTCCTTCAGCCCGCGCAGCACGGCCAGCCGCACATCGGTCGGCTGTTCCTCAATGGCGCGGGCGAATCCGTCCAGGCAATTGGCCAATTGTCCGCCCTCGGCATCGGCCACCGCCTCTGCCCGGTCGGATCGGTAAAGCCCCAGCGCAATGGCCTGGGACAAAAGGATACCCCCGACCAGCACGGCGAAAATGGAATAGGACATGCGGTCGGTCAGCGCCCTCATGACGGCTGCACCTCCGGGGAGAAGATATAGCCGCCGGAACGCACGGTCTTGATGATCGTGGGCTCTGCCGGGTCTTGTTCGATCTTGCGGCGCAGGCGGCTGATCTGCACATCGATGGAACGGTCAAACGGGCCGGCAGAGCGGCCACGGGTGATTTCCAGCAGATCATCGCGGGACAGCACCCGGCGCGGCCGCGTAGCCAGGGCCACCAGCAGCTCATATTCACCGGCGGTCAGGGTGATCTCTTCACCCTTCTGGTCGGTCAGGCGGCGTTGCGCCTGATCCAGCAGAAAGCCGGCGAACTGGATGCTGCCGCTGGCGATGGGGGCGCCGTTGCTGCCCGTCTGGGCCCGGCGCAGCACCGCCTTGATGCGGGCCACCAGTTCGCGCGGGTTGAAGGGCTTGGGTAGATAATCATCGGCCCCGATCTCCAGCCCCAGGATGCGGTCCGCATCCTCCCCCATGGCGGAGAGCATGACGACGGGCGGCCCGCCCTCTGCCCGCACGGCGCGGCAAAGCGACAAACCATCCTCGCCCGGCATCATCAGATCCAGGACGATCAGGTCAATATTGCGGTCGGCCAGGAAGCGCCGCATCTCCACCCCATCCTTGGCCGCCGTGACGCGGTAGCCATGACGGGTGAGATAGCGCGTCAGCAGATCGCGGATTTCGCGGTCGTCATCAACGACCAGAAGGTGGGTGCTTGTATCGGTCATGACGGCAATTCTATCGCTGTGGGCCGGTATCTGCCGATGCCCATGTTGTTAACGCAAGGTAACGTTTTGATCGGCCGAAACACAGTGTTTCACAAGTCCCCCATCTTGGTCATGGAGGAGAAAAATCAGGGTGTTTTCCTAAGACTGTCCACGGACGAGAGCCGGGATGGACCGAGAGACGACCTGTGAGGAACCACCCATGCGTACCCTGATCGCCATCGCCGCCGCCGCCTTTATCGGTATTTCCGCCGCTGGTGCAGCCGAACCGGCACAGGTTGCCGCCAAGGACAGCACCGCCCCCGTCGCCCGCACCGAACCGCTGACCAGCCGTGAAGCCCGCGACATTGCCCGCACCTATCTGAAGGACAGCAAAGTCCGGCAGGCCCGGGTGGGCGATGTCACCCAACGGAATGGTGAATACAAGGTCGTGCTGAAGTCAGCCGATGGCATTCCCTTCAAGACCCTGACCATCGACGCCGCCACCGGCGAAATCAAGGGCTGATAAAGGCCCCCGCAAACCGCTGCCGGCCATCCCCGTTGCCGGCAGCGGAAGGGGCGGCGCTCCCGGTTGTCCACCAGCCGCCCCTTCGACCGGGCCGGTGGGTGCTTGCCGGCCCCATCCCGGCCAGCACCCACCGGTACCAAGACCATGAGAAGCGCGCCGAACCCAAAGCCTACCTGTTGAACGGAAGGAGGTCTGACCCATGAAGCCCACCCAAGGCCCCCTGCTGTCCCTGTTCGACAATGCCGATGGCACCCCCTTGCAACAGCGCCTGTTCGACCGGCTGCGCGCCGCCATTCTGGATGGCGCCATCCGTCCCGGTGAACGCCTGCCTTCGACCCGCACATTGGCGGCCGATCTGGGCGTGTCGCGCAATACCGTGGTGGCCGCTATCGACCGGCTGATCGCGGAGGGCTATCTGGAAGCCCGCATCGGTTCCGGCACCTTTGTCAGCCGCAGCCTGCCCGATGATGCCATGGCCCCGGCCCTGCGGCTGGCCACGCCCCGGCCGCCGAAGCAGAACCTGCCGGTGATGGCCGCCGGAGCCGAAATCCTGCCGTTCCGGCCCTGTGTGCCGGCCTATGATGAATTTGATGTGGAGAACTGGCGCCGGCTGCTGGCCAAGCGCTGGCGCGATACTGGCGGCCTGCTGCTGGGCAACGATACCGCCGCCGGCTGGGCCTCGCTGCGCCGCGTGCTGGCCGGGCATCTGCAGACCAGCCGGGGCATCAGCTGCGACCCGGAACAGATATTGATCCTGCCCGACCGCCGTACCGCCCTGGAGCTGGCCGCCACCTTGCTGCTGGGGGCGGGCGATACGGTGTGGCTGGAAGATCCCGGCTGCAACCTGCAACATCTGGTCTTCGGCAACCGGGGCCTGCACGCCGTCCCCGTCCCCATGGACAGCGACGGGCTTGATGTGGAACGCGCCCAACGGCTGGCACCGGATGCACGGTTGGCCCTGGTCAGCCCCGGCTGGCAGTTTCCGCTTGGCGGCACCATGCCCCTGCGCCGCCGCATGGCCATGCTGACCTGGGCCCGCCGCACCGGCGCCTGGCTGCTGGAGGATGATCGTGATGGCGGTTATCGCTATACCGGCCGGCCGCTACCGTCCCTGATGGGGCTGGATGACAGCGAACGGGTGCTGCATCTGGGAAGCCTGGACCAGACCCTGGTGCCCTCCCTGCGGCTGGCCTGGCTGGTGGTACCACCAGCCTTGCTGGGGGCTGCAAGATCGTTACGGAACCGGATGGATATTACCGTTCCGCTGCCGGAACAAATGGCGGTGCATGATTTCCTGGCCGAGGGGCATTTCTGCTCCCATCTGCGGCGGACAAGGCGGCTTTATGCGGAACGTCAGCAGGCGCTGCTGTTCGCCGCCGAACGTTATTGGCAAGGGATGCTGACCCTTGAGGCCGCCGGGGCCGGGCTGCATCTGCTGGCCCGGCTGGCACCGGGGCTGGGTATCGGTGATACCAGCCTGTCGGCCCAGGCCCAGGCGGCCCGCCTGGATGTGCCCGCCCTTTCGCACTATCGCCATGGGCCGGCCCCGGCGGGCGATCCCGGCGCCTTGCTGCTGGGATACGCCGCCTTTACACCGGAAAGGATCAGCCGGGCCGCTGAAAGGTTGGCCCAGGTGCTGGAACGGGCGCAGGCCCAGGGCGAAACCCGCTTCGGCGGTGCCCGGCGGCTTGTTCCGGCTACGTAACGTCTGCCACCAGGCCGCCGACCAGCCGCGCCAGGGCATCGGGTGCGATGGGAAAGACGGTATTGGGTGTGCCGGCCGCCGCCCAGATCACCGGATAGGCCAACAGGTCACGGTCAAACAGGGTGATGGGCGGCACATTATGGCCAACCGGCGGCACCCCGCCGATGACATAGCCGGTCTTCTGCCGCACAAAATCAGCATCGGCCTTGGCCAGACGTTCCCCGGCCAGGGCCGATGCCAGATGCCGCGCCACCGTCGCCTCATTCACCCGGTTGCTGCCCGAGGCCACCACCAGGATCGGCCGGGCAGTGTCACGGGTGCGGAACATGATGGATTTGGCAATCTGCGCCACCTCGCAGCCAATCGCGGCCGCTGCCTCCGCCGAGGTGCGGGTAGACGCGGCGAATTCCAGCACATGAATCGGGTGCCCGTGATCATTCAGCAGATTCTGAATCTTCTGGGCGCTGGGGCTGAGCGAGATGGCCATGGGCGATCAACCCGCCAGTTCACGCGAACGCTGGGTCGCGGCGGCAATGGCCCGGCGCATCAGCGCCGCCATCCCCTGCGGCCCCTCCTCCATCAGCACATCCAGTGCTGCCTGGGTAGTGCCCTTGGGGCTGGTGACATTACGGCGTAATTGTTCGGCTGATTCATGGCTCTGGCGCAGCAGCTCGCCCGAGCCCACGATGGTGGCGCGCGCCAGCTGCATCGCCAAATCGGGCGGCAAACCCGCCGACTCGCCCGCCCGCGCCAGCGTTTCCACCAGCAGGAACACATAGGCCGGACCGCTGCCGGATACGGCGGTGACGGCATCCAGTTGGCTTTCCTCCGCCACCCAGGTCACCTCCCCCACGGCGGAGAGCAATTGCTGGGCCAGGGCGCGGCCCTGGCTGTCGACATTGGCGTTGGCCACCAGGGCACTGATGCCCCGGCCAACGGCGGCCGGCGTATTGGGCATGGCGCGCACGATGCGCGCCCCGTCACCCAGGAATTTCTGAAAATAACCCAGCGTCTTGCCAGCAGCGATGGACAGGAAAAGCGCGCGGTCGGCATAGCGAGCGTAGGCCGGCAATACCTGATCCATCATCTGCGGCTTGACCGCCAGAACAATGGCATCAGGCTGAAAATCCGCCGGAATGTTGGCGGCATCGGTCACCACCTGCACATCGTCAGGCAGCCCCTTGGGCGGGCCGAACGGCTCAACCACCACCATCACGGTGGCGGGATCGGCCTGTTTCCAGCCAGCCAGCATGGCGCCGCCCATCTTGCCGCAACCGACCAGAAGCAATTTCGCGCTCATCACATTCCTCCCCGGAAAAGCATTGGCCCGGCCCCTGCCTCGAACGAGGTTCAGGTCAGCCGGTTCTCAAGCCTCCCCTACCGTATCCAGAATGGCAGCGGCCACCGCTTCCTGCGCTGTCTTGCCACCCCAGATGACAAACTGGAAGGCCGGATAGAAACGCTCGCACTCTGCCAGGGCAATGTCCACCAAGTCTTCCAACTGTTCCGAACTGGCGCCACGGGCACCGCGCAACAAGGTGGTCTGGCGGAACATCGGTGTCGCCTGATCTGGGCAGACATCGAAATGGCCCAGCCAGAGCTTGGGATTGACCTCCCCCAGCAATTCCGACACCGAGACGCGGCGCGGACCCGGCACCTTCATGTCAAACTGGCAGGAGAACTGCATCGCGCTCACCTCCGACTGCCACATGAAGAACAGGCGATAGTCACACCAGCGACCGGTGATCTCCACCACCATCTCTTCTTCATTCACGCGGTCGAAGGCCCACTCATTGGCAGCAACGATCTCTTCCAGAATATCCAGCGGATTATGGGTGGATGCCGCATGTTCCACGGAAACGGCCGTCATACTCTCTCTCCTCAGTCCCCCACCGATCCCCGGGACCGGCCCGCCACCCTGGTTTGACCCAGATATTGTGGCGTATGGTTGATGAGCCACCATGGATACGGTGCCAGCGCCTACTTGCGTGTGCAACCTGAATCCAGTGCCGGCCCACCCCCCTTTGTCACATGTTCTACTGACGGCCTTCCCGACCATGGCAAAACCCCACCGCAAAGCGGCGGGGCGCCGGCAATCCGTAAAACCGATAAAGCGTCATTCAGCCCTGGCGGGCTGCCTGCAATTCCGCCACCAGGGCTTCCAGCTTGGCCACGCGTTCTTCCAACGGAGCAGCGGCGGCCAGCTTCTCCTCCAGTTCCTCCTGGTGGGCGCGGGCCTCCGCCGCCATGGTCTTGGCGGCCTCGAACTCTTCGCGGGAAACGACATCCATCTGTGACAGGATGCGTTCGAACTGCTGGCGGAACTGCGCCTCCACCTCCGCGCGGATGCCCGACAGGGCGCCGACGGCGCCGCTGGCCACACGGGCCAGGTCATCCAACAGCTTGTTCTCGATCTGCATGGGTTGATACCCCTTTCAAAAGCGGGCGGCATTATGGTGACGACATCGGGCTCTGTCCATGGCGTTAGCCGCAAGCGCGCCCCGCTTGCCCCGCCTGTCAAGACACACCTATATAGGCCGCGACAGTGGACACGCCGCAACGGCGCGCCTACCCCTTCATCTGGTGATCGGCGGACCTGCCGACCAGATGCCAACCGCGACGACGGTGCTGATGATGCTTGCCATCCCCTTTCCCGCCTTCGATCCCGTGGCTTTGTCCCTGGGGCCCGTTTCGATAAAATGGTACGGGCTGGCCTATGCCGTCGGCATTGCCTTCGCGCTCTGGTACACGATGCGGCTGGCCCGCAATACCGGCCTGCGGCCGACTCCGGATGATTTGTCGGATTTTCTGATCTGGGCGGCCGGCGGCATCCTGATCGGCGGCCGGCTGGGCAGTGTCATCTTTTACAATCTGGATGCCTATCTGGCCGATCCGCTGGAAATTCTCCGTGTGTGGCACGGCGGCATGTCCTTCCATGGCGGTCTCAGCGGGGTGATCGTCGCCATGCTGATCTTCTCCTGGCGGCGGGGTTTCTCCCCCTTCGCGCTGGGCGATCTGGTGGCCTGCGCCGCCCCGGTGGGGCTGCTGCTGGGCCGGCTGGCCAATTTCGTCAATGGGGAGTTGTGGGGCCGTCCGGCGGATGTGCCCTGGGCCATGATCTTCCCCACCGGCGGTGACATTCCGCGCCATCCCAGCCAGCTTTATCAGGCCGGGCTGGAAGGTATTGTCCTGTTCATCGTGATGTTCCTTCTGGTGCGCAATCAGGCGCTGCGTGCCCGCACCGGTACCCTGTCCGGCTGTTTCCTGATCGGTTACGCAATTGCCCGTATCGTGGGTGAGTTCTTCCGCCAGCCCGACGCCCAGGTCGGGTTCCTGGCCTTTGGCACCACCATGGGGCAGATTCTTTCTGTGCCGATGCTGCTGGCCGGCATGTGGATGGTGCTGCGGGCCCCGTTCGGCACGCCCGTGCCGGCCCCGGTGGCGCAGGAAAAGGCACCGTGACCAGCGCGCTGCTACCCCTGCTGACCCGGCGCATCGCGCTGAGCGGGCCGATCAGCGTCGCCAGCTTTATGGCTGAGGCGCTGGGCCATCCAGAGCATGGCTATTACATCACCCGCGACCCCCTGGGCAGCGCGGGGGACTTCACCACCGCCCCGGAAATCAGCCAGATGTTCGGGGAGATGGTGGGCGTCTGGCTGGCCGATTGCTGGCTGCGGCTGGGCAGCCCCGATCCGGTGACCCTGGTGGAGCTGGGGCCGGGGCGCGGCACCCTGATGGCCGATGCGCTGCGCGCCACCCACCGGGTGCCGGCCTTCCATGCCGCCCTGCGGCTGGCCCTGGTGGAAACCAGCCCCACCCTGCGCGCCCGACAGGCCGCCATTCTGGGGGATTATTCCCCGCAATGGCATGACAGTCTGGCCGATGTGCCGGCCGGGCCGATGCTGCTGGTCGCCAACGAATTTTTCGACGCCCTGCCCATCCGCCAGTTTGTGCGCGGCCCACGCGGCTGGGCCGAACGCAAGGTCGGACTGGATGAGAGCGGCGATCTCTGCTTCATGCTGGAACCGGCACCGGTGGCCGCCGCCCTGCACCCGGTCTTCGCCGATCCGCGCATTCCAGCCGGGGCGGTGGCGGAACTCTGCCCTGCCGGGATCGGTATCGCACGGGAGATCGGCCAGCGGCTGGCCGAAGCACCCGGTGCCGCCCTGCTGGTTGACTATGGCTATGCCGGCCCCGCCATCGGCGATACACTGCAGGCCCTGCGGGCCCATCGCATGGTGCCGGTGCTGGATGATCCCGGCCTGGCAGACCTGACCGCCCATGTGGATTTCACCGCCCTGGCCCAGGCGGCCCAGCAGCGGGGGGCCGACGCGCATCCCGGCCCCGGCCGCACCATCGATCAGGGGGACTTACTGCGGGCCCTGGGGATTGAGGCACGCGCTGCCGCCCTTTCCCGCCAGGCCAGCCCCCAACAGGCCGCGGATATTGCCAACGCGCTCGCCCGCCTGACGGAGCCGGGGCAGATGGGGCGGCTGTTCAAGACCATCGCCCTGACCAGCCCCGGTTTCGGCCCCCCGGCCGGCTTTGCCCCCCATCCCTGATCGGGAAGGAGAACGAGATGATCACCCTGCCCCTGCTGGCCGACCTGCCCGGCATCCGCCATGGTTTCATGACCCGTGCAGGCGGTGTCTCCACCGGCATCTATGCCGGGCTGAATTGCGGCCTGGGCTCCAACGATAATCCCGACCATGTGCGGGAGAACCGGGCCCGGGCGATGCAGGCGCTGGGCCTGCCGCCCGAGGCGCTGGTCACCGTGTATCAGGTCCACAGCCCCGACGTGGCCCGTGTCACTGCCCCCTGGTCCCCGGCCGACGCACCGCGCGCCGATGCCCTGGTGACCGACCGGCCTGGCATCGCGCTGGGCATCCTGACGGCCGATTGCGTGCCGGTGCTGTTCTGCGACGCAGAGGCCGGCGTCATCGGTGCCGCCCATGCCGGCTGGAAGGGGGCGGCAGGTGGCGTGCTGTCGGCAACCGTCGCCGCCATGGCGGAGCTGGGGGCCAACCCTGCCCGCATCCGCGCCGCCGTCGGCCCCCATATCGCCTGGGACAGTTACGAGGTGGGGCCGGAATTCCGTGACCGGTTCCTGGCCATGGCCGCCGACAATGCAAAGCTGTTCAAGCCCAGCCGGCGCGAAAGCCACTGGATGTTCGATCTGGCGGGCTATGTCGATGACCGGCTGCGCGCCGCCGGCATCAGCCGCATTGCCCATGCCGGCCAGGATACGGTGACCCAGGAGGACCGCTTCTTCTCCTATCGCCGCACCACCCTGCGCGGGGAGCCGGATTATGGGCGGGGCATTTCCCTGATCGCGCTGGGTTGAGCCACCGTTGCAGTTTGCAAAGACGATTGCAGAGTCGGTACAAATTCGATGTATCTCGTACCAAAAATGCCACAGCTGCAAAAAATCAGGCAAAATTTGCCCACTTGATTAACCCGACATTCACAGGTGCCGTGCGATCCTGCTCGAAATTACAGCTAATCCCTTGTAGAGTCTGGCCTACGATCCTTGCCTGACAGGAGCGCGGTTCCCGTGGAGTCGTTTCTGCAAACATTGCGGGGTCTCGGCCCTGCGCGTCTGGCCGGGATCGGCGCCGCCGTTCTGTTGACGATCGGCGCCATCATCTATTTCGCCGGTTCCTGGTCCACCCCGACCATGTCGCTGCTGTACAGCGACCTGTCGCCGTCAGATGGCGGCGCGATCATCCAGCAGCTGGAAACGCAGAAAATCCCCTATAAGGCCAGCGCGGACGGCACCCGGATTGAGGTGCAGGCCGATCAGGTCGGCCGGCTGCGCATGACATTGGCCCAGCAGGGCCTGCCCAGCGGCGGTAATGTCGGGAATGAGATTTTCAACCAGCCCGAAGGGCTGGGCACCACCGCCTTCATGCAGAATGTGCAGCAGCTGCGCGCCAAGGAAGGGGAGCTGGTCCGCTCCATCCAGACCTTGCAGCCGGTGATGAATGCGCGCGTGCATCTGGTGCTGCCCAAGCGGGAACTGTTCGCCCGGCAGGCCCAGACGCCGACGGCCGGCGTGGTGCTGAAACTGCGCCCCGGCACGCAGCTTTCCAAGGATCAGGTACTGGCCATCCAGACCCTGGTGGCAGCCGCCGTGCCGCAGATGGAACCCTCGAACGTTTCCATCATCGATGACAAGGGCAAGCTGCTGTCGCGCAGCGCCAAGGCGAATTCGCCGGAGGCCATGGCCGCCTCGGCGGAGGAACGCCGGCTGGCCCGCGAACAGGAACTGACCGCCACCATTGAGGAATTGCTGGGCCGGTCCGTCGGGCATGGCAAGGTGCAGGCCCGGGTGTCGGTGGAAATGGATTTCGACCGCATCACCACCAACAGCGAGGTTTATGACCCTGATGGTCAGGTGGTGCGCGGCACCCAGTCGGTGTCGGAGAATTCGGAAAGCCAGAACAAGGACGGCGTTGATCCGGTGACGGTGGCCGCCAACCTGCCCAATGGTGATGCTGCCAGCAATGCCGCCGGCGGTTCTTCGGAGAAGAAGAACCGGACGGAGGAAACCACCAATTACGAAATCAGCAAGACCACCAAGGTGCATGAGCGGGAGACGGGGTTGGTACGCCGCCTGTCCGTTGCCGTGCTGGTGGATGGCAATTACACCACGGCGGAAGACGGGACCAAGACCTATCAGCCGCGCAGCGAGGCGGAACTGGCGCAGCTGCAGCGGCTGGTCCAGTCGGCCGTCGGCGTCGATCCGGCCCGTGGCGACATGGTCGAAGTGGTCAATATGCAGTTCGCCCGGCCGGATGATGAGCTGGCGGGCCTGAACGAGACCATTCTGGGCATCCCGAAGGAAGATGTGCTGCGCATCGCCGAGATGCTGATCATGGCCATCGTTGCCATCCTGGTGATCCTGCTGGTGATCAAGCCGATGATCACCCGCGTGCTGGACCGCACACCGCAGTTGGAGGAAGAGCCCGACCTGCTGTCTGATGGCAGCGGCGTGCCGCAACTGGCCGGCCCCGGTGGCGGGGCCTTGGCCCGCGAACTGGCGATGGAGGCCGCCCAGGCCAACGAGGAACTGGAGCAGATGATCGACATCAACCGCGTCGATGGCCGGGTGCGCGCCTCTTCCCTGCGCAAGGTGGGGGAGATCGTGGAAAAGCACCCGGAAGAGGCGGTATCGATCATCCGCAACTGGCTCTACCAGGAAAGCTGAGGCGGATAGAACCAGCCCATGGCAACGATCAAAAAATTCGTCTTCGACCAGGATTTCGACGAAGGGGCGGCCCCCATGTTGGCAGCACCCGAGCCGGAACCCGAGCCGGAGCTGCCCCCCGCCCCGCCGCCACCTCCCCCGCCCCCCACCTTTTCGGTGGAGGAGCTGCAGGCGCAGGTGCGGATGGCGCGGGAGCAGGCGCGGGCGGCCGCCCTGCAGGAAGGCCGCGTCCAGGGAATGCAGGAGGCGGAAACCGCCGCCCAGCAGGAATTGTCGGCAGCCTTGCGGGGGGTTGAATCTGCCCTTGGCCAGCTGCTGGGAGTGCAGAACCAGGAAACGGCGCTACGGCGTCAGAATACCAGCCGGCTGGTCCTGGCCATCATCCGCAAGCTGTGGCCCGGTCTGGTGGCGCGCGACGGGCTGGCAGAGATCGAAACAGTCATCGCCAGCTTTCTGGAAGAGCTGGCGGAAGAACCGAAACTGGTGTTCCGCGTCCATGAACGCTGGTTTGAGGAGCTGCGCGGCAAGATCGGTGATATGGCCCTGCGGCACGGCTTTGCCGGGCAGGTCACCGTGCTGGCAGACCCGAAACTGCATGAGATGGATGTGAAGGCCGACTGGACCGCCGGCGGGGCGGAGCGGGATGTGAATGGTCTTTGGGCAGAAATCGAGCGGATTGCCGGGGACGGGCTGCGGCAGATGCCGGGCGGCCCGGCCCAGGCGGCCTGAGCGGATAGAAAAAAGCGTTACCGGTAACGCCGGAACAAATTGGGATCAAGATGGCGGCAAAAGACGATATGAGCCTGAACGAGTTCGACGGCAATCGCGGCAATGGCGGCGGCGGCGAACTGGAGGCATTGCCCGTCGTCAAGGATCTGGAATCGGTCTACGACATTCCGGTGCAGATTTCCGCCGTGCTGGGCAAGACCAACATGCAGGTCAGCACCCTGATGCGGCTGAACAAGGGGGCCGTGGTGGAACTGGACCGCAAGGTCGGTGAAGCCATTGATATCTATGTGAATAATCGGCTGGTTGCCCGTGGCGAAGTGGTGGTGGTGGAAGACCGGCTGGGCGTCACCATGACCGAAATCATCAAGACGGACCGGTCATGAGCGACCGCAGCGCCGCCCAACCACGCGCCGGGGCCCCGCCCCCCACCAGCAGCCCGCCGGCGGCGGATGCTGGTGCGCGCCCAGCCCGGCCGCCGGCCTTGCCGCGCCTGCGCCGACGGCTGGATCTGGCCACCATCCTGGGTCTGGGGGCGGCCCTGCTGCTGATTATCGGCGCGCTGGCCCTGGGCGGCGGTGCCGGTGCCTTTTTCGATCTGGCCTCCGTGCTGATCGTGCTGGGGGGAACGGCGGCGGTCACCACCATCTCCTTCTCCGTGCCCGACATGCGGGCGGCGGCCCGTGCCATCGGCCGCACCATGGTGGCCAGCACGCCCGATGTGGCCTCGGCTGCCCGCACGGCCTTGTCGCTGGCCGATCATGCGCGGCGTAACGGTCCCCTGTCGCTGCATCCGCTGGCAGCGGCGACAAAGGGCTGGCCGGTGCTGCACCGGGCGGTGGAACTGATTGTCGATGGGCTGCCGGCCGACGATGCCGAACGCATCCTGCGCACGGAGATTGAGGCCAACATGGCCCGCGCCCGCACGGCGGCAGCCGTGCTGCGCCGCGCGGCAGAGGTGGCGCCGGCCATGGGGCTGATCGGCACGCTGGTGGGGCTGGTGCAGATGCTGGGCAACCTGTCCGATCCATCATCGGTGGGGCCGGCCATGGCGGTGGCACTGATCACCACCTTCTATGGTGCCATCCTGGGCAGCATGGTGCTATCCCCCCTGGCGGCCAAGATTGACCGCAATGCGGAACGCGAAGCCCTGGTGGATGGGCTTTATCTGCTCGCGGCGGGATCGGTGGCGCGGCAGGAAAATCCGCGCCGCCTGGAAATGCTGATCAATACGATGCTGCCGCCCGATCTTCGGATCAGCAGCTTCGACTGAGTTTTATGTGTGACTGTTCGATTGGGCCGAACCGACCGGCAAGAGGGTAAGGACGATGCGTCTACTGATCGTTGGAACGCTGGAAGGCTATATCAGTGCTGCCGGGAAGATCGCGCTGCAGAAGGGCGCGAAGGTGGCGCATACTGACAGCATCGATGGCGCCATGAACGCGCTGCGGGGCGGTCAGGGGGCCGATCTGGTGATGATCGACGTCAAGCTTGACGTCGGGATGCTGGTCGATCAGCTGAAGAATGAAAGGTTCGCCGTGCCGGTGGTGGCCTGCGGCGTGGGCACCGATGCCCAGGCCGCCGTCCGTGCCATCCGCGCCGGCGCCAAGGAATATATCCCCCTGCCCCCGGATGCCAACCTGATCGCCGCTGTGCTGGAGGCGGTGGCGGAGGAAAGCCACGCTATTGTCAGCCGCGACCCTGCCATGGCCGCCGCCCTGGCCATGGCCGACCAGATTGCCCCGTCCGACGCCTCCGTGCTGATCACCGGTGAAAGCGGCACGGGTAAGGAGCTGATGGCCCGCTATCTGCACCGCAAGAGCCGGCGGGCCAATGCGCCCTTCGTCTCCGTCAATTGCGCGGCCATCCCGGAAAACCTGCTGGAATCCGAGCTGTTCGGGCATGAAAAGGGCGCCTTCACCGGCGCCGTCGCTCGCCGCATCGGCAAGTTCGAAGAGGCCAATGGCGGCACCCTGCTGCTGGATGAAATCAGCGAGATGGATTTGCGCCTGCAGGCCAAGCTGCTGCGCGCCATTCAGGAACGGGTGATCGACCGGGTGGGCGGCAACCAGCCGGTGAAGGTGGATATCCGCATCCTGGCCACCTCCAACCGCGACATGCTGTCAGAAGCGAAGGCCGGTCGGTTCCGCGAGGATCTTTATTTCCGCCTGAACGTGGTCAGCCTGAACCTGCCGCCATTGCGCGACCGGCCGGCCGATGTCGCCCTGCTGGCCCAGCATTTCGCCGCCAAATACTCCGAAGCCAACGGGCTGCCCCAGCGCAATGTCGGGGCCCAGGCCATGGCCATGCTGCAGGGCCATCATTGGCGCGGCAATGTGCGTGAGCTGGAAAACACCATGCACCGCGCGGTGCTGCTCTCCCGCGGGACGGAGATTGGGCCAGACGCCATTCTGCTGACAGGGGCCGAGCCCAGCTATACCGCCCCGGCGGCAGCCGCCCCGCCGGTGGCCCCGGCCGCGGCGCGTGCGGCCGCCAGCTATGGCAATGCCGGCGGCTACACCCCGCCGCCGGCCTATCAGCCCAGCCCCTACCAGCCACAACCCGCTTATCAGCCGCCCCCAGCCCAGCCAGCCCCGGTGATCCCCACCGGGGAAAGTGCCACCCGCACGCTGGTGGGCCGCACGGTGGCGGATGTGGAACGTGACCTGATCATCGATACCTTGAAACACACGCTGGGTAACCGTACCCATGCGGCCAATATCCTGGGCATCTCCATCCGCACTCTGCGCAACAAACTGAAGGAATATAGCGAAGGCGGCATCGCCGTGCCGCCGCCAGCCAGTGGCATGGAATCGGAAGCCCTTGGCTGAACCCTTGTTGAGAGGCCGTCTGAAAAGTTTTCCCTCTTTCTCGACATGTTAATGTTTTAATCCCGTCACCCCGGCGAAGGCCGGGGTGACGGGATTGTTTAAAGATGAAACGTGTAAGACGTTGAGATAGCGTGAAACTTTCCGGACAGACACTAAGAGAATCGAATAAAACTTTGCCAAGCAGAATGATCGAACCGGCATGACCGACCAGCCGCAACAACAATCCCCCTTGGGCTCCACCAAGGATGCCCTGCGCCTGACCGTGGAAGCGGTGAAGCGCGGCGAGGTGGGATTCGCGCTGGGCATTCTGACCATCGTGGTCGTACTGATCATTCCGCTGCCCACCTTCCTGCTGGATGTGGGCCTGACCATTTCGTTCGGTTTTTCCATCCTGATCCTGATGGTGGTGCTGTCGATCCAGAAGCCGCTGGAATTCAGCAGTTTCCCCACCATTCTGCTGGTCTCCACCATGCTGCGCCTTTCGCTCAACCTGGCCTCGACCCGGTTGATATTGGGCGAAGGGCATAATGGGGCGGCAGCGGCCGGTCACGTCATCCAGACGTTCGGCAATTTCATCATGGGTGGCAATTTCATCATCGGCGTCACGGTGTTCGGCATCCTGATGCTGGTGAATTTCAGCGTCATCACCAAGGGTTCCGGCCGTATCGCCGAAGTGGCGGCCCGCTTCACCCTGGATGCCATGCCCGGCAAGCAGATGGCCATCGATGCCGACCTGTCGGCCGGCCTGATCGATGAGGGGGAGGCGCGGCGGCGACGCAAGGAACTGGAGGATGAAAGCCAGTTCTTCGGCGCCATGGACGGTGCTTCCAAATTCGTGCGCGGTGACGCGGTGGCCGGTCTGGTCATCACCTTCGTCAATATCATCGTCGGCATGATCATCGGTATTGCCCAGAAGGGCATGAGCTTCACCCAGGCCGGCGCCAGCTACACGCTGCTGACCGTGGGTGATGGTCTGGTCTCCCAGATCCCGGCGCTGCTGGTCTCACTGGCCGCCGGTCTGATGGTGTCGAAATCCGGTTCCACCGGCTCCACCGACAAGGCGGTGGTCGGCCAGCTGACCTTCTATCCCACCGCCCTGGGCCTGACGGCGGCGGTGGTGCTGGCCGTCGGCATGTTGCCGGGGATGCCGAAAATCTCCTTCGGGCTGCTGGCCATTGGTCTGGCGGCGGGTGCCTATTTCCTGCCGCGTTCCCGCCTGATGAAGCAGGCGCTGGAAGCCAAGCAGGAAGCGCAGGCCGCCGCCCCCGCCCCAGCAGCGGAGGAGCCGATTGCCACCGCGCTGGCCATCGATCTGGTGCGGCTGGAACTGGGCTATGGCCTGCTGTCGCTGATCAATACGGAGGCCGGGCATCGGCTGACCGACCAGATCAAGGGGCTGCGCCGGCAATTGGCCGGCGAAATCGGCATCATCATGCCGGCCGTGCGCATCCAGGATAATCTGCAACTGCCGCCCAATACCTATCTGATCCGCATCAAGGAGATTGAGGCGGGCCGGGGCGATATCAGGCCGAACATGCTGCTCTGCATGGACCCGCGCGGCGACCGCATCTCCCTTCCCGGTGAGGCGACGACGGAGCCGACCTTCGGCCTGCCGGCCATGTGGATCGACATGGCCTATCGGGAAGAGGCCCTGTTCAAGGGCTATACGGTGGTCGACCCGCCCACCGTGCTGACCACCCACCTGACAGAGGTGATCAAAGATAATATGGCCGACCTGCTCTCTTATGCGGAGATGCAGAAGCTGCTGGACGAAATGGGCAAGGAACACCAGAAACTGGTGGCCGATGTCGTGCCAGGCCATATCAATATTGGCGGGCTGCAGCGGGTGATGCAGAATCTGCTGGGCGAACGCGTTTCCGTGCGTGACCTGCCGACCATTCTGGAAGGGGTGGCAGAGGCCACAGCTTATACCCGCAACATGACCCAGATTACCGAGCATGTGCGGGCGCGGCTGGCGCGGCAAATCTCCGACTCCAACACCAATGATCTGGGCTATATCCCCCTGGTGACCCTGTCGCCGGAATGGGAACAGGCCTTTGCAGAAAGTATCGTTCAGGAAGGCGATGACCGGCAATTGGCCATGGCGCCGTCGCGCCTGCAGCAATTCATCACCGCCGTGCGCCAGACCTTCGAAAAATTCGCCATGCAGGGCGAAGCACCGGTATTGTTGACATCACCGGCGATCCGGCCCTTCGTCCGCTCCATCATTGAGCGGTTCCGGCCGGCCACGGTGGTCATGTCGCAAAATGAGATTCATCCCAAGGCGAAGATCAAGACTCTGGGCCAAATATGATGGGGCCGCGTATAATGATCGGATTGGGTGACCGGACGGGGCCTTGTGGCCGTGACCGGGCAGCCTGGAAAGCAGAGGTAGAATGCGGCTGAAATCGTTCCACGCGCCGACAATGCAGGACGCCATGCGCCTGGTCCGCGAGGTGCTGGGCGATGACGCCATCATCGTGGCCACGCGGGAAGAGGAAGGTGTGGGCGTCCGCGTCACCGCGGCGATTGAGGAGGATGAGGGCGTTCTGGCCCCCCACCCCGCCATTCAGGCATCGCAAAGCCCGCTGCGTTTCGCCGAACCGGCCGCACCCGACCCGATTGATATCGTTTCTGAGGCCCTGCTGCGCCATGGGGTGCCGGCGGAGCTGAACCAACGGATGATGGATACATTGTCCGACATGGATGCCCGCGATCCCCTGTCGGCCCTGGCGGCAGCCCTGGACAGTGTGTTCCATTTCCAGCCGCTGCCCGATGGCCGGGCCACCCGGCCGATCATGCTGGTGGGGCCGCCGGGTGGCGGCAAAACACTGACAGTGGCCAAGCTCTGTGCCCGCTGCGCCCTGCAGAAACGTCCCGTCGGGGTGATTTCGACCGATACGATCCGTGCCGGGGGCATCGAACAGTTACAGGCCTTCACCCGGGTGCTGAAACTGCGCCTGATGACGGTGGAAGACCCCACCGCACTGGCCGATGCGCTGGACGTGTCGCGCGGGATGGATCAGGTGCTGGTCGACAGTGCCGGGCGCAACCCCTATAACGCCAGCGATATGAAGGATTTGCGCGACTTCCTGGTTGCCGCCGACATGGAACCGGTGCTGGTGATGCCGGCCGGGCTGGACCCGGTGGAGGCGGTGGATATGGCACTGGCCTTCCGCCAGATCGGTGCCAAGCGCCTGTTATCCACCCGACTGGACATGGCACGCCGTTACGGCAGCCTGCTGGCCGCCGCCCATGGGGCTGGCCTGGCTTTTGCAGATGTCAGCGCGACAACGAAAGTGGCCGATGGGCTGATCCCCCTGACGCCCACCATTTTGGCCAAGATGATGATGCCGGAACTGCAGGCCGACGAACGGCGCACCAAACAGACGGGGACGCACGCATGAGCGACTTCACCAGCATGGCCGTTCCCGCCAATGTCACGCCCTTGCGGCAGCGGAATATTTTCGCCGTCGCCAGCGGCAAGGGCGGGGTCGGCAAGACCTTTTTCTCCATCACCCTGTCGCACGCGCTGACCAAGCTGGGCCGCAAGACCCTGCTGTTTGACGGCGATCTGGGCCTGGCCAACGTGGATATCCAGCTGGGCCTGATGCCCAAGCGCGATCTGGGACAGGTGATTGACGGGGTGGTGACGCTGGCCGGGTCCACCACGCGCTATCCGGAAGGCGGGTTCGACATTATTGCCGGCCGTTCCGGTTCCGGCAGCCTGGCAAATCTTCCCCCGGCAAAATTGTCCCAGTTGCGCAACGATCTGACCGACATGGCGCGCAGCTATGACAATGTGGTGATCGATCTGGGTGCCGGGGTGGACCGCAATGTCCGCACCTTCTCCGGTCCGGCCGGCGTCTCCCTGGTGGTGACCACGGATGAGCCGACCAGCATCACCGATGCCTATGCCTTCCTGAAGCTCTCCTATCAGGCCAACCCGTTGGCCGATCTGCGCGTCGTGGTGAACATGGCCCAGACCCGCAATGAGGGGAACAAGACCTACGAGACACTGCTGGCTGCCTGCCGTAAGTTCTTGGGCAAAAGCCCGCAACTGGCCGGGGTGATCCGCCGCGACATGAAGGTACGGGAAAGCATCAAGACACAGACGCCGCTGCTGGTGCGTTCCCCCACCTCTGATGCCGCCCAGGATATCATGGCGCTGGCCCAGCGCCTGACTGTCGGCTGACCCGAAAGGGGGGCGGCACCATGACGGGGCCATCCCTGCCATCCCTTGGCAATGCTGCCGGGAATGCCACCAGTGGCAGCGGCCCCAATCTGGCGCCCCTGGCGGAGGTTACCCTGGCCCGCGTGCCGGAGCGGCTGGCGCGGTTTGACCGCGCCGTCGTGCTGTCCGGCATGGTGGTGGATCAGCGGGATGGCGAAGCCACCCTGCGCACCGCAGCCGGCGATGTGCGGCTGGAAACCCCGGTGCGCCTGCCCACCGACCGGCCGGTAACCCTGCAAATCCCGGTGAGCGTGCCGGGCACCGCGCCGCGCGCCACCGCCCTGGCCCCGCCACCGCCAGCCACCGCTGCCGCCCCGCAGGTGGTGACAACAGCCCCCCCGCCGGTTCCAACACCCGCCGTCACGCCGCAGCCCCCCCTGCCTTTGATCATCCAGGGCGCGGTGCTGTCAGCGGTGGTGGTGCTGCCACCCCCGCCGCGCGCGACCAGCACCCAAGCCCCACCGCCCGACCGGGATGCTGAGGCGCTGGCCACGCTGCTGGGCCTGTCCAAGGGAGGCGGCAGCCCGACGCAAACGGCGTCTACGGCGCCAACACCCTTGCCGACAACACCCCTGCCCGCTACGCCGTCACCGGCAGCGGCAACAGGGCCTCAGCCGCCAGTGGCACAAGGCACCGCCACCCCACCGGCGCCGCTCCTGCCGGAACCGGCACCGATGCCGGTCCCAGGGGGGAACCCCTTGCCAGCCCCAGCGGGTACGCCCCTGCCAGGACCGCTGATCCCCGCCGCCCCTGCACCGGGTGCGGCCGCCCCGACGGTGCCAGTCGTCACGCCACCGGCCACTGGCACGCCAGCAGCCCCACCGCTTCCCATGCCGGCGGCGGCACTGCTGGTGGCGGGACCCAATCCGCTTCCCCCGCCACCAGCAGCCCCCATGCCGGCGCCGGGGCTGGTGAGCCCGCCAGTATCGGGACAACCGGCACCGGAACCGGCTCTTCCATCGGAGGGTGCAGCGGGCGGCAACGCTACCCCTGTCGTCAAAGACAGGCCGGCGACGGAGGCCCCCTTACCGCCGCCCCGGCCCGGCCGTCTGGCTTTGCCGCAACCACCGGCCAGCGGCTTGCTGACCTTTGCCGATTTCGATGCAGCCCCGCCATCCCAACCGGTTGCCCGCTCGGCCAGTCCCGCAGCAGCCATCCGAACCTATGTCGGTGAGAATGCTCAGGCACCGGCAGCGCCCGCCAACACCGTGGCCCCGCTGCCCCTGCCGCAGAGAGAGCCACAGCGCCTGGCCGCTCCCACCCTTCCCGGACCGGGCAGCCCATCGCCGCGTGCGGCTGCAGAGGTTGCCCCCCAACCCCTCCAGCCCGTTCCCCCCGCATCGCCAGCGGGCGAGACCGTTGCCGACACGCCGCCAGAGACCGGGGGCGGACGACCAATCTCGGCCCCGCCGGCGCCACCCGTCGGCGCGACACCGCGCCCAACGCCGGCGGCAGAACAGGCTTCCGCTCCCACACGGCAACCCGCTCAGGCTCTTCCGGGCGGGAACGCTGCTCCAATAATTGAGGCCCGCCTGCGCGGAGCACAACCGCCAGCACCCCCAACCGCCCCTCCCATTGGCCCTGTACCAAGTCCGACGGCGCCAAACCCGCCATCAGGGCCGGTGCCGACAACGCCGCAGCAACCCGCCCAGGCTCTGCCGGACGGGAACGCTACACCGGTAACGGAAGCGCGGCTGCGCGGGGCACAGCCACCAACGCCACCGACCGCGCCACCCGTCGGCCCCACACCACGCCCGACACTGCCAAATCCACCCGCAGGACCGGCGCCAACCGCTCCGCAGCAACCCGCTCAGGCTCTCCCAGACGGGAACGCCACACCGGTAACGGAAGCGCGCCTGCGCGGGGCGCAGCCACCAACGCCACCGACCGCGCCGCCCATTGGCCCGACACCGCGCCCGACGCTGCCAAATCCACCCGCAGGACCGGCGCCAACCGCTCCGCAGCAACCCGCTCAGGCTCTCCCGAACGGGAACACAGCACCGGTGATGGAAGCCCGGCTACGCGGCGCGCAGCCGCCTGCCCCACCGACCGCGCCACTCATCAGCCCGACACCAAGCCCGACGCTACCGAATCCACCCGCTGGACCGGCGCCAACCGCTCCGCAGCAACCCGCTCAGGCTCTCCCGAACGGGAACACAGCACCGGTAACGGAAGCGCGCCTGCACGGCGCGCAGCCGCCAGCCCCACCGACCGCGCCACCCGTCGGCCCGGCACCGCGCCCGACGCTGCCAAATCCACCCGCAGGACCGGCGCCAACCGCCCCGCAGCAACCCGCCCGGGCTCTTCCGGACGGGAACGCCACACCGGTAACGGAAGCGCGCCTGCGCGGGGCGCAGCCACCAACGCCACCGACCGCGCCGCCCATTGGCCCGACACCGCGCCCGACGCTGCCAAATCCACCCGCAGGACCG